>NZ_JBICWT010000011.1:0-395903 GCF_043199955.1 Streptomyces sp. NPDC048514 | reverse complement strand
GTTGATTTTTGGCACGCTGTTGAGTTCTCAAGGAACGGTCGCTTCCTTTGTACTCACCCTCTCGGGCTTTCCTCCGGGCTTCCCTTCGGTGTTTCCGACTCTATCAGATCTTTCCGATCCGATTTCCTCGGTGCTTTCCAGGTTCTCGCTTTCGCGTTTCCCTTTCCGGCGGTTCCGACTCTATCAGATCCTTTCGGCGTCTGACTCCCAGTCAGGGGGGTTTGTCTTCCCGGCCCTTGGGCCGTTCCGACGTCTCAAACCTTAGCGGATCCGCCCGGCGATTCCCAATCGGGCCGCCGAGTCCCAATTCGAATTGAATTCGGGCACGCCGAAATCAACTCGGTCAGGAGATCGTGCTGATGGTGTGAGGGGTGCCGCTCGAGGCGGCTGAGGCGCTGCCGGAGAACCGTTACGGCTCGGCGGCAACCCGAAGAACTCTACGGAACCACCAGGGGCGTGTCAACCATCCCCTGTCAACATCTTTTGGGTACGCCGGCAGCGGGCGCCGGGGTCGACGGTCAGTCGAGGTCGCTGAGCCGGCCGCCGGCGTCGGGCTGCGCGTGCTCCACCCTGCGCAGGAGCCGGGTCAGCACCTCGCCGAGCACAGAGCGCTCCGCCGGCGTCAGGTCCTGGAGCAGGTCCTCCTCGAAGACGGTCGCCAGGCGCATCGCCTCCAGCCACTTCTCGCGGCCCCCGGGTGTCAGCTCGACGATGACCCGCACCCGGTTGGACTCGTCGCGCTCCCGGGTCACCAGGCCCTCGGTGACCATGCGGTCGATCCGGTGGGTCATGGCGGCCGGGGTGAGGCCGAGGCGCTTGGCCAGCTCACCCGGGCCCATCCGGTAGGGGGCGCCCGAGAGGACCAGTGCCTTGAGGACCTCCCACTCGGCGTTGCTGATACCGAGCTCGGCGGTCTGGCGGCCGTAGGCGACGTTCATGCGGCGGTTCAGCCGGGACAGCGCCGACACCACCTTCTCCACCTGCGGGTCGAGGTCCTGGAACTCGCGCTGGTAGGCGGCGATCTGTTCTTCGAGTGTCGGCTCCGGGACGCCGGGGGTGTCGGCCATGGCCGCAGTATGGCACGCGACCCCTTTGCCTTGAAGTCCTTCACTGTGTAGTCTTTAGCTTCGAACTTTAGCTTTGAAGTCTTCAGGCCTAACTAGTGAGAGAGGTGAACGTGACCAGGGCGATGGGCGCAGCGATGCGCCGGATCCACGTGGGCAACGCACTCAGCGCCTTCGGGCTCGGCTTCACGGTCCCCTACCTGTACGTCTACGTGGCGCAGGTGAGGGACCTGGGGGCCATGACGGCGGGACTGGTGCTCGCCGTCTTCGCCGTGGCCGCGCTGATCGTGCTGCCGTTCGCCGGCAGGGCGATCGTGCGGCGCGGCCCGCTGCCGGTCCTGCTCGCCGCCCTGGGGACCGCCGCTCTGGGCGCGCTGAGCCTCGGCCTCGCGGGCGGTTCGACGACCGTGCTGCTGTCCGCGGCCGCGCTCGGTGCCGGGCAGGCCGTGATGCAGCCGGCGCTGGCGACGATGATCGTGGACTGCTCGACGGCGGACACCCGGTCACGGTCCTTCGCGATGCAGTTCTTCCTGCAGAACCTGGGCCTCGGAGTCGGCGGTCTCATCGGCGGTCATCTCGTCGACACCACGCGCGTGTCCTCGTTCACGCTCCTGTTCGCGATCGAGGCGGCGATGTTCCTGCTGCTGGTCGTGGTGATGGCGACGGTGCGGATGCCGCATTCGCCGCGCATCGAGGACGCGCCCGCGGGATCGGCGCGGGGCGGCTGGAAGCAGCTGCTCGGGAACCGGGCGATGGTGCAGCTGTCCGTGCTGGGCTTCGTGCTGTTCTTCGCCTGCTACGGCCAGTTCGAGTCGGGGCTGAGCGCGTACGGCGTGGAGGCGGCCGGGATATCCACCTCCGCGCTGGGCACGGCGCTGGCCGCGAACACACTGATGATCGTGGTCGCCCAGTTCGCCGTGCTCAGGTTCGTGGAGCGGCGCCGGCGGTCCCGGGTCATAGCCGGGGTCGGGCTCATCTGGGCCGTCGCCTGGCTGACCGCCGGGTACGCGGGGCTCGGCCACGGCAGCCAGGAGATGGCCACGGCCGCGTTCGTGTCGACGTACGCCCTGTTCGGGCTGGGTGAGGCGATGCTGTCGCCGACGGTCGCGCCACTGGTCGCCGATCTGGCGCCGGAAGGCATGGCCGGGCAGTACAACTCGGCGTTCGCCCTCGTCAAGCAGTTGGCACTGGCCGTCGGACCGGCCGTGGGCGGGCCCATGGGTGCCTCGCTGCACGCGCCGTACGTCGTGACCTTCCTGCTGTTCTCGCTGGGCATCACCTGGCTGGCGCTGCGGCTCGGGCGGCGGCTCACCGCCGCTCAGGACCAGCCGTGGGCGGCTGCCGCCAAAAGCCGGGTGGTGGCCCGGGGAGCCGCGGAGCCGGTCACCGTGGAGGCCTGAGCCGGGCGCTCCGCCGCGCCCCCGCGGGGGCGCGGCCCGCAGGCCCGTCCACCGGGCCCGGTCAGTGCTTTCCCTTCGGCAGGACGAACTCGCACCACACCGCCTTGCCGCCGCCCGGCGTTCTGCGGCAGCCCCAGCCGGACGCGATCGTCGCCACGATGGCGATGCCCCGGCCGGACTCGTCGCCGGGCTCCGCGCGGCGCCGGCGGGGGAGGTGGTCGTCGCCGTCGGTGACCTCGATGATCAGGCGGCGGTCGGTGCGGCGCAGCCGCAGCCGCATGGGCGGGATGCCGTGCTGCAGGCTGTTGGCGACCAGCTCGCTGGTGGCGAGGACGCCCAGGTCGTGCAGTTCGGCGGGGAAGCGCCAGCTGGTCAGGACGCCGGAGGCGAAGGCGCGGGCGCGCGGGGCTGCTTCCACACCGCCGAGGAGTTCCAGGGCCGCGTTGCGGAAGAGGTCGCTCTCGGGGCCCGTGCGCGCGGGGTGCTGGAGGACGAGGACGGCCACGTCGTCGTCGTGGTCGGCGGTGACGCCGGCCGAGCGGACCAGACGGTCGCAGACGACCTGCGGGGTGCCGGTCGCGCCCGCGAGGGCTCGTTCGAGCGCGGCGATGCCCTCGTCCAGATCCTGGTCGCGGCGCTCGACCAGACCGTCGGTGTAGAGGACCGCCGTGGCGCCGGGGCCCAGGGCGATGGAGCCCGAGGCGTGGATCCAGCCGCCGGTGCCGAGCGGCGGGCCGGTGGGTTCGTCGGCGCGGGAGACGGTGCCGCTCTCGTCGCGGACCAGGATCGGCAGGTGCCCGGCGGACGCGTACACCAGGCGGCCCTCGTTGGGGTCGTGGACGGCGTAGACGCACGTGGCGATCTGGTTGGCGTCGATCTCGGTGGCGAGGCCGTCGAGGAGCTGCAGGACCTCGTGCGGAGGCAGGTCGAGCCGGGCGTAGGCGCGCACGGCGGTGCGCAACTGGCCCATGACCGCCGCCGCCCGCACCCCCCGGCCCATGACGTCGCCGATGACCAGGGCCGTGCGGCCGCCGCCGAGGGTGATGACGTCGTACCAGTCGCCGCCCACCGCGGCCTCCGTGCCGCCGGGCTGGTAGGTGGCGGCGATGCGCAGGTCGTCGGGCTGCTCCAGCTCCTGCGGGAGCAGGGATCTCTGGAGGGTCACCGCCGTCTCGCGCTGCCGGCGCTCGCTGGCGCGCAGCCGCTCGGCGGCCTCGGCGTGGTCGGTGACGTCGGTGGCGAAGAGGAGTACGCCGCCGTCGCGGTCGCCGTCCTCCGCCACGGGGGTGCAGGTGAAGGTGTACGAGCGGCCGTCGACCGCCTTGCGGGACTTCAGCGTGCGGGGCTTGCCGCTGCGCAGCACCTGGTCGAGGAGCGGGAGCAGACCGAGTGCGGCGAGTTCGGGCAGCGCCTGGTGCGCGGGGGTGCCCGGGGAGCGGGTGCCGAAGGCGGCCGTGTAGGCGTCGTTGACGTAGGCGATGCGGTGGTCGGGGCCGTGTACCAGGGCGACGAGGGCCGGGACGCGGTCGAGGACGTCGCGCGCGGCCAGTTCGTCGACCGCCGGCACCGGATGGGTCCCCGGCTGGGCCCCGTCGGGCTGCTGCTCGGCGCGGGCCGCGGGCACGGAGCCTTCCCCCCGCCGGTCCGGGGAGACCGCGGTCTCGGTCCGCGCTGCGGCGCGGCGCTGCGTTCCGGGGAGCCGGGCGCTCCAGCGGGTGAAGTTCACTGTGGGCAAGGCCTCGTGGGTGCTGAGGGCGGGCGGGTGGGCCGTCCGAGGACATGGGGCAGTCTGGCAGGGGCGGGCCGCGGCGACATCCGTCAGACGCCTCGGCGGTCCGTACAGTTCCTCGGTCCGGTCAGGTCGACCCCTTCGGGTCGTCGGAGGGGCTGTGAGGAGGCTTTCCCCCGGCCGCGAGTTCGAACTCCGCTCGCGGATGTTCGAGCGAGCCGAGCGAGACGATCTCCCGTTTGAACAGCCCGGCGAGGGTCCATTCGGCGAGCACCCGGGCCTTTCGGTTGACGGTGGGCACCCGGCTGAGGTGGTAGACGCGGTGCATGAACCAGGCAGGGTAGCCCTTCAGCTTGCGCCCGTAGACCTGGGCGACGCCCTTGTGCAGGCCGAGGGAGGCCACGGAGCCGACGTACGCGTGCGCGTACGTCCGGAGGGGCTCCCCGCGCAGGGCGTGGACGATGTTGTCGCCGAGGACCCTGGCCTGCCGTACGGCGTGCTGCGCGTTGGGGGCGGTCTCGGTGCCGGGCCGGCCGGCGGTGACGTCGGGGACGGCGGCGGCGTCGCCCGCGGCCCACGCGTGCGGGGCGCCGTCGACGGTCAGCTCGGCGGTGCACTTCAGGCGGCCGCGGCCGGTGAGCGGCAGGTCGGTGGCGGCGAGCAGCGGGTGCGGTTTGACGCCGGCGGTCCACACGAGCGTGCGGGTCGGGAAGCGCTGGCCGTCGCTGAGGACGGCGACGCGGCCGGAACAGGAGTCCAGGCGGGTGTTCAGCAGCACCTGGATGTTGCGGCGGCGCAGCTGGGTGACGGTGTAGCGGCCCATCTCCTCGCCGACCTCGGGGAGGATGCGGTCGGAGGCCTCCACGAGGATCCACTTCATGTCCTCGGGGCGGACGTTGTGGTAGTAGCGCGCGGCGTAGCGGGCCATGTCCTCCAGTTCGCCGAGTGCTTCCACGCCCGCGTAGCCGCCGCCGACGAACACGAAGGTGAGGGCCGCGTCGCGGATCGCGGGGTCGCGGGTGGAGGAGGCGATGTCCATCTGCTCGATGACGTGGTTGCGCAGTCCGATGGCCTCTTCGACGGTCTTGAAGCCGATGCCGTACTCGGCGAGGCCGGGGACGGGCAGTGTGCGGGAGACCGAACCGGGGGCGAGCACCAGTTCGTCGTACCCGATCAGCTCGGCGGGCCTGCCCTCCTCGGCGGTGGCGAGCGTGGTGACGGCGGCGGTGCGCACGGCGTGGTCGATGGAGGTCACCTCGCCGACGACGACATGGCAGCGGTCGAGGACGCGGCGCAGCGGTACGACGACATGACGGGGGGAGATCGAGCCCGCGGCCGCCTCGGGCAGGAACGGCTGGTACGTCATGTAGGGATCGGGGGTGACGACCGTGATGTCGGCCTCGCCCCGCTTGAGCTCGGCCTTCAGCTTCCGCTGGAGGCGCAGGGCCGTGTACATCCCGACGTAGCCGCCGCCGACAACCAGAATGCGCGCACGTTCCTTCACCATCCCATGACGCACCCGGCGCTGTTGTTTGTCCACAGCCCCGGCAATTTGTGTGACCGGCGGCCGGGTGTGCGCGGGGCCGGAGGCGGCGTCGGGCCAGGACGAAAGGGGCCAGGTCAGTAGGGGCGGACGAGACGGTACGAAGGTGTGCAATCGGTGCGTATATGACCCGTACTCCGATCGGGGGGCGCACTGTGCGGAACCTGCCCCTTCTGAATTGACTCCCTCTCAACTATGTTCGTGTGTCGACGGGGTGTAGGGAATGTGGTCGAACGGGTCCGCGACGGGCGGGTCCGGTCGGGACCGATGCCCGTTCCGCACACTCCGGAATTCAGGTGGGGAGAGTCTCCGGGGGGAGACGTCATTACCGGGGGAACACATGCATGTTCAGGACAAGCAATGGTCATCTGCCACCGTCGTCGCGCCCGGTGGCGCCGCGGTGAGCGCGGCGACGGACGGCGGACGCACGGACGGGGTGCGTACGACGCCGCTGCGCGTGGACGCACAGCGCAATCTGGAGCACGTGCTGCGTGCGGCGCGTGAGGTGTTCGGCGAGCTGGGGTACGGCGCGCCGATGGAGGATGTGGCGCGGCGCGCGCGGGTCGGTGTCGGCACGGTGTACCGGCGTTTTCCCAGCAAGGACGTACTGGTCCGGCGGATCGCCGAGGAGGAGACCGCGCGGCTGACGGAGCAGGCGCGTACCGCGCTCGGGCAGGAGGACGAGCCGTGGTCGGCGCTGTCCCGGTTCCTGCGGACGTCCGTGGCGTCGGGCGCGGGGCGGCTGCTCCCGCCGCAGGTGCTGCGGGTGGGCTCCACCGGCCCGGAGGATTCGGACGGCTCCGTCGGTGCGGTCGGTGCGGTCGGTGCGGTCGGTGCGGTCGACGGTGCCCGGGTGCCGCAGCAGCGGCTGCAGCCGGGAGCCGGTGAACTGCGGCTGGTGGCTGACGGGGGCGCGGTGCCGGTCGACGACACCGGGGCCGGGGCGCTGCTCGAGGTCGTCGGGCAACTGGTGGAGCGGGCGCGGGCGGCGGGTGAGCTGCGTCCGGACGTGTCCGTGTCGGACGTACTGCTGGTGATCGCCACGGCGGCGCCCTCGCTGCCGGACCCCGACCAGCAGGCGGCCGCGTCCTCGCGGTTGCTGGACATCCTGCTGGAGGGCCTGCGTTCCCGGCCGGCGTGACCGGCACCGCGCGCCTTCGGTGCCCCGGAACCCCGCGTGACCGGCACCGCGCGCCTCGGCGAGCCCCGGGTACCCGCGGGGCGCCTCGGCGAGCCCCGGGTACCGCCCGCGGCACCGTGCGGCCGTCACGGCCGGAGGCGCGTGGGCACCGGGCCGGGAAGCACCGGTCACGGCCGGAGGCGCGTGGATACCGGGCCCGGGAAGCACCGGTCACGGCCTTTTCGGTAGCTCGTTCGGGTGGGCTTCCGGATGGGGTGGTGCCAAGTCCGCTCGGACGAGTGGATGCCGCGAACGACGGGTCTCCGGGAAACCGCGGTGTGGCACTCTGAGCCGGTGAGGGGTTGGGCCGGGCCGGCGTCGGGGGCTTTACGCGATGAGCGTTGACGGGTGGGACGAGTCCCGCGGTGACGGTGCCCCGGAGGCCACCGGGCAGGCCTCGCCCCAGGTGCCGAGTCAGGGCGGCGGCCGGGCCGTCCCCGGCGCACCGCCGCCCTCCCGCGTTCCGCCGGAGCAGAGCGTGCCGGCCCAGCGTGAGGGCAGTGTGCTCCCGCCGCCCCGGGAGGCGCCTCCCGCCGACGGTGAGCTGATCGACCGGATGCGCGGCGGTGACAACTCCGCCTACGCCGAGCTGTACCGGCGGCACGCGGACGCCGTACGGCGCTATGCGCGGACCTGCTGCCGGGACGGCCACACCGCCGACGACCTCACGGCCGAGGTCTTCGCCCGGATGCTGCAGGCCGTGCGCGGCGGCTCGGGACCCGAACACGCCGTCCGCGCCTACCTGCTGACCTGTGTACGACGCGTGGCCGCACACTGGGCCAGGTCCGCCCGCCGCGAGCAGCTCGTCGACGACTTCGCCGCCTTCGCCCAGCAGACCGCGCGGGCCGCCGAGGTGTCCGACGACAGCACGTCCGCCGGCTCCTTCGGCGCGGGGCTTGAGCTGGGTGCCGACGTGCGAGCCCTGCACGAGGCCGAGCAGTCCATGGCGATGCGGGCCTTCCGCTCGCTGCCCGAACGCTGGCAGGCCGTGCTGTGGCACACCGAGGTCGAGGACGAGTCGCCGAGCGAGGTGGCCGTGCTGTTCGGACTGGACGCCAACGGCACCCGGGTACTGGCCAGCCGGGCCCGCGAGGGCCTGAAGCAGGCCTACCTCCAGGCACACGTCAGCGCCGCCCTCGCCGACGACGAGGAGTGCGCCCGCTACGCCGACCAGCTCGGCACCTACGCCCGCCGCAAGTTGCGCGTCCGCGCCGAGCGGGGCCTGCGCAAGCACCTGGAGGAGTGCGCCAGGTGCCGGCTGGCCGCGGCCCAGATCGAAGAGGTGGCGGACGGTATCCCCGGCGTCGTCCCGGTCGCGGTCATCGGCTGGTTCGGGGCAGCCGGGTACGCCAAGGCGCTCGGGATCGCGGCCGGCAGCGCCGGAGCGGGCGCCGCGGGTGCCGCCGCCGCGGCCGGCGGATCGTCCGGGGGTGCGGGCGGCGCGGCGGTCTCGGAGGGGCTCGGGGCGCCGGTGAAGGCGGGTATCGCGGCCGGTGTCGTCGCGGTGGCCGTCGCCGCGGTCGCACTGGCCCTGGTGAACGACGGCCACCCGGTGAGGGAGGTCGCGAGGCCGTCGCCGTCGGCACGGGTCGTACGGCCCGGGGCGCCCTCGCCCGCGCCGCCACCGGAGCGGAAACCCGCACCGAGGCCGGTGCGGCTCGCCCCCGAGCCGACCCCGACGCCCACGCCCACTCCGACGCCCACGCCCACTCCGACGCCCAGGCCGGCGCCCACCCCGAAGCCGGCGCCCGAGCCGACGCGCACCGCGGCACCGGCACCGCCGCCGGCACCGAAGCCGACGCCGAGACCGACCCCACCGCCCCCTCCCCCGCCGGCACCCGCCGTCTACGAGCTGAGCGATCTGCGGTACGACGTCGACGGCGACGGTATGCGGCCGGAGATCGAGCTGCGCGGCAGCAGCTGGGTGTGGCAGCGCCACGGCATGTCGATCGGTGGCGAGCGGTACGGGCGCGGGGTGACCGTCCACAGCGCGTCGTCCGTCACGATCGCCCTCAACCGCCCGTGCACCGCCTACGACGCGCTGGCCGGCGTGGACGACATGCTGCTCGGCCTCGGCAGGGTCTCCTTCTCCGTGTGGGCCGACGGGGTACGGCTGTGGCGGTCCGGGACGGTCGACGGCCGGGACCGGGCCGTCCCCGTCCATGTGGACCTGACCGGGCACAAGTCCGTGCGGCTCGTCGTGGAACCGCTCGGCGGCCTCTTCGGCCGGGCGGTGCCGGCGGACTGGGCCGAGTCCCGGTTCACCTGCCGGTAGCGCGCCCCTACCGGCCGTCGGCGGCCGCCGTCCTCGCGCCCAGTTCGCCCAGGACACCCGCCGCGTCGAGGGTCGCGCCCCGGGCGCACTCGGCGGCGATGCGCTCGGCCGGCAGGGCCGCACGGGCATCGGCCCGCACCCGGGCGGCCTCACCGCGCTCCGGCTCGGGGCGCTGACGGCCGTCCCGCCAGTGGTCGGCGGCGGCGAACAGCCTGAGCGCCCCCGGCAGATCGCCGAGCCGGGCCAGCAGGCCGGCCGCGACGTCCACCAGTCCCGCCGTGATCGCTTCGGAGCAGCGCTGGGCCACGGCGTCGCCCAGCGCCTCGGCGACCACCGGAAGACCGTGCGCCGGGCCCGACTCGGCGGCCGCCAGGAGCGCCTCGAGCGTCCGCACGGCCGCCGTGAACTGCGGTGGCGGGGTGCCTTGCCGCATCACCTCGCAGGTGGTCTCGTACAGCTCGCGGGCCCGCGACGGCCGGCCGTCGTGCAGCGCGATCCGGGCGCGCATCAGCAGCACGAACGCCCGTGACTCCGGCACGGCGTACCGGTCGGCGGCGTCCCCGGCCTCGGCCAGGGAGGCCAGCGCGCCGTCCCGGTCCCCCGAGCGGTAGGCGATCTCGGCGAGGCGCGCCATCAGGAACGGCGACTCGGCGTACGCGCCGACCTCGTAGGCGAGGCGCAGTGCCTCCTCGTACTCGCCGCGTGCCTCGTCGAACCGGCCGCGGGCCATGGCCGCCTCGCCGGCCGCGCTGCACACCTGGGCCCACATCCAGCGGTCGCCGACGCGCCGGCTGAGCGTCCGCAGCTCGGCCAGGTCCTCGTCCACTCCGTGCAGGTTGCCCGGTGAGTCGACGATGACGTGGGTGCGGTACATCAGGGCGACGCCGATCTCCCAGTCACCCCCGAATTCGCGGCAGTTGGCGACCGAGGCGGTCATGTCCGGGCCGAGGTCCGCCGGGCCGCCCAGGTAGTACAGGGTCAGCGGCCAGACGAGGCCCGGGAGCCGGGCGGCCGGCGGACCGGCGTGCTCGTAGGCGGCGCGCACCAGCGCGATGTACCGCGGGGCCCGCTCGTCGGTCCCGAGGTGGAGCGTGCTCGATTCCGACGTGAGGAACAGGTCGAGCATCCGCAGGTCCATGCGCACCTCGCGCAGCGGGTGACCGGCCTCGCCGTCGGGGGCGGCGAGAAAGACGCCCACCGGGTCCGCGGACCGCACCCGGTCCGCGAGGGCGGCGGCCGGCGCCCCGGCGGGCAGACCGTCCAGGGCCACTCCCAGGCGCAGCACCAGCCGGGCCCAGGCCGCCGCCTCCAGGCGGTAGTTGCGCAGCCACCAGAACCAGCCCATGGCGAGGACGATCGCGGCCGCCTCCGGCTCGTCGCCGGCGCACACGGCACGGTCCAGGGCCGCCCGGATGTTGTCCAGCTCGGTCTCCAGCCGGGCGATCCAGGGCAGCTGGGCGGCGGACCGCAGCAGCGGCTCGGCCTCCTCGGCCAGGGCCCGCGCCCACGCGCGGTGCCGGCGCTCGGCCGCGGCGCGCAGGCCGGGGACCTCGGCCGCGCGCTCGCCCGCGTACTCGTGGATGGTCTCGAGCATGCGGTAGCGCATGCCGCTCGGGCCGCGGTCGCCCTCCGGTCCGGGTGGGGCGGCCACGACCAGGGACTTGTCCACGAGCGCCCCGATCAGGTCCGCCGCGGGGCCGGTGCACACGGCCTCGGCCGCCGTGAGATCCCAGCCGCCGGCGAACACCGACACCTCGCGCAGGACCGTGCGCTCCCGCTCGTCCAGCAGTTCCCAGGACCAGTCGACGACCGCGCGCAGGGTCTGCTGGCGGGGCAGTACGGTGCGGCTCCCGCTGGTGAGCAGGCGGAAGCGGTCGTCGAGCCGGTCGGCGATCTGGCGCGGGGTCAGCAGCCTGAGCCGGGCGGCGGCCAGCTCGATGGCGAGCGGCAGCCCGTCCAGACGGCGGCAGATCTCCGCCACGGCCTCGGTGTCGGCGAGCATCGCTCCGGCGTCGGGACGGACGGCCTTCGCGCGCTCGGCGAAGAGGCGGTGCGCCTGCTCCGGCACGAGCGGCTCGACCGGGCGCACCGACTCACCGGGGACGCCCAGGGGTTCACGGCTGGTCGCGAGGATCGTGAGCCCGGGGCAGTGGGTCAGCAGGGTCTCGGCGAGGGCGGCTGCCGCGCCGACGACGTGTTCGCAGTTGTCGAGGATCAGGAGTCTGCTGCGCGGGGCGCAGTACTCGATCAGCAGGGCCGTGGGGTCGGCCGGACCGGCCGCCAGCTCGCCGCCCAGCAGCACGGTCTCGCGCAGACCGAGCGCGCTGACCACCGCGCCCGGCACCGCCTCCGGGTGGTCGAGCGGCGCCAGCTCGACCAGCCATGCCTGGGAGAGGCCTGCGGCGGCCTCCTCGGCGAGGCGGGTCTTTCCGGAGCCGCCCGGTCCGGTGAGCGTGACCAGGCGGGCCCTGTGCAGGTCGGAACGAATCGCTTCGAGTTCTGGTTCCCGGCCGACGAAGGACGTCAGCCGGGGGCGCAGATTCCCGGTGCGCTCGGGAGGCTGGACGGGGGCCGGCGCGTCCGGTGAACGGCGTGGCTTCCGCGGCTCGGTCTCCGACGGCGCCGTGTCCCGCGCCTCCAGCTCCCGCGGCTCCCGTTCCAGCGGCTCCCGTTTCCGCGGCTCCCGTACCGGCGACTCCCGTTCCCACGGCGCCGCCTTCCGTGGCCCCAGCTCCCGCGGCTCCCCCTCCCGCGGCTCCAGCAACGAGGCGTGCAGGGACCTCAGTTCCGGGCCCGGGTCGGTGCCGAGGGTCTCGGCGAGGGTACGGCGGACCGACTCGTAGGCCGCGAGGGCGTCGGCCGGGCGGCCCGCGCCGCGCAGGGCCCGGATGAGCAGGCCGTGCAGGGGTTCGTCGTACGGGTGGACCGCGGTCAGTTCCCTCAGCTCCGGTACGACGTCCTGGGCGCGTCCGAGGCGGAGGGCGGCGTCGGCCCGGGCGCGGGTCGCCTCCAGGCGCAGGGCTTCCGGGCGGGCGGCGGCGGTGCGGTCGGGGAGGTCGGTGAGGGCCGGGCCGTGCCAGAGGGCGAGGGCCTGGGTGAGGTCGCGGTGGGCGGTGGCCGGGTCGCCGTCGGCGAGGGCCGCGATGCCGGTGTGGGCGAGCCGCACGAAGACGTGGAGGTCGACGTCGTCCTCGGTCGCCTCCAGGCGGTAGCCGCCGGGTGTGGAGGTGATGGCGTGCCGGCCGAGGGTGCGGCGCAGACGGCCGATCAGGGCCTGGAGGGCGGCGGGGGCGTCCTGGGGCGGCTCGCCCGCCCAGATCTCGTCGACGAGGGACTCGGCGGTGGCGGTGCGCCCGGGACGGAGAGCGAGAGCGGCGAGAAGCGTACGGAGGCGCCGGCCGCCGATGGGCAGGACGACGCCCTGATCGTCCGTGACCTGGGCCGCACCCAGAATTCCGTACCGCACCCGCCCATTGTCCCGGGGACCGCGAAAAGGGCCACGGGGTTTCCCAGCCGCACCACCCGCACCCCGGGCACCCCCCACACGAACCCACGGCCCGGCAACTGCCGGGAGCCACAGCCCCGCCCACCCCACGAACCCACGGCCCGGCAACCCCCTGGGGGCGCGGGGAACCGCGCGACCGGCCACGGACCACCCGCGGGCGAGAACGGCGAGCCGCCACCCGGGAACACGACGGGCGGCCACTCGTCACCGCACCGGGCCGCCACCCCGACGCACCGGACCCCCACCCGCGCGCCCACCGGGAACGCGGCCCTCACACCCCCGGCGTCAGCGCGCTGCGCCTCGGCTGGATGCCTGAGGGAACCGCACGGGCGCGGGCCGGGGTTCCGGTCCAGCAGGTACCTCGGCGGGAGAGAAGCCGCCGCAGCCACAGTTCGAGGGAGACCAGGTCGGCGAGGCCGTCCAGCGGAAGCGGCTCCCCCGCGGCCGCCGCGCGCAGCGCCTTGCGGACGACGCGCGCCTCCACCAGACCGGCGTCGGCGAGAAGCGGCGTGGAGAAGAGGTCGATCAGGGCGTCGGCCGACACCCGCAGGCCCGCGCGCGCGGCGGCCGCCGAGGACGCGTGGGAGGGGGCGCCCCAGCCGGCCGGGAGGCCGGTGACGCCGGCGCCTTCCAGGACCGTACGGAGGATGGCCGCGCGGGCGCCCGGCTGGACCCGCATCGCCTCCGGCAGGTCGCGGCAGGCCCGGACGACCTGGTTGTCGAGGAAGGGCGCGTGCAGGCGCTGGGAGCGGACCTCGGCGGCCTGTTCCAGGACGCGCAGATCGGCGGCGTACCGGGCGAGCGCCGCACGCGCGCGGTGGTCGCCGGGGCGCCGGTCCGGACCGGTGGTGGAGCGTTCCGCCGCGGTCCCCAGCAGAACCGATACTTCAGCCAGTGCCTCTCCCGTCAGCCAGCGCGCCGCCGGCCCGGGTCTGGCCCAGGTCAGCGCGGCGAGGGAAGCGCCGACCGCCCCCTTGGGCTCGTCGAAGCGGCGCCGCATCAGCCGCTCGGCCAGCGCCTCCAGGCCCGCGCGGTACGGAGTGCGGGCGAGGCGCCGGGCCGCGCCGTACACCCGCGCGGGGACCATCACCGAACCGTCCGCCCGGGCGAGGGCGGCGACCGGCCGGACCAGGTACCGGCGCCGGCGGTCCATCAGCAGGTCGGCGAGGCGGGCGGGGTGGGCGTCCAGGACCTGGCGGGCGCCGTGCCCGGTGAAGTGGTCGGCGCTGCCGGCGGCGAGCCGCGCGCGGTGCCGGCCGGCCGAGACCAGCGAGGGCCCCGGCTCGTCGGTGAGGGGGCCGTCGAGGTCGGCGTAGGGCAGCGTCTCCTCGCCGCCGGCGACCACGACGTGGTGCAGGCGGGGGTTGGCGGCGAGGGTGCCGGCACGTTCGAGTTCGGCTTCCCGACCGCCCACGGCGAGGTCGTTGAAGGTGACGGCGAGGAGGCGCTCGCCCGCGCCCGTGCCGTGGCCGAGGAGCGTGCCGGGCCGGCCCGGCAGTCCGGCGGCGAGCAGCGCGAGGGTGCCGGAGGCCGGGCCGCCGGACAGGTCGGCGCCGATACCGGGCACCGGCATCCCGCGCGCGGCCCGCCGCTCGGCGGGGCCCATGCCGGGCACCGGCCCGGGGTCGAGATCGGGCACGTGCCGGGGGGCCGACAGCCGGGTGCGGACCGCCTCCACGAGGGCGTCCCGTACGGCGTCCACGGAGCGACCGGGGTCGGCCGGGGGCGCGGCCACGGCCAGGGAGGCGACCTGTTCGTACCCGGCGATCTCGCGCGCTCCGGCGCGCAGCACCAGCGCATGCCCCGGTGGAATGCGCCGTACGCCGTCGTAGGGAGTGGTGTCACGCAGCGCGGCCGGTACGTCGGGGGCGGCGAGCAGGGCGGCCAGGTGGCCGAAGTCGAGGTTGGCCTCGACGAGGTCGGCGAGGGGCAGGGCCGCGGTGGCGTAGGCCGTGCCGCCGGCCCAGGGGGTGTGGAAGACCGGGCGGGCGCCCGCGAGGTCGCCGCAGACGGTGACGCGCCGGCCCACCTGGACGACGGCCGTGTAACTGCCGGCCCAGGTCGTCAGGTGGCGCAGTGCGCCCCCGCGCGCGGTGAACAGCGCGCGGCGCAGTTCCTCGTCGGAGGCGCCGCAGATACCGAGGACGGCGATCCGGTTCTGTCCGTCGGCGTGCACCAGGCGCACCTCGTCCGGGCGCCAGTCGCCCACCGCCCACAGCGGATCCGGGTCGCCCCACAGGAGTTGGGAGCCGACCGGGTGCAGGGACTCGCCGTCGTAGCCCAGCGCGCCCCCGGCGCTCGTCCCGGCGACGCCCGTGGCGGTGCTGCTCCAACCCACCAACCACCGCATCGACGCCTCCACAGGCTGTGGACCACCAGTGCACCGCATGAACCGGGTCCCCATGCTGCCATGAAGGACGTGCCGGAGAGGGGCGGTGGCGCCGCCTTCGATCGAGGGAAAATCCAGCGGCCACCGCGCGAGCGCCGCGCGGGGACCCGCGGCGGGACCGGCGCGGACGTCTGCGGCAAGTCGGCATGGACGGCCGGAGAGTTGGCGAGCGGCGTGGTGTTCCGGGGTGCGGTGGCCCCCGACGGGCGACGCGAATGCGCCCCCTGTACGCTCCCTAAAACGCCTTTCGCGCCGCCAAGTTGCAAGGTCGCAGCGCGAAACAATCGCATGGGCCGGGATCGATTTTCGGCCAAATACGCGGCGAGCGGCCGGCTTCGAGCACTCTCCGTACAGGCCTGCGGAACGCGCGGCGGAATGCACACGCGCACAGTCCGGGAGGCGGGCATCGCCTCCCGGACCGGTCCGCCACCCGCGGGGATGTAGGTGGCGGTGTCCCCCAGCCCGCTGGATCCAGTACAGCGGGCCGACCCACGCAAGAGCCATGGAACCGCTCCCCGGATGGCCGGAGAAGAGCGCACGGACGGGCGCACGGCCACACGGGCAGGGGCACGCGGCGGCAGGCCGTGCACGGTGCGTACAGGGCCGCCGCTTCGTACGGACCACAATCCCGCCAACCGGAACAATGCCCCTTAACGCTTGGGATGCGGCGAACTACGCTGGGTTTACGAATGCCGCGTGCTTATGCCAGCGCGACAGCCGTCTGTGTCGAGGGGTGGCTCATGTCCAGGGAGCAACGCGGGCCGAACGAGAAACTCGGCGCCGTTCTCGCCCTCGCGGGAATCAGCAACGCAGGACTCGCGCGGCGCGTCAACGACCTCGGCGCACAACGCGGGTTGACGCTTCGCTACGACAAGACCTCCGTGGCGCGCTGGGTGTCGAAGGGCATGGTGCCGCAGGGCGCGGCGCCGCACCTCATCGCGGCCGCCATCGGGCAGAAGCTCGGCCGCCCGGTGCCGCTCCACGAGATCGGCCTGGCGGACGCCGACCCCGCGCCCGAAGTGGGACTCGCCTTCCCCAGAGACGTGGCACAGGCGGTGAAGTCGGCGACGGAGCTGTACCGTCTCGACCTCGCCGGGCGCCGGGCCGGCTCCGGCGGCATCTGGCAGTCCCTCGCCGGATCGTTCGCAGTGAGCGCATACGCAACGCCCGCCTCACGATGGCTGATAACCCCCGCCGACAGTTCGGTCGCGCGGGAGGCGGGCTCCGCCGAGGACTCGGGCGCACCGATCAAAGTCGGCCACAGCGATGTGCAGAAGCTGCGGGAGGCCGCCGAGGACGCCAGGCGATGGGACTCCAAGTACGGGGGCGGTGACTGGCGTTCGTCGATGGTGCCGGAGTGCCTGCGGGTGGAGGCGGCACCGCTGCTGCTCGGCTCCTACTCCGACGAGGTCGGCCGCGCCCTGTTCGGGGCCTCAGCGGAACTGACCCGGCTCGCCGGCTGGATGGCCTTCGACACCGGACAGCAGGAGGCCGCGCAGCGGTACTACATCCAGGCGCTGCGACTCGCGCGCGCGGCGGCCGACGTGCCGCTCGGGGGCTATGTCCTCGCCTCCATGTCTCTGCAGGCCACCTACCGTGGCTTCGGTGACGAGGGGGTCGATCTGGCGCAGGCCGCACTGGAGCGCAACCGGGGCCTGGCGACGGCCCGCACCATGAGCTTCTTCCGGCTGGTCGAGGCGCGGGCCCACGCGCGCGCCGGGGACGCGCAGGCGGCGGGCGCGGCGCTGAAGGCGTCCGAGGGCTGGCTCGAGCGGTCCCGGGAGGGCGACAGCGACCCGACCTGGCTCGGTTTCTACGGATACGACCGTTTCGCCGCCGACGCGGCCGAGTGCTACCGGGACCTGAAGGCGCCGCGGCAGGTCCGGCGCTTCACCGAGCAGGCGCTGTCGAAGCCCACGGAGGAGTTCGTGCGGTCGCACGGGCTGCGGCTGGTCGTCTCGGCGGTGGCCGAGCTGGAGTCCGGGAATCTGGACGCGGCCTGCGAGCAGGGCGTACGGGCCGTGGAGGTGGCCGGTCGGATCTCGTCGGCGCGGACGACGGAGTACGTGAAGGACCTGCTGCACCGGCTGGAGCCGTACGGGGACGAGCCGCGGGTGGTGGAGCTGCGCGAGCGGGCCCGGCCCCTGCTGATGGCCCCGGCGTAGCAGCGGCGAGACCTTTCCTCCCCCGCTGATGGCCCCGGTGCGGAGGCGGCGAGACCTTCCCGCCCCTTGCCGGCGCCGCACTCTCCGGCGTTTGAAGCCACTGTCAGTGGCGCAGTGCACTATCGAGGTGGGAGGTGGTGCAGGTGCCGGTCGGGGCGTACGACTGTGACGTGCTCGTGGTCGGCGGGGGGATCGTCGGCCTGTCGACGGCGTACGCGATCACGCGGAGCGCGCCGGGCACGCGGGTGACCGTGCTGGAGAAGGAGCCGGGCCCGGCCCGGCACCAGACGGGTCGCAACAGCGGGGTCATCCACAGCGGGATCTACTACCGGCCGGGCTCGCTCAAGGCGCGGTACGCGGTGCGGGGCGCCGCCGAGATGGTGAAGTTCTGCGCCGAGTACGGCATCGCGCACGCCGTCACCGGCAAGCTGATCGTCGCCACCGAGCGGGAGGAGCTGCCGCGGCTGCACGGGCTCGTGCAGCGCGGCCGGGAGAACGGCATCCCGGTCCGGGAGCTGGGAGCCGCACAGATCGCCGAGTACGAGCCGGAGGTGCGCGGCCTCGCGGCGATACACGTCGGCACGACCGGCGTGTGCGACTTCGTGGGCGTCGCACGGCAGCTGGCCCGGGCCTCCGGGGCGGAGATCCGCTACGGCGCGCGGGTAGTCCGGGTGGACCGGCGGCCGGACCGGGGCGTGGCCGTCCTCACCGCCGGCGGGGACGTGCTCCGCGCCCGCGTGCTGGTGAACTGCGCCGGACTGCACTGCGACGAGGTGGCACGGCTGACCGGGGACGAGCCCGGGGTGCGGATCGTCCCGTTCCGCGGGGAGTACTACGAGCTGGCGCGGCCTGAGCTGGTGCGCGGGCTGGTGTACCCGGTGCCGGACCCGGCGTTCCCGTTCCTCGGCGTGCACCTGACCAGGGGGATCGACGGGGGCGTCCACATCGGGCCGAACGCGGTGCCGGCACTGGCCCGGGAGGGGTACGGCTGGGGGGTCGTACGGCCCCGGGAGCTGGCCGGGACCGTGGCGTGGCCGGGATCATGGGCGATCGCCCGGCGGCACTGGCGGTACGGCGCGGGGGAGCTGCACCGGTCGCTGTCCAAGGGGGCGTTCCTCGAGGCGGTGCGCAGACTGCTGCCCGGGGTGGATGCCGGGGACCTGGTGCGGGCCCCCGCCGGGGTGCGGGCGCAGGCGGTGCTGCGGGACGGCACGCTCGTGGACGACTTCCTGATCCGGGAGGGGGTGCGGGCGGTGCACGTGCTGAACGCGCCGTCTCCCGCGGCCACCGCGTCCCTCCCGATCGGCAGGGAGGTCGGGCGCCGGGTACTGGATCTGCTCGGCTCGCTGTAGCGGCCACACCGGCGGCTCCGCCACCGGACCCGCCAGGCACCACACACCGGACCCCGGCAGGCACCACACACCGGACGTCGGCCGGCACCGCACACCAGACCCCGGCAGGCACCACACACCGGACGTCGGCCGGCACCGCACACCAGACCCCGGCCGGCACCACACACCGGTGGCCGCCGGGGGCCGCCGGCGACAGGGCGCCCGCGCGGAGCCCCCCCCGCCGGCCGACGGGGCGTACCCGCGCGGGCCCGTAAAATCGGTGGCACTGTGTCTGATTTCCTCAACACCCCCGAAGTCCCGCCGTCGGCCCCGCACGCCCCCGGTGTGTCCGTCCGGCACACCCGGACCAAGGGAGAGCCCCGGTTCCCCGACGGGCCCAAGGCCGATCCGGCCGGATCGCACTTCGAGCGGCGGATCCGCAGTTTCCAGCCGCGGCGCAGCCGAGTGACGGCCGGGCAGGCCGACGCGCTGCAGCGGCTGTGGCCCAAGTGGGGGTTCGACATAGACGGCCGGCAGGTCATCGATCCGGCCGAGCTGTTCGGGAACGACGGCCCCGTCGTGCTGGAGATCGGCTTCGGGATGGGGGAGGCCACCGCTCAGATGGCCGCCGCCGACCCCGGCACCAACATCCTCGCGGTCGACGTGCACACCCCCGGGCAGGGCAATCTGCTCAACCTCGCCGACCACAACGGGCTCTCCAACATCCGCGTGGGCAACGGTGACGCGATCATCCTGCTCCGCGAGATGCTCCGGCCCGACTCGCTGGACGGGCTGCGCGTCTACTTCCCCGATCCCTGGCCCAAGAAGCGGCACCACAAGCGGCGGCTGATCCAGCCCGAGTTCCTGACGCTCGCCGCCACCCGGCTGAAGCCCGGCGCGCTCGTGCACTGCGCGACCGACTGGGAGCCGTACGCCGAACAGATGCTCGAGGTGCTCGGCGCGCATCCCGACTTCGAGAACACGCAGGCCGAGGGCGGTTTCGCGGCTCGCCCGGCGTCCCGGCCGCTGACCCGTTTCGAGGGACAGGGACTGGACAAGGGTCATGTCGTGAACGATCTGCTGTTCCGGCGCGTACCGCACCGGAACGGCCAGCCACCCGGACCGCAGGTTCTGCGGACGGGCCGGTAAACCGCTCCAGACCCTCGTCCCGTCACCGTTAGGGTCGATGCCGTGGCCACCAGTGCTCCGTTTCCGACTCCCCCCGCCGGCCCCGGCACCGGACTGCTCCGGCACCCGCACTGGTGGCAGCGCGGGTGGGTCAGGTACGGAGCACTGATCACCCTGCTGGTGCTGTCCGGGCTGGTGATCCTCGCGCTGGTGCGGCGGCAGACCGGCACCGAGGGGCTTCTGGTGGGGCTGGGCCTGGCCGTGCTGCCCGTGCCCTGGCTGACGGCCGCCTTCCGCTGGCTGGACCGGGTGGAGCCGGGCCCCTGGCGGAACCTGGTCTTCGCCTTCGCCTGGGGTGCCTGCGCGGCGGCGCTGATGGCCATCGTCGCCAACACCTTCGCGACCAAGTGGATAGCCACCGCCACCGCAGACCCGGCCGGCGCCGACACCCTCGGCGCCACGGTGATAGCCCCGGTCGTCGAGGAGTCCGCCAAGGCCGCGGCCGTACTGCTGGTCTTCCTCTTCCGCAGACGTCATTTCACCGGGCTCGTGGACGGGGTGGTGATAGCCGGGATCACCGCCACCGGGTTCGCGTTCACCGAGAACATCCTCTATCTCGGCACGGCCTTCGGGACCGACCAGCTGAGCGGTGACCGCGGTATCGCCTCCGTCACCGCCGCGACGTTCTTCGTGCGCATCGTGATGTCCCCGTTCGCGCACCCCCTGTTCACCGTGCTGACCGGCATCGGCTTCGGCCTCGCCGCGCTGTCCGGTGAGCGGCAGCGGCTTCGGCGGGCACTGCTGCCGGTGTGCGGGCTGCTGCTCGCGATGACCATGCACGCCCTCTGGAACGGGTCCTCCACCTTCGGGCAGTACGGGTTCTTCGCGGTCTACGGCGGGTTCATGGTGCCCGTGTTCGCCCTGCTGACCTGGCTCGCGGTCTGGACGAGGCAGCGGGAGCTGCGGACCGTGCAGACGGAACTGCCGGCGTACGTGCTGGCCGGATGGCTGGGGCCGGCCGAGCCGATCGCGCTCGGGTCGATGCGGGCGCGGCGGATGGCCCGGGAGTACGCCCGGCACCACTTCGGGGGCCGGCCGGCGGCGCGCACGGTGGCCGAGTACGAGGCGTACGCCACCTCGCTCGCGTTCCTGCGGCACCGGGGGCGGCGGGGGCGGGCCGGGGCGGACTTCGTCGTACGCGAGCGGGAACTGCTGACCGAGCTGTGGCAGCGCAGGGCGGTCGCACGGCCGGCCCTGGACTACGCGGCCAGGGCCTCCGCGCCGGCTCCGGCGCCGGCGGCTCCGGTGTACTGGACCCCGCCGCCGTACGGCTACCCGACGGTGCCGTACCCCGCGTACCACTCGTATCGGCCCTGACTCCCGCACTCCCGCGCCCCACCTGTATCGCCCAGACCAGCGCGCTTTCGCGTGCCGGGTGCGGCCGCGTGGCACGCCACCCGGCCGGGTGCGGCCGCGCTACGCCGACGCGTCCGTCAGCTTCTGCAGGTCCTCGTCCGGCAGGGTCAGCCCGGCCACCTGCAGCAGCGCCGGGAGCTGGTCCACCGTCCGGGCCGAGGCGATGGGGGCCACGACGGTCGGCTGGGCGGCGAGCCAGGCCAGGGCGACCGTCGCGACCGGGACCCGGTGGGCCTCGGCGACCTCGTCCAGGGCCGCCAGGACCCGCCGGCCGCGCTCGGACTCGAGGTGCTTGGCGGCCCCGTCGGCCCGGGCGCTGTCGACGGTCGCGCCGGGACGGTACTTACCGGTCAGGAAGCCCGAGGCGAGGGAGAAGTAGGGCACGGCCGCGAGGCCCTCACGGTCTGCCAGGTCCTGCAGCGGGCCTTCGTAGGTGTCCCGGGAGACCAGGTTGTAGTGGGGCTGGAGGGCGACATAGCGGGCCAGGCCCTCGCGGTCGGAGAGGTCGAGCGAGGCCTTCAGGCGCTCGGGGGTGATGTTGGAGGCGCCGATGTGCCGGACCTTGCCGGCCTTCACCAGCTCGTCCAGCGCGCCGATGATCTCCTCTACAGGCACCTCGGGCTTGTCGAAGTGGGTGTAGTAGAGGTCGATGTGGTCGGTGCCCAGCCGGCGGAGCGAGGCGTCGGCGGCCGCCTTGATGTTGGCGGCGCTCAGACCCTGGTACTCCGGGTGCTGGCTGACCTTGGTGGCGATGACGACGTCGGCGCGGTTGCCGCGGGCCTTGACCCACTTGCCGATGATCGTCTCGGACTCACCGCCCTGGTTGCCCTCGATCCAGGCGCTGTAGCTGTCCGCGGTGTCCAGGAAGTTGCCACCGGCGGCCGTGTAGGCGTCGAGGACGGCGAAGGAGGCCTGCTCGTCGGCGGTCCAGCCGAAGACGTTGCCGCCGAGGGCGAGCGGGAAGACCTCGAGGTCGGAGGAACCGAGTTTGCGCGGAGAAGTCATACTTCGCGTCAACACCGACAGCGGATGATCCCATTCCGCCATCGGCGCCAAGTTCCCGCAAAGGCGGGCGCCCCAGGGCTCCGTACAGGAGGACGCCACCGGGGCTTCCGCGAAGCCGGACGCCACGGGGGCTTCCGCGAAGCCGGACGCCGGCAGGTCTTCCGCCGACGAGCACCCCGCGGTCCCGCGCAGCGAAGGTCAGGGGTTGATGCCCTTGCCCTGCAGCCACGCCATCGGGTCGATGCCGGTGGCGTCGCCGTTCGGGTGGACCTCCAGGTGCAGGTGCGGGCCGGTGACGTTGCCGGTGGCGCCGACGCGGCCGATGACGTCGCCCGTGCCGACCTTCTGGCCGACGGAGACACTGATCGAGGACTGGTGGCAGAACCACAGCTCCGTGCCGTCGTCGAGGGTGAGGACCGTCCGGTAGCCGTAGGAGCCGGCCCAGCCCGCCTGGGTGATCGTGCCGCCGTGGATGGCCTTGATGAGGGTGCCCGTGGGGGCGGCGAAGTCGAGGCCGGTGTGGTGGCCTGAGGACCACATCGAACCGGCCTGGCCGAAGGTCGAGGTGATCGTGTACGAGGACGTCGGCAGCGTGTACTGCTTGGCCAGCTCGGCCAGCCGCTTCGCCTCGGCCGCCTTCTCGGCGTCGGCCTCCGCCTTCTCCTTGGCGGCGGCGGCCTTGGCCGCGGCCTCCTTCTCCGCCTTGGCGGCGGCTTCCGCGCTCTGCTTCTCGGCGGTGGCCAGCGCGGCGGCGGTGGCCCTGCTGTCGGCCTTGCTCTGCTGCTGCTCGGCCTGGGCCATGATCCGGTTGCGCAGGGTCTCGCCCGCGTCGGTGTGCTGCTCGGTGTCCGCGGAGGTCACGCCGACGTCGCTGAGCGCGGTGGTGCTCGCCTCGGGCGCCGGCGAGGAGCCGTCCTCGAACAGCGAACCCATGGAGGGCAGGTCCGGCAGGGAGATGGACACCGGCGGCTTGCCGGTGTTGGCGCTGGCCATGCCGCCCGCGCCGACCGCGGCGATCACGCCGACGCCGAGGACGGTGGAGCTGCGGGCGAATCCGCCGCGCTGCTTGGCGACGCGGTGCCGGCCGCGAACCGGGGTGATGGACTCCTCGGTGGGATTCCACTCCTCCCAGGGGCCCTCCTCGGCGCTGTAGGAGCCGTACCCGAAGGTCTCGGGCTCGGACGGTGCCGGTATGAACGGGGCTTCTGGGGCAGGCCGGTTGGACGCCACGCGGGCGCGCTCCTTTCCTTCCGCCGCCTACCGGGTTAGCTGACGGGTTCGGAGCAGGAAGGTCTCCTACGCGCGTAAACCGGACGTGGACTCAGCGAGTTCACGACGGCTTTCGCGTGATTCACCCCAAAGGTGGTGGTTCCCCGGTTCCCTCGCGGGATTCGGCGCGTGCGCACGGAGCCGTCTCTTGTGACGGCTGGGACGACCGCGCTGCGTTATCGAACGTTAATAGACCCGGCAGGTGGTTTCCAAGCCGTTCGGCTTGATCATTAATGTTCCCGGCCATGGACTTACCCTGCAGTCCGCTGCAAATCGGGCGAGTTGACCGAGATTCAGGAGTCACAGAGGTTTTGATGGTGACTCAGGTGTCCTGCGGACGGGGGTCGTGCGGTCACCGACGGTGAGGGCGGTCACGACCGCCGTACGGCGAGCCGTTCACGGTTGCCGTACGGCGAGCAGCGCCATGTCGTCCGCCATCCCGCCCCCGGAGTGCCGCCGCACCTCCGCGGCGAGCCGGCCCAGCAGCGCGCCGGGGCCGGGGAAGACGCGGCCGGCCAGCCGCCGCTCGGGTTCGTAGAAGCGGCCGTGGGCGTCCCGGGCCTCGGACAGGCCGTCGGTGTAGAGCAGCAGGGTGGCCCCGCTCGGGAAACGGGTCTCCAGTGCCCGGTCGGGCCAGCCGCCGAGGTCACGCATGCCGAGCGGCAGCGCCGGTTCGTGCCCGGTCAGGGTCCGCAGGGAGCCGTCGGCGTGCAGCACCAGCGGCGCCGGATGGCCGCGGTTGACGACCCGTACGACGCCGTCACCGTGCGGGAGTTCGGCGAGCACGGCGGTGGTGAAGCCCTCGAACGCGTCGATACCGTCCCGCCGGGTGCCCTCGCGGGCCAGCGCCCGCTCCAGGCGCTGAGCCACCGCCTCCAGCGTGGCCTCCTGCTCGGCCGCCTCCCGGAACGCCCCGATCACCACGGCGACGGCGGCGACCGCACTCAAGCCCTTGCCGCGCACGTCCCCGACGACCAGCCGCACGCCGTACGGGCTGTCCTGCACCGCGTACAGGTCGCCGCCGATGGACGCGTCCCGGCGCGCCGCCTCGTAGCAGGCGGCGATCTCGAAGCCGCCGATCCGCTCGGCGGGCTGGGGCAGGACGGCCCGCTGGGCGGCCTCGGCGATCTCCCGGGCGGAGGCCAGCCGCCGGTCGCCGAGGCGGACGGCGCGGTTGATGGCGACGGCCAGCAGGGCGACCGTGGCGACGGTCACGCCGTCGGTGACGGTGGCCGGCGCCGAGTGGCCGCCGGCCTGGGCGTTCACGGCGTACGCGGCGGCGAGGGCGGCCAGGCCGGTCAGGACCGTGGTGCGCAGTGCGGACAGGGGCGCCGCGATCAGCGGGGCGGCGGTGAAGAACGGGACGGCGGTGAAGCCCTCAGGTGTGAGCAGGCCGTAGAGGACACCGCCCGCGACGAGGAGGGCGGGCAGGGCGCGGGCCAGGGCGCGTGGGCCGGGGCGGCGGGACCTTCGCACGGGTGCGGGCTCGTCACCGATACCCGGGTCCGGCACGAGGTCGCCGGGGAGCCTGCCGCCGGCCCTGGCGTACGCGTTCTCCTCCAGCTCACCAGGGCGCACCGCATGTCTCCCACGTGTCCGACGTAGGTCCAGGGTTGCGGGCCCCGGGACGCGGGGCGACCGGTGTGGACCGACCGGATGATCGACTGTGACGTACGCCACGTGGCCCCGATCGCCGTGACCGCCCTCTCCGGCGGGACGGCGCCGGACAAACACTCAGGGCCGGAATCCAAGTACTGGATTCCGGCCCTGAGTCTTCAGTAGCGGGGACAGGATTTGAACCTGCGACCTCTGGGTTATGAGCCCAGCGAGCTACCGAGCTGCTCCACCCCGCGTCGTTGTGTCTCAAGCATACGCCATGCGAAGGAGTGGTTGCACACCGGTTTCCTCCGGGCCCCGATCACCGGGGCTCCGGGGGTGCCGCTCAGCTCGGCAGGTGCGCGTTCGGCGCCTTGGCCGGCGCCTCGAACTCGGGGAGTACGACGACCTCGGCTCCGCTGCCCAGCAGCAGGCCGGTGCCGTCGGCCCCCGCGACGAAGGTGTCCGGCTCCCGCCAGGCGGTGACCACCCGGCGCACCCCGGCCCGCAGGATCAGCTCGGCGCAGGGCACGGGCCGGGAGGCGCGGCGGGCGCAGGGCTCCAGGCTGCTGTAGACCGTGGCACCGGCCAGCCTTGGATCGGCCGTGTCGAGCTTCGCCAGCGCCGCCTCCTCGGCGTGGACCACCGGGTCGCCGCCTTCCCGGGAGTGGCCACGAGCCAGTTCGGTGCCGTCGGCGGCGACCACGACGGCACCGACGCTGAAGGCCGTCTCCGAGGGCGGGCACAGGGCGGCGAGTTCACAGGCGGTGCGCAGCCAGTGCCGGTCGGCGGCCGTGGGGGCGGCACCGGCACCGGGAGCCGTGGGCTCGTAGCGCATGAGGACGACGTCCTCGATGCGGAGGGTCTCGACCAGACGCAGCCGGCCGCCCTGGTACGGCCCCGGCCCGAACAGGCGCGGGGCCGCCGGGTCGCCCACGAAGAGCGGGGCGAGGACCAGCTGGAGTTCGTCGGCGAGCCCCTGCCGCAGGAGCTGGGTGTGCACCTGCCCGCCGCCCTCGACCATCAGGCGCGCGACCCCGCGCACCTCGTGCAGGTGTTCCAGCAGGAGCCGCCAGTCGATGCCGGGGCCGAGCGGGACGACGTCGGCGGTGCCGCCGAGGAGGCGGCGGGCCCGTTCGGCGCCGTCGTCGGTCGTGTAGACGAGTTTCTCGCCGCCGGTGTGCCAGAAGTGGGCGTCGGGGTCGAGGTCACCGGAGGCGGTGACGGTCACCTTCAGCGGGTACGCGGGCCTGCCCTCCGCCAGCCGGGCCGCGCGCCGCTCGGCGGAGTTGACCAGCAGGCGCGGATTGTCGGCGCGGATCGTGCCGGCGCCGACGAGGATCGCGTCGGCGCCGGCCCGCACCTCGTCCACCCGGTCGAAGTCGGCCGGACTCGACAGCAGCAGCCGCTCGGGGCCGGTGTCGTCCAGGTAGCCGTCGAGGGAGACGGCGGCGGACAGCAGCACGTACGGCAAAGGCATCGGCGCACTCCCTCGCGGCGACCCGGCGGACTCACCGAATCTTGGTTCAAGTTTGAAACAAACTTACACTGGCGGCATGACGACCCGCTGGCTCACCCCCGAGGAGCAGCGCGCCTGGCGCGCCTACCTCGCCGCCTCCCGGCTGCTGGAGGACGCGATCGACCGGCAGCTCCAGCAGGAGGGCGGCATGCCCCACCTGTTCTACTCGGTACTGGCCAACCTCTCCGAGGCACCCGACCGGCGGCTGCGCATGACCGACCTCGCGGAGACGCTGAAGATCACCCGCAGCAGGCTGACGTACGTGGTGACGCGGCTGGAGCGGGACGGGCTGGTGCGCCGGGAGGACTGCCGCCGGGACAGGCGCAGCAGTCTCGCGGTGCTGACGGACGAGGGCATGACCGTGCTGGAGCGTACGGCACCCGGCCACGTCGGGACGGTACGCAGTGTCCTGTTCGACCGGCTCGGCCCGGAGCAGGTGGGGCAGCTGGAGGACATCTGCACGGGGATCGCCCGAGGGCTGGAGGGGGAGGGCCAGGCGCAGGCGGCCGTGGAGGACGTGCCGTGGCGCCGGCGCTCGTCGCCGTGTTCGGGCACCACCGACGAGTGAGCCGGCCGGGGCAGTTCGCACGAAGGCCTCGCCGTTCATTGCTTCAACTTTAAAGCATGGGATAGGGTCCGGATCTTGGCATCTGCTTCAAAACTGAAGCAGATAGTACGGACAGATCCCGGAGATCCGCATGCCCGACACCCCCGCCGCCACCCCGCGCGCCCGCGTCCGGGTACCGCTGCGCTTCCACGACGGTTACGGCGCCGACGCGGAGCTCGTCACCTTCCACGGTCTCGCCGACGGCCGGGAGCACATCGCCGTCGTCCTCGGCGACCCCGGCCCGGTCCCGCTGGTGCGGCTGCACTCCGAGTGCCTGACCGGCGACGTGTTCGGCTCCGCCCGCTGCGACTGCGGGCCCCAGCTGCGCGAGGCGGTCGAGCGCATCGCCGACCGCGGCGGCGTGCTGCTCTATCTGCGCCAGGAGGGCCGCGGTATCGGCCTCTACAACAAGCTCGACGCCTACGCCCTCCAGGACCAGGGCCTCGACACCTATGAGGCGAACGCCGCGCTCGGCCTGCCGGAGGACGCCCGCGACTACACCGCCGCCGCGCAGATGCTCGCCGCGCTCGGCATCGGCGAACTGGACCTCCTGTCGAACAACCCCGACAAGGCCGAGCAGCTCCGCGCGCTGGGCACCGCCGTCCGGGACCGGGTGCCGACCGGTGTCTTCACCACGGCCCACAACGTCCGCTACCTGCGCGCGAAGGTCCTCCAGACCCAGCACACGCTGCCGCTCGCCGAGCTGAACGGAGTGAACGGCGGGCACGGGGTGACCGGGCTGCCGGAACCGATCGTGGGCTGAGCACGGGCACGGCGCGGGCGTGGCGCGGGCGTGGCGCGGAGGAAGAGCTCTCGCACGGCACCGATCACTTCGCCTGCAGTACTGTGCCCGAAGTGGTCCCTGCCAAGTCCCCAACAGCGCACCGGAGTCGCGGCCCATGGTGAGACGGAACGACCGGCGGCGCGCCGCGCTCGTCGACGCCGCGATCGAGGTGCTGGCCAGGGAAGGCGCCCGGGGGCTCACCTTCCGGTCGGTGGACGCCGAGGCCGCCGTGCCGCTCGGCACGGCCTCCAACTACTTCGCCGACCGCGACGACCTTCTCACCCAGGCCGGCGCCCGGGTCTACGAGCGGCTGCGGCCCGACGAGGCCACCGTCACCCGCCAGCGGACCGCCGACCGCGACCGGGCCACGTACACGCTGCTGATGCGGGAACTCGTCGGCCGTGTCTCCGCCTTCCGCACCGGCTACCTCGCGCTGCTGGAACTGCGCCTCGAGGCCACCCGCCGCCCCGGGCTGCGCGCCGTCCTCACCGAGCGCGTCCGCGCCGACCTGGACGCCAACGTGGCCTACCACGAGGCCTCCGGGCTCCCCGGCGACGCCATGGCCGTCAAACTGCTGTACCTCACCCTGAACTGGCTGATCGTCGAACAGCTCACCCTGCCCGACGTCCTCACCGAGGCGGAGCGCGACGAGCTGGTCGCGGCCGCGGTCGAGCGGATCGTCGCGGACCCCGCGTCCCGCTGCGGGCCGCCCTGACCGCCTGTGGAAACACCACAGCGCCCGAGTCGGCCGAAGCCGGCTCGGGCGCTGTACGGCAGGTCGGAGGGGGTGACCCCTCCTCCCGCAGCCGTAGGCCCTGTGGGACTCGAACCCACAACCAATGGATTAAAAGTCCACTGCTCTGCCAATTGAGCTAAGGGCCCGGGCGATGTTGCCTGTCCGAGCATAGCGGGACGAGGCCGGGTCTCCGATCGGGTATCGGGACACCGGCCGCGTCGGGGAGGGACGGAGCGGGGCGTTGGTCACGTTTCGGCGGATTCCGGCATGGGGGCCGGGGTCCGGGCGAGGAACCAGTGACGGGCCGAGGCCAGCCACCAGGCGGCGGCGAAGCCCAGGACGACCAGGACGGCGACCGGGGCGTAGTTGAAGGTCTTCCAGGTGACCGGGGAGACCTGCGGGAGCATGAAGAGGATCGTGATCACGGCGACCCAGAGCACCGAGACGACCCCTATGGTCTGCGACCAGCGACCCAGGTGCCAGGGCCCGCGCTCGAAGGCCGCGCCCCTGCGGATCCGCAGGAAGGTCGGGATGACGTACGCGATGTACAGGCCGATGACCGCGATCGAGGTCACCGCCGCGTAGGCCGTCGAGTTGATGAGGTAGGGCAGGCCCAGGGCGAGGGCGGCCAGTGCGGCCAGCCAGACCGCCGCCACCGGAGTGCGGGTGCGTGGGCTGACGGTGTGCCAGACGTGCGAGAAGGGCAGTGCGCCGTCCCGGGAAAAGGCGTAGATCATGCGGCTGTTGGCGGTGACGGAGGCCATGCCGCAGAACAGCTGGGCGCCGATCACCACCAGCAGCAGGAGTTTGCCGGTCGTGGCGCCGAGGGCGTCGAGGAGGATCTGGGCCGGCGGGGCGCCCGTGGGGGAGGCCAGCTCCTTGTCGTAGGACTGGATGGCGAAGGTGAAGCCCAGCAGCAGGACGAAGCCGGCGATCCAGGAGGTCCAGATGGACCGGACGATGCCCCGGGGCCCGGCCGTGGACGCGTCGTGGGTCTCCTCCGTCATATGGGCCGAGGCGTCGTAACCGGTGAAGGTGTACTGGGCCATCAGCAGGCCGAGCAGGACGACGTACGGGCCGCTGCCCCAGCCCGTCTCGTCGACGAAGTGCGTGAACACGAAGGACGCCGACTGGTGATGGTCGGGGACGAGGGCGAGGGCGCCGACGATGACCGCGACGCCGAGGACGTGCCACCACACGCTCACGCTGTTCAGGAAGGCGACGATCCGGACGCCGAAGGTGTTCAGCAGGCCGTGCAGCACGAGGATCGCCGCGAACAGCAGCACCGTGCGGCCCGGGGTCACCTCGAAGCCGAACTGGAGGTTCAGGTACGCGCCCAGGAAGGAGGCCGCGCCGAAGTCGATGCCCGCAGTCACCGCGACCTGGCCCAGCACGTTGAACCAGCCCGTGAACCACGCCCAGGCCGCCGCCGAGCGCGGCGGGGCCAGCCGGTGGGCCCAGAAGTACAGACCGGCCGATGTCGGGTAGGCGGAGCAGATTTCGGCCATCGAGAGGCCGACGAACAGGGTCATCAGGCCGACCGCGACCCACCCCCACGTGATCACCGCCGGGCCGCCGGTGGTCATTCCGAACAGGTACAGGGTGAGACAGCCGGACAGCACCGAGATGATCGTGAAGGAGACGGCGTAGTTCGAGAACGCCGACATCCGGCGGGCGAGGACCTGGGTGTAACCGAGCTGGGCCAGTCGTTCCTCGTCCGACAAGCCGCCCACTCTCGCGTCATCTGTCATGCCCCCAGCAATTCCCTCGCCGGGGGCGTGACATGCGTCACGAGTCGACTCCATGTGGCCGGAAAAGCCCCTTGCGGGCCCGGCCGCTCGCGCACCCGGAACGGCGGAGGGGGGGGGGGGGGGGGGGGGGGGGGGGGGGGGGGGGGGGGCCGGGCCGGGGGGGGGGGGCGCGCGGACCCCCCCCCCCCCCCCCCCCCCCCCCCCCCCCCCCCCCCCCCCCCCCCCCCGCCGCCCCCCCCCCCCCCCCCCCCCCCCCCCCCCCCCCCCCCCCCCCCCGCCCGGGGGCGGGCGGCCCCTTCCTCGCCTCAGTGGGCGTCAGCCGTTGCGCTTCCAGCGCGGCTTGTCGTCGCGGCGGCCGAAGGAGCCGGTGCCACGGTGGTCGTCACGACGGCCGTTGGGACGGTCGTGGCCACCGGGGCGGTCGTGGCCACCGGGGCGGAAGCCCGGACGGTCGTCGCGGCGCTCGCGGTTGAACGGACGGTCGCTGCCCCGGTGTCCGCCGCGCTCGTCCCGGCGGAAGCCGCCACGGTCGTCGCGGCGCTCGAAGGGACGGCCACCGCGGTCACGGTCGAACGGACGGCGCTCGTCGCGGCGCTCGAAGGAACGGCCACCACGGTCACCGCGGTCACCGCGGTCACCGCGGTCGTCGCGACGCTCGAAACCACGGCCACCACGGTCGTCACGACGCTCGAAACCACGCTCACCGCGGTCACGGTCGAACGAACGACGGTCGTCGCGACGCTCGAAACCACGGCCACCACGGTCACCACGGTCGTCACGACGCTCGAAACCACGCTCACCGCGGTCACGGTCGAACGAACGACGGTCGTCACGACGCTCGAAACCACGGCCACCACGGTCACCACGGTCGTCACGACGCTCGAAACCACGCTCGCCACGGTCGTCACGGCGCTCGAAGCCGCGCCGCTCCTTGCGCTCATACGGCGCCGAGGCCGCCGGGCGCTCCTCGCGCGCGGCGCTACGCTCCGCGGGCTGCTCGGCGACGGCCGTCTCGGCCAGGGCTTCGGCGGCGGACGCCTGGGCCTCGGCCACCGCGGTCTCCGGGTCCTCGCCGCGGTCGCGGGCGACGCGCGCGACCAGCCGGTCGGCCTCCTCGCGCAGCTCGGTCGCACGGCGCTGGGCGCGCTCCAGCTCCTTGGTGAGCTGGACGACCTCCCGCTCGGCCTGCTGGGCGGCGTTGCCCGCGGACTCGGCCTGGACCTCGGTCATGGACCGGGCGCCGGTGATCTCGGCGACCTCCGGGTCGAAGGCGGCACCGCCCTGGATGATGTGACGGCCGGCGTCGACGCCGGCGTCCTCCATGAGGCGGAAGATCTGGCGCCGCTGGTGCGGCAGCGACAGGGACACCACGGTGCCCGTGCGGCCGGCGCGAGCGGTACGGCCGGAGCGGTGCAGGTAGTCCTTGTGGTCACCGGCCGGGTCCACGTTCAGGACCAGGTCGATGCCGTCGACGTGGATGCCCCGGGCGGCGACGTCGGTGGCGACGAGCGCGTTGACGTAGCCGTCCTTGAAGTCGGCCAGCGTCCGGGTGCGGGCGCCCTGCGTCATGCCGCCGTGCAGCGCGTCGGCCTTCACACCGGCGTCGCGGAGCTGCTCCGCGATGCGGTCGGCGCCGAGCTGCGTGCGGACGAAGATGATCGTGCGGCCCTTGCGGGAGGCGATCGCGGCGGTGACCGGCGCCTTGTCCTTGGGCTTCACGATGAGGATGTGGTGCGACATGGTCGTGACGTTGCCCTGGGCGCTGTCGACCTCGTGCGTGACCGGGTCGGTCAGGTAGCGCTTGACCAGCGTGGAGATCTCGTTCTCCATCGTGGCCGAGAACAGCATGCGCTGGCCGCCGGCCGGGACCTGGTCGAGCAGCTCGGTGACCTCGGGCAGGAAGCCCAGGTCGGACATCTGGTCGGCCTCGTCGAGGACGGCGATCTGGGTGTTCTCCAGGGAGCACGCGCCGCGGTTGATGATGTCGCGCAGCCGGCCCGGCGTGGCGACGAGGACGTCGACGCCGCGCTCCAGGGCGTAGATCTGGTTGCCCATCGACGTACCGCCGCAGACGACCTTCATCTTGAGGCCGAGGACGTCGCCGTAGGGCTGCAGCGCGTCGGCGACCTGCATGGCCAGCTCACGGGTCGGCGTGAGGATGACGGCGCGCGGCTTCTTCTTCTCGGTGTGGCCGCCGGCGAGCCGCGCCAGGGTCGGCAGACCGAAGGAGAGGGTCTTGCCGGAGCCGGTGCGGCCACGGCCGAGGATGTCCTTGCCGGCCAGGGCGTCCGGGATGGTCGCGGCCTGGATCGGGAAGGGGGTCGTCACGCCGTTCTGTGCGAGCTTGCGCACGATGCCCTCGGGGAGGCCGAGGTCGGCGAAGGTGATCTGGGGGGACTGAGGGGTGTCAGTGGCCTCGGGGGCCTCGGTGACCTCGGTCGTCACGTCGGTGAGTTCGTTGTCGTTCTCGGACACGACGATCTGGTCAGTACTGGACACGGACATGCGAATGCGAAACCTTCCGGAGTCTCTTCGGCACGCGCCCGTCAACTCCGTGATTCGCTCACGACCGCCTCAATGCGGTCCGCCACGGCAAAGGAGAGTACGCGCCACACGGCGCGCTCTGTGATGGCGCCGGGCAAATGGGATCAAACGATCTACCACCATACGCACCCACCACCCCTGAAGGCAAACCGACCTCATAACCGCAGGCCGGACCCCCTCCCCCCGCACCCCGGCAGCGCCGAGCAGCCCATCGACGCCGCTCACCACGCCCCGAAGACCGCGCCCGCCGCGCCCCGGCGGCCCGGTGATACCGCTCACTTCCCGCGCATCGGCGGACGGCCACGCCGGCGGCCGGAAGCCCGGCGGGCGTCACACCGGGATGCCCGCCGCGGGCGCCGGTACCGGCTCGCGCTGGACCAGTTGCGGCCCCGTCTCCTCGTGGGCCGACGAGGACGGCTCGGCCGACGGTGGCTCCGAGGCGGGCGGTGGCGGCGGAGAGGCGGGCGGTTCGGGCGGCGCCGAGATGGGCGGCGGCTCCGGCTGGTCCTGGGTCGGCGCGGGATCCCCGGGGTCGACGGTCCCGCCGGGCTTCGTCGGAGCCGCGGAAGCGCTGTCCGGCCCCGACGGCGTGGCCGATGCCGAGGCCGACTCCCCCGGCTTCGTCTTGCCGCGGCGCCCGTGCTTGCCGTCACCCCGCGCACCGCCGTGCCCCCGGCCGCCCTCACCCCACACCGGCCCGCCGTCCGGGGCCTCACCGCCGTGCCGTCCGGCCGAGTGGGAGGGCCTGGCCCGGCCCGCGTCGTCCCCCACGTTCACACAGCCGGCCACCGCCGTGACAGCGAGCACCGTGACGACCAGACGGACAGGTACGTAACTGGGGCGCACGGCGGCCACCTCCGGGGACAAGGAAAGGAGTCAACCTCCCCAACTCCAGCCGCCCGCAGGAGGACACGCGCCGCGTTCGAATCGGCACTCACCCGTAGCCGAGGGCGTGCAGGCGCGCGTCGTCGATGCCGAAGTGGTGGGCGATCTCGTGCACCACGGTCACCTCGGTCTCCGCGACGACGTCCTCGCGGGTCTCGCACATCCTGAGCGTCGGCCCCCGGTAGAGGGTGATCCGGTCCGGCAGGACCCCGGCGTACCACTCGCCCCGGTCGGTCAGCGGGGTCCCCTCGTAGAGCCCGAGCAGCTCGGGGTCGTCGGCGGGAGGTTCGTCCTCGACGAACACCGCCACGTTGTCCATGAGCCGCGTCAGCTCCGGCGGGATCCGGTCGAGCGCCTCGGCGACCAGTTCCTCGAACTCCTCGCGCGTCATCTCCAGCACAGGCTCATTGTCCGGCACGCGGGGCCGATGAGCGGGGCCCGTACGCGTGTGATCAAGGCCGGGGTACACACCTGCCGTCGCATATCCGCGCACGGACGTGGGCATACGGGACCAATGGCCCGCGTCCCCGTCGCAGCCCTGACCCACCTGCCGAACCGGATCTCGAACCGCATACGCCGCAGCCGCGAGCCGGCACCGCCCGCCCTGGAGCCGGCCGAGCGCCCCCGGCCCTGGCTCCGCGCCCTCGGCCTCACGGCGGTCGTCCTCGCCGGTGCCTGGCTGGGCCTGCTGATCGTCGGCAGCGTACGGGCCCCGGTGGGACCCATGAACACGACGATGGCCCTGCGCCCCTCTCTCACCGGCGGCACGAAGATCAACATCTCGCCGCTCGGCGCGCTGAGCCTGGACAGCCATGCCGCCCCCGTCCGGCTGGACGTCAACGTCGACCAGCTGGACCCGGTGCGCTCACAGGCCCTGGTCGACCACCCCGAGCGGCTCTCCGGTCTCCAGGACGAGGTCACCGGCGACGTCGAGCGCGGCACCCGCGACCTGGCCGTGCGCTCCTGCGTGGCCGTCGTCGCCGGCGCCACGGCACTCGGCCTGGCCGTCTACCGCCGCCCGCGCCGGGCCCTCGCGGCCGGCGGTCTGGCCCTGGCCCTGCTGGCCGCGTCGGGCGCGACCGCGTACGCCACCTGGAACCCGAAGTCGGTCCTGGAGCCGAGGTTCTCCGGGCTGCTCAGCTCGGCGCCGTCCGTGGTCGGCAACGCCCGCAGCATCGTCACCGAGTTCGACGTCTACCAGAAGGAGTTGGCGCGCCTGGTGACGAACGTGACCAAGCTCTACGACGTCACGTCCACGCTCCCGGCCTACCGGCCCGACCCCTCCACCATCAGGGTCCTGCACGTCTCCGACATCCATCTGAACCCGGCGAGCTGGAAGATCATCGCCTCGCTGGTGCAGCAGTACAAGGTGAACGTGATCGTCGACTCCGGGGACACGATGGATCACGGCTCGGCGGCGGAGAACGGCTTCCTGGACCCGATCGCGGACCTCGGAGCGCCGTACGTCTGGGTACGGGGCAACCATGACTCCGCGAGCACCCAGCGCTACCTGGAGCACATGAAGAACGTGCACGTCCTGGACGACGGCCGGGCGGAGACCGTCGGCGGCCTGCGCTTCGCGGGCATCGGCGACCCGCAGTTCACCCCCGACCGCTCGGTCGTGCCGGGCAGCGAGGCCTCCGAGGAGCTGGCGGGCGACCGGCTCGCCAGCTCTCTGCGCGACCAGCGGGCGGTCGGCACGCCGGTGGACGTGGCGATGGTCCACGAGCCGACGGCGGCCCGGGAGACGGACGGCGCGGTCCCGCTGGTGCTGTGCGGGCATCTGCACCACGAGGGCACCGAGATGCTGAAGCACGGCACCCGGCTGCGCAGGGAGGGCTCGACGGGCGGCAGCGGCCTGCGCGCGGTGGAACACCAGTACCCCGCTCCCGTCCAGGCGTCGATCCTCTACTTCGACCGCGGCAGCCGCCGTCTCCAGGCCTGGGACGCGATCGAGCTGGGCGGGCTGGGGCTGACAACGGCCGAGGTCAGCCGCCATCTGGCGGACGAGAACCGTCCCGAGACGGCCCCGGCCGGTACGCCCTCCGCCACCCCGTCCGGGCGGCCGTCCCGACGCTCTCCGTAAACCGTTTTGGCGATCCCACCCGCCATCCCATATGCTTCTCACGTCCCCGACGCGCTGCGAAGCGCCCAGGCGGGCCGATAGCCCTCATCGTCTAGCGGCCTAGGACGCCGCCCTTTCAAGGCGGTAGCACGGGTTCGAATCCCGTTGGGGGCACGCAAGATCGTGTGCGACACTGTTGCACACAAGCTTGGTCCTGTGGAGCAGTTTGGAGTGCTCGCCACCCTGTCAAGGTGGAGGCCGCGGGTTCAAATCCCGTCAGGACCGCTGGTGTTTCACGTGAAACACCGTGGCTGGGTAGCTCAGTTGGTACGAGCGTCCGCCTGAAAAGCGGAAGGTCGCCGGTTCGACCCCGGCCCCAGCCACAGCCGCCCTGTACAGGGGCTGAGCCCCTCTCCATCTCTCTGGAGAGGGGCTCTTCTGTATGACGGTTCACACCGATTCAAATAAGCAGTGGTCATTGGTTCTCAAGTCTCGTTGCTGCTGAACTTCCGCGGAAATCGACTTGATGAGCGGCTTTCCCGGACCGGACTGGAACGTCGTACACCAGCACGGCGGTTTCACCGCGCCGCAGTAGGACGGCATGCCGCCACGGTCACTGAGAGATCGGACCGCCGCCCGCCCGGCCCACCCCCCGGGCGGCGTGGGCGGCACCGACCGGGCGGCCGCCCGGATGCCGATGGCGCCAGATCAGGAAGACCCCGCAGGAGACGATCAGCCAGCCCGCCAGCACCAGGAACGGGAAGGCGTGCTGGTATCCCCGGAAGTACACCGCCGTGTGCTGGGCGTTCACCGAGGCACCGGGCGGCAGCCAGCGGCCGATCGTGCCGAGCGGGGACGGCAGCAGCGGCCAGGAGACCGCGCCGCCGGACGAGGGGTTGCCCAGCAGGACCATCAGGCCCCACGTCGGGAGCATGGCCCAGCGGCCGAAGAGGGTGTTGAACATCGTGAACACCATGCCCGAGGTGAACATCGTCAGGGCGAGGATCAGCCAGGACTCGGCGAACGGCAGCCTGAGCGCGCCGAGCAGCCAGTCCACCACCGCGGCGATCACGAACCCGCCCAGCAGCGAGTACGCGAGGGTGAAGGCGATGCGCTCCAGCGGGTTCAGCTCCCGGGCGTGCACGCTGAGCTGGATGGCACCGACGAAGCCGATGATCACGGCGGCGAGCGAGATGTAGAAGATCGCCAGCCCTCTCGGATCACCCTTCTGCAGCGGCCTGAGATCGTGCACCACCACGGGCGTGCCCGTGGCCTCGCCCACCTTCACCGCCGCCTCGGTGAGCACCTGGGCGACCGTCGCCCCGGAGGCCCCGGACACATCGAGCCCGATGGCCCGGCCGGCCGGTGGCACCTCGAACACCGCGAACTCCCTCTGCCGTTCCACCGCGCGCACCGCCGCCCGTCTGCTGTCGTACGGGTGCAGCTTGAGCGAGGCGCCCAGGGCCCGCTCCATGCCCCCGATGAAGCGCCGGGCCGCCGGCTCGTCGTAGCGGCCGACCACGGCGGTGGGAATGCTGTGCGGGGTCGGGTTGGCCATGGCGTAGGTGTAGGACCCGGCGAAGAGGCCGGCAGCGGCGGCGAGGATCAGCAGCAGGACCGACGCGGGCAGGAACGGCGAGGCCCGGAACGCCGCGAAGCGCTCCGCACGGGTCGGGGGCCGGCCGTGCTCTCCGTGCGGCGAATCGGACATAGAGGTCACGCTAGATCAATAAGTGCACACCGCTCTCGTTATAGGCACCCGGGGGAGCGCATCACCGGCCGCGGCGCCCGCAGTCAGATCGTTCGCGCGTTTTCGCGGGCGGGGCCCGCAGTCAAATCGTTCGCGCGTTTTTCGCGGGGGGTGAGATCCTGGATCGCGTATGTCTACGCATCCCGCCCCCGCCCTCGGCACCCTCGCCCCCCGCCTGACCGAACTGTCACTGCGCGACGCGCAGCGGCTCGGCCGGCGGCTCGAGGGCGCGCGCAAGATCCGCAAGCCGGAAGCCCGCGCCGCCGTCCTCTCCGAGATCGACGCCGAGATCGGCAAGGCCGAGGCCCGGATGGCCGAGCGGCACGCCCGCGTGCCCGTGGTCACCTACCCCGAGCAACTTCCCGTCAGCCAGAAGAAGGACGAGATCGCGGCCGCCATCCGCGATCACCAGGTCGTCATCGTCGCCGGCGAGACCGGTTCCGGAAAGACGACCCAGATCCCGAAGATCTGTCTGGAGCTGGGCCGCGGCGTCCGCGGCATGATCGGCCACACCCAGCCCCGGCGCATCGCCGCCCGCACCGTCGCCGAGCGGGTCGCGGAGGAGCTGAAGTCCCCGCTCGGCGAGGCCGTGGGCTGGAAGGTCCGCTTCACCGACCAGGTGAACCAGGACGCGACCTTCGTCAAGCTGATGACGGACGGCATCCTGCTCGCCGAGATCCAGACCGACCGCGAGCTGCGCGCCTACGACACGATCATCATCGACGAGGCCCACGAGCGGTCCCTCAACATCGACTTCCTGCTCGGCTACCTGGCCCAGCTGCTGCCGAAGCGGCCGGACCTGAAGGTCGTCATCACCTCGGCGACCATCGACCCCGAGCGCTTCTCCCGGCACTTCGGCGACGCCCCCATCGTCGAGGTCAGCGGCCGCACCTATCCGGTGGAGGTGCGCTACCGGCCGCTGCTGGAGGAGGCCTCCGACGACTCGGCGGACGCCGACCGCGACCAGATCACCGCCATCACCGACGCCGTCGACGAGCTGATGGGCGAGGGGAAGGGCGACATCCTCGTCTTCCTCTCCGGTGAGCGGGAGATCCGCGACACGGCCGACGCGCTGGAGAAGAAGAAGTACAGATTCACCGAGGTGCTGCCGCTGTACGCACGCCTCTCGCACGCCGAGCAGCACCGCGTCTTCCAGCCGCACACCGGACGCAGGATCGTTCTGGCGACCAACGTCGCCGAGACCTCCCTCACCGTGCCCGGCATCAAGTACGTCATCGATCCCGGCTTCGCCCGGATCAGCCGCTACAGCCACCGCACCAAGGTCCAGCGGCTGCCCATCGAGCCGATCTCCCAGGCCAGCGCCAATCAGCGCAAGGGCCGCTGCGGCCGTACGTCCGACGGCGTCTGCATCCGGCTGTACAGCGAGGACGACTTCCTCGCCCGGCCGGAGTTCACGGACGCGGAGATCCTCCGCACCAACCTGGCCTCCGTCATCCTGCAGATGACCGCGGCCGGCCTCGGCGACATCGAGAAGTTCCCCTTCATCGACCCGCCGGACCACCGCAACATCCGCGACGGTGTGCAGCTGCTGCAGGAGCTGGGCGCGCTGGACCCGGCGGCCAAGGACGCCCGCAAGCGCCTCACCGACACCGGCCGCAAGCTGGCCCAGCTGCCCGTCGACCCGCGCCTGGCCCGGATGGTCCTGGAGGCCGACAAGAACGGCTGCGTCCGCGAGGTCATGGTCATCGCCGCCGCGCTGTCCATCCAGGACCCGCGCGAGCGCCCGGCGGAGAAGCAGGCCCAGGCCGACCAGCAGCACGCCCGCTTCAAGGACGAGACCAGCGACTTCCTGGCCTACCTGAACCTGTGGCGGTACGTCCGCGAGCAGCAGAAGGAGCGCGGCTCCAGCTCCTTCCGCCGGATGTGCAAGCAGGAGTACCTGAACTTCCTGCGCATTCGCGAATGGCAGGACATCTACTCCCAGCTGCGCACGGTCGCCAAGCAGATGGGCATCCACCTCGGGGAGCCTTCCGAGGGCAGTGACGCCCCAGCCGACCGCGTCCACGTCTCCCTCCTCGCCGGCCTGCTCTCCCACATCGGGATGAAGGACGTGAAGGACGGCAACAAGAACGAGTACCTGGGCGCCCGCAGCGCCAAGTTCGCGATCTTCCCGGGCTCGGCGCTGTTCAAGAAGCAGCCGAAGTTCGTGATGTCGGCCGAGCTGGTGGAGACCTCCCGGCTGTGGGCCAGGGTCAACGCCAAAATCGAGCCCGAGTGGGTCGAACCGCTCGCCGGGCACCTGCTGAAGCGGACGTACAGCGAACCGCACTGGGAGAAGGACCAGGCGGCCGTGATGGCGTACGAGAAGGTCACGCTGTACGGCGTCCCGATCGTCGCCCAGCGGAAGGTGAACTACGGCCGGATCGACGCCGAGGTCAGCCGCGAGCTGTTCATCCGCAACGCGCTGGTCGAGGGTGACTGGCGCACCCACCACAAGTTCTTCGGCGACAACCGCAGGCTCCTCAGCGAGGTCGAGGAGCTGGAGCACCGCGCCCGGCGCCGGGACATCGTGGTCGACGACGAGACGCTGTTCGACTTCTACGACCAGCGGGTGCCCGAACACGTCGTCTCCGGTGCGCACTTCGACTCCTGGTGGAAGCACAAGCGGCACGAGCAGCCGGACCACCTGGACTTCGAGCGGGAGATGCTCATCCGGGAGTCGGCGGAGGCGGTCACCAAGGCCGACTACCCGGACACCTGGCGGCAGGGGCAGCTCAAGTTCCGGGTGACCTACCAGTTCGAGCCCGGTGCCGACGCCGACGGCGTGACCGTGCACATCCCCCTCCAGGTCCTCAACCAGGTCACCGACGAGGGCTTCGACTGGCAGATCCCGGGCCTGCGCGGGGAGGTCGTGACGGAGCTGATCCGCACGCTCCCGAAACCGATCCGCCGCCACTACGTGCCCGCGCCGAACTACGCGAAGGCCTTCCTGGAGCGTGCGGTGCCCCAGCAGGAGCCGCTGACGGTCACCATGGCCCGCGAGCTGAAGCGCATGGTCGGCGTGCCCTTCGAGGCGGAGGACTTCGACCGGGACAGGCTCCCGGACCACCTGAAGATCACCTTCAGGATCGTGGACGAGCGGCGCCGCAAGCTGGCCGAGGACAAGGACCTCGAGGCGCTGAAGCTGCGCCTGAAGCCGAAGGCGCGCCAGGCCCTCTCCCAGGCGGCCGCCGCGACCGCGTCCCGGGAGGGCGGCGAGTCCCTGGAACGGAGCGGCCTCACCGACTGGACGATCGGCTCGCTCACCCGCGTGTTCGAGACCCGCCGGGCCGGCCAGCCGGTCAAGGCGTACCCGGCGCTGGTGGACGACGGCGACACGGTCTCCGTCCGGCTCTTCGACACGGAGGCCGAGCAGGCGGAAGCCATGTGGAAGGGCACGCGGCGGCTCATCCTGCGGAACATCCCGGTGAACCCGGCGAAGTTCGCATCGGAGAAGCTGACGAACCAGCAGAAGCTGGGCCTGTCGGCGAACCCGCACGGCTCCGTCCAGGCCCTGTTCGACGACTGCGCGATGGCCGCGGCCGACAAACTGATCGGCGACTTCGGCGGACCGGCGTGGGACGAGGAGTCGTACCGGAAGCTGTACGACAAGGTGCGCGCGGAGATCGTGGACACGACGGTCCGCACGGTCGGCCAGGCCCAGCAGGTCCTCGCGGCCTGGCAGGCCTGTGAGCGGCGCCTGAAGGGCGTGCGCAGCCCCGTGCTGCTCGCCAACCTGACGGACGTCCGCAAGCAGCTGGACGCCCTCGTGAAGCCCGGATTCATCACCTGGGCGGGGATACGGCGCCTGCCCGACCTCGTGCGCTACCTCGTGGCCGCCGACCGGCGCCTGCAGCAGATGCCGACGGGCGTCCAGCGGGACACCACGCGGATGGAGAAGGTCCACGAGATGCAGGACGAGTACGCCTGGCTCCTGGAACAGCTCCCCCAGGGCCGCCCGGTCCCCGCCGCGGTACTGGACATCCGCTGGATGATCGAGGAGCTGCGGGTGAGCTATTTCGCCCACGCGCTGGGCACCGCGTACCCCGTCTCCGACAAGCGGATCGTGAAGGCGATCGACGCCGTCGCACCGTAATCACCCGTGCACGGAGGGTGAGTTCGACCAGGCGGGCTCACCTCCTGTACAGTCCTTCTCGCAGCGCAAGACGGCAAGTCGAACGCCGCGAAACCTGGTCCTGTGGAGCAGTTTGGAGTGCTCGCCACCCTGTCAAGGTGGAGGCCGCGGGTTCAAATCCCGTCAGGACCGCAGTTGAGTGAGGCCCGCGCCCGTGAGAGGCAGCGGGCCTCAGTCGTACCCCCACCCCCCGCCACAGACCGAAGGCCGCGCCCGCGGCGAAGCCGCAATCAGACACGGCAAATCCCGTCAGGACCGCAGTTGAGTGAGGCCCGCGCCCGTGAGAGGCAGCGGGCCTCAGTCGTACCCCCACCCTCCGCCACAGACCGAAGGCCGCGCCCGCGGCGAAGCCGCAATCAGACACGGCAAATCCCGTCAGGACCGCAGTACGAGTGAGGCCCGCGCCCGTGAGAGGCAGCGGGCCTCAGTCGTACCCCCACCCTCCGCCACAGACCGAAGGCCGCGCCCGTGAGGGACGTGTGCCTCATCCGCACCACGGTGCAGAACGAGGGTGCGCCTTCCTGTGCGGCGTCCGGGCCTCCGCGCCGCCCGTTCGGCTCGTGTGAGCCCCCGCGCCCTTGACGACGTCACATCCGCTCGGTACCCAGATTGCAGGGCCCGTTTCCCCTGTGCGGCTCCGGAGGTGGCGTATGGCGGCATCGGCGAGGCATGAGACGCGGGCGCTCCTGCGGGCCCACCTGTCGGCCGCCTCGGGGTATCGGCACCTCACCCGCCACTGCCCCATCTGTCATCGCCTGCTGCGGCTGGCGATGGACACCGGCCCCCGGCCCGAGGACACGAGCGGCGGAGCACAGGACCAAAGTCCCCGCAGCGCGTGACCGATGCCCACGCCTACGCCGGCCGAGGCGTGGCACGCTGGAGCGCGCAGGTCCAATAACTCACCGGTGCCGAGGGCAACAAGGCGCTCCGTGTGTGACGGGAGTCACCGCATGGATTTTTGAAAGTGCGGCACTTACCCCGGTCATACAACTGGTCAATTTAATATGTGCAATTGCACTTCGACCAGAGGTCATGCAGGGCTCTTCCGACACCCCTCCCCAGACTCCGACAGGCCCGCTCACGCAGGCACCCGCACAGCCGCGACGAGCGCACAAAAAAGATCGCGCTGGACCCGGCGGAGTCCAGCGCGATCTACGACGCACCCTGTGTCGCTGCCTACAACGTTCTCTTCGGCTTGGGCGTGGGCCCTGTTGGGGCAGGTCCCGCGTCGCTCGGAGCTAGGGTCCGGGCGCCTCGGCAGGTTGGGGGACCAGCCGTTTCGCCCGATATTCGGTTGTTCAGGCCTCGCTGCGCTGCTGCGGGATGCCCGCGAGCAGAGCACGGACCTCCGCCTCGCGGTAGCGGCGGTGCCCGCCGAGCGTACGGATGGACGTGAGCTTGCCGGCCTTCGCCCACCGCGTCACCGTCTTGGGGTCGACACGGAACATGGTGGCGACCTCAGCCGGGGTCAGCAGCGGCTCGGCATCAGGGGTGCGAGCGGTCATGAGCGGCCTCCTCGGGAGAACCGAACCTTCTCGGTTCTTTCCTCTAAATTCTGCACCTTGACCCGCGTTGCCCGAAATGGCGGACGCGAGTCGAGTCGGTTATAGGACGAACGGCTTGTCCTCGGCACTACAACTACACCATCTGTCCAGCCGCGTCGGCCAAACCGATGGAATTGCCCTCCCAGGTGTTCATCAGCGACGGATGCCGATGGACCATGCCATAGCGGACAGTCACGCCACTGTGACGATCAGTCACAGGGCGATCAGGAGTCACCAGACCCCCCAAAGCGTGCAATGCTGAGATTTCGCCCACACTGCAACACAGTTGGGCGAACAGAGTCCTCCCCGGACTCCTTGTCCTATTTTGGCACGAGGAGGGGCAAGAGGCGCAAGGGCCCAGTACGTGCGGTCCATCACGCTTCAGCCATCCTTGACACAAAAGCCCGGATCGGGACCAACGTCCCATCAGCTGGTGAAGTGCCCTTGACCGTACGCTGTTCGACGACATCTCAGCCGTGAGCCAGGTCACTATCTCGGCGTTTCTGTTGAAACGTCAGTTCGTCAGTTGGCCGATCGCCGGTCCCGAACCGACCGCCAGCGCTCCACGAGCCGGCCGTAGGCCGCTCCGGCCGCCGCTCCGTCGCCCCGGCGCAGCGCCTCGATGCCGCCGGCCACGTCCGCCGCCGAGTGATCGCCCTCCAGCTCACCGGCCGGCAGCACATGCACCAGTCCGCCGTAGTCCAGCTCCACCAGGGAGCGCGGGTGGAACTCCTCCAGCCAGCGGCCGACGTCCACCAGGCCGTCGATCAGCGGGCTCTCCTCGACGGTGTCCTTCAGTGTGCGCAGCGCCCGCGCCACCCGGCGCCTGGCCTGCACCATCGGCGTGCGGTAGCGCAGCACGGGCGGGACCTCCGCGGTCCCCTTGTCGTACCGCCGCTCCTCGTCCGAGACCAGCACGAACCAGTTCAGCGGCACCTGCCAGGTCGCCGTGCGGATCCAGGGGCGGGCGTCGGGGTTGCGGGCGAGCCAGCGCTCGTAGTCCTGGGCGGCCTGGTCGCGCACCACCGGCGGCAGCACCGCGTCCAGCACGGTCGGGGGCAGCTCCCCCTCGATCTCGCCGAGGGCCCGCCAGCCGCGCAGCCGGGTCCGCCAGGGGCACACGCAGGTGACCCCGTCGATCTCCAGCACGAAGGCGTCCCCGCTCTCGTGCACCGGCACCGCGATCGGCGGGGTGGGCAGCAGGTCGGCGAGCGAACGGCGCAGTTCGTCCTGATAGGACGGGCGTTCGGGACGGCGGGCGTACCGCGCCCAGTGCTCGCGCTCAGGCTCCGGGAAGGCGCCCAGCGGCTCGTACACGCGCAGATACGCGGCGTAAGGGACGACCACGGAGGACACCTTGGACACGCCTGCTCACTCCCCATCGGACCCGGCTCGAAACCACGGCAAATCGTCCCACGGTCATGCGTGCACGAGAGGCGCGCGAGAGTGATCCTGAACACTGCACAGATGGTGGCGGGGGACAGGCTCTACGCTCATGCCAGCGCCCCGCCGCCCTCCCTGCCACAAGCGTGGGAGGACCCTCAGGGGGCCCGTCCCACCCGCCGCTATTTACACAGGAGTCACCACAGTGACCGACGTAACCGGCGCACCTGCTGATGTCCTGCACACCCTGTTCCACTCGGACCAGGGCGGCCATGAGCAGGTCGTGCTCTGTCAGGACCGCGTGACCGGCCTGAAGGCCGTGATCGCCATCCACTCCACCGCCCTGGGTCCTGCCCTCGGCGGCACTCGCTTCTATCCGTACGCGACCGAGGCCGAGGCCGTCGGCGACGCGCTCAACCTCGCGCGCGGGATGTCGTACAAGAACGCCATGGCCGGGCTGGACCACGGCGGTGGCAAGGCCGTGATCATCGGCCACCCGGAGCGCGACAAGACCGAGGAACTGCTGCTCGCCTACGGGCGCATGGTGGCCTCCCTCGGCGGGCGTTACGTCACCGCGTGCGACGTCGGCACCTATGTCGCCGACATGGACGTGGTGGCCCGCGAGTGCCGCTGGACCACCGGCCGCTCCCCCGAACACGGCGGCGCCGGCGACTCCTCCGTGCTCACCGCCTTCGGTGTCTACCAGGGCATGCGGGCCTCCGCCCAGCACCTGTGGGGCGACCCGCTGCTGCGGGGCCGCAAGGTCGGCATCGCCGGCGTCGGCAAGGTCGGTCACCACCTGGTCCGGCATCTGCTGGACGAGGGCGCCGAGGTCGTGATCACGGACGTGCGCGAGGACGCCGTCCGGCGCATCCTCGACCAGCACCCCGAAGGCGTGACGGCCGTCGCCGACACCGAGGCGCTGATCCGGTTCGAGGGGCTCGACGTCTACGCCCCCTGCGCCCTCGGCGGTGCCCTGAACGATCTCAGCGTGCCGGTGCTCACCGCCCGCGTGGTGTGCGGCGCGGCCAACAACCAGCTCGCCCATCCGGGCGTGGAGAAGGACCTCGCCGACCGCGGGATCCTCTACGCGCCGGACTACGTGGTGAACGCCGGCGGGGTCATCCAGGTGGCGGACGAGCTGCACGGGTTCGACTTCGAGCGGTGCAAGGCGAAGGCGGCGAGGATCTTCGACACCACGCTGGCCATATTCGCACGTGCGAAGGAAGACGGGATTCCGCCGGCCGCGGCGGCCGACCGGATCGCCGAGCAGCGGATGGCCGAAGCCCGCGCCGGGCACGCGGCGCGGTGAACCGATCGCGCACCTGAGCGGTACCCGCCGGTGGGAACTTCGAGAGAACTCTCACTTCCACCGGCGGGTCGCACCCCGATAAGTGGTTAAAATCGCCACTGACCAGCGAGGACGGGGCGCCTCGAGGGTCCTGTGCACACGCGCGTGCTGCGGGCGACGTACCGTATGGGCGCGGGCTCAGGTACCGTGGAAGCCCTACGGACCGGCCTCTCTGCGGAGGGTCCGTTCCGGATCATGAACGCGTGTCAGACTCTGGGGCCACCGAGCCCCGTCACCGAGGGGGTCGAGCCATGGGGCGCGGCCGGGCCAAGGCCAAGCAGACAAAGGTCGCCCGCCAGCTGAAGTACAACAGCGGTGGGACTGACCTGTCACGTCTGGCCAGTGAACTGGGCGCATCGACTTCGAACCAGCCGCCGAACGGCGAGCCGTTCGAGGACGATGAGAACGATGAGGACGATCTTTACTCTCGATACGCCGACCTCTATGAGGACGACGACGAGGATGAGGACGAAGGTCGTCCCTCACAACACCGTCGCGGCGCTTGACCTTGTACTGAACACATATCCGGTCGGTGGCACAGCCACCGACCGGCTTCTGTGCTGTCAGCACGGTCAGAGGGCGTAGTCCCCCACCAGCTCCGCGCCGGTCTCCTTGCCGTCCCGGTCCGTGATCTCGCCGGCCACCCAGGCGTCGACGCCGCGGTCGGCCAGGGTCGCGAGGGCCACCTCGGTGGACTCCTCCGGGACGATCGCCATCATGCCGACGCCCATGTTGAGGGTCTTCTCCAGCTCCAGGCGCTCCACGTTCCCGGTCTTCCCGACCAGGTCGAAGATCGCGCCCGGGGTCCAGGTGGTCCGGTCGACCACGGCGTGCAGGCCGTCCGGGATCACCCGGGCCAGGTTGGCCGCGAGCCCGCCGCCCGTGATGTGGCTGAAGGCGTGCACCTCGGCCGTGTGGGTCAGCGCCAGGCAGTCCAGCGAGTAGATCTTCGTGGGCTCCAGCAGCTCCTCGCCGAGGGTGCGGCCCAGCTCCGCGATCTCCGTCTCCAGGGCCAGGCCCGCGCGGTCCAGCAGGACGTGGCGGACCAGGGAGTACCCGTTGGAGTGAAGACCGGAGGCCGCCATGGCGATCACCGCGTCACCCTTGCGGATGCGATCCGCGCCCAGCAGCCGGTCGGCCTCCACGACACCGGTACCGGCGCCCGCGACGTCGAAGTCGTCCTCGCCCAGCAGGCCGGGGTGCTCGGCGGTCTCGCCGCCCACCAGGGCGCAGCCGGCCAGCACACAGCCCTCCGCGATGCCCTTGACGATGGCCGCGACACGCTCGGGGTGGACCTTGCCGACGCAGATGTAGTCCGTCATGAAGAGCGGCTCGGCACCGCACACCACGATGTCGTCCATGACCATGGCGACCAGGTCGTGGCCGATGGTGTCGTAGACGCCCATCCGGCGCGCGACGTCGACCTTCGTGCCGACGCCGTCCGTGGCGGAGGCGAGCAGCGGGCGCTCGTAGCGCTTGAGGGCGGAAGCGTCGAAGAGCCCGGCGAAGCCGCCGAGGCCGCCCAGGACCTCGGGCCGCCGGGTCTTCTTCACCCACTCCTTCATCAGCTCGACCGCGCGGTCGCCCGCCTCGATGTCGACGCCCGCGCTCGCGTAGCTGGCACCGGTACCCGTGTGCGGGGCACGCTGATCAAAATCGGCAGAAGACATGACCTTGAGAACTTTCGTGTCGTACCGCGTGAACAGCGGGAATTACGGGCGACGGATCGCGTCGGCGGCGGCCGTCGCGGCGGGCCCGGCGGCCAGCTCGGTCTCCAGCAGCTGCTTGCCGAGCAGCTCGGGGTCCGGCAGCTCCATCGGGTACTCGCCGTCGAAGCAGGCGCGGCACAGGTTCGGCTTGGCGATCGTGGTCGCCTCGATCATGCCGTCGATGGAGATGTAGGCCAGGGAGTCGGCGCCGAGGCTCGTGCCGATCTCCTCGATGGTCATCCCGTTGGCGATCAGCTCCGCGCGGGTGGCGAAGTCGATCCCGAAGAAGCAGGGCCACTTCACGGGTGGCGAGGAGATCCGGATGTGGACCTCGGCGGCGCCCGCCTCGCGGAGCATGCGGACCAGGGCCCGCTGGGTGTTGCCGCGGACGATCGAGTCGTCCACGACGACCAGCCGCTTGCCCTTGATGACTTCCTTCAGCGGGTTCAGCTTCAGGCGGATACCCAGCTGGCGGATGGTCTGCGAGGGCTGGATGAAGGTGCGCCCGACGTAGGCGTTCTTCACCAGGCCGGCACCGAAGGGGATGCCGGACGCCTCCGCGTAGCCGATGGCGGCCGGCGTGCCGGACTCCGGGGTCGCTATGACCAGGTCGGCCTCGACGGGGGCTTCCTTCGCCAGGCGGCGGCCCATCTCCACGCGGGACAGGTACACGTTGCGGCCGGCGATGTCGGTGTCCGGGCGGGCCAGGTACACGTACTCGAAGACGCAGCCCTTGGGCTTCGCTTCCGCGAATCGCGAGGTACGCAGCCCGTTCTCGTCGACGGCGATGAACTCGCCCGGCTCGATCTCGCGGACGTAGGCGGCGCCGCAGATGTCGAGGGCGGCGGACTCGGAGGCGACGACCCAGCCGCGCTCCAGCCGGCCGAGGACCAGCGGGCGGATGCCCTGCGGGTCGCGGGCGGCGTAGAGGGTGCCTTCGTCCATGAAGACGAGGGAGAACGCGCCCTTCACCTTCGGGAGCACCGCGTGCGCGGCCTCCTCGATGGTCAGCGGCTTGCCGTCCTCGTCGACCTGGGCGGCCAGCAGCGCCGTCAGCAGGTCGGTGTCGTTGGTGGCCGCGACCCTGGTGGAGCGGCTGTTGTTGTCGTTCGGCAGTTCGGCGACCATCTCGGCGAGCTGCGCCGTGTTGACCAGGTTGCCGTTGTGGCCGAGCGCGATGGAGCCGTGCGCGGTGGCACGGAATGTGGGCTGGGCGTTCTCCCACACGGAGGCGCCGGTGGTCGAGTAGCGGGCGTGTCCGACCGCGATATGACCCTGGAGCGAACCGAGCGAGGTCTCGTCGAAGACCTGGGAGACCAGGCCCATGTCCTTGAAGACGAGGATCTGGGAGCCGTTGCTGACCGCGATTCCCGCGGATTCCTGGCCCCGGTGCTGGAGGGCGTACAGCCCGAAGTACGTGAGCTTTGCGACCTCTTCACCCGGAGCCCAGACGCCGAAGACGCCGCAAGCGTCCTGGGGGCCCTTTTCGCCGGGAAGCAGATCGTGATTGAGTCGACCGTCACCACGTGGCACGCCACCGAGTGTAGGCGAGATCGACCACTGGTCCGAATTGGGGATACGCGCCCCCACCGGACCGGGTGTAGGCGATCACCTTGGTGGATTCCGCGTTTCCCGAGGTCAGAGCGGTTTGTTAGGGGCTGCTGCGGCTTTCGGGCCGGCGGTGCAGGGCCTCATGGGCCCGCTTTGGCCGTGTACCTGAGTGAGGTGTCGCACATCAATCGGGTGCGCGGCTGAGGTGGACGCGGTCACCTTCGCCGTCGGTGAGGGTCAATTTCGCCTTGCCGGCCTCGGCGAGGAGGGTCCCGGTGGTCAGGGTGCGGGCGAGGGCGCGCTCGAAGTCCATTCGCTCCGGGGCGCAGGCCATCCTGGTCGTCCGCAGGTCACCGAAGGTGATCCGGTCGCCGTGCACGGTGGCCCGGGCGCTGAACTGGTTGCAGCCGAGGTTTCCGGCCGCCCTGCCGTCCTCGTCGATGCGCAGGCGGGCGGTGGCGGGGGCGTGCCGGGTCGTACCACCGACGGTGACACCGTCGACCCGCCAGTCGATCCCGGTCACCGGCTGCTGGACGCTCACCGCACCACTCTCCGCCTTCCCGCCGCCACAGGCCACCGCGAACGGGACGAGCGCGGCGGCCACCATCAGGGTCATGCGCTGCTTGTGCCGGTTCATACGGGTTCGACGGACCAGCGGTACGACCGGTTCCGCTATGTCATCAGCGGCAGCAGATCCCCGATGTCCGCCCGCTCCCCGCTCGCGCTGACCTTCGCCTGCGCCACGGCGTCCTTCCAGGCCACGCGTCCGGTGGCGAGCCGAACCCAGGTCAGCGGGTCGGTCTCCACGACGTTGGGCGGGGTGCCGCGGGTGTGCCGGGGCCCCTCGACGCACTGCACGACGGCGTACGGCGGCACGCGCACCTCGGTGGAGCCGCCGGGCGCCTTCACGGCGAGGGCGTCGGCGAGCAGCCGGGTGGCGGCGGCCAGGGCCTGGCGGTCGTACGGGACCTCGAGACCCTCGACGGCGGCGTTCAGATCGTCGGTGTGGACGACGAGTTCGACGGCCCGGGTGACGAGGTAGTCGTCCAGGGGCAGCGCGCCCGCGCCGGTCTCCAGCAGCCGGCTGCCGGGATGCTCGGCGAGCAGGGCGCGCAGGCCGTCGTCGACGCCGGTGAGGTAGGCGTCGAGGTCGGGGTGGGCGGCGCCGAGACCCCGGGTGAACTCGTCGATGTCGCGGGCGCGGCGCCCGGTCGCGAAGGGCCACTCGACCGGGGTGACGTCCTGTGCGGGCGGTGCGGGCAGGTCCAGGGCGCGGTGCACGGCCGTGAGCGCCATCCCGATGTGGGCGACCAGCTCGCGTACCGTCCACTCGCCGAGCCGGGTGGGCACCGCGAGCTGCTCGGGGGTGAGCCCCCGGACGGCCTCCCGGACGTTTCCGAACTGGGCGAGGACCGCTGCGCGGGTCCTGGCGGGGTCGTAGCTGCGGGCGCGCTTCCTGGCCGATGGCATGGAAGCGACCTTATGCCCACCGGGCCTTGGCGATCCGCTCCCGGCTCGTCGTCCGGTCGGGAGGGTCCCGCGGCTCGAGCCACGGCCCCCCAGCCGCCGGCCAGGCCGCCGGACACGGCGGACAGGGACCGAAGTCAGCACGCGCGAAGGCCCCGTCCGACCTCGCGGACAGGGCCTTCGCACAGCCGTCGGCCGCTACGCCAGCAGCGCCGGGATCGTGCCCTCGTGCGCCTCGCGCAGCTCGGTGAGGGGCAGGGAGAACTCGCCCTGGACCTCCACCGACTCGCCGTCCACGACGCCGACGCGGGTGGCAGGCAGCCCGCGCGCGCCGCACATGTCGTTGAAGCGGACCTCCTCCGAGCGGGGCACGGCGACGATCGCGCGGCCGGCCGACTCGGAGAACAGGAAGGTGAACGCGTCCAGACCATCCGGGACGATCAGCCGCGCGCCCTTGCCGCCGAGCAGCGCGGACTCCACGACCGCCTGGACCAGACCGCCGTCGGACAGGTCGTGCGCGGAGTCGATCATGCCGTCGCGGGAGGCGGAGATCAGGATCTCGGCCAGCAGCCGCTCACGCTCGAGGTCGACCCGCGGGGGCAGGCCGCCGAGGTGGTCGTGGACGACCTGGGACCAGGCCGAGCCGCCGAACTCCTCGCGCGTGTCGCCGAGGAGGTAGAGCAGCTGGCCCTCCTCCTGGAAGGCGACCGGGGTGCGGCGGGCCACGTCGTCGATGACACCGAGGACGGCGACCACCGGGGTCGGGTGGATGGCCGCCTCGCCCGTCTGGTTGTAGAGGGAGACGTTGCCGCCGGTCACCGGGGTGCCCAGCTGCAGACAGCCGTCGGCCAGACCGCGCACGGCCTCGGCGAACTGCCACATCACCGCCGGGTCCTCGGGCGAGCCGAAGTTCAGGCAGTCGGACACGGCCAGCGGCTTGGCGCCGGTGGTCGCCACGTTCCGGTACGCCTCGGCCAGGGCCAGCTGGGCGCCCGTGTACGGGTCCAGCTTGGCGTAACGGCCGTTGCCGTCCGTGGCGATGGCGACGCCGAGGCCGCTCTCCTCGTCCACGCGGATCATGCCGGAGTCCTCCGGCTGGGCGAGGACGGTGTTGCCCTGCACGAAGTGGTCGTACTGCGAGGTGATCCACTTCTTGGAGGCCTGGTTGGGGGAGGCCACCAGCTTCAGGACCTGGTCCTTCAGCTCCTCGCCGGTCCCCGGGCGGGGCAGCTTGTTCGCGTCGTCGGCCTGGAGGGCGTCCTGCCACTCGGGGCGGGCGTAGGGGCGCTCGTAGACCGGGCCGTCGTGGGCGACCGTGCGCGGGTCGACGTCGACGATCTTCCCGCCGTGCCAGAAGATCTCCAGCCGGTCGCCGTCGGTGACCTCACCGATGACGGTGGCGATGACGTCCCACTTCTCGCAGATCTCCAGGAAGCGGTCGACCTTCTCCGGCTCCACGACCGCGCACATGCGCTCCTGCGACTCGCTCATGAGGATCTCCTCAGGAGACAGGGTCGAGTCGCGCAGCGGGACGTCGTCCAGCGTGACGCGCATGCCACCCGAGCCGTTCGAGGCCAGCTCGGAGGTGGCGCAGGAGAGGCCGGCGGCACCGAGGTCCTGGATGCCGACGACCAGCTTCTCCCGGAAGGCCTCCAGGGTGCACTCGATGAGGAGCTTCTCCTGGAAGGGGTCGCCGACCTGGACGGCGGGACGCTTCGAGGGCTTCGCGTCGTCGAAGGTCTCGGAGGCGAGGATCGACGCGCCGCCGATGCCGTCGCCGCCGGTGCGGGCGCCGTACAGGATGACCTTGTTGCCGGCGCCGGAGGCCTTGGCGAGGTGGATGTCCTCGTGCCGCATCACACCGATGGCACCGGCGTTGACCAGCGGGTTGCCCTGGTAGCAGGCGTCGAAGACGACCTCGCCGCCGATGTTGGGCAGCCCCAGGCAGTTGCCGTAGCCGCCGATGCCCGCGACGACGCCCGGCAGGACGCGCTTGGTGTCGGGGTGGTCGGCGGCGCCGAAGCGCAGCGGGTCCACGACCGCGACCGGGCGCGCGCCCATCGCGATGATGTCGCGGACGATGCCGCCGACACCGGTGGCCGCGCCCTGGTAGGGCTCCACGTAGGAGGGGTGGTTGTGCGACTCCACCTTGAAGGTGACCGCGTAGCCCTGGCCGACGTCCACCACACCGGCGTTCTCACCGATGCCGACGAGCAGGGCGTCCGACTCGGGCGCCTTCTCGCCGAACTGGCGCAGGTGCACCTTGGAGGACTTGTAGGAGCAGTGCTCGGACCACATGACCGAGTACATGGCGAGTTCGGCGCCGGTGGGGCGGCGGCCGAGGATCTCCACCACCCGCTCGTACTCGTCCTTCTTCAGACCGAGTTCGGCCCAGGGCAGCTCGACGTCGGGGGTCGCGGCCGCGTGCTCGACCGTGTCCAGAGGCGTCCGGCTCATGCGTTGACCAGCTTCTTGAGAATCGAGGTGAAGAACGGCAGGCCGTCGGTACGGCCCGTACCGATCAGCGGCTCGACGGCGTGCTCCGGGTGGGGCATGAGGCCGACGACGTTCCCGGCCTCGTTGGTGATACCGGCGATGTCCCGCTGCGAGCCGTTCGGATTGAAGCCCACGTACCGGAACGCGACCCGGCCCTCGGCTTCCAGCTTGTCCAGCGTGTGGTCGTCGGCGACGTACCGGCCGTCCATGTTCTTCAGCGGGATGTGGATCTCCTGGCCCGCGCGGTAGTCACCGGTCCAGGAGGTCTCCGCGTTCTCCACCCGCAGCTTCTGGTCGCGGCAGATGAAGTGGAGGTGGTCGTTGCCCAGCATCGCGCCCGGGAGGAGATGGGCCTCGGTGAGGATCTGGAAACCGTTGCAGATGCCGAGGACCGGAAGACCGGCCTTCGCCTGCTCGACGATCGGGTCCATCACCGGCGAGAAACGGGCGATGGCACCGGCCCGCAGGTAGTCACCGTAGGAGAAACCACCGCACAGCACGACGGCGTCGACCTGCTTGAGGTCCTTGTCCTTGTGCCAGAGGGCGACGGGTTCGGCACCGGCGATACGGATCGCACGCTGCGTGTCCCGGTCGTCGAGGCTGCCCGGGAAAGTGACGACGCCAATACGAGCGGTCACTTCGCGGCCTCCGCGACTTCCGCCGCCTCTTCCACCTTGACGGTGAAGTCCTCGATCACCGTGTTGGCGAGGAAGGATTCCGCAAGATCGTGGATGCGGGCGAGTGCGGCCTCGTCGACCGGCCCGTCAACTTCCAGTTCGAAACGCTTTCCCTGACGTACGTCCGAGATCCCCTCGAAACCCAGGCGCGGCAGCGCACGCTGGACCGCCTGGCCCTGGGGGTCGAGGATCTCCGGCTTGAGCATGACGTCGACTACGACGCGTGCCACTGGCACTCCCGGTGTGTGGTGCTGAGCAGGTTCCTTCAGACTACCCGCACAAAATTTCTACGCGGGTAGAGTTGTAGGAAAGTACGTGAGCCGCATCACGATAGGGTGTCGAAGCCGGACCGTCGTGAAAAGTTCTGGGAAAGTTCGGGAGACCGCCCGCAACCCCTATTGCGCCCGGACACGCGGACGGATTTAGTCGGGCTTCACTTTGCATTGCCGGGCACTGTACAAATGAATTGGCAATAGCCGATACTCGGCACGTCATCGCCGTTGAGCTGTATCGACGTGCCGCACGAAGGGACCGATATTCGTGGCGCAAAAGGTCGTGGTCACTCTCTTTGACGACATCGACGGCTCGGAAGCGGCGGAAACGATCGCCTTCGGACTCGACGGCAAGTCGTACGAGATCGACCTGAACGAAACCAACGCCAAGAAACTGCGCAAGGCGCTCGCGCCCTACGTGGAGGCCGGCCGCAAGAGGTCGCGATCCGGCAAGGCGTACAAGCAGACGGAGGTCGCCCCCGACCCGGCGGCCGTCCGCGCCTGGGCCCAGGCCAACAAGATGGACGTGCCGGCCCGCGGACGCATCCCCAAGAAGGTCTACGAGGCGTTCAGCTCCGCGCAGTGAGCCCGCGAAGGGGCGGTTCCCAGGGCTCGTCAGCGGGCCCTGGGAACCGTGCACTTGGGGCATTTCGGAGCCCCGGGGGAACCGACTTGCGCTACCCCCCTGCCGATCAGCTAATGTCTGGGACACGCCGAGGGGCGAGGCCGAAGGGCCGGATCCCGAGGATCGTGCGGGTGTAGTTCAGTAGTAGAACATCCCCCTTCCAGGGGGAAGGCGCAGTGTGCAATTCCTGTCACCCGCTCTGGCACCGGTCATGACCACTGTTGTGGATCAGGTAGGCTGGTGCTCGCACCGATCGGTGGGAGCCGATCGGGAGCAGTGCGGACGTAGCTCAGTTGGTAGAGCGCAACCTTGCCAAGGTTGAGGTCGCGAGTTCGAGCCTCGTCGTCCGCTCGGGAATGAGACCCCGGTCCACTGGACCGGGGTCTTTTCGTCTGCCCGACACCGCTCTGACATTTGTCATGCCGAGCGATGACACCGCGCACTGCCCCGCCGCCCGGGCCGCCGGGACGCTGGAGGCATGGACAACGACGAACACGAGCACGTGATCGAGGTCGCCGACCTCAGGCGTGTCTACGGGGACGGGTTCGAAGCGGTACGCGGAATCACCTTCTCCGTGGCGCGTGGGGAGATCTTCGCCCTGCTGGGCACCAACGGCGCCGGCAAGACCTCCACGGTGGAACTGCTGGAGGGGCTCGCCGCACCGGCCGGGGGCCGGGTCCGGATCCTCGGCCACGACCCCTGCCTGGAGCGGGCCGCCGTACGCCCCCGCACCGGTGTGATGCTCCAGGAAGGCGGCTTCCCCTCCGAACTCACCGTCGCCGAGACCGCCCGCATGTGGGCGGACTGCACGAGCGGGGCGCGTCCGCGGGAAGAGGCGCTGGAGCTGGTCGGGCTCGCGGACAAACACGGGGTACGGGTCAAGCAGCTGTCCGGCGGGGAGCGGCGCCGCCTGGACCTGGCGCTCGCCCTGCTCGGCGACCCCGAGGTGCTCTTCCTCGACGAACCGACGACCGGACTCGACGCGGAAGGCCGCAGGGACACCTGGCAGTTGGTACGGGCGCTGCGCGACGCCGGTACGACCGTGCTGCTCACCACGCACTACCTGGAGGAGGCCGAGGGTCTCGCCGACCGGCTGGCCATCCTGCACGAGGGCCGCATCGCCGCGTCCGGGACCCCGGCCGAGGTCACCGCCGGCCGCCCCTCCCGGATGTCCTTCGAGCTGCCCGCCGGCTACCTCCTCGGCGACCTGCCCTCCCTCCCCGAACTCGGCGTCTGCGGGCACGAGAGCGAGGGCGGCGTCGTACGGCTGCTCACGACGCACCTGCAGCGCACCGCCACCGGGGTGCTGACCTGGGCCGAGCGGACCGGCGTCGAGCTGCGCGGCCTGGACGTGCGATCGGCCTCACTGGAGGAGGCGTTCCTCGGCATCGCGCGGGAGCGGGAGACGGCGGCATGACCGGAATCGAGCGGAAGGCGGTCCGGACCGTGACCCGAGACCACACGACGAACACCGGCACGTCCGGCCCGGGCGGGGCGCACGGGAGCAAAGGCGCGGGCGGGAGCGCCGGCGGGAGCGGGAGCGGCACCGGACGCGTGGGTGGCGCCGGACACGTGGGTGGCGCCGGACGCGTAGGTGGCGCCGGACGCGTAGGTGGCGCCGGACGCACGGACGTGGGTGGGCCCGCGGGCGGAAGCCGAAGTGCGAGCCGGAGCGGGAGTGCGGGCGCGGGGCGGCGGGTTCGGGCGTTGGCTCGGGCCGAGCTGACCCTTCTCGGGCGCAATCGCGGGGCCGTGTTCACGGCGCTGGTCGTACCGCTCGCCCTGCCGTTCAGCATCCGGCCCGCTCTCGACCGGCTGGAACTGGCGAAGGAAGGGCTGAGCGTCGGCACGACCCTGCTGACGGCCGCGATCGGCTTCTCCTTCCTCTTCGCCGTCTACACCTCCCTGGTCAGCGCCTACGTCGCCCGCCGCGAGGAACTCGTCCTCAAGCGGCTGCGCACCGGCGAACTCTCCGACCCCGAGATCCTCGCCGGCACCGCCCTGCCGGCGGCCGTCACGGGCCTCGCCCAGGCCGCCGTGCTGTGCGCCGGCTGCGCCGCACTGCTGCACACCGGAGCGCCGAAGGCGCCGTATCTGCTGCTGCCCGGGCTGCTCGCCGGGCTTGTGGTCAGTGCCGCGCTCGCCGCGCTCACCGCTTCCTTCACCCGCACCGTCGAGAGCGCCCAGGTGACCGCGCTGCCCCTGGTGTTCGTGTCGATGGTCGGCTCCGGGATCACGGTGCCCACCGAAGTCATGCCGGACCGGCTCGCCTCCGTCTGCGAACTCCTGCCGCTGTCCCCCGCGATCCGGCTCGTCCGGGCCGGCTGGACGGGCCAGTTGGGCGCGTACGAGTCGCTGGGCGCGCTCGCGACCGCGCTGGCCTGGACGATCGTGGCGGTGTTTGCTGTACGCCGGTGGTTCCGGTGGGAGCCGCGACGCTGAGGAAGGAGTACGCGCGGATGCTGGAGCGGGTACGGCGGTGGCAGCGGCGGCACTGGCAGGAGCGGAGCAAGGCCGAGCGGGTGGAACTGCAGAGCCTGATCACCTGGCACGTCAGCATCTGGACGTTCTCCCTGAGCTGGCTGATGCTGCCGCTCGTCGGCGGCCTCGACCGGCGCCCCACTCCCCTGGTGGTCGGCGGACTGGTCATCGCCGTGAACCTGCTGCAGTGCGCGGCCGCGGGCCGGCTGCTGCGGCCGGCTCTCGACCACTACCTCGGCCGCGCCGAACTGCCGGCCCGCGCCCTGTGCCCCGCCGTGTGCCTGTTCGGCCTCACCCTCGCGCTGACCGTGGCGCTCGCGGCCGTCGGCGGAGCCGAACCGTTCAGCATCCGGCTCGTGGTCGCCGCCGCGCTCCTGCCCCTCGGGCTCCCGTACGCGTTCCTCGTGCCGATCCGGGTGTTCCTGCGCCGGTCGGCGGTGCTCGCCGTGCTGATCACGGCCGCGTTCGGGGCCGTGCGCCCGAGCGGCCCCGTCATGTTCGCCACCGGGGCGTTCGTCGTCTTCGCCGCCGTCTTCTCCCTGCTCGCCACCCGCTGCGGCGCCTGGACCCTCTCCGTGCTCTGGGAGGCGGAACGCGCCCGGGAGATCGAGGCCCGGCTCGCCGTCGCGGAGGAGCGGCTGCGGTTCGGGCGTGATCTGCACGACGTGCTGGGCCGGAACCTGTCCGTGATCTCCCTCAAGAGCGAGCTGGCCGTACAACTGGCGCGGCGCGGACGGCCGGAGGCCGTGGAGCAGATGATCGAGGTGCAGCGCATCGCGCAGGAGTCCCAGCGGGAGGTGCGAGCCGTCGTACGCGGCTATCGGGAGGCCGACCTCGGTGCGGAACTCGCCGGCGCCCGGGGTGTGTTGACGGCGGCCGGCATCGAGTGCGAGGTCCGGGCGGAGACCACCGGGCTGCCCGCGCAGGTGCAGTCCGCGCTCGGCTGGGTGGTGCGCGAGGCGACCACCAACGTACTGCGGCACGGCGACGCGAGCCGGTGCGCGGTGGGACTTCGGATGCGGGAGGGGCACGTGGTGCTGACGGTGGAGAACGACGGGGTGACCGGGCCCGGCGGCCCCACAGCCGACCGGACGGCGGGCCCGGACGGCGGTCCAGGTGGCCCTCGCGGCGGCTCCGGCGGCGGCCCTGGCGGCAACCCGGGCAAGGGCTCCGGCGGCGGTTCGGGCGGTGGCTCCGGCGGGGGTTCGGGCGGGGGCTCCGGCGGTGGCTCGGGACTCGCCGGTCTGCGGGAACGGCTGGCCGCAGTGGACGGCAGCCTGGAGGCCGGGATCGTCGGCGGGGGCCGGTTCCGGGTCGTCGCGCAGGTGCCGCTGGGCGACGGCGGGGAGCCGCTCGCGGGGAGGAAAGTGAGTGACGTCACCTCATGACCGGTCCGGTACGGCTGTTGCTCGCCGACGACGAGCATCTGATCCGGGGCGCGCTGGCCGCGCTGCTCTCCCTGGAGGACGATCTGCGGGTCGTCGCGGAGGCGGCGACCGGTCCCGAGGCGCTCGCGATGGCCCGGGCGCACGAACCTGACGTGGCCGTGCTCGATCTCCAGATGCCGGGCGCCGACGGTGTGAGGGTCGCCACTTCGCTGCGCGCCGAACTGCCCGGCTGCCAGGTGCTGATCGTCACCGGTCACGGGCGGCCCGGACACCTGAAACGAGCGCTCGCGGCCGGAGTGCGCGGATTCGTCCCGAAGACGGTCAGCGCCCAGCGCCTCGCCGAGATCATCCGGACCGTGCATGCGGGAAACCGCTACATCGACCCGGAGTTGGCCGCCGACGCGATCTCCGCCGGGGACTCGCCGCTGACCGCGCGGGAGGCCGAGGTGCTGGAACTGGCCGCCGAGGGGGCGCCGGTCGCGGAGATCGCCGAGCGGGCCGCGCTGTCCCCCGGGACCGTGCGGAACTACCTCTCCTCGGCGGTCACGAAGCTCGGGGCGGAGAACCGTCACGCGGCGGTGCGTCTCGCGCGGGAGCGAGGTTGGGTATAGTTGCTCTCGCGCCACGGCGCAATGCGGACGTAGCTCAGTTGGTAGAGCGCAACCTTGCCAAGGTTGAGGTCGCGAGTTCGAGCCTCGTCGTCCGCTCCACGGCGAAAGGCCCCCGGTTCCCACCGGGGGCCTTTTCGGTCTCTAGGACCAGCCGGCGCCCGTCAGCCGCTCGTACGCCTCCACGTACTTCGCCCGTGTCGCCTCCACGACCTTCTGCGGCAGCGGCGGCGGGGGCTGCTCGCTCTTGCGGTCCCAGCCGGACTCGGCGGAGGTCAGCCAGTCCCGCACGAACTGCTTGTCGTACGACGGCTGCGCGCGGCCCGGCTGCCACCGGTCGGCCGGCCAGAAGCGGGAGGAGTCCGGGGTGAGCACCTCGTCGGCGAGGATCAGGGTGTCCCCGTCGAAGCCGAACTCGAACTTGGTGTCGGCCAGGATGATCCCCCGCTCGCGGGCGATGTCCCGGGCGCGGGAGTACACGGCGAGGGTGGCCTGGCGCAGCAGGGCGGCGGTCTCCGCGCCGACCTGGCGGGCCACCTCCTCGTAGGAGACGTTCTCGTCGTGCTCGCCGACCTCCGCCTTGGTGGCCGGGGTGAAGATCGGGCCGGGCAGCTGCGAACCGTCGACGAGGCCCTCGGGAAGGGCGAGGCCGCAGACGGTCCGGGACTCCTCGTACTCGAGCAGGCCGGAGCCGGTGAGGTAGCCGCGGGCCACGCACTCCACCGGAACCATCTTCAGCGACTTGCACACCAGCGTCCGGCCCGCCCAGTCGGCCGGGGCTCCCGCGGGCAGCTCGGTGCTGATCACATGGTTGGGCGCCAGGTCGCGCAGCTGGTCGAACCACCACAGGGAGAGCCGGGTGAGGACCCGGCCCTTGTCGGGGATCTCGGTCGGCAGCACCCAGTCATAGGCGGACATGCGGTCGCTGGCGACCATCACGAGATCGCCCGCCTCGTTCCGGTACAGCTCGCGCACCTTTCCGGTGTGCAGGTGCACCAGGCCCGGAACCTGGATCGGCTCGGGCTTTTCTACGAATCCGGACACGGTTCCTCCCCGTGGTTCTGTCCAAGTGCCTCGATTCTCCCTTATCCGGGCGATCGGATTCGGCCAGGGGTCAGCGCCGGGGTCCTCGGCGGTCAGTCGCGCTTGCAGATGCGGTCCAGCAGGTTCGCCGTGGCGCGCTGGACACGGGGGTCCACATGGCCCGGGCGGTCCAGGGCGGGGGACCAGGCGAAGGTGCCGGAGGCGAACACCCAGGCCCCGGAGGGGGATCGGTAGAGGGAGGTCTCCTGGTGGCGGACGGCACCGTCGTTGTCGGTGTACGGGGAGTGGGCGAGCAGGATGCGCTCTTCGTGCTCGGGCAGCGGGGTGCGCGGGAAGTACCGGTCGGCCTCGCCGGCGACCAGGCCCTCGATCTCGTCGCCCTCCTGCGCGCCGGTCGCCTCCCACAGCCAGTGCCCGGCGTTGCGGACGATCAGCGGGTGCGGTTCGGGCACCCGGCCCGCGTACTGGATGCCGACCAGTTGCTGCTCGGGGCGGTCGATCTCCCGCCACAGCACCGGCTTTCCCGGCCCCTTGCGCTTGCGGCAGGTCAGCAGCCGGTCCGGCACGCCCGACGGGGAGGGCCCCAGCTCCACCTGCCAGTACATGGTGTTGGCGGAGAGGAAGACCAGCGAGGTGCCGCGGTCCCGGGCGTCCTCGACGGCGCGGCGCATCGGCACCGACCAGTACTCGTCGTGCCCGGGGAAGACCAGGCCCCGGTAGCGGCTGGGATCGACCCGGCCGGCGTGCAGGTCGCGGGCGTCGGCGTAGGCGAGGTCGTAGCCGTAGCGCTCGGCCCAGCGGATGAAGTCGTAGGCGTGGCCGACGTGCAGGGGCAGGCCCGCGCCCGCGTAGGGGCGGTCGAAGGAGACCGTGGTGGCCGCGTCGGCCTCGCCGAGCAGCCGGCCCTTCTCGTCCCAGGCGTGATAGAGGCTGGCGCCGGTGTGGCCGTCCTCCGGATAGAGGTTGTACGCCTGCCAGGTGACGTCGGGCAGCAGCAGGAGCAGGTCGGCGGGATGGTCGTCGCGGACCGTGAACGGCACGTGGGAGCGATAGCCGTCGGCGGTGGTCAGGACGGCCACGTAGGCGCCGATGCTCCAGTGGGCGGGCACCTGCAGGCGCCAGGACAGCCACCAGTGGTGGCAGGAGACCGTGCGGTCGGCGGTCAGCGGCCGGGGCTGGACGATGCCGGACAGGCGCGGGCTCGTGGTGATCTTGGCCGCGCCGTCGCCTCCGTAGTGGCCGATCCGGTAGATGTCGACGCTGAACTCCTGTGGCGGGTCGACCGTGACGTGGAAGTCGATCGCCTCGCCGGGCGTGACGGCGCCGGTGGAGGCGAAGCCCTTGATCTGGCGGTGCACGTCGTCCGCCGAGCGGGGCCCGGAACCGCCCGAACGCGGCGCCGGGACGCGCCCCTTACCCCCCGCGGGGGTCAGCGGCTGCGGACTCGGGTCGACGTACCACGGCACGACGTGCCCCGTGTCGTCGAAGTAGTTCTCACTGCCGCGCAGCCAGGGCACCGGGCCCTGCCCGAAGGGGTCCGTGACGGCGTGCGCGAGTGCTCCGGACTCCCAGCGGCGGATGTGGTCCGAGGCCATGATCGCTCCCCTCCCTGGTCCCCCCGTGTCCCTGTCTCGGTGGTGCTCGGCGTGCTCGGCGGTCGTGTCGGGCCCGGAGCGTCCGGTCAAGGCGCTGTCCCGGGTCTTGGTGTCGTATGTCGCAAGCCTTTGCCAAAGGCGTGGTCGGTCCCAGCACATCACATAACGCACGGGCCCGGTCACTAGTCGTTGCGAATTGACCTGAAGTGGAAGTCGCCTCTCCGTTATGGCGGTTCGGGGCCGGAGGCCGGGGGCGGCGCTCCGCGGGTCACACGAGCCGTACGGGCTTCTCCGGGCGTATCCCGGACGCGGTCAGCCAGTCGCGCAGCGGGCGGGGGTCGCCGCTCTCGATCAGGCTGAGGACCCGCGGCGTCAGATCGGCGGCCCGCTCGCCGCCCAGCAGCAGGGACGGTCCGTCCAGCCAGTCCAGGGCGGGGAGCGCGCCGGCGGTGTCGACGGCCGCGCAGCACACCATCGCCGTGACGTGGTCGGCGAGCAGTTCACGGCCGGTGCGGGGCGGCTGCAGCGGGAACAGGGGCAGGTCGCAGCCGTCCCACAGGGCGCTGCCGTGGCCCTGTCCGGCCGTGCTCGCGGCACTCGGCACGAGGGCCTCCTCGCGGGCCAGCTCGGCGCTCAGCCCGGCGGCGAGCGCGGCGCTGCGCTCGGTCCCGGGATCGGGGTCCTCGCCGTCGTCGTAGGCGTCGGCCGGGTCGGTGGTGGCGGTACCGGTGACCACTTCCTCGGTGCCGGGGGCCGTGCCCTCGGCGCCGGAGGCCGTGCCCTCGGTGCCGGGGGCCGTGCCCTCGGTGCCGGAGGCCGTGCCCTCGGTGCCGGAGGCCGTGCCTTCGGGGCTGGGAACCCTGGCCTCGGTGTCGGGGGCCGCTACTGCAGGGCCGGGAACCGTGTCCCCGATGCCGGTCACCGCCGGGGTCGTGGCGGTGTCCGCCGGGGTCGTAACCGTGTCCGCCGGGGTCGTAACCGTGTCCGCCGGGGTCGTGGCGTCGGTTCCGGTGGGGACCGTCAGGTGGTCCATGACGCGGGCCAGGGTGGCGCCGCCGTGGTCGGGGGTGGCGGGGTCGAGGGAGGGGCGGACGCCGAGGAAGTCCAGCACGCGGTGCAGCCGGGCGGCGTTCGCGCGCCAGGTGCGGTCCACCACCTCCTCCGGATACGCCTGCCAGTCCACCGGCGCCCAGTCGGGGCCGGTCTCGGCCGGCCCCCCGTGGAAGAGGCGCGCGGCGAGGAGCGAGGCCGCCTCGTCCACCACGCCCGGTTCCTCCAGCAGGTCGCAGGCGGGGCGCTCGCCGAGCCGGGAGGCGAAGCCCTCGGCCAGCCGGTCGCGCCGGGACAGCTCGGTGAGCGCCGCCACCACGCCCGCGTCCAGCCGGGAGGGCCAGCGGCCCATGCGCCAGGCGGGCAGCGCCACCCTGGTCAGCAGCCGGTCCCAGCCGGCGTAGGCGAGGCCGACCTGCTCCTGGGCGACGATCCGCAGGCCGTAGTCCACCGTCTGCGCCCGCTCGGCCGCCGCCGCCGCGACCCCACGCTCCATCAGCGTCGCGTGCTCGCGGCAGCCCCGTAGCAGCAGCCGGGCCACCCAGCCGAGGACCGCGCGGAACCCGCGGCTCAGCGGGCGCCTGCCGGGCGCCGACGCGACGGCCACCGCGGCGTCCAGTCCACGGACGAAGCGGCGGGCGGCCGCTATGTCGGGGTGCGCCGAGGGCCCCGTACCCGCGATGACCGGGGCGAGGACCGCGCGCAGCTCGCCGACCCGCATCCACCACAGGAACGGGGAGCCGATGACGAGGACCGGTGCCACGGGGGTGCGGCCCTGGGCGCGGACGCCGGGGCCCGCTATCTCGTCGGGTGCCGGTCGCGGTGGCGGACCGTGCGCCACGTGGGTGCGGTCCTCCAGCCAGCTGTCGCAGTCCGGGGTGAGCGCTATGGCCGAGGGCGCCGGCACGTCCAGCCGGTCGGCGAGATCGCGCACCATCCGGTACAGATCCGGGGCGGACTCCTCCGGGACCGGCACCGTGGGCGTCACGGCGGGGCGGGCCCGGGCCACGACCAGGGAGACGCCCGCGGCGGCCAGCAGCACCAGCACGGCGAGGACGCCGACGATCCAGCGGGCCGCGTCCCAGCCCCCGCCGACGAAATGGCCGGTCGGGACGCCGGTCAGCAGGATCACCGCGGCGCCCGCGGGCAGCAGGGCCACGGCCAGCGCCCGGGCCCGGACCCGCAGCACCGCCAAGGCCCGGGAGCGCGCGGCCTGCGCGCCCAGCTCCACACCGATTCCGCTCACCTGGTGACCTCACCCCCTCCCTGCCGATGCCGTGCCGTCCTGGTCCTGTCACTCCCCACTGTGGCACCCGCCACTGACATCGCAATGCCGGAGGGCCAAGTGCCGGAACGCTTGCGCGGCACCCTAGTTGGGGCCTCGGTCCCCGTCAGCCGGATGGGCGATTGCTCACTCGATGGAATGGCTTTGGTCAGAGGTGGGTGACAGACAGCAAAGATCGGGCCCCGGATTCCGTCCGGGGCCCGATGAGGTGCGAGGGTGCGCGCGACCGGCACTTTCCTGAGTGTGCCGCCGCTGTCGTCCTACGCCTGCGCCGCCTTCTCCGCGATGTCGCTGCGATGCTGCGAACCGTCCAGACCGATCCGGCCCACCGCCCGGTACGCCCGCTCGCGCGCCTCGGCGAGATCCTTGCCGCTGGCCGTGACGGACAGCACCCGGCCACCGGCGCTGACGACCGCGTCACCGTCCCGACGGGTCCCGGCGTGCAGCACATACGCGTGCGGGGCGTCCTCGGCGGCCACCTCGGCCAGTCCGGTGATCGGGTCGCCGGTGCGCGGGGCGGCCGGGTAGTCGTGGGAGGCGACGACGACGGTGACGGCCGCGTCCTCACTCCAGCGCAGGGGCTCCAGATCGGCGAGGTTGCCGGTGGCGGCGGCCATCAGGACACCGGCCAGCGGCGTCTGCAGACGGGCCAGCACGACCTGGGTCTCCGGGTCACCGAAACGGGCGTTGAACTCGATCACCCGGACACCGCGCGAGGTGATCGCGAGCCCGGCGTAGAGCAGCCCGGAGAAGGGGGTGCCGCGGCGGCGCATCTCGTCCACGGTCGGCTGCAGCACGGTCTCCCGCACCTCGTCGACCAGCTTCGGGTCGGCCCACGGCAAGGGCGAGTACGCGCCCATACCGCCGGTGTTCGGGCCCTCGTCGCCGTCCAGGGCGCGCTTGAAGTCCTGGGCCGGCTGCAACGGGACGACCGTCTCGCCGTCGGTGACGGCGAACAGCGACACCTCGGGGCCGTCGAGGAACTCCTCGATCACCACCCGCTCGCACGCGGCGGCGTGCGCCTTGGCGGCCTCCAGGTCGGAGGTCACCACGACACCCTTGCCGGCGGCGAGTCCGTCGTCCTTGACGACGTAGGGAGCGCCGAAGGCGTCGAGGGCGTGGGCGACCTCCTCGGCGGTGGTGCAGACGTAGGAACGGGCGGTCGGCACCGCGGCCGCGGCCATGACGTCCTTGGCGAAGGCCTTGGAGCCCTCGATCCGGGCGGCCTCCCCGGACGGGCCGAACACCGGGATGCCCGCCGCGCGCACGGCGTCGGCCACACCGGCGACCAGCGGGGCCTCCGGGCCGACGACGGCCAGGTCGGCGCCGAGTTCGGTGGCCAGCCGGGCCACCGCCGCGCCGTCGAGCGCGTCGACCTGGTGCAGCTCGGCGACCTCGGCGATGCCGGCGTTGCCGGGAGCGCAGTACAGCGCGGTGACGTCGGGATCGAGGGACAGGGAGCGGCACAGGGCGTGTTCGCGGGCGCCGCTGCCGATGACGAGGACCTTCACGGGGGCCAGCCTACTGGCAAGGTCGCCGAAGACCGGGGGCCGGGCTTCTCGGGCTTTCCTACGAAGACACCCGTGGCCGGGCCACGTACGGCTCGAACCCGAGCGCGGCTCCCCTTCGCGGGGGGGGGGGAGGGTGCCGCGGTACGAACCCGGGCACAGCTCCGTCCACGGCCGAGCGGTGTCGCAGCGAACGGGGATGCCGCGGCAGGAACCCGGGCGCAGCTCCGTCGACGGCGGGGTGGTGTCGCCGCGAACGGGGGTGCCGCGGTCCCAAGCCGGGCGCAGCTCCGTCCACGGCGGAGCTGTGTCGCCGCGGCATGCTCGAAGAGGGCCCACGGACAGGTCGCGTACGGGGCGGGCCCGGGCGCGGCCCCCCTTCGCGGCGGGGCGGTGTCGCCGCGGCCTACTCGTTGGAGAACTCCTCCATCACCGTCGCCCCCAGCTCCCGCACGATCAGTTCGTGGCCGGACAGCGCCGACTCGTCCAGGTCCGGGTCGTCGTCCTCGGGGATGTCGTCCTCGGGGGCGACCGGGGACGGCTCGGGGGCGGCCGGAGGCCGGTGCGCGGGGGCGGCAGGGCCGGCAGCGGGGCCGCCCTGCGAGGTGGCGGGCGTCCGCGGGGCCGACTGGGGTGCCGCGGGGCGGGGTGCGGCCGGGGCGCCGTAGCCACCGCCGCCGTAGCCGCCGCCGGGAGCGCCGCCTCCGGCCACGCCGCCGGCTCCGAAGCCGGGCGGGCCACCCGGCGCCGGAGCCGGCCCCCCGCCGGACGGGTCGACGACCGCCTCGATCTTCCACTGCACGTTGAACTGCTCGGCCAGCGCCTGTCGCAGCACGTCCTCGCTGCCGCTGCTGGCGAAGTTGTCACGGGCACCGGCGTTGACGAAGCCGACCTGGAGGGTGGTGCCGTCGAACCCCGTCACCTGGGCGTTCTGGCTGAGCAGGATCCAGGTGAAGCGGCGGCGGTTCTTGACGGCTTCCAGGATGTTGGGCCAGAGCGCGCGGGGGTCGGGTCCGCCGGGGGGAGCGGCCTGCGCCGGTGCCGCGGGCGAGGTCGGAGCGGGGGCCGCCTGGGACTGCGGCTGGGCCGGAGCCGGGGCCTGGCTCTGGGCCTGACCCTGCTGGGCACCGGCCGGAGCGGCCGTGGGCCAGCCGCCGGGACGCCGTGCGCCACCGGCGGGAGCGGCGGTGGGCCAGGCGCCGGGGGCGGCGGAGGCGGGGGCCGCCGGGGCCGAAGTGGGGGCAGCGGGGGTGGCAGGCGCGTCGGGGGCGGGAGCCGAGGCGGCCGGAGCGGGCACCGGTGCGGCAGGGGCCGTCGGCGCCGCGGGGGTCGCCGGGGCCACGGGGGCCGTCGACGCCCCGGGGGAGGGGACCGGGACGGCCGGAGCGTCGGGGCTTCCCGCCCCGGCCGGGCCACCGGATCCACCGCCGGGACCAGTCGCGCCACCGCCGGGACCGGCCGCTCCACCGCCCGAGCCGCCCGAGCCGCCCGCGGATCGCACCGCCGCGCGAGCCGCAGCGGGGCCGCCGCCGCCGGGAGCACCGGGGCCGGGGCCGACCGCGGGGGCCACGGGGGTGCCGCCGTGTGCCTCGGGGCCGGGGACGTAGCCCATGGCGGGCGCGCCGCCGCTGGCCGAGAAGCCGACGCCGCGCTCGAGACGGTCGAGGCGGGCCATCACCGACCGCTCGTCGCCGTAGGCGGCGGGGAGCATCACGCGCGCGCAGATCAGTTCGAGCTGCAGGCGGGGCGAGGTGGCGCCGCGCATCTCGGTCAGGCCGTCGTTGACCAGGTCGGCGGCGCGGCTCAGCTCGGCGGCGCCGAAGGTCGAGGCCTGGGCCTGCATGCGGTCCAGGACGTCGGCGGGGGCGTCGATGAGCCCCTTGTCCACGGCGTCCGGCACGGCGGCCAGGATCACCAGGTCCCGCAGCCGCTCCAGCAGGTCGGCGACGAACCGCCGGGGGTCGTTGCCGCCCTCGATGACACGGTCGACGACCTCGAAGGCCGCGGCCCCGTCACCGGTGGCGAAGGCCTCGACGACGGGGTCGAGGAGAGAGCCGTCGGTGTAGCCGAGGAGAGAGGTGGCCATGGCATACGTCACACCCTCCTCCTTGGCGCCGGCGAGGAGCTGGTCCATGACGGACATGGAGTCACGCACGGAGCCGGCGCCCGCCCGCACGACGAGCGGCAGCACGCCCTCGTCGACCGGGATGTCCTCGCGGCCGCAGACCTGGGCGAGGTAGTCCCGCAGGGTGCCCGGCGGCACCAGCCGGAAGGGGTAGTGGTGGGTCCGCGACCGGATGGTCCCGATGACCTTCTCGGGCTCGGTGGTCGCGAAGATGAACTTGAGGTGCTCGGGCGGCTCCTCGACGACCTTGAGCAGCGCGTTGAAGCCGGCCGACGTGACCATGTGGGCCTCGTCGATGATGTAGATCTTGTACCGGCTGCTCGCCGGGCCGAAGAAGGCCTTCTCACGCAGCTCACGGGCGTCGTCCACACCGCCGTGGGAAGCGGCGTCGATCTCGATGACGTCGATCGAGCCCGGGCCGTTCCTGGCCAGGTCCAGGCAGGACTGGCACTCCCCGCACGGCGTCGGGGTGGGACCCTGCTCACAGTTCAGACAGCGGGCCAGGATGCGCGCACTGGTGGTCTTCCCGCAGCCACGCGGCCCGCTGAACAGGTACGCGTGATTGACCCGGTTGTTCCGCAGCGCCTGCTGCAGCGGGTCGGTGACATGCTCCTGCCCGATGACCTCCGCAAAGGTCTCCGGGCGATAGCGGCGGTACAGCGCGAGAGACGACACGCATACGAGGTTAATGGCGCCCACCGACAACGGGCTCCGCACTCGGACGCGGGGCCCTGGACCCCGGGAACGCAAGCGCCCCCCACGCACCCGCCAGAGCCGACCTACCCTTGCTGCCTTCCGGCCCTGGGGGAGTTCAGTCAGATAGCGCCGCGTGAGGGGCTGCGCCCACAGTACCCGATGGCGACCGGTGGACAGCAACCGATCCGGGCCTGCGGGAACGAGTTCGCGAGCACTCCCCTCGGTCATGTAATGTTCCCAGCGGAGGATTCGCCTAGAGGCCTAGGGCGCACGCTTGGAAAGCGTGTTGGGGGCAACCCCTCACGAGTTCGAATCTCGTATCCTCCGCCAGTGCCTCACCGGGCACGATGTCGAAGGGCCCCACTGTTCGCAGTGGGGCCCTTCGACGTTGTCCGTCTCAGTCGGATTTTTCTTCGGCGCCGGGCAGCTCCCAGAGCGCGTCTCCGACTTGCTGAGCGACCTTGCGGAGCATGACTCCTGTCACATGACCGGGCCCGCATCCTCGCCGCTCCCCAGGCTCCCAACCCGTGATCGCGTCGATCACGACATCCGGGACGCCGAGGATCAGGAGGACGGCCGCGGCGGTGTGGCGAGCGTCGTGGAGTCGGCCGTCTCGTACGCCCGTGTCCCGGAGAAGCCGCTTCCAGACATGGAAGTCCGTGTTCGGGCTCAGCGCGCGGGCACCGACTTCGATGGATCCGAACGGTCACCGATGCGCATGGCGGAGGCACGGATCACTCTCGGCGTGGTTGCTGCCCGCCAGGGCGACCTGGACCAGGCGGTGAACTATGGCGAGTGGGCCTTGAGGGGGACCGGCAGTCTCTGCCGTCCCTGCTCATGGTCAGCCGCGAGCTTGCAGCCATCGTCAACCGGGATTTCGCATGCCGAGCCGACTGGCCGCGAGTACCTCGATCACCTGACCGCTCTCAGCCACGCCAGCTAGAGCCGTTGCAGGTTTCTCTACCTCATCAAGTGCTCGCGCAAGGCGCGGGCTGGCCCCTGAGCCCGGCCCCCCACACGCCTTCGGCGCAGGAGGCCGAACCCTGGGGCCGCAGCATGCTACGGCCCCGAGTCGAGACCTGGACAACAAGCCGCGGTCACAACAGTGCCTCCGGCGAGGGATCGGCCGGCACCGGGATGGAGGGGGCGCCGTCGCCGGCTGCGGGTCCGTCGTTGCGGATGTGTGGGTCGACGGCGTACGGGATGGGAGCGAGGGAGGGTGAGGGTCCTCGGCATCGGCAGCTCGATGTACCACCGGCTACTGAGACGCAATCTGTCACTGCTGCGGGTGATTAGGCTGCTTGCGGCGGTCAGGACTCGCCCGGAATGGGATCTTCCTCGGTGTACCGACTATCTGCATGGCCGCCACTGCGAAGCCCGGTGAAAGATCGGGTTAACCGCCCATGATCAGCGTCGGTCACCTTTCAACTGAACCTCCAGCAGGGGAGATCTCTTGCGTCGCCTTACAGCTATTGCCGTCAGCGCTGTCGTCCTGTTCGGCCTTTCAGCCGGTCCGGCGACGGCCGATCCGGCCACAATCGCGCCCCAGCCCGCCCCGCGCGGGATCGGCGACTTCACTACCTGCGTTCTTGGCGCCCTGGGAGATCCCATGAATCTCCTTACTAGCTTGCCTGCCTGCTTCCAGCGCATCACCAGCTGATCGCAGATCCCCTTCGTCTCAGTTTCCGTCTCATTCAGCTGCGGCCCTCACCGTTCAAGAGGGTGCAGCCCCCTGCTCGCACTGATCGGACCCGTGCCGGATCAGAGCAGGACGAGGACGGCTATCAGGGCGAGGAGTGTGATCAGGCCGGCCGCCGTGATCAGGCCGAAGCGGGCGGGGGCGTAGACGTCGGCGTCCAGTTGCCGGCCCACGGAGCGGTACCTGGCGGTGCCGTAGGCGGTGATGAGGAGGCCGGCGAGGAGCAGGATGCCACCGGAGACCACCGCGTGCACGCCTCGGTGCGGGGCGAACTTCGCAACCGCCACACCCAGGGCCGCCATGCTGATGCCGGTACGCAGCCAGGCGAGGTAGGTGCGCTCGTTGGCCAGGTGGTCCCGGGCGCGGCTGCCGGTGTTCGGGGTGGCATCCGGGGGGATCTTCGCAGGCACATGCCCCTCCCGGGGTGGCGGTGCGCGGTCAGTCCGTCCGGTGGAGGGGCGGTGGGGTCCAGGCGCCGGTGAGGGCCTTCTCATCGGGCCAGTACAGGCGCAGGAAGACGTTGAAGCTGTCGGAGGGCGCCGGCAGCCAGTTGCTCTCGTGGTCGGAGCCGGGGCTGTCGGGCTGGATGTAGATGTCCAGGGAGCCGTCCGGGTTGAGCTGCATGCCGCTGCGGTCGCCGATCGCGTATCGGTCCAGGGGGTTGTCGACGAACAACTGGTCGTCGTTCATCATCGTCAGCGACCAGAATCCCTTGGCCGGGGGTGTCTGTCCGGCGTCGAAGTGCAGGACATAGTGGTGCGTGCCGTCCAGGGGCCTGCCGTCCGCGTCCGTGGTGGCATGCGGGTAGAGGGCGTCGGCGTCGAGATTGGCGCCGTATCCGAACCGGGCGATGATCGCGCGCTTCGCGTAGTCGGTGCCGTAGTCACCGAGACCGCGGTGCACGGTCCATCCGCTGCCGCCGTTCTCGGATTCGGATTCCGCCTTCGTCATCATGGCGGCCAGGGCCTGCGGGCCGTGGGTGGCACCCGTTTCCAGGGCGGCCAGTGTCTCGGGTGCCAGCCCTTCGAGGCTCGCCCCCGGCGCGACACCGATGGTGGCCAGGCGCTCCAGGAACGCGGCGTCCGCCGGGTGCGGCGGGTTCTCCGACAGAAGCTGGTTGAGACGGCTGAAGTACTCCTCGCCGCTCATGGAGTCGACTCTCTCGACGGGCGAGACCGAGGTGTCGACGTCGGTGGCGACGGGGACGTCGGTGGGCGGGGTGTAGTCGTCGGGATCGCCGGTCCATTGGGAGAGGGGGATGAGGCGGGTCTGGTCCTGAAGCCGGTGGACCGCCGGGAAGTCGGCCGGACCGCTGGTCGCGTACCTGGCGACGATCCAGTTCACGGCGGTGGGCGACTGCAGCAACGTCAGTCCGGGCGGGGTCGGCTCCGACCAGGACGGCCCGGCGATCAGGAACGGGCCGGCGGTCGAACCGTTGTGACGCTTGCCGGGAACCGCGAAGACATCGGACCAGGCGGTGAGGATGGGAACCATCCAGAACCGGTCACCGAAGTCCGGCAGGGTCAGCACGAGCGGTCCTTCGGAGAGGTCCAGCCACGCACTGGAGTAGAGGGTGTCGGCGTTGGGGGAGACCACTTCGGTGAAGGAGGCGTCCGGGGTGCGGCGCATGTAGACGAACTGGTTGACCGGTGCCGCGCGCCGGTCGTCGTCGCGTGCCGGGACCGCCGTCATGTGTTCCTTGGTCACGGCAGCCGTCACCAACGGATACCCGTAGATCCAGGCTTCCGCGGCCAGTTGCTCGAGTGATTGGGTCGTCATCGGACTCTCCCTCGGTGGTCGAAGAACCCCCACGTCCTCGCTGCGGTCCGGCCACCTCCGCCGCATCGCAGCACCGCTTGCCCGCTCTTCCCGCGTCCCCCGCACACCCCCGCGGTCAGCCGCGTCAGCCGCGTCAGCCGCGGGCGAAGTCGAGGAGGTCGGCGTTGAAGCGGTCCGCGTACTCGGGGACCATCGAGAGGCCGTGCGGAGCCCCCTGATAGACCTTGAAGACCGCGTCCTCGACGATCTTCGATGATTTCTCCCCGGCGGCCACGATGGGCACGATCTGGTCGTCGTCGCCGTGCACGATCAGCGTGGGCACGTCGAACTTCTTCAGGTCCTCGGTGAGGTCGGTCTCGGAGAAGGCCTTGACGCAGTCGTGAGCGCCTTTGATGCCTACCGTCATGCTCCAGAGCCAGAACTCGTCGCGGGTCCCCTGGGAGACGGTCGAGCCTTCCCGGTTGGCACCGTAGAAGGAGGCGCTGAGGTCTTTGTAGTACTGGGAGCGGTCGGTCAGCACGCCTTTGCGGATCTCGTCGAAGACGTCGACCGGCAGCCCCTCCGGGTTAGCCTCCGTCTTGAGCATCAGCGGGGGGATCGCGCCGAGGAGAACGACCTTGGCGACACGGCCGGACCCGTGCCGGCCGATGTAGCGCGTGACCTCTCCGCCGCCGGTCGAATGGCCGACCAGAATGGCGTCGTGGAGATCGAGAGCCTCCACGACCGCCGCCAGGTCGTCGGCGTAGGTGTCCAGGTCGTTTCCCTCCCAGGGCTGGTCGGAGCGGCCGCCCCCGCGCCGGTCGTGGGCGATGGCGCGGAAGCCGTTGTCCGCCATCAGCTTCAGCTGCGGGTCCCACGCGTCCGCGGTCAGCGGCCAGCCGTGGGAGAAGACCACCGGCTGGCCCGAGCCCCAGTCCTTGAAGTAGATCCGTGTGCCGTCCTTGGTAGTGGCAAAGGCCATATTTCGCCCCTCTAGCACTAGTCCGGAAATCCGCGTGCGGCGAAAACCCGGTGCCCCGGCCGCGGTGGGAAGGTCGCGCCACGACCGGCGGCGGACACGCGGGAACGTCGACGGAGGTCGACGGAGGTCGACGCAGCGCCGGAGGCCGCAGGCCGGCAGCGCACGTGCGGCCGATGAGCACGTCGTGCGTTCCACGCTACGCGGCGAGCGCCACTTCAGCGCGCCGATCATGCACGGCGGGTTCGGCAGGCGTCACTTCAGGGCGCCGATCATGTACGGCGGTTCGGCGAGCGTCACTTCAGGGCGCCGATCATGTACGGCGGTTCGGCGAGCGTCACTTCAGGGCGACGGCAGCGGTCGTCCGGGGCGTGGCGGTCGCGGGCGCCGCGCCTCACCGCGTCACCCGCAGCGGCGTCGACACCGTCACCTGGTCCACCTCGGACAGCCGTACCGTCACCTTCATCGTCCAGGTCCCCGGGATGGGCAGGTCGAGGGAGTCGGCGGCCCAATAGCCGCCGCGGTCGGTGATTTTGGTGTCCAGGGGGCCGATCCGCTGCGCGGGCAGGATGAGGGAGACACGGAGTTCGGGGACCGCGGCCAGGCCGCCGTCGGGGCCGTAGACCACCGCCTGGACGGAGTTACGGCCGACCCGGCCCGGGTCCAGGGTGATCTGGACCTTGCCGCGGTCACCGGGGGTGCCGACGGCGAACGGGACGGTGGTGACGGACGTCGTCGGGATGCCGGCAGCCGCCGCCGTGCCGGAGTCCACCGCCTCGGTGGCGGCACGGCCGGGCGGCGTGCTGGTCAGCAGCGTCGTCAGGGCCAGGACCAGCACGCTCACCGCCGCCTCCGCCAGCACCGTGCGGCGCAGCAGGTGGAGCGAGGCCGTGGGGGCCGGCGGCGGGAACGCCCCCGGTGGGAGTGGGCGGGACTCCTCCGGTGGGAGCGGCGAGGACGCTTCCGGCGCCGGCGGCGGGGACGGCTCCGGCGGGAGCGGAGGGCCGGTGGCCGGCTCGGGGACGCGGACGGGGGTCGCCGTCCTGGTCGCGCCCGCCCGGGCCAGGCGGCCTGTCCAGGTGCGCGAGCAGGCCGCCGCCAGCAGCAGCGCGGCCACCGCCGCCAGCTTGGCCAGCAGCGTGCGGCCGTACGTCGTGTCCGTCAGCGCCTGCCAGGAGCCGAGACCCCGCCAGGACTGGTAGACGCCGGTCAGCACCAGCACCGTCACGGAGGCGAAGGCCAGGCGGGAGAAGCGGGTGAGGACGGTGACGGGGATGGGAACGGGGGTGGAGGCGGGCGAGGTGCGGCGCAGCGTGCGCAGCAGGGCGGCCAGCCCGCCGAGCCAGGCGGCCATGGCCAGCAGATGCAGGGTGGCCGAGGTGATCGCCAGCGGGACCTGGATGCCCACCGAGGCGTGCTCGGCCGCCGCCCAGGTCAGGCAGAGGGCCACGGAGAGGATCCCGGCCATCGCCAGGGTGGCACGCCGGGGCAGAGTCGTGCGGCGCTTGTGCAGCAGCACCGCGAGGGCGCCGGCCGTCAGCAGCAACGCCAGGCGGAGCAGCAGCAGTTCGCCGGTGCGGGTCGTCGCTGTGTGGGCCAGCGCGGAGCGGGAGAGGGCGCCGGCGGGGGAGGTCCCCTCCTCGTACGGGGCGCGCAGCAGCATCAGGGCCGCCGAGGAGACGGCGAGCGTGCCCGCGGCGGCCAGGGCGGGCGTGCGCAGCGGAGCCGCCGAGGGCGGGCGGCAGTACGCCACGAACGCCGCCGCTCCCAGGAGCAGGGCCACGGAGAGATAGGCGAGATAGCGCGCGATGTTGTACAGGGCCGTCGTGACGGGGTTCTCCGTGCGGTCCGGGACCGGGCTCGCCGTGCCGGCCGTCCGTTCGCCGACCGAGAAGGTGAGCGCGCCGGACACCGGGTGGCTGTCGGCCGACACCACGCGCCAGGCGACCGTGTAGGTGCCCCGGGCGAGCTTGGCGGGGAGGGCGACGCGGGCCGTGTCGGAGCGGCCGGGGGCGTGGTCGGCGGTGCCCGTGCGGACGCGGTGGTTGTCGGGGTCGTAGACCCGGAAGGAGTCGGTGAGCAGGCCGACCGATTCGGTGAAGGTGAGGGTCACGTGCCGGGGCGCCGTCCTGAGGACGGTTCCGTCGCCTGGATCGGTCTCGCGCAGGGCGGCGTGGGCGGAGGCCGGGGCCGCCGCACCGAACAGCGCCAGCAGCAGGCCCGCGCCGAGCAGCGTGAGCCGCCGCTGCCATCGGTGTCCGTCGCGCACCTCGCCCCTCCCGATCCACCGCCCGCCGCGGAACCTCGCGCCCCGCTCGGGAGCGGGCCCGCCGGCCCCGCGCACCGGCTCCGGGTACGGCGCCGGCCCGCGGTCCTCCGTATACGTACGGACAGAGCGGCCACCGCGCTCACCACGACGGGGATCCATCACGGCACTCACCAGGACGGGGACCCACCACCGCGCTCTCACCACGACGGAGACAACCACGCTCACCACGACGGACACCCACCACCGCGCTCTCACCACGACGGGGACCCCGCCACCACGCTCACCACGGGGGCCCAGCGGCGACCCCGCTCACCACGTCGGGCGGGCCGTCACCCCGCCGTCCACCACGAGGTCGTGGCCGGTGATCCAGGAGGCCAGCGGTGAGGCCAGGAAGACACAGGCGTCGGCCACGTCCTCCGGGCGGCCGAGGCGGCCGGCGGGGGCCGCGGCGAGCCACCGGCGCACGCCCTCCGGCCAGGCCTCCGCCAGGCCCTCCCGCTCGATGAGGCCGGGCGAGACCGTGTTGACGCGGATGCCGGCCGGACCGTATTCGAGGGCCGCCGCGCGGGCGTGCACGACCACCGCCGCCTTGGCCGCGCTGTAGTGGGCATGCCCGGGGGCGGGGTGGGTGGCCTCGACGGAGGCGATGTGGGTGATGGTGCCGCCGCCGTGCGCGCTCATGTGCGCCGCGGCGGCCTGGGTGCAGGCGAACACGCTGGTGAGGTTGGTGTCGACCACCGTGCGCCATTCGGCGGCCGTCATGTCCGGCAGGGGCTGGACCGGCTGGACGGCCGCGTTGTCGACGAGGGCGGTGAGGCGGCCGCCGGACCAGTCGACGGTCTCGCGGACCAGGCGGTGGCAGGCGTCCTCGTCGGTCAGGTCCGCCCGCAGGACGACCGCTTCGCCACCCAGACCGCGGATGCGCTCGGCGGTCTCCCCGGCCGCGTCGAACGCCGTACGGCAGTGCAGGGCCACCGTCGCGCCCTCCTGGGCGAAGCGCAGGGCGATGGCGCGGCCGATGCCACCGCCCGCGCCGGTCACCAGGGCGGTCTGTCCGTCGAGCAGGCTCATGGGCGGCACAGTTCCCGGATCAGGGCGGCCCGTGACGGGTAACGCGCCGTGAGGTCCTCGGCGTTCCCGTGTTCGTAGTCCGCGTAGGTGAATCCGGGTGCCATCGTGCAGCCGAACAACGTCCAGCCGCCGCCCGGGGCCACGCGCGCGCCCATCCAGGTGCGGGCGGGCACGGTCAGCTGGACGTGCTGACCGTGCCGCAGGTCGGGGCCCAGGACGGCGGTACGGGTGGTGCCGTCCTGGGCGAGGAGCAGCAGGTGGAGCGGGTCGCCCCGGTAGTGGTGCCACACCTCGTCGGTGGGCAGGCGGTGCAGGGCGGAGAAGTCGCCGGCGGTGAGCAGCGCGACGATGGCGGAGCCCTCGGGCCGGCCGTCCGGCCGCTCGGGCCCCACCCAGGTGCGCCGGAAGAGACCGCCCTCGCGCAGGATGGGTTCGAGCCCGAAGTGGTCGATCAGCTCCTGCGGCGTCGTCCCGTCGGGCACCGTCACACCGGCTGCCGAAGCGGACCCGCCACCCACCGCCCCGTCGGCTTCGAACCCGCCACCCACCGCCCCGTCGGCTTCGGACCCACCGGGCCCCGTCGCATCGACTTCGGACCCACCGGGCCCCGTCGGGTCGGCGGCGGATCCGGCGGGCGCAGTTCCGTCAGGCGTCGATGTGTCGTCGTGCCTCGTCACCCGCGAAGGCTACCTCCCGGTCCAGGAAAGCCAGTTGAGCGTGCTTCTCGGGCAGGTGGACCTCGGGCAGGACCACCTCGGGCAGGACGACCACCGGACCGCACCGGAAGCCCTGGCGTTCGAAGCGGGCGATCGCCCTGGTGTTGGCGACGTCCGGGTCGACCACGATCCGGCGCCGGTCCAGGGCGATCAGCGCGTACGAGGCGATCGCCGTCAGCAGTTTGCCGGTCCATCCCGGACGGTGGCCCTCGGTACCGGCGGGGGCGAGCAGGAGGTGGAGGCCGAGGTCGCCGGGACGCACGTCGTAGCACTCCCCCACCCGGTCGGCGGCGGGTTCGTACGTCTGGAGCAGGGCGGCCGGTTCGCCGTCCTTGGTGACCAGGTGGGCGTGGTGGGTGTCGAGGGTGGCCAGGTGGGCGTAGATCCCGGCGATCTCGTCCCTGGTACGGCCGTACATGCCCCAGAACACGGCGCGCTCCTCGCTCGCCCAGGCGTGGATCACGTCCGCGTCCGCCTCCGGGTCCAGGGGGCGCACCCGCACGGTGCCGTAGTCGGGAACGTGCTCCTCGTACAGGTCAGTCATCGGACTCCTCCGTGCGTTCCAGCAAGGTCCAGTCGGTGACGACGGGCGCCAGCTCGCCCTTGAGCCACAGAGGCAGCTGGTCGTGGTGGTGCGGGGCGCCGGGCACACCGTCGGCGCCGAACGGGACCGCCCAGCCGCTGCGCGCGCGGTCGGCGAGGTCCCAGACGTAGCGCGCGGCCGGTCCACGGGCGGCGCGGTCGGTGAGGCCGGGGACCGCCGAGGTGCACAGCACGCAGTCGTGGTCGCCGGCCAGGCCGGGTTCGGCGTCCAGGCCGTGTTCGGCGTACGACTCCCCCGGCCGGTCCGGAAAGGCCCGCCACGCCGCCAGCCGGTGGGTGTCCGACCAGGGGCCGGCGGGCGGCTCGGCGGCCACCTCCTCCAGGGCCGTACGGACGATCTCCGCGCGGTCGATGCCCCACAACTGCTGGGCCCGCAGCAGGTGTTCGAGGGCGAACCCGATGCGCGGGACGAGGCCCAGCCAGGGCAGCAGGACATCGGGGTAGGCCGGGGGCTCGGTGAGCGGGGCGAACACCGGCTGGGCGGCGAGGTGGCGTACGACCGCGCCGCGCACCGCCGCGTAGACGGCCGCTTCGGTGCTGTCGGCGTCCATGTGGCGGTCCCAGGCGAGCAGGCGAGCGCGCAGGTGGGAGGCCTGCGGGCTCAGGCCGTCGAGACCGGCGACGTGGTCCAGGAGGGGGCCCGCGGAGGCGAGTCGGGTGTCGGTGTGGATCGCGGGCATGCCGTCCGCGGTCCAGGTGCGGCGCGCGTCCAGCAGGGCGCGGATGCGGGCGGCCCGGTGCGGCGGGGCGAACTCGACGCCCAGCGAGGCTGCGGGGCCGCGCTGGTTGGCCATCACCGCGATGCCGTCGGTCACGCCGGCGTACGGCGTCTCGTGCATGCCGTGCCACTCGTGGCCGGGTTCCCAGGCGGGGACCGGGTGGATGCGGTTGGCCTCGGCGCGGATCGGAACGCGGCCTGCGACGCGGTGCAGGGTGCCGCCGGCGGTGTCGGCGGCCTGTACGACGTTGACCGGCTCGGTCCAGGCGTCCAGGGCGCGGTCGACGTCGGCGACCGTGCGGGCGCGCAGGAGGGGGAGCAGCGCGCCGAAGCCGAGGTCTTCCGTGACGCGTGGCGGGTGACGCAGGGCCAGGGCCGTGTTGTCGGCGGCCTGCGGTTCGTCCTCGGGGGCGAGCCGCCGGGGCCTCAGTGCCCCCGTGCCCCCCTCCACGACTCCCGCCTCCAGGCCCTCCGGGCCGCCGGCGATCACCGGGCCCCGCCCGGTCTCGATGACCTCGATCTCGACCGGCGGCTCGCCGGCGACCTCCACCGTCTCGGTGTGCCGGGTGGCGCGGTGCCAGGCGCCGTCCGGGCCGAGTGCCTCGACGCCGGCGCCGGTACGGCGCAGCCGCTCCCGGTAGAGGTCCTGGTAGTCGGCCATGGCGTTGGTGATGGCCCAGGCGACCGTGCCGGTGTGGCCGAAGTGGGCGATGCCCGGGACACCGGGCACGGCGAGGCCGACGACGTCGAACTCGGGGCAGGCGAGGCGGATCTGCTGATAGACGCCGGGGTCCTCGATGTAGCGGTGCGGATCGCCCGCGATGAGGGCGTGTCCGCTCTCGGTCCGGTCGCCGCCGACGAGCCAGCCGTTGCTGCCGGCGGAGCCGGGGCCGTCGGTGGCGAACAGGCCGACGGCGTCGGGTCCGAGGTGCCGTACCGCCTGCTCGCGCCAGAGCTTGGCGGGGAATCCCGCGAAGAGGATGTGGGTGGAGAGCCAGACGCCGAGCGGTGTCCAGGGCTGCCAGCGGCCGGGGGTGAGGCCTGCACGGGCGAACTCGGGTGCCCGGCGCGCGCCGGCGGCCAGGCCCGCGTCGACGCCCTCGGCGTACGCGCGGACCCAGTCGGCGGTCTCGGGGTCCCGGCGTTCCAGTGCGGCGAAGCAGCGGCGGGCGGTGTCGTCGAGGCGGGCCCGGCGGACGAGGACGTCCCAGGAGAGGGCGCCGGCGCCGAGGAAGGCCGCCGAGGTGCCCTGCGCGCGGTGGCGTTCGACCTCCAGCTGCCAGGCCCGGTCGTGGGCGGTCACCCGGCCCTGGGCGTGGGCGAGTTCGCGGGCGGTGGACGCGCGAAGATGGGGGACGCCCCAGGCGTCACGGTAGGTCTCGGTGGTCACCCGCGGGAGCCCCTCTCGTTTTAGGTTAGCCTTGCCTAAGTCTTTGGTCCAGGAATCGTACGCGAACGGGGGAGGGGTCTTGGGACGGGGCCGGGGTTGGGAGGGCGCGGTCCTCAGGCTGCTGCGCGCCAGGGATTTCGTGTTCACCGTGACCGGGGCCGAGGACGTCACCCCGCACTACCGGAGGCTGCGGCTGAGCGACGGCGAACTGCCCGCCGTGCTCGACGGCGTCCCCGACCCCTGCGTCTGGATCGCCTGCGACACGGCGACCACCCGGGCACTCGCGTGCTACGTCCGCAAGGAACTCGGCGTACCGAAACAGCGCATGCACGCCCTGGGCTACTGGCGCGCGGACTGAGCGGACCCGCACGGGACGTGCGGACGGTCCTGGGGCGCGCCGTGGTCGCGGCGCACGGGCGTGGGCCGTGGCGGGCCGGGTGGTGCGTGGGCGGGCCGGGTGGTGCGTGGGTGGGCGCGCGCGGCGGATGGGGGCGCGGGATCATCGGCGTATGGACGTCACTCTGCATCTGGCCCAGGACCCACAGGCCGACGCGCTGCTCGGGCGCTCTCCGCTGGCCGCGCTGGTGGGAATGCTGCTCGACCAGCAGGTGCCGATGGAGTGGGCGTTCAAGGGGCCCCGGACCATCGCCGACCGGCTCGGCGCCGAGGACCTGGACGCGCACGAGATCGCGGCCATGGACCCCGAGTCCTTCGCCGCGCTGCTCTCCGACAAGCCCGCCGTGCACCGCTACCCGGGTTCGATGGCCAAGCGCGTCCAGCAGCTGTGCCAGTACCTCGCCGAGCACTACGACGGGGACGCGGAAGCCGTCTGGCGGGGCGTCGGCAGTGGTGCCGAGCTGCTGAAGCGGCTCCAGGACCTGCCCGGGTTCGGCCGGCAGAAGGCGCAGATCTTCCTCGCGCTGCTGGGAAAGCAGCTCGGGGTCGCGCCCCGGGGATGGCGTGAGGCCGCGGGCGCGTACGGCGAGGCGCAGTCCTTCCGGTCCGTCGCCGACATCACCGGCCCGGAGTCCCTGGCCAAGGTGCGCGCCCACAAGCAGGAGGCGAAGGCCGCGGCGAAGGCCGCCAAGGCCGCGGGCGCCTGAGGGCGCATACCCCCGGGCGGCCCACCCGGGTGGCGCGGCCGGATGCCGCGTTCCCAGCATGGACCATGACCGAGGCACCGAACAGCGGCCCCGAACGGGACCGTGCGTACGACGACCGGCACGCCCATGCGGCCCAGCCGCCCGGCACGCGTCCATCGGGCGCGGAGCCGCCGGGCATCGAACCGCCGGGCACCCGGGCGCCTGCCGCCCGGCCGGCCGGTGCCCACGAACCCGAGCCGCCGTTCGAAGGCCCCCTGCACAGCCTGTCCAAGGCCGCCTGGCAGACCGTCCTGCTCACCGGGATCGCGTCGCTGATCCTCGGCGTCCTGGTGCTGGTCTGGCCCGGCGCCTCCCTGCGCGCGGCCGGTGTGCTGTTCGGCCTCTACCTGCTCATCAGCGGCGTCTTCCAGTTGGCCTCCGCCTTCGGCACGCACCGGACGACCTCGCTGCGCGTCCTCGCCTTCATCAGCGGCGCCCTGTCGATCGTGCTGGGCCTGTTCTGCTTCCGCGGGCCCATGCAGTCGATCCTGCTGCTCGCCCTGTGGATCGGCATCGGCTGGCTGATCCGCGGGATCACCCAGACGCTGGCCGCCGTGCACGACCCCCGGATGCCCGCCCGGGGCTGGCAGATCTTCCTCGGGATCCTCACCTTCATCGCCGGCATCGTGCTCATCGACTCGCCCTTCGAGTCCGTCGCCGTGCTGACCCTCGTCGGCGGCATCTGGCTGATCGCGGTGGGGATCGTGGAGATCATCACCGCGTTCCGCGTCCGCGGCCGGGCCGATCGGCTCCCGCGGACGGTGTGAGTGCCGACGGCGCGCACCCACGTCACCGGACACGGGGCCGGCGTCGGCTGCGGGGACCACGGCTCGGCCGAGCAGGGGAATCTCGGGTCGCATGTGCTGCGTTCCCCGTCCGTCCCGGGCAGAGACCTGCCGTGAGCGGGACCACGAGCATCCTCCGGGGCCGTACCTGGCTGCGGGTGCTCGTGCTGCTCGTCGCCCTGTGGGTGCCCGGCGCCCATGTCCAGGCCGACGTGGCCCCCGCCCTGACCGCGGCCGGTGAGACCGCCGAGCACGACGGCCTCGACACCGCCCTGCGGCCGCCCTCCCGCACCCTGCACCGGGCCGACGTACCCGAGCGGCCCGCTCCCCTGCCCGACCCGGCGTCCGGCACGCCGGCGCCCCACCCGAGCCTCGCCGCGCCGAGGGCGCCGTACGCCCCGCCCGTGCCGCGCACGGTGGTCCTGCGCTGCTGACAGACCCGCGCCCCGCACAGGTCAGTCGGCACGACGCAAGGAGCACACCCATGCCCATGGACCCGTACGCCGTCCTGCGCGCCCTGCTGCGCGCGGAGGCCCGGCGCGGTGCGGCGACGAAGCCGGACCATCGACGCCCGCAGCCGCCACGGCCACCCGAGGAGTGGGAACGCTGAACCGGAAGCGGAACCGGCGGGGGCGCGCTACCGTCTCCGCCGGGCCGTACCGAACAGGGAGCGGGTGATCTCGCGACCGAGCTGGGTGCCGACCGAGCGGGCCAGGGACCTGAACATCCCGCTGCCCACGACCTGTTCGACCAGTGAGGGCTCCCCCTCGGGCGCCCTGCCGGCCGGTTCCTGCCGGGCGGGCCGCTCCGCGGGCCGCGCACTCAGCCTCTCGTACGCCGACTCGCGGTCCACAGCCTGTGCATAACGGCCGTGGAGCGGGGAATCGGCGACCGCCCGGTCCAGTTCGGCCGCGTCCACCGGCCCCATCAGGGACCGCGGGGCACGCAGCCGGGTGGCGGCGACCGGGGTGGGCGCGCCGTTCTCGCTGAGCACGGTCACCACGGCCTCCCCGGTGCCGAGGCCGGTCAGCAGCTCCTCCAGGTCGTACGCCGACCTCGGGAAGGTCCGCACGGTGGCCTGCAGAGCCTTCTGATCCTCCGGGGTGAAGGCGCGCAGGGCGTGCTGGACGCGGTTGCCGAGCTGGCCGAGCACGTCGGCGGGCACGTCCTTCGGGGTCTGGGTGACGAAGAAGACGCCGACCCCCTTGGAGCGGATCAGCCGCACGGTCTGCGTGATCGATTCCAGGAACGCCTTGGACGCGTCGTCGAACAGCAGATGCGCCTCGTCGAAGAAGAACACCAGCTTCGGCCTGTCGGCGTCGCCCACCTCGGGCAGGTCGTGGAAGAGGTCGGCCAGCAGCCACATCAGGAACGTGGAGAACAGCAGCGGCCGGTCCTGTACGGCGGGGAGTTCGAGGACGGAGACGATTCCGCGGCCGTCCCCGGCCGTCCGCAGGAGGTCCGCCGTGTCGAACTCCGGCTCGCCGAAGAAGTCCGCCATGCCCTGTGTCTCGAAGGCCGTGAGCGAGCGCAGGATCACCCCGGCCGTGGCACCGGACAGGCCGCCGATGTTCTTCAGCTCCGCCTTGCCCTCGTCGGAGGTGAGGAAGGCGACGACCGCCCGGAGGTCCTTCAGGTCGATCAGCTCCAGGCCCTTGGTGTCGGCGTAGTGGAAGATCAGCCCGAGCGACTGCTCCTGGGTCTGGTTGAGGCCGAGCACCTTGGACAGCAGCACCGGGCCGAAGCTGGTGACGGTGGCGCGGACCGGGATGCCGTGCCCGAGACCGCCGAGCGCGTAGAACTCCGCCGGGAAGCCGGCCGGGTCCCACCGCTGGCCCACCTCGGCGGCCCGCCCCCGCACCCGGTCGTCCGGCCGTCCGGGGCGCGCGATGCCGGACAGGTCCCCTTTCACGTCCGCGAGGAACACCGGCACGCCCTGCGCCGACAACTGCTCGGCGATCAGCTGGAGGGTCTTGGTCTTGCCGGTGCCGGTGGCGCCCGCGACCAGGCCGTGCCGGTTGAGCATGGGAAGCGGGATGCGCACCGGCGCGTCGGCGTGGCACCGCCCGTCCCACAGCAGGGCGCCCAGGTCGAGCGCGGGGCCGGTGAAGGCGTAGCCGGAGGCGATCTTCTGCGCCTCGCCGGGGAGCGCGTCAGGCCCCTGAGGTGCGGTGGACGGCACGGTCTCGCTGTCGCTCATCTCCGGCCCCTGTTCGCTGTAATAGCCCATATGGGCGTTTCATGGCACCTTTTCAAGCGTCGCACTCCGCCGCCATGGCTGCGCCCGGAACGTCTGGGCCGGTAGGCTTTCCGTGTGATCTTCAAGCGCATCGGAAACGGCCGGCCGTACCCCGACCACGGCCGGGAAAGCACCCGGCAGTGGGCGGACGTCGCGCCGCGCCCGGTCCGCCTCGATCAGCTCGTGACCACCAAGCAGCAGCTCGATCTCGAGACGCTGCTGGCGGAGGACTCGACGTTCTACGGCGACCTCTTCGCGCACGTCGTGAAGTGGCAGGGCGACCTGTACCTGGAGGACGGCCTGCACCGCGCGGTCCGCGCGGCCCTGCAGCAGCGCCAGGTGCTGCACGCGCGCGTGCTCGAACTCGGCTGACCCGGCGCGACACGATCGTTGACCCTTTCGGGTTCCGCTGAGCGGCATCAGCTGATCATCTGATAGGCATCGCCGCTCGGGCGCACTACGCTGCGCCCATGAGCATGCTGACTCCCCCGGGCATGGGCGGCAAGTACCGGATCACGGGGGACAAATACCCTCGGATGCGACCGCCCCGGCGCCGTGCCAGGCTCGTGGCCGCCGTAGTGGCCTCCGTCGCCGTGCTCGGCCTCGTCGGCTGGGGAACCCTGCAGCTCATCGACGTCTTCACCGGTGGCGGCATGAAGACCACGGCGGCCGGCCGCAAGGCGCACTGCCGGACCCAGGCCGCCGCCACCGTGGCCCGGGCGAAGAACGTGCCCGCGCCGGGCCGGATCACCGTGAACGTCTACAACGCCACGAAGCGCGGCGGGCTGGCCAAGCAGACCGCGGACGAGCTGAAGAAGCGCGGCTTCCGGATCGGTGCGGTCGGCAACGCGTCCAAGGACTTCGACAAGAAGGTCAAGGGGACCGGGGTGCTGCTCGGTCCGGCCACCGCGCTGGACAGCTCGCTGCCGGTGCTCGCCACCCAGCTGGGCGGGGCCGAGCGCCGCACCGACGCGGGGCGCAAGGGGGCCGACGTCGATCTGATCATCGGTGACGGGTTCAAGGGGCTGGCCCAGCCGGCCACCGCCGCACGGGCCCTCAGCGCGCTGAGCGCGCCGGCGCCGTCGCCTTCGGCGGATGCCCCGCAGAAGGGTTGCTGAGCCGGCGCCGGTGCCGGGCGCCGGACGGTCTGTGGCCGGTCGCGCGGTTCCCCGCGCCCCTGACGGGGCGCCGGGCCCCGGGGGTTCCGGCCTCGGGGCGTCGGCCCTCCGGGGGTTACTCCGCCGCGCCGTACAGGCGGTCGCCCGCGTCGCCGAGGCCCGGGATGATGTAGCCGTGCTCGTTGAGGTGGTCGTCCACCGCCGCGGTGACGACGGTCACCGGAGTACCCGCCAGCTCGCGCTCCATGACCGCGACGCCCTCGGGGGCGGCCAGCAGGACCACGGCGGTCACGTCGTCGGCACCGCGCTTGATCAGCTCACGGATCGCCGCGACCAACGTGCCGCCCGTGGCCAGCATCGGGTCCAGGACGTACACCTGGCGCCCCGAGAGGTCCTCGGGCATACGGGTGGCGTACGTGGAGGCCTCCAGGGTCTCCTCGTTGCGGATCATGCCCAGGAAGCCCACCTCGGCCGTCGGCAGCAGCCGCACCATGCCGTCCAGCATGCCGAGGCCGGCCCGCAGGATCGGCACGACCAGCGGCCGGGGCCGGGCGAGCTTGACGCCGGTGGTGGCGGCCACCGGAGTCTGGATGTCGACCGCCTCGGTGCGCACGTCCCGCGTGGCCTCGTAGGCGAGCAGGGTGACCAGTTCGTCGGCGAGCCTGCGGAAGGTCGGGGAGTCCGTGCGCCGGTCGCGCAGCGTGGTGAGCTTGTGGGCGACCAGGGGGTGGTCGACGACGTGGAGACGCATGCCCATAACCGTACCTGCGCTCCGCACCAACTCGGTGCTGGCGTCAAACCGCCCGTCCGGGGGAAGGCGGTAAGGACGGACTGGGGGTGTGACGTGCCTGACCTGCCTGACCTTCCTGACCTTCCCAAGGACGCCGAGGACGCGCCCGAGGGCGCCGGGGTCCCGGCCGAGTCCGCCGTGGCCGGTTCCGCGGCCGCCGCTCCGCCGCCCCCCGAGACGGACGCGGAGCGCCGCCGGCGGCGCGCCCAGTTCCTGCGCGAACTCGCCGAGGCCCGTGCGTTGCGCGCCCGCGTCCAGCCGCGACGCGCCAAGGCCGCACGGCTGCGCCGCGCTATGCGGATGCGAACGTTCCGCTCGTAGGGAGGCGGCTGTGAGCAGCACTTGGTGAGCGAGCAGGCGACCGGGAAGATCCACGCGCGTGCCGGTGTTGGCCAGGTGGGGCGTGCGTGGACGCCGCGAAAAGCCGCGTACGATCCGCACGTGGCGGCAACGAGCGCGCTGCTGGGTCGATGACCGATCCACGATCGAAACAGCCAGACACAGGGAGCCGAAGACGTCCCCTGAACGCCTTGTTTCTGCCACGATTCCGAGTGGGTGGGACTCGGAGCCCAGGCTCTCTCCGCCCACGTACCTCCGCCGGGGGGACCCCCAACCGGCACGCCTAAGACCAGTGGGAGAGTCACGGTGTACTTCGCCGCACTGCTCGCGCGCACCGAAGACGGGTGGGAAGCGAGCGACACAGAGCTCGACGATGTGGAGACCCTGTCGGATCTGGCCGACCTGGCCCGGGAAGCCTCTCCCGACGAGGACACGGTGCTCGTGCTGATCGAGCAGGAGGACTCCTGGTTCGGCGTCGTCCGCGTGGACGGCGAGGAGGACCCCCGCATCTACGTCTCGGACGCCGCCGCCGCAGCCCGCAGCGCCTACGGTGAGCTGCTGCTCACCGACGAACTGCTCGGCCGGGAGCCCGGCGCCGACGACGGCCCGGACCTGGACGCGCTGGACCTCGACGGCACGGAGGACGGTGAGTCCGAGGACGAGGACGAGGAGGACGGCGCCGAGGACGACGCGGTGCCGCACAGCCCGGTGGGTGACAGCCAGATCCTCGACGACCTCGGCATCGGCGTGAAGGAGCTGCGCGCCCTGGACGCCGACGACGCGCTCAACTCGATCGCCGAGGCGCTGGGCGCCTCGGAGGTGCTGGAGACCGTCCGCTGACCGCCGGGGACACCGGCGGCACGGCCGGCCCTCCGGACCCCGTGCGCGACCGCTGGCGAGACGCGATGCGGCTCGCCCTGGCCGAGGCGGAACGGGCCGGCCGGGGCGGCGACGTCCCCGTCGGCGCCGTCGTACTGTCCCCGGACGGCACGACGGTGCTCGCGGCCGGGCACAACGAGCGCGAGGCCACCGGCGACCCCACGGCCCACGCGGAGGTGCTCGCGATCCGGCGGGCCGCCGCGCGGCTCGGGGAGTGGCGGCTGACCGGCTGCACACTGGTGGTCACCCTGGAACCGTGCACGATGTGCGCGGGCGCGATCGTGCAGTCCCGGGTCGACCGGGTGGTCTACGGCGCCCGGGACGACAAGGCGGGCGCGGCGGGCTCCCTGTGGGACGTGATCCGCGATCGCCGGCTCAACCACCGGCCGGAGGTCGTCGAGGGCGTTCTCGCGGCGGACTGCGCCCGGCTCCTCACGGAGTTTTTCCGGGACCGCTGAATACCGATTTAGAACCCTGCCCCACCGTGCTGTAAGGTCTCCCTCGGTAGCGTGTCCGAGCGGCCGAAGGAGCTCGCCTCGAAAGCGAGTGTGGCGCAAGTCACCGAGGGTTCAAATCCCTCCGCTACCGCTCTGGAAAGGGCCCCGTCTCAGGATGGGGCCCTTTCGTGCATCCTCGGGGACGCATGCGGGGAAGGCCCCCCAAGTGCGCGCCCGCCACGGGCGGATGCCACGGCGCGCACTCCGCCGTCGCGAGCCTTCCGCGCCCCGCGGATCCCCGCCGTATCCGCCATGTGCGCTTTTCGCCCCGCGCCCGGCGCCGCTTGCACGGACCCGGCAAAGGGCCCGGGGCGGCGGGCCGTTGGTCCCGGTAAAAGACGTGAAGGTTACACTCGCCGCCGGCAGCAGGGATCACGAGGCAGAGGCACAGGGGAGGCCGCGGTGGCGGTGAACGCCAAGAAGATCGCCGTATACGTGCTCGTGGTCTTCGCGCTGTACTTGATCATCACGGATCCGGCCAAGGCGGCCGACTACGTCCAGATAGGCTTCGAGGGCATATCGGACGCCGCCAAGGCCATCGGCGACTTCATGACCTGGGTCGCCAACGGAGGAAAGAACTGAGGTACACCCCATGATCCGCCACTTGGTCCTGTTCAAGCTCAACGAGGGCGTCGAGCGCGACGATCCGCGGGTCGTGGCGGGCGTGGAGGCCTTCCGCGCCCTCGGCGGCCGGATCGAGGAGCTGCGCTTCTGGGAGTGCGCCTGGAACATCAGCGACCGGCCGGTCGCCTACGATTTCGCGATCAACTCGGCCGTCGAGGACCCGGACGCCCTGAAGCGCTATCTGGAGCATCCGGCCCACCAGGCCGGTGTCGCACTGTGGCGCGAGTTCGCCACGTGGGTGATCGCCGACTACGAGTTCTGAGCCCCTCCGCTCAGCAGCCCCCCGCCGCAACGGCGGGGGGCTTTCGTGTGACTTGGGCCCCAACTTGTCGACGTTTGAGTACAACACGGTGTTATGCGGTGCTTGCACACAGTGCACATGTCTTGTGATGCTATGACCGCTTTTGACGGATGATTGACCGATGAAGAGGTGGCGTTGACCGTGTCGGCCAGTACTGCGCCGCCCCAGGAGGAGGCACCCGCGGAAGCACCCACCGAGGCGCCCGCCGAGGCTCCTCCGGCTCCCGAGCGGCGCCGCGGCGCCGACACCAGAGCCCTGACCCAGGTGCTCTTCGCCGAGCTGAAGCAGCTCACGCCGGGCACGCCGGAGCACAACCGGGTACGGGGGGCGCTGATCGAGGCGAACCTCCCGCTCGTGCGCTACGCGGCCGCCCGCTTCCGCTCCCGCAACGAGCCGATGGAGGACGTGGTCCAGGTCGGCACGATCGGCCTGATCAACGCCATCGACCGCTTCGACCCGGAGCGGGGCGTGCAGTTCCCGACCTTCGCCATGCCGACCGTGGTGGGCGAGATCAAGCGGTACTTCCGGGACAACGTCCGCACGGTCCACGTGCCGCGCCGGCTGCACGAGCTGTGGGTGCAGGTCAACAGCGCGACCGAGGACCTCACCACCGCCTTCGGCCGCTCACCGACGACCTCCGAGATCGCCGAGCGGCTGCGGATCAGCGAGGAGGAGGTGCTGTCCTGCATCGAGGCGGGGCGGTCGTACCACGCCACCTCGCTGGAGGCGGCTCAGGAGGGCGACGGGCTGCCCGGGCTGCTGGACCGGATCGGCTACGAGGACCCGGCCCTGGACGGCGTGGAACACCGCGATCTGGTCCGCCACCTCCTCGTCCAACTCCCCGAGCGCGAACAGCGAATCCTTCTGCTGCGCTACTACAGCAATCTCACCCAGTCTCAGATCAGCGCGGAACTCGGGGTCTCCCAGATGCACGTCTCGCGGCTGCTCGCCCGAAGCTTCCAGCGGCTGCGCTCCGCGAATCGGATCGACGCATAACCCCACGGCCGCAAGCCGCAAGCCGCAAGCCGCAACGATGCACAGCGGGCGTTCGCCCGATGCATAGCGGGCGCACGGAAGCACGGCCCGAACAGCACTGCATCGCAAGCCCGAGCGATCGTTAACCGGCACGAGCGAATCGCTCACCAGCGCCGTTCCCGTAAGTTGCGCCCGAAATAGCGTCAGACCCCGTCTTTGCAGGGCCGATTCGCATCTTGCATGTCGACATGTCACTACAGCGCGTTGCCGACATGTGACATTCTGCGGGAAGCGCGTTTGCCGTGGCTCCGGCTCCGGTATTCAGGTGAAGGCTGCGTTGCTCGAAAGGCAGCACCGCCGCGACCGTCCCGCGACCCAAAGGGGGTGGCATGTCCGCAGACCAGGGCAGCTCGAAGGTGCTGACGCCCACGCTGAGCGAGGCAGCGCCCAAAGAGCTCGACGCTCTCGACGTCCTCGACGACGTCACGGCCCTCGACGCCGTGCCGGCCCCGGCCGACGCCGCCGCCGCCGTGCCCGCGGAGGCCGTCGTGGCCCTGCCGGCACCGGCGGACATCGACACCCGTACCCTGTCCCGTTCCCTCTTCCTGCGGCTCGCCACCCTCGGCGAGGACAGTCCCGAGCGGGCCTACGTCCGGGACACGCTGATCGAGCTGAACCTGCCGCTGGTCCGCTACGCGGCCGCGCGGTTCCGCTCCCGCAACGAACCGATGGAGGACATCGTCCAGGTCGGCACCATCGGCCTGATCAAGGCGATCGACCGCTTCGACTGCGAACGGGGCGTGGAGTTCCCGACCTTCGCGATGCCCACGGTCGTCGGCGAGATCAAGCGGTTCTTCCGCGACACCTCGTGGTCGGTGCGGGTCCCCCGCCGGCTGCAGGAACTGCGCCTGGCCCTCACCAAGGCCAGTGACGAACTCTCCCAGAAGCTGGACCGCTCCCCGACGGTGACGGAACTGGCCGCGGTGCTCGGCGTCTCCGAGGAGGACGTGGTCGACGGCCTCGCGGTCGGCAACGCCTACACCGCGTCCTCCCTGGACTCCCCGGCCCCCGAGGACGACGGCGGCGAGGGCTCGCTGGCCGACCGCCTCGGCTACGAGGACACCGCGCTGGAGGGCGTGGAGTACCGCGAGTCCCTCAAGCCGCTGCTGGCCAAACTCCCGCCCCGGGAGCGCCGGATCATCATGCTGCGCTTCTTCGCCAACATGACCCAGTCGCAGATCGGCGAGGAGGTCGGCATCTCCCAGATGCACGTCTCCCGGCTGCTGACCCGGACGCTGGCCCAGCTACGGGAGGGCCTGATCTCGGACTGAGGGTTCTGTTCTGACACTCCGTCAGCGACACTGGCCCGATGCTGCGAGCGACGGGGCGGAACAGGACCGCAGGGGCGACGCGCACGACCTGGACTCGTGGCCGCCGAGGCGCCGTGACGGCAGCGTCGGCGGCCGTCGTCTGTCTGGGCGGGGCGCTGGCCGCGTGCGCGGGCGGCGGTCCGGGCGGCGGCTACGCAGCGGTCGGCGCCGGGGACGGCCCGGGGCGCGGCCCCACGGCCACCGCTCCGACGGGGCCGGTGAGCCTGACCCCCCTGGACGGCGGGCGGCCGGCGGTCGGCGGCCGGGACGGTGGCGGGTCCACGACGGCCGGCACCGGACCCGCCGACGGGCACGCGCGGTCCGGCGGCGCGGGGCGGTCCGCGCCGGGCCATGCCTCGGGGCCGGGCGAGGCCGCCTCCCCGGGCACCGCGGGTCCTTCCGGCACCGCGGGCCCTCCCGGCACCGCGGACCCTTCCGATGCCGGATCTCCTTCGGGTGACGCGGGCGGCGGCCAGCCCGGCTCCACCACGAGGCCCGTCCCGCCCACCACGCCCCCCGGCCGCGGCACGGCCCCTCCGGCCTCGCCGGCCGACCTCTCCTGGGGCGGCCCGGCGACCGAGGGCACGGACCGCCGCTGGTGTCAGAAGGTCACCGTCTCCTTCCGCAACTCCGGCGGGCAGCCGGTGCGTTCGGGAGCGGTGACCTTCGGGACGCACGTCATCGGCGCGCTCGGCATCGACTGGGCGACGGTCGAGACGACCGGGGAGCTGCCGGTGCCGATCGCGGCGGGGGCCCGCACGGACCACGCCTGGACGGTGTGCGTGGACGCCTGGCGCGTACCGCTCGGCATGCACATCGAGACGCGGGACGTGTCCGTCCGCTGGAAGTAGAGCCTGCCCGGGCGGCGCCTACTTGAGCGCCAGCCAGGCGACTCCCGCCACCACGGCGAGGGCCACGATGACGCCGATGATCAGGCCGACGCGCGGACCGGAGGAGGAGGGGGCGGCCTGCTGCTGCCGTCCCTGGGGAGCCTCGTCCACGAACGCGCGGAACATCTGGGTGCTGCCGGCGGGGTCGTAATTGCCCTGCGGGCCCTGGGTGTTAGCCATGTCCCGAGACCCTAGCGAATCCGGGTGGCCGACCCAAGTGCGGGGCCACCGGGACAGACGGGGGCACGCCACCCGCGACCACCTGCGTATTTACATTCGCAATACTTGCCTTTGCCAAGTTTTTGCGCTGCCGGAGCCCCAGTTGTTTGCCTGCAGCAACCAAACACCCGTATGGTTGCCCCAAGCAACGAATACGGGAGGTGTGATGGCCGAGCAGGCGCAGTTCGAAGAGCTGGCGCGTCAGCTCAGTGCCGTCGGCGCCGTGAAACGGGACATGGGGCGGATCCTGCCACCCGACTGCCCGGCCGGCTCGGCCGCCGTGCTGACCCTGCTCGGGCGCCACGGCGACATGCGCATGAGCAAGCTCGCGGAGCTGCTCGCCGTGGACATGTCGGTGACCAGCCGGCATGTCGCGCACGTGGCGGACCGCGGCTGGATCGAACGGTCCCCGGACCCCGCCGACAAGCGCTCGCGCATCCTGCGCCTGACGCCCGAGGGGATCCGGCAGCTCGACGAGCTGTCCCGGCGGACCTCGCAGCTGCTCGCCGAGCGGCTGGGCGACTGGACCGACGACGAGGTCGGCCAGCTGATCGGGCTGATGTCCCGCCTGCGCGCGTCCTTCGGCGACTGCCGCTCCGCCCCGGTCCGGCAGGCCGCGGTGCCCGCCCCCGCATTCGAAGAGACCACCCGTACACCCGCAAGCACGTAAGAAAAGGAAGCCCATGGCAACGACCACACCAGCCGGTGTGCGGGCTCACGCCAAGCACGGGGGAGGCTCCCACGGCGACGCCCCGATGACCCACCGGCAGATCATGGAGGCCCTGTCCGGGCTGCTGCTCGGCATGTTCGTGGCGATCCTGTCGTCCACGATCGTCTCCAACGCCCTGCCGCACATCATCGGGGACCTGGGCGGCGGCCAGTCCGCCTACACCTGGGTGGTCACGGCCGCCCTGCTGTCGATGACCGCGGCCACTCCCCTGTGGGGCAAGCTCGCCGACCTGTACAGCAAGAAGGCTCTCGTCCAGATAGCCCTGATCATCTACGTCGTCGCCTCGATGGCGGCCGGCCTGTCGCAGAACCCGGGCATGCTGATCACCTTCCGGGTGTTCCAGGGCATCGGCGTCGGCGGTCTGTCCGCCCTGGCGCAGATCGTCATGGCCGCGATGATCTCCCCGCGCGAGCGCGGCCGTTACTCCGGCTACCTGGGCGCCACGTTCGCCGTCGCCACCGTCGGCGGCCCGCTGCTCGGCGGTGTCATCACCGACACCTCCTGGCTGGGCTGGCGCTGGTGCTTCTACGTCGGTGTCCCCTTCGCCATCATCGCGCTGATCGTGCTGCAGAAGACCCTGCACCTGCCCGTGGTCAAGCGGGAGGTCAAGGTCGACTGGGGCGGCGCGACCCTCATATCCGCCGCCGTCTCCCTGCTGCTGGTCTGGGTCACCTTCGCCGGTGACAAGTACGACTGGGTGTCGTGGCAGACGTACGCGATGGTCGGCGGCTCGATCGTCCTCGGCCTGCTCTTCGTGCTCGTCGAGTCCAAGGCGAGCGAGCCGATCATCCCGCTGCGCCTGTTCAGGAACCGCACGATCACGCTCGCGTCGCTCGCCTCGCTGTTCGTCGGTGTCGCGATGTTCTCCGGCACCGTCTTCTTCAGCCAGTACTTCCAGCTGGCCCGCGACAAGTCCCCGACCATGTCGGGCGTCATGACCATCCCGATGATCGGCGGTCTGTTCGTCTCCTCGACCGTCTCGGGTCAGTTCATCACCCGCACCGGCCGCTGGAAGGCGTGGCTGGTCAGCGGTGGCGTCCTGGTGACGGCCGGCCTGCTGCTGCTCGGCGGCATCCGGTACGACACCGACTACTGGAAGATGGCCATCTACATGGCCCTGCTGGGTCTCGGCATCGGCATGATGATGCAGAACCTGGTGCTCGCCACGCAGAACCAGGTGGCGCCCTCCGACCTCGGCTCGGCCAGCTCCACGGTCACGTTCTTCCGCTCCCTCGGCGGTGCGGTCGGCGTCTCCGCGCTCGGCGCCGTGATGTCCCACAAGATCACCGACTACGTCGAGGACGGCGTCTCCACCCTCAGCCCCAAGTACCAGGCCGCCCTGGCCGGGGGCTCCGGCTCCACCGACAGCATCCCGGACATGGACAAGCTGCCGGCCCCGATCCGGACGCTTCTGGAGAGCGCCTACGGCCACGGCATCGCCGACGTCTTCTTCATCGCCGGCTGCCTCGCCGCCCTCGCCTTCCTGATCACGCTGTTCATCAAGGAGGTCCCGCTGAAGACCAAGGGCGCGCTCGCGCAGAGCGCCGAGGGTGAGGCCCCCGTGACCGATCCGGCCGCCGCTCCCGCCGTCGCCGAGGCGCAGGCCCCGGCCGCCGAGCCGGTCCCGGCCGCGGTCGCCGCCGCCCCGCTGTCCGAGGGCACGACGTCCGGCGGCACGGCCACGGCGACCCTGCCGGTGACGGCCGTCGCCACGGCCGCCGAGCCCGGCACCGGTGGCGGCACCCCGGTGCACGGCTTCGTCCGAGGCGCCGAGAGCGCCCCGGTCCCGCAGGCCGCGGTCACCCTGATCTCGCTGTCCGGCCGCCAGCTGGGCCGCTCGGTCGCCCAGGCCGACGGCTCCTACGCGCTGGCCGCCCCGGGCACCGGGTCGTACGTCCTGATCGCGTCCGCCGACGGCTACCAGCCGCAGGCCTCCACCGTCGTGGTGGGCGAGGAGCCGCTGTCCTACGACATCCTGCTCAGCGGCACCAGCGGGCTGACCGGTGTGGTGCGGGCCGTGGGCAGCGCGCTGCCGGTCAAGGACGCGATGGTGATCGTCACCGACGTGCGCGGTGACCTGCTGGCCACCGCCGCCACCGGGGAGCAGGGCGAGTTCGCCTTCACCGAGCTGGTGCCCGGCGTGGTGACCGTCGCGGTCAACGCGAGCGGCTTCCGGCCGCGGGCGCTGCCGGTCGAGGTCGGCGCCACCGGGGTCACCCGGATCGAGGTCGACCTGGACGCCGGTGCCCGGCTGCAGGGTGTCGTGCGGGCCCCGCACGGTGCGCTGGCCGACGCCCGGGTGACGCTGGTCGACCAGGCCGGCAACGTGGTCGGCACGGCCACCACCGGCTCGGACGGGGCGTACGCCTTCACCGACCTGGACAGCGGCGAGTACACCGTCATCGCGACGGGCTACCCGCCGGTGGCGACGGCCCTGACCGTCTCCGGCGCCGGAGCCGACGGCCACGACATCACGCTCGCCCACCCCGGCGAGTAGCTCGACCCACGGCCCGTGGCGCGCGCCGCTCCCACAGGTGCGGCGCGCCCCACGGGCCGGTTCCATACGACCATTTTGTAAGGCTTTCCAGGGAGAAAACGGGATGGGACTGACCGCGAAGATCCGTACGCGGGACGGATGGGCCGTTTCGCACGCGGTCGTCACGGTGACCGACATGACCGGTACGCAGGTGCTGCGCGCCGAGACGGACGCCGAGGGGGCCGTACGGGATGCCACGGAGCTGACGCCCGGGGCGTACACCGTGATCGTGACGGCCGTCGGGTACGCGCCCGCCGCGTCCAGCGCGATCGTCACCGCGAGCGGCCGGGCCGAGGTCGGCACGGTCACGCTGGCCCGGCAGGGCGGCACCGAACTGCCGCCGCCCGGCCCCTGGACCATCGACCCGGTGCACTCCTCCGTCGCCGCGGTCGCCCAGCACCTGGGGATCTCCAGCGTGCACGGCCGGTTCACGGAGTTCGGCGGGACGATCGAGATCGCGCCGGACGACGTCGCCAAGTCCCGTGTGGAAGCGGTCATCCGGGCCGCCTCCATCGACACGGGCAACGGCATGCGCGACACGCACCTGAAGTCCGGTGACTTCCTGGACGTCGAGCGGCACCCGGAGATCACCTACCGCTCGACGGGTCTGGTCCAGGCCGGTCCGGACCGCTGGACGGTCCACGGCGAGCTGGCGATGCACGGAGTGGTACGGCCGGTCGATCTGGACCTGGCCTACCTCGGCAGCGGCGCCGACCCGTGGGGCGGCACCCGGGCCGCGTTCCGGGCCACCGCGGAACTGCACCGCGAGGACTTCGCGATGAACTACAACCAGGTCCTCCAGGCGGGCATCGCCGCCGTCGGCACGACCCTGAAGGTGGAGCTGGACATCCAGGCGGTCCAGGGCGACGCGCTGCCCGCCGTCTAGTCCTCGACGGATCCGACGATGCGGCGGGCCAGGTCGCGGAGCTTGATGTTCTCCCGCTGGGAGGCACGGACCAGGCTCGCGAAGGCCGCCGCCGCATCGATGTCGAGGCGCTCCATCAGGACGCCCGTGGCCTGTCCGATCAGGTCCCGGGTGCGCATGGCCTCCGTCAACTGCTCGCGTACGGTCACCGAGTTCAGGGCGAGGCTCACATGCGCGGTGAACAGCCGGCCGAGCCGGGCGGCCTGTTCGTCGAAGGCGTGCGGCGCGCGGGCGTAGGCCGTCAGCACGGTCAGCCGGCGTTTGTCGGCCCGCAGCCGCATGGACAGCACCGAGCGCAGCTCCGGCCGCGCACCGTCCTCGCCGTCGCTGTCGGTCACGCGCACCACCGGTGACGTCCACAGCCGCTGCCAGTGCGGCCGGTCCGCGGTCTCGGCCTCGCGCACGATGTCGTCGGTCCAGGCTACCGTGCGCGGCGAGTCACCGCCCTCGATCTCGAAGACGCCGGCGTGCTCGGCGCCGGGCAGCAGATGCACCGCCAGCCGGACGGCCGCGTCCAGGGTGGCGTCCAAGGTCGTCGACTCGTGCAGTTCACGCGCCGCTGCCGTGAGCGCTTCGGCCAGCTCGAAGCCGACCGGGAACCCGGTCACATCGGAAAATTCGGACGTATCCACCACGAACCTCTCGGATGGCACGACCGTATGGCCGTGCACAGGAGAGCTCCGCAGCACATTCCCGACTGCGAGCACAGGACATCAGCACTTTAGCTGCTCTATTGCGGTGAAGTGACCTTCGGCTGAGCCATGACCGGCAGACGGCACCAACGGCGATCCCGCGGGCGCGGACACGGGTGAGCCCGCGCCCGGCGGGGTGACGCCGAACGCACGGCGTCGACCCTAGGCTGCGTTCATGGCACCGAACATCGCGACCAACACCCGTGTATCGCTGGACGAGCTGCTGGAGTTCGTACGCCCCCGGCACCGTGCCCTGCTGATCACCCGGCGCGCCGACGGCAGCCCGCAGGCCTCCCCGCTGACCTGTGGCGTGGACGACTCCGGCCGCATCGTGGTCTCCACCTACCCCGAGCGCGCCAAGACCCGTAACGCCAAGCGGGACCACCGGGTCGGCCTCGTCGTCCTGAGCGACGAGTGGAACGGACCCTGGGTGCAGATCGACGGCTCGGCCGAGGTCCTCGACATCCCGGACTCCGTGGAACCGCTCGTGGAGTACTACCGCAACATCGCCGGCGAGCACCCCGACTGGGACGAGTACCGGCGGGCCATGACCGAGCAGGGAAAGTCGATCATCCGCGTGACCCCGGAACGCTGGGGCCCGGTGGCCACGGGCGGCTTCCCGGCCCACCTGGCGCCGGGCCGGTAACCGGGCGGAGGGCCGGTAGCCGGGCGGAGGGCCCGTAGCCGGGCGCCGGGCCGATAGCCGGGCGGGCGGGCGGCGGCCCGGGACCGGCGGCTCGCGGTCGGCCGGGGCGGGATCGCCTCGCTCCGGCGGCCGTCGGTCAGCCGCGGGCGACCATCGCCTCGATGCCGGCGATCAGCAGGTCCAGGGCGAAGGTGAAGTCCCGCTCCAGCATCTCCGCGACGGTGTCCCCGCCGCGGGCCGCCATGAGCTCCTTGGACTCCGCCATGACCTCGGCGGCCCCCGGATCCTCCGACGCCAGCGTCATGGCCTGCTCGAAGTACTCGTCCGGGCTCAGCCCGGTGCTCTCGATCCGTGCCGAGAAGTGGCCCTCGATCGTGCCGTAGCCGTACACGAACTGGAAGACGGCCGCGATCGCCCCCATCACCCCGTGCGCGGGCAGCCCCGCCCGGCGGACCACTCGCTGGACCACACGGGAGAAGGCGAGCGAGTTCGGGCCGATGTTGAGGTACCGCCCGGCCAGCGGCGACAGCCAGGGGTGGCGCACCAGCAGCGCCCGGTAGTCGGTGGCCAGCGCCCGCAGCTGCTCCCGCCAGTCCTCCCGCGCGTCGCCCGGATCCGGCAGCCCCAGCTCGCCGAAGGCCGCGTCGAGGGCGAGTTCGAGCAGGTCGTCCTTGGTGTCGACGTACCAGTACAGGGACATCGCGGTGACGTTCAGTTCACCGGCCAGCCGCCGCATGGAGAACTTCTCGAGCCCCTCGGCGTCCAGCAGCCGCACGGACACCTCGGTGATCCGCTCCCGGTCTAGCCCGGAGGGCTGCCCCGCGCGCCCGCCGCGGCGGCCCTTGCCCTCCAGCCACACGCTGCTGCGCGCCGACCGACCCGCCGTCTCCGTCATCGGCGCACCTTCCTCGAATTCCGCCCACTGATCAAGATGCCAGGACCGCCGCGATCCGGCGAGCACGGCTCCGGGTCACCGCGCGGCCGCCTCCACGAGGACGGCACGGCCCCGGCCCGCCCGCGGTCGCACGCATACCCATACCCCCCGGACCGCTAAGCGACCACCCGCTCCGCCCGGCGCAGCAGTCCCGCCGCCAGCAGCCCGCCGGCCAGCACGGCGACCGCCCCCACCAGCTGTCCGGCGCCGAGCCCGGCGGACAGCGTCCGCCCCGAGGCCACGGACGAGCTGAGCACGGCGCCGAGCACGGCCACACCGAGCCCGTTGCCGAACTCGGCCAACGTACCGTTGATCCCCGCGCCCACCCCGGCCCGCTCCGGGGGGATCGCGCTCATGACGGCGTGCGCCATGGCCGGGTTGGCGACCGCGCATCCCACACCGATCAGCACCAGCCCCAGCAGCGTGCCGGCGTATCCCTCGGTGTCGAGCCGGGCGAGGGACACCAGCCCCGCCGACATCACCACCATCCCGAGCGCTATCGACACCGGCGTGCCCAGACGCGCGGACCACTTCGCCGCGAGGCCCGTGAAGTTGAGCGCCACCACGGTCAACGCCAGCGGAGCGATCCGCAGGCCGGCCTCCAACGGCCCGTAGCCGAGGACGAACTGGAGGTGCTGGGTCAGCAGGAAGAGCGCCCCGCCCATGCCGAACGTGATGAGCACGGCCCCGGCGACCGCGCCGGTGAACCGCCGGTTGCGGAAGAAGTGCAGGTCGAGCATCGGCTCCTCGATCCGGCTCTCCCACCACGCGAAGGCTGCGAGCGCCACGAGCGCCACGGCCGCCGTGCCGAGCACGCGCCCCGAGGTCCAGCCGTGGTGCGGGCCGGAGATGATCGCGTACACGAGCGAGGCCATGCCGATCGTGGACAGCAGCGCGCCGAGCAGATCAGGGCGGTCGCCACGGGGAGCCTTGGACTCGGGCACCAGGGCCGCGACCGCGAGCAGGCCCAGCACCGCGACCGGGATGTTGATCAGGAAGATCGCGCCCCACCAGAAGTGGTCGAGCACGAAGCCCCCGATCAGCGGGCCGCCCGCGAAGCCCAGCGCGTTGACCGCACTCCAGATGCCGATCGCCTTCGGCTGTTCCTCGGGCGCGAAGATCTGCATGGCAACGGCCAGCGTGGTGGTCAGCAGCAGCGCGCCGCCTATGCCCATGCCGGCCCGGGCGGCTATCAACTGGCCGGTGCCGTCGGCGAGCCCCGCCGCGAGCGAACCGACGCCGAACAGCGCGAGCCCGGCCATCAGCATCTTCTTACGGCCGTAGCGGTCGGCGGAACTGCCCGCGGTGAGCAGCAGGCCGGACTGCACCAGGGAGTACGCGTTGATCATCCACTGGACGTCGGAGGTGGCCGCGTGCAGCTCGCGCGTCAGCGAGGGGATGGCCACGTTCAGGATCGTGTTGTCGAGCAGCACGGTGAGCTGGGCGAGGCAGATGACGCCGAGGATCAGCCAGCGTCGCGGATGACCGTGGGAGGAGGACATGCCGTACACCGTATAGCGATGGCTATACGGTGTACAACGCGGTTCTCGGCTCAGCGGCTCGCGCGCCAGAAGGCCGTGCGTCAGAAGGCCGCGCGCCAGAAGAGCGCGCGTCAGATGGTGAGCGGTGGAGAGGCGAGCGGCCCTCGTCTCTCCGGTACTCGTCGATCCGTCCGCACCCTCCCCGGCGCACGCCTTTCCGCGGCTCGCTCCTCAGCCGCTCGTCTTCCGTGTGAGGTCGTAGAAGGTGGCCGAACCGGCCGTCACCTCTTTGAAGTTGCTCTGGACCCATGAGCTGATCTGCGCGGACGTGCCGCTGTCCGCTCCGCCCATTCCGCCGCCCATACCACCGCCGGCGATGAAGTAGTGGATGCGTCCCGCCGCCACGTACTGCTTGAACCGCGCCAGTGTCGGAGACGGATCGGTGCCGTTGAAGCCGCCGACGGCCATCACCGGGTCGCCGGTGGCGAGCTGGTAGCCGGCCGCGTTCTGGGAGCCGACGGACGCGGCGACCCAGGTGTAGGCGGACGCGTTCTTCTCCAGCAGCTTCTCGGCCTCGGCGGACACGCTCGCGCCGTTCAGCAGGCCGCCGGCGCCACCGCCGCCGCCCCAACCGCCCTCACCCGCGCGTCCGCCGCCGGGGAAGCCCTTGCCGTTCTGCTGGTTGCGGGTGTTTCCGTTGCCGTTCTGCTGACCCGGCAGACCCCCGCCGAAGCCGCCGCCGCCCGGGAAGCCGTTGCCGTTCTGCTGTCCCTGCTGTCCCTGCTGTCCCTGCTGTCCCTGCTGTCCCTGCCGATTCTGCTGCCCCTGCTGGTTCTGGCCCTGGGTGCCTCCTCCGTTGCCGTTCTGCGGGCCCTGGCCGCCCGGCATGCCGCCGCCGAAGCCGCCGCGCATGCCGCCACTGGGACCGCCGCCCCGGCCGCCCATCACGCTCGCGCCCGCCGGACCGGCCGTGACGATCGAACCGGCATGGCCCTGCTGAAGCGTGCTCAGCGTGTACGCGGTCGGGCCGGCCAGCGCGGCCACGAGGCCCACCGCCGCCGCCCCGAGGGCAGCCCGCCGGGGCAGCCGGCCGGCGAAGATCAGGCCGAGCGCCGCCGCCAGACCGCCGACCAGGACCAGCCACCTCAGCCAGGGCAGGTAGTCGGGGGTGCGGTTGAGCAGGACGTAACCCCAGGCCGCCGCGGCGACCACGGCGGCGGCGACGGTGATCGCCGCCCACAGCTCGCGCCGCCTCTCCCACAGCGTCCCGGCGCCCATGCCGGTCACGGCGGCGAGGTAGGGGGCGAGGGCCACCGTGTAGTACTGGTGGAAGATGCCGGCCATATAGCTGAAGACGGCCATGGTGATCAGCAGCGAGCCGCCCCAGACCAGGAACGAGGCACGGGTGACGGACGTCCGCCCGAACTTGCGGGTGGCCACCAGACCCGCCACCAGCAGGATCAGCGCGGCCGGCAGCAGCCAGGAGATCTGGCCGCCGATCTCGGGGTTGAACATCCGGTCCCAGCCGGTCTCGCCCCACATCCCGGTGCCGCCACCGCCACGACCGGCGCCACCGCCGACGCTGCCGGTCTCGTCGCCGTTCAGGCGGCCGAACCCGTTGTAGCCGAAGGTCAGCTCCAGGAAGCTGTTGTTCTGCGATCCGCCGATGTACGGGCGGGAGGAAGCCGGCCACAGCTCCACGACCGCGACCCACCAGCCGCCCGAGACGACCAGCGCCAGCGTCGCCGCCGCCAGCTGCCCGAAGCGCTTCCTCAGCGGCACCGGAGCGCAGACCGCGTACACCAGCGCGAGCGGCGGCAGGATCAGGAACGCCTGGAGAGTCTTGGCGAGGAACGCGAAGCCGATCGCGACCCCGGCCCACACCAGCCACCTCGTACGCCCGTCCTCCACGGCCCGGACCACCAGGTGGCAGGCCACGGCCATCAGCAACGCGAGCATCGCGTCCGGGTTGTCGAACCGGAACATCAGCGCCGCGACCGGGGTGAGCGCGAGCACCCCGCCCGCGATCAGACCGGCCGCGGGGCTGAACCGGCGGCGCACACCTGCGTAGACGACGGCAACGGCCGCCACGCCCATCAGCACCTCGGGCGCCAGGATCGCCCACGAGTGGAGCCCGAAGATCCGCACCGACAGCTCCATCGGCCACAGCGAGGCCGGTGGCTTGTCGACGGTGATGGCGTTGCCCGCGTCCAGCGAGCCGAAGAAGAACGCCTTCCACGACGTGCTGCCCGCCTGCACGGCCGCCGAATAGAAGGAGTTGGCGTAACCGGAGGCGCTCAGGTTGTACAGGTAGAGCAGCAGGGTGGCGGCCAGCAGGCCGAGGAAGGCCGGGCGCACCCAGCGCGGGTCCTCGGCACGGCCGCGCCACGGTCTGCGCACGAACGGCAGCCGAGGCTCACCGGCCCCGGGGGCGGAGGGAGCGGCCGGAGCGGCGGTCGCCGCCGCGGTGACGGGGGCGGTGGCGGCCGGGGACGGGGGAGTGGCTTGCGAAGGGGCCTGGGGAGTGGCCTGCGGAGGGGCCTGGGGAGTGGCCTGGGGCGGGTCCCAGTCGGCCGCACCGCCGCCGCTGCCGCTCTGCTCGCCGGTGCCGCTCTGCTGTGCCGACGGGTCGTGCTGGGTGGTCATCGGGGGTCCCCCGGGTCGGTGTCGTGAGGGAGTACCGGCTGCAGGTGCAGGGTGACGTCCCTCCGGTCGCCGTCCGCGGCTTCACCGGCGCGGACCTGGGTGTTCGGGTACAGCCGCCGATACGGCCGCTGCTGAGGGTGCGGCTGTTGGTGTGGGTGGGCCTGCTCGGACGACGGCCGGTCCGGGAAGACCCAGGCGCGCAGGAGCAGGAACCGCAGGACCGTCGCCGCGAGGTTGGCGGCGATGAGCACCGCCAGCTCGGTGGAGTGCGCGGGGTGGTCGGTCGCCGCGCCGAGGGCGGCCAGGGAGCCGCTGGTCAGGGCGAGCCCGATACCGAAGACGACCAGGCCCTGTGCCTGGTGCCGGACGGCGCCACCCCGGCCGCGCACTCCGAAGGTGAGCCGACGGTTGGCGGCGGTGTTGGCCGTCGCGGAGACCAGCAGGGCGAGCGCGTTGGCCACCTGTGGGCCGGTGAACTGTCTGAAGAGGCCGTAGAGCAGCAGGTAGAAGAGGGTCGACAGGGCGCCGACCACACAGAAGCCGAGGAGCTGGCGGGCCAGCCCGCTGGGCACGCCGGCCAGTTCACGGTCGCGCGGATCGTCCCCGAAGGGCCGGGTCAGCCGGTCCAGTGGCAGCGAACCGGTGGCCAGTGCCCTGCCCACCCGCCACACGCCCCTGAGGTCGTCGGTGGCGGTCTTCACGATGTGCACGGCGGAGTCGGGGTCGTCGACCCAGTCCACCGGCACCTCGTGGATCCGCAGACCGGCCCGCTCGGCGAGCACCAGCATCTCGGTGTCGAAGAACCATCCGGTGTCCTCCACCAGTGGCAGCAGCTCCTGCGCCACCTCCCGCCGGATCGCCTTGAAGCCGCACTGGGCGTCCGAGAAGCGGGCCTGGAGGGAGCCGCGCAGGATCAGGTTGTAGGTCCGGCTGATGAACTCACGCTTGGGGCCGCGCACCACCCGGGAGCTACGGGTGAGCCGGGAGCCGATCGCGAGGTCCGAGTGACCGGAGATCAGCGGCGCCACCAGCGGCAGCAGGGCGTTGAGATCGGTGGACAGGTCGACGTCCATGTAGGCGAGGATCGGCGCCTCGGACGCGGACCACACGGCCCGCAGGGCGCGACCCCGGCCCTTCTGCTCCAGGCGGAGGCCGGTGACCTCGGGCAGCTCCGCCGCCAGCCGCGCCGCCACCAGCGGGGTGGCGTCCGTGGAGGCGTTGTCCGCGACGGTGATGCGGAACGCGTACGGGAACGTACGCGTGAGGTGCTCGTGCAGTCTGCGGACGCACGGCTGGAGGTCCTTCTCCTCGTTGTGGACCGGGATCACTACGTCCAGGACAGGCGTACCGGCATCGCCGGCCGGGAGGTGCTCCCGCGCCGGCAGGGTGCCGGGAGAAGAGTCGGTTGGCATGGCACCGACTCTCGTCAGGCGCCCTGTCCCGGCCGTGTGGTGGCCCTGTGCTGTGCCTGTGAGTGCGGTCCCGGTCCCGGTCCGGTCCCGGAGGCGGACGGCGCGGCGCCCGGGACGAGCGCGGGCAGGTGCGTGGCGGACACCCCGGGCAGGTGCGTGGTGGACACCCCGGGCAGGTGCACGGTGGACGTCCCGGGCAGGTGCGTGGCGGAGACCCCGGGCAGGTGCGTGGTGGACAACGTGGGCAGGTGCACTGTGAACACGGTCCGCCCCGGCACGCTGTCCACGGTCACGGCACCGCCGTGCGCGGTCACGACGGCCTGCACGATGGCGAGCCCGAGGCCGGTGGACCCGGTGGCCCGGGAACGCGCCAAATCGCCCCGCGCGAACCGTTCGAAGACGCACGGCAGCAGCTCCGGCGGAACGCCCGGCCCGTTGTCCTCGACGTCGACGCACGTCCACGGCCCGCGCCGGTGCACGCGCGCGGTGACGGTCGTACCGGGTGGCGTGTGGTTGCGGGCGTTGCCCAGCAGGTTGACCAGCACCTGCTGCAACCGGGTGGCGTCCGCGGAGACGAGCGCGGGCTCGTCGGGCAGGTGCAGCCGCCAGTTGTGGTCCAGGCCGGCCGCGCGGGCGTCGCTGACCGTGTCCACGACGAGCGGGAGAAGATCGGTCTGCTCGAACTGCAGGGGCCGTCCGGCGTCGAGCCGGGCGAGCAGCAACAGGTCCTCGACCAGCAGGGACATCCGGCCGGCCTCGGACTCGATGCGCCCGAGGGCGTGCCGGGTGTCGGGGCCGACCTGCTCCCGGCCACGCCTGGTCAGCTCGGCGTACCCGCGGATGGAGGCGAGGGGCGTACGCAGCTCGTGGCTGGCGTCGGCCACGAACCGGCGCACCCGCGTCTCGCTCTGCTGACGGGCGTGCAGGGCGCCGTGGACGTGGTCGAGCATGCGGTTGAGCGCGGCGCCGACCTGGCCGACCTCGGTGTGCGGGTCGCACTCGGACTCCGGGACCCGCTCGCTCAGCTCGACCTCGCCCGTGTGCAGCGGGAGTTCGGAGACCCGGGTGGCGGTGTGGGCGACCTTGCGGAGCGGGCGGGTGGCGATGCCGACGATGACGGTACCGGCGAGGCCGGCCGCGATCAGGCCGGCGGCGGTGACACAGATCTCGACGAGGATCAGGGTGTCGATGTTGTCGTCGACGTCCTTGGTGGGCAGGGCGACGTAGTAGGCGCCGTCGGGGCCCGCCCGGTACTTGGCGAGGTAGCTGCCGAGACCGGGCAGCCGCACCGTGTGCGCGGCACCGTCCTTGGGAACCGTGGCGAGCGCCCTTCGCTGCGCGGCGTCGAGGCCGGCGGTGGCCATCGTGCGGAAGCCGCCGTAACTGTTCCTCAGCTGAACGGCCTTGGCGGCCGCCGTGACCGAGCCCTGCTCCAGGTACGCCGCGACGGTGTCGGCCTGTGTCGGGCCGGTGGTGAGGAGTCGCCCGACCTTCTCGGCGGCCGTGCCACTGCTACGTGCGCGCCCCTGCCCCTGTCCCTCTGACGGTGACGGCGAGGCGGGTTCGGCGGGGGTGTCGGGTGATCTGCCGCCCGGGTTCGGCAGGCGGCCGCCCGTCGCCCGCATGGCGATGTCGGTCACCTTGTCGTCCAGCTGGTCGTACAGATGGGTGCGCAGCGCGAGCGTGGTCACGGTGCCGATCACCGCGCAGACCACGGCGATCAGCGCCACCGAGGCGACGACGAGCCGGGTTCGCAGGGTGCGCGGCTGTCCCGCCCGCCGCCTCCTGGGCCACGGACCCGGCTCCCCCGCCCGCCGCCTCCATGGCCACGGACCCGGCTCCCCCGGCCGCCGCCTCCTTGGCCACGGCCGGCGTCGCCCGGTCATGACACGGCAGGCTTGATCAGATAACCGGCCCCGCGCCGGGTGTGGATCATCGGCTCCCGGCCCGCGTCGATCTTCCGCCGCAGGTAGGAGATGTACAGCTCGACGACGTTGGCCTGTCCGCCGAAGTCGTACGACCAGACGCGGTCCAGGATCTGCGCCTTGCTGAGCACGCGGCGCGGGTTGCGCATCAGAAAGCGCAGCAGTTCGAACTCGGTGGCGGTGAGGTGGATCGAGTCCCCGGCCCGCCAGACCTCGTGGCTGTCCTCGTCGAGCGTCAGATCACCCACGACGAGCACGGACTCCGACCGCCGGTCGGCGGCGCCGGAGCGGCGGATGAGCCCCCGCAGCCGCGCCACGACCTCCTCCAGGCTGAACGGCTTGGTGACGTAGTCGTCGCCGCCGGCGGTGAGCCCGGCGATCCGGTCCTCCACCGCGTCCTTGGCGGTCAGGAACAGCACCGGCACGTCCGGCAGTTCGCGGCGCAGCCGGCCGAGGACGGAGAGCCCGTCCATGTCGGGCAGCATCATGTCGAGCACGACGGCGTCCGGCCGGAACTCACGGGCCGTCCGGATCGCCCCCTGCCCGTCACCCGCACTGCGGATCTGCCAGCCCTCGTACCGCAGGGCCATGCTGAGCAGTTCGGTGATCGACAACTCGTCGTCCACCACAAGCACCCGGACGGGGCTCCCGTCCGGCCTCAGCAGTTCGGTACGCCCCTGGGGCGAGGTCGTGGTCATACCGGACACCCTTTCGGGGCCCTCTGAGAAGACACTTGCCGAACTCTGTGATTTCCCTGAGAAAGGCACAGGCGCCTCTCAGGGAGGGCCTGGGCATCGCGCCGGGGGGCCGCCGGCACCATCCGCGAAGGTGAACTCGACGATGCGGTGGGCGCGTTCGGCGAAGGCGGCGGCGCGGCTCACGTCACGCGGGTGAACACGAGAACGCGCGGAGCGTTCGACGGGGGCGGCGGCGCGGCCCCGGCTCGGCGGAACACGCCCGGTCTCTCGACGGCCCCTCAGAAGAGGCCCTCCTGCTCCCTCTCCCCCTCTCGCCTGAACGTTCGCACCGGCACGGTGAACCCGTCGTCGTCCGGTGCCGCGGGCAACAGCTCCCAGCCGGTCATCAGCCGCGTGTCGAGGACGACCACCCCGCCTGCGCCGCCGTCCCCGCCTACGCCGGCCGACAGATGCAGGTCGGGTCCGGCCGCCGCGACCAGCTCGCCGCTCACGGTGCCGCCCGGCACGAGTTCCACGACGTAACCGAGCGCCGCCGGGCTCCCCGTGAGCCCGAACGCCGCCACATGGTCGGTCACCCGGCACGGCTCCGGCCGCAGGGACTCCGGCCAGCCGGTGAGCGCCGCGGCCCGCGCGTGCAGCTCGCGCACCTCGGCGGCGCGCTCCGCCTCGGTGCCCGACAGCAGCGACCGCACCGCCCGCTTCTCGGCATACGGAATCCGGTCGGGCACCCGCAGCGCGGCCCGCAGCAGTTCCTCGGTGCGCCGCGCGGCCATCAGCGGACCGCTGCCGAGCCAGCTGAAACAGACGGCGCCCTGCTCGAGCAGCCGGGCCGAGCCCCGCTCGACGGCGGTGATGCCGACCTTGACCATGCCGGGCCCGAACCAGGCCACGTACACGTGGTAGGGCCGGGGGTCGTCGGCGATCGTGTCGGCGGCCACGGAATGCGCCCGGTCCAGCCGCGCGCACTCCTCGCACCGGGCGCCCGTACCGCGTCCCGGCACAGGGGCCCGCACCGGGCAGGGATTCCCTCGCGCCCCCACGCAGGTCCGCGCACCCCCGTCCGGCACCGCGAAGGCGATCCGCTTCCCCCGGGACAGCTCGCTGCGCCGCCCGCCGTCCCACACCAGCACGGGACCGTCCGACGACCACCGCAGCCCCGAGCACTTCCATGTCCGTGCCATCACCGCCGAGGGTACGACCCGGGTCCGACAACGCCGGTCGGTGAGGTCACGCACGGGACGTCACGCACCACACTCACGCACCAGACTCACGCACAGGGGGTCACGCACAGGGCTCACGCACAGGGCGTCACTCGCCGCCATCACCCGCGGCGTCACCCGCAGGCATCACTCATGGCGTCACCCGCAGGCATCACTTGACCGGCGACAGCAGCCGGGATTCGGCATCCGCGTCACCGGCCGGCGAGGACGCCTCCGGGACGGTGGACACGCGCCGGCCGCGCCCCGCGAGCCGGCAACCCACACACCCCGGATGCCCCTCCCGGGCCCACGTGTCCCGGACCCGCATCCCCCACTCCTCCCGGGGCCGCACTCCCGGCGGCTTGCCCCAGCCGGTCAGATGCAGCACCCACGTCACTAGGGCGCTCATGGCCACGACCGCCAGACCCGTCGCGATCAGGGATGGCGAGGACACGCACACCCCCCATCCCGCCACGCTGCCCCCGACGGCCGTGATACCGACTCCGGTCCAGCCGGCGATCGTGTGACCCTCGTCGTACAGACTCATGGAAGCGCCTCCTGGGACAGATTCCCTCACGAGCTAAGAAGTTTGCAAGCCGAATATCTCACAAGCTAAGGGATTCCGAAAGATGCACGGCACGCCGCGACCGCCCGCCACGCCGGCTCAGGCGCTGACGGCGATGGACCACCTCATCGCCGCCCATCTGATCGGCCAGCAGGAGCTGGCCCGGCGGTTGGGCCTGAACGTCACCGACCTCACGTGTTTCGCCTTCGTCCTGGAGGCGGGGGACGATCTGCTCACGGCCGGCGACCTCGCGGCCCGCGCCCACGTCACGACGGGCGCGGTGACCGGCATCCTCAACCGCCTGGAGCGCGCCGGATACGTCACCCGCCGCCCCGATCCCCGCGATCGCCGCCGTGTGCGGGTGGCCGCCGTACCCGACGCCGTCACGCGCGTCGAGGCGGTCTACTCCGGCCACTACGCACGCCTGACGGCCCTGTTCGCCGACTACTCCGCGCCGGAGCTGGCGATCATCACGGACTGGTTCACCCGGGCCACGTCCCTGGCCCACGAGTATCTGGAGAAACTGAACCGGAACGACCCGCAAGAGGACTGCTGAGCCGTCGACCTCACCCCACAACCCCCCGAGCTGGGAACCGTCTTGCCCCCGCAACCCGGAACCCGATCACCCCTCCGCATACCGGGGCCCCGGATCTCTCCGGGCCATTCGATCGATACGCACTCGGCAGAGCCCGAACCGGCAACCCGCCGACCCATGGGCCGGGCGAACCGCCCGAACATCTCCGCCGACGCGATCAACTCCCAGCGCCGCATTCCAGAACGATTCCCCAGACCCTGATCTGCCCTACTCGCTGACCGCGACAACCGATCCGGCGACCGCACTGGACCAGTTCCCCCAACTCAAGGAGTTCCGGCCAAAGCGCGCAGCCATAGGCGGCACCATAAAGGTCTCCGTCACCAAGGGCGGGACCATCTCGCTTGAGGTTGCGGGAAGTGGAGAGTGGTCAACGGGTGCAATCCCGGCAAAGGCCAAGACCACTATCAGGGTCAAGGCGGAAGGCAGTGTGACCGTCACAACCGGACACGAATACAGTCACAACATTTCCCGGAACAAGTACGGCCACCTGCAGTACGGTTCATGGGGTTACAAGACAACCTGAAAGAAGTACCGGTCTGGCGGCAGGAGTTGCGGCACCCGCGTCGAACTCGCTCATGGAAACGCCACGCTTCCCACGACCGAGACCGGCTGGAAGTACTGGGAGACCTCGTCATGACGCGCGCGACCGCACGGCGATGGATCGCTGGATGCACCGTGACCGCATCGGTGTTCCTCCTCGCTTCGTGCACGTCCGACGCCGGTGACGGAAAGACGGCCAGGACATCCTCGAGGCCCTCTCCGAGTTCGGCCCGGACGGCAGGCGAGTCATCGGAGAAGCGCCTGACCGAGCAGGCCCAGACTGCCCTCGCCGCCGCTCGATCCGGGAGATCGGTCGAGTCCGGCGCGGAACGGCTGACGGACGGCATCCACACCGAACCCAGCCTGCACGCGGGCAAGACCTACGAGCTCAGACTGGTCTGCGTCGGCCACGGTGCAGCGCAGCTGAGGTTCAAGCCGACGGGTAACGGCACACCGGCCAAGGTGCCTTGTGATCAGTCGGTGGTCCGGCAGCGGATCTCCGCAGGCGAGCAGATCCACATCGACGTCGACGCCACTCATGGATCGAACGGCGTGGTCGCCTGGGAGATCGCCTCCATCTGACCTCCAGACCGACCGTCGCTCGATTTCAATCTCGCTCCCACTGGGTCTCCCAGCAGGGTGTTGGTGTCCGGACTTCGACCGGGACTGCGGACGCCGCGAAGGTGACCCACAGCTGCGCTTCAATGACGAGGACGCCTTCCGTGACGTCGAGATCATCACGGAGCCTGACGGGGTGAGCTGCTGGGGCTGCGCTGGTCGGATGTGGATCTCCACGAGGGGGTCCTCACCGTCCGGCAGGCTCTTCAGCGCGTGGATGGCGAGCTACTGATCGTCGCACCGAAAGCACAGCGCTCGGCCCGCCGCATCGCCCTGCCGCGTGAGTGCGTGACCGCATCGCGTGCTCAGCATGCCCAGCAGATCGCCGACCGGAAGGCCGCCGGCGCGAACTGGAAGGGGACGGGGCAGGGCCTCGTCTTCACCACGAAGAACGGGACCCCCACTGAGCCGCGCAACCTGAACCGGTCTTTCGAGGCGCTGTACGCCCGCACGGGCGTCCGTAAGGTCCGCGTCCATGACCCGCGCCACACGTGCGCGTCTCTGCTCCACGAGCAGGGCCCCGACGCTCGAATGATCATGGAAGTCCTGGGCCACAACTCCATCCGCGTGACCATGGTCATCTACGCCTTCGTACGGTTCGACACCCAGCGCTCCGCCTTCGACCGCGTCGGCGATGCGCTGAAGGGTGACGGCAACGGGCCGGACGATGACAGCGGCATGACCGATGTCCTCGCGGCCCTCTAGTTGTCGCCCTTGCAGCCGGTCGCTGACGGTATGTCACGGCATAGACGATCCTGATGGGCCTGCGCCGCAGCCCCGCCGAAGACGAGGACGCAGATCAGGACAGCCATGATGGCCTGGCCTACAACCGTCACGACGGCCCCGGCCCGCGCGGCGATCGTGGCCGCCGCGATGGCGAGGAGTCCCACTCCGCCAGCGGCGGTCAGGTACTTCCACAACGAGTCGGTCGTGACGGTCTTGGCCGGATCCAGGTTGAACCCGGACAGGAACCAGAGTCCAAAGATCACTGCCAAGGCGATCAGCTCCAGGAACACCAGACCGCACCCGGCTCCGATGTCGGCGCCTCGGTCGGCACGGTGGCGCTGTCCCGGGCCAGTGGTCGCATCGAAGGCCGGTGGGGCAACGGGTAAGTTCATACCCGCAACCTTGCTCGTGCGGGCGTGGCGGCCGCATGAGCACGAGTACTCAGCCCCGCTCAGGTCGATCCCATGATCCACCTGACAACCCTGATCGGCCCAGCGCCCGCCCTCCGAGGCGGTTGCCGTCAAACACTGCCGTCAACGCAAAAGCCAGAGGCCCTGTGGATCACTCCACAGGGCCTCTGAACTGTTGTGCACTCGGCAGGATTCGAACCTGCAACCTTCTGATCCGTAGCTCTAGAGAGATCGGTCAGAGACGGTCATACAGGTTGCTTGGCGGCCCATGACGGCCGGTGCGGGGTGCTGCCGGTTGCTTGGGTTGCTGTACCTGGCTGCTGTACCGCAACTCCCCGCAGTCATCCCGTTGCCTGTCCCCTCTGTTAGCTTGCCTGGCGGGATGAGACCGGTCAGAGAACCTTCGAGGTCCGCGGTCGAGGCGGGTGGGCACGGTGCTCGGGCTGGTCTGAGGCCAGCACCTCTGAAACCCGAGTTCCTCGTACATGCGGACGTGCAGTGAGTCACACTTGTGCCTCTGTGAGCGTGAGGGGGACCGTGGGTAATCCGCATCTCAACGCACCGATCCGGGCGCGCATGTACTCATCCACCGTGCACAAGGTGGTCTGGATCGTGGTCGTCGTGGCGTCCGCTGGACTGCTGGCGCCGCCGCTGTTCTTTATTGCGGCGAAGAAGCGGGTCGTCGCCATGTACGTGCCCGCTCTGTACGCCGTCTTCGCCTGGGGCACGCCGATCGCCGCGTCCCTGGTCGGCAACGCGAAGAACTGGTCGGGCGGCGTATTGGTCTTTACGTTGATCGTCGCGGCCGTCCACGCTGCGATCCTGGACACCGATTGGAAGGCCGGCCGCTAGGACGGGAAGGAGGCTACCGTGATTGGGCTCGCGATCTCGCTGATGCGGCTGATGTTGCGCCTGACCTTCGGGATGATCGACATGATGTTCTGGATGTGCACCCTTGGGAAGGTGGACCCGAGGACTCGCAGGTTTGTTTAGAGCCTGTCCTCTGTACGCCTACCTCGATCCGAACTGCGGGCGGGGAGGTCGCTGAGGTCTCCCGACCCGATCGCAGGGGTGGCAACGGTTCGCCATAGTGGCTCAACTCACCTCTGTGAGCACGGCGTTCATCTCTTGCCGTCTGCTACATTCGAAGCATCAGGTGTCCTACGACGTACGGGATGCCGCCTCGTGAGAAACGCGGGACGTAACACTGAGTCAGCGCCCCTCCGAGGAGCTCCACCACTGCTTTGAGAGCTGAACGTCGGCAGATCTCAGGCCAACACCCAAATTCGGGTGGTTGGGCTGAGGTCTGCTTTTTTCGGTCCAACCACCTTCCCTGCAGGAAGGAAACGGATCGTTGAGCACCCAGTCGGCACCCCCGACGATCGGCATGAGGGTCCTGTACATCACGATTGCAGCGCTGCTGTCCGCGGTCGTGGCCCTCATCGCGGGGATCCTCATCAGGACCACCGGGGTCTCTCTGGCGCAGGCCGTTCTATACGGAGGTGGGGCCTTCATCGCCGTCATGACGCTGTCCCTTGCGGTGCTCACGGTTTTGGGACTCCCGTGAGCACCGAACGGATCCCGCACTGACGTCGGGCACGAGGCGCCGATAGCATCAGCCGGTGATCAACATGCAGGTACGCGGCGATCTGGGGGACATCGTGACCCGCGCTGAGGCCGGGGTGGAATGGACGGACGCTTTCGCCGGCCTCGACGCGGCCGCCTTCCCGATGCTCTCGGCCTTGACCCCTTACGGTGACGTGATGTTCAACCATCGACAGGTGCCGTCACTGCTCGCTGAACTCGACCGACTTCCGGACGCCTGTGGTGGGGCCTGGGTCGTGCAGGCCCGCGAGATGTGTCACGTCGTCTTGAACGGATCGCACCGCTACCTCTGGTTCCTCGGCGACTGAGCAACCTTGAGAACCGTCGTGGCAGTGATGTCACCGTGGGTTCAAATCCCACCGCCTCCGCAGCTGAACGGCCCCTGACCAGGTAAATCGGTCAGGGGCCGTTCTCATGCAGACTGTCCGCTACTCACCGCGGCTCCCCGTCAGTGCCCGGGCGATCGGGCACGGCAGGGGCACGGTCAGAGGTTGTCCTTGAGCCACTTACTGCCCCGGTCGTTGAATCCGGTCCAGGCGCCCTCACCGGTCAGCGCGACGACGAGGAGCTCGTCGTTGGAGTCGATGTGACCCTTCAGGGTGTCACGCACCTCCGCCGTGGTTTTCGTCGTCTTGACTATCCAGGTGGAGTCGAGGTGGTGCCACCACGCGCCCAGTGCTTTGATCGCCTCGAAGAGCGAGTCGTAGTCCTGGCCGGGGCTGTTCAGGTCGTAGCCGATGAGCACAGATTTCGCGGGCATGAATACCTCGTTTCCGAGGTCGAATCATCTGCCGCGAAGACTTGGACAACCATGTCAGTCGTTGTAAGGTCCCAAGGCGCGCCAACGCAAAAGGCCCCATGCCGATGACTCGACCTCAAGTCGAGCCCCGGGTGGGGCCTGCTTGTTTTCGGTCAGGACAAGTACAGCACCTCTGACGCCCCGACAGCAAGCATTACCCCCACAAGTTGTGCTACCGGCGAGTATCGACCACTACATCTAGTGCTTGGCGTTGACGGGCCATCAAACTTCGAACCCTAGTGGATGGCACTGACAAGGTCGGCGGAGTCTTAATGGCCGATGTAGGCCGGCGGGGCACCATCAATCGGTTGAGGATGGTGCCCCGCGCTGGGCTAGGGCTTTGGGGACTGGCCGCATCCTTATCAGGTCAATCACGCCGGATGTGCGTGCTGGATCAATCGACCTTCGGCCTGGATCGCTGGTCCGCTCAGGTTCAGCGTCGACCGCCGCTGTTCGCCCCTGTTGGCGTCAGCCACTGGTGTCAGACATCAGCGGCGTACTTGACGACTCTCCTCTACAGCAGTGGAGGGGTGACTCCGCAGGTGTGCGCGGACAAGCAACAGCACGATGATCACGGTGACCAGCTGTGTCGCCGAATCGAGGGCTGCGGCAAGGGGCTGGGCTCCAATCACGCAGCTAGCCACTGCTCCGAGACATACCCATTGGGCGTTGTCAGTGGCTCGTGGAACAGTGGTACTAGCGCCACAGCTTCCATGCTGAAGCTGGGCGTTGTGGGTCGGACGGGGCGTGTACATGTTCCTCCTGGCTCTCTCGGGGCGCACCTGCCTCTCGCCAAAGTGCTCGGGTGCGCCCCGCGTCTCGTCTGGGCCTGACCTTTCTACGGCACGCCACTGACAAATGAGAGGCCCAATTCCGCTTACGGACACGGGCGTTACTCCTGTGCGTCGTTTCACGTGGAACCTGATCAACGTCAACTGCGCCGCCTAGCAGGTCAGTTCTGCCGCTTGGCTTGCTGATAGTGGCACGCCCGTTGTCACCAGCCAATCTGGTTATCCACAGGCCCTGGGTACAACCTCGGCATCTCTGTGGAGACTTGACCAAGAGCTGTGTGGGACCTGCGGGACAGGCCTGTGGGTAACCGGCCGCACCACACGAGAAAGGCCCATTGACCAGCAGGTTTCCTCGTCCCCAGCTGTGTAGAAGAAAAACTTCCCCAGTCGGACCAAGATCGCTTCTAACAGTGCACAAGAGCACACGTCGCGAGCCCCAGAGTAAGTGGCACCATACGTTTGCATCTCTTACATCTAGATGGCTGCTTCGCCTTCACCACCCAAGCCACCACCCACCCCAGCTCCCATCCCGTCCGCCGTCGACCCACACTCCGTGGAGCGGGCGTGGTTCATGGCGTCCAGGTGGAGCGCGCCACTGTACGAACGACCTGGACGCCATGGGCCGCGTCTGCTCGGCTCTGCCTGGGTCGACGGTGGACGGGATGGGAGCACCCCGCGCACCCCCTACGGACCCGCAGTCGGGAACGGCGCCCCCTCCATCCCGGTGCCGGCCGATCCCCCGCCGGAGGCATCGTCTTGACCGCAGGCCGCGATCTGCGGTGATCGACTCATGGCCATCGACCCTATCCACCAGTGGGCGCGCGTCGGCGCAGCGCGGGCGGAGCGGGCCGGAGGCAGGAGCGGCGCCCGCGGCGGAGCCGGGAAGCGCGCCCGGCGGAGCGGAGCGCAGCCGGGGCTTGAACCAGTAGAGAAAGTTGTAACTCAGTAGGTCCCGTGGGGCTTGAAGACGTACGCACACTTCGGGAGTACGACGCCCTGACGGTGAGCCAGCGGTAGGAAGAGCACCGGTCGGATCGTCCACGTGATCCGGGTCCTGGCGTGGGTGACTGACACCGTGCACGGCTCCGTCCGCAACAGAGCTCGACGCGTTTCGATGCGGCCCTCGTACAGCCACTCCCACGCCGCGTCCGATGCGTCGGCGTCCAGTGCCGGTGAGATCGTGCGGAGTACGACCGCTACCCAACGGTCCGCCTGCGGCGCGGAGTAGGCGTCGAAAGATGCCAGCCGTGCCGGCGGCCACTTCTCGGTGAGGTCCTCGGTCCAGCACTCGCACCAGTAGCCCCGCTGCGGTGGCTTCATCGACACAGCCCGCCTCCCCGCCGGGCGTCCGCATACAGCTCCGCGGTGACCGTGTGGCCCTGGTCGCTGTCGTGGACGACGACCCGGTGAGCGATGACGCTGACCATGCCCAGGCCCCGGCCGTGCTCGGCGTCCTGGTCCTGGTGCTCGACCTTCGGGGCCGTCCCCGTACCGCCGTCGTCCGTGACCGAGACCGCCACCACCTGAGCGGAGACCGCAACGGCCAGGTGAAAGCTGCCGTGCTCCAAGCCACTCGCGGTGTGAAGGATCGCGTTCGCACTCAGCTCGCTCACGATCAGTTCGGCGTCGTCGGCTAAAGGGGAGCCACGCAGGATGTCACGGGTCCATCGGCGGGCCCGGCTCACCTCTTCCGGGAATCCTGGGCAACTCAGCCCCCAGACCCGAGCCTTACTCGTATACTCGTGCATACAAGTTCCTTTACGCTGGTAGGCCGCCATGTGCAGCGGGTTCGGGCTAGACGAGTTTCACGCCGTCGTGGGCGCGGATGGCTGGCGGGGTCGTCGTGTCGAGTGCGTCCAGGACGCGGATCGAGTACGCCTCGTCGGCAAGCTCGGTGACCTCTTCGCGGGTGGCCCAGCGCAGCGCGCGGGTCTCGTCACCGGTGGTGGGCACGCCGTCGGCGGCTTCACAGCGGAAGACCAGCGAGACGATCAGGCCCGTCATGTTCTTGTAGACGCCGGTCAGAGTCGCGGGAAGCGCGATCTTGATGCCGGTCTCTTCGAGGACTTCGCGCTGAAGGGCTTCCGGGATGGTCTCCTCGCGTTCGAGGATGCCGCCCGGCGGCTCCCAGTGGCCGTTGTCCCGGCGCTGGATCAGGAGGGCCCGGCCCTGGTCGTCCACGACGACCCCGGCGACGCTCACGGAGTGCGGGCGTTCAGTGCTCACGTTCCTCGGCCCTCTCGGCTGGCTAGGCTCTCCACCGTAGCAACAGCACTCGCCCACTCGTCTAGATACCTAAAGGAGTACTCACGTGAGCCCTCTTCCTTCGGGCCTCCTCGGTGATCTCGACCCCACGAGCGATCGTGCGGTCTTCCGGCAGATCGCCGACCAGCTGCGCGAGGCCATCGACCGTGGGCGATTCCGTGAGGGCGAGAAGCTGCCCTCCGAAGCCGAGCTGGTCGAGCACTACGGCGTCTCCCGGATGACCGTCCGGAACTCCTTCTCCGTCCTCACGGGCGAGGGCCTGGTACACGCCGAGCACGGCAAGGGCGTCTTCGTCCGGCCGCGTCCCCCGGTGCGCCGGCTCGCCTCCGACCGGTTCGCCCGGCGCCACCGCGAGCAGGGCAAGTCCGCCTTCATCGTGGAGGCCGACGCCGCAGGCAGTCATCCCACGGTCGACAGCCTTGAGGTCAAGGAAGAGAAGGCCAGTCAGGACATCTCCACCCGGCTCGGGTCGGTGCGGCGAGTCCTCGCTCGTCGGCGCCGGTATCTCCTCGACGGGCGGCCGGTCGAGTTCGCGACCTCGTACCTCCCGCTCGACATCGCCCGCGGCACTCCTATCGCCGAGCCCAACCCGGGTCCCGGCGGTATCTACGCCCGCCTCGAAGAGCTGGGGCACCACCTCGACCACTTCGAGGAGGAGATCCGCGCCCGCATGCCCTCGCCCGCAGAGGTCAAGCTCCTGCACCTGGCGGCCGGCGTGCCTGTCATCCACCTGATCCGGACCGCGTTCGACACCGAGGGACGTGCCGTCGAGGTCTGCGACACGGTCATGGCGGCGGACGCGTACGTCCTGTCGTACCAGCTCCCGGCGACCTGATCCCGCGAGCGGCGGTAGTGCGCGGGGACGCTTCTCTGAACTCGTACACACCGACACGCTTACTCGTATAGACGAGTGGGCAAGTTGTGTGTCAAGGTGATCCACGTGACCCGGAGATCGGGCTCACAGATCGACTCTTGTATAGACGAGTAGACAGGAGCAGTACCTTGCGCACCATCCGCGTTGAGACCTCCGCCGCGACGATCCTCCTCACGGAGGCTCCGGAGCCGAAGGTCCGTGACCGGCAGACCGGCGAGATCGCCAAGGACGCGACCAGCGGCGAGGCGCTGATGACCATCGGGGTCGTCTACATCGAGGACGGTGAGTCCTCGCTCATCAAGGTCACTGTCCCCGAGGGCGGTGTCTCCGAGGGCCTGATCCTCGGCTCGCCGGTGTCGCTGCCCGGCCTCATCGCCCGGCCGTGGGAGTCCGTCTTCAACGGCCAGCAGCGCCACGGCATCGCCTACCGGGCCGCCGCCGTCACCCCGGCCGCCTTCCCGGCCGTCACCGGGGCTGCCGCCTGATGTCCGACCTGACCACACTTCTCGAAGTGGGTGGTCCTGTCGCCGCACTCGGCGGCGGGGCCGCCTACGCCCGGGCCAAGCACCCGGCGGCGTACTGGTCCACGGTCGGCCTCCCGGTGTCCACGGTCCGGCTGCTCAGCTCGTACGGCTCGGTCATGGAGGCATGCGGCCTGACCGTGGCCCCCTCCCGGCTGCGACTGCTCGCCGTCAAGGCCATGACTCAGCGCGAAGTGCGGCCCGTGCCGCCGCGCCGGGGCCTCATCCGACCCACCACGACCGGACTGCGGATCCGTCTTCGCCTGGCGCCGGGCCAGGAGCCCGCCGACTTCGCGGCCTCCGCCGAGCGACTGCGGCACGCCTGGGGTGTCCACGCCGTCTACGTCACCACCGTGAAGCCTGGGGTCGTCGACCTGCGGCTCGTCGGCTACGACGTCTTACGGCGGGTGCGCATGCCTCGCAAGGCCGCGCACGGCCCGCTCAAAGTGCCGGTCGCACTGCGGGAGGACGCCACCCCCTTCATCCGCGACTACCGCGCCATCCCCCATCAACTCACCCTCGGCGCCACCCTGTCCGGCAAGTCCATGTACATGCGGCACCTGGTCGCCGGACTCGCCCCTCAGCCCGTCGCCCTGGTCGGCATCGACTGCAAGCGGGGCGTCGAACTGGCCCCCTTCGCACCCCGGCTCTCCGCACTGGCTACCGACCCGGAGCAGGCGGCCGAGCTGCTGCCCGTGCTGGTCAACGAGATGGAGGACCGGTACGACCTGATCAAGGCCCGGCAGGGCATCGCCCCTGGTACTCCGGACGAGGAGATCACCTCCGACGTCTGGGGCCTGCCCGACCGCGAACGCCCTGTACCCATCGTCCTGTTCGTGGATGAGGTCGCTGAACTCTTCCTCGTCGCGACCAAGAAAGACGAGGAACGCCGCGACGAGATGGTCACCCAGCTCATCCGGCTCGCCCAGCTCGGCCGCGCCGCCGGCATCTACCTGGAGGTCTGCGGGCAACGCTTCGGCGCCGAACTCGGCAAGGGCGCCACCATGCTCCGCGCCCAGCTCACCGGCCGCGTCTGCCACCGCGTCAACGACGAGGCCTCCGCGAAGATGGCCCTCGGTGACATCGCTCCGGAGGCTGTCCAGGCAGCCTGTTCCATCGCTCCCGAACGGCCCGGTCTGGCCGTAGCGGGCGACACCTCCGGCGGCTGGTCTCGCATCCGCACGCCGTACCTCTCCCTCGGGGACGCTGCCGAGACCTGCCGCGAGTCGGCCCACCTGGTGCCCGACCTGCCCGCGCTGAAGCCGTTCCGGCCTGACGTACCCGTGCGCCCGGTCGAGACCGCGGCCCCGGTCTTCCTGCCCCGTCCGGTCACCGACTGATTCCCGCTGTTCGACTCCGGAAGGAGCCGCATCATGCGCGCCCGCTTGGCCCGCGTCGACGCGGTGCTCGTCCAGGCGCTCATCGCCGCCGCGCTGTCCTTCGCCCACCTGCACGACGTCGCCGTGGCGGCCGGACAGGACGGCTGGAAGGCCTGGGCCTACCCCGTCTCCGTCGACCTGCTGCTCGTCGCCGCCTGGCGTCGACTGCGCTCCGGTACAACCAAAACGGCGGCCTGGTGCTGGTTCGTCGTCGCACTCACCGCATCCCTCGGCGCCAACGTCGCCACCGCCGGCCTCCTCGACCTCGGCGACGTCCCGGCCTGGCTGCGCATCCTCGTCGCGGGCTGGCCCGCCGTCGCCTTCCTCGGCGGGACCCTCCTCGCGCACACCGCGCCGAAGACGGGCCCCGGTGCGGAGGTCATGGAGGACCAGGAGGACGAGCCCGAAACCGCGCCCGACCTGCCCGCCCAACCCGCCATCGAGGCACCGCCGCAACCCCCGCCCGTACCCGTGCCGTCCGCCCTGGTCGCCCACGCGCGCAAGGTCGCCGCCGAGCACCACGCCCGCACCGGCGCCCCGATCGACACCCCGACCCTGCGCGCCCGCCTCGGCGTCCCTGTGCCCATGGCCGAAGCCATCGCCGCCCACCTCTGAGAGGAGACCGAATGTCCGCCAACCGCAGCTTCCGCAACGTCACCCGCATCGGCCCCGTCCAGGTCGGCACCGCCTACGACAACCGAGGTCGCGAGAAGCACACCGCCGCCTGCACCGCCCCGCGTTGTGGCTTCTCCGCCGACTACGACAGCCGCGCCGCCGCCGAACTGGCCGCCCGCACCCATCGCTGCCCCGCCCGCTGAAAGGACCCGGACCACCGTGACCGTCAGCCTGCCGCTCGTCGTCGTTCTCGGCTTCTTCGCCTGGGGAGCGATCAAGTTCCTCGGCGTCCGCACCTGGATCGTCGTCCTCATCGCCCTGTTCGGCTTCTGGCTCTCGCACACCTTCCTCGCGCCCGCCATCGAGTCCGGCACGCGGTCCGGCGTGGGTGTCGTAAACGGCTCGCATAACTAGACGAGTAGGCAAGGAGAAGCCCGCCGTGTTCCTGCCCAAGTACCCGGACAACCCGACCCCGCCGCCGGTTCACACGCACGCCCCGACCGACCCGGCTCCCGCCCGACGCACCCTGCCGTCGATCCAGATCGATCAGAAGACGGTCGCGGCCGTGGTCGTCGCCGGCGTGGTCCTCACCGCGCTCCTGGCCGCCGTCGCCGTCACGGCCATCTCTGTAGCCATCGCCGCCGTGGTCCTGCGCTCGCTGCTCCACGAGCACAACCGGCGCTGAGACGCCTTTACCTCCGGGGCGGCGAGACACGACCAAGCATCCGCCGCCCCGGTGGCCCATCCCTCCCGACAGTGCCCGTCAGAAGGAGACCGCCATCTTCGCCCGCACCACCCCGCCACCACTCCCGGAACTCAGCAACCTAGCCGCCGACGGCACCCTGCCGGGTATCCTCCGTCAGCTCTCCGGGCTCGGCGGCTGCACACACCCCATCCGCCTCGACGGCCACCGCACCGAGTACGACGTCGACACCACGACCGGCGAGATCGGCCGCGTCCTCCAGCACCTCGACTCGACCGCCCTCCCGGCCGGCCAACTCCTCGTCCGCTGCAACAACCGCCGCACCACCCGCTGCCCGGCCTGCGCCGAGGTCTACCGTCGCGACACCTTCCACCTGATCACCGCCGGACTGCGCGGCGGCAAGGGCACCCCGGAACACGTCGCCGCTCACCCTCGCGTCTTCGCCACTTTCACCGCCCCCGGCTTCGGCCCGGTTCACAACCGCCGCACGGACGGCCGCCCCTGCCGCTGCGGCACCCACCACGACCAGGACGACGACGCCCTTGGCACACCGCTCGACCCGGGCACCTACGACTACGAAGCGGCCGTGCTCTGGAATGCGCACGCCGGACAGCTCTGGCGGCGCTTCTCCATCTACCTCCGCCGAGAGGCCGCCAAGCGCGCGGGCCTGTCACAGCGCCACTTCCGCCAGCACGCCCGCGTCTCGTTCGCCAAGGTCGCCGAGTACCAGAAGCGCGGAGCCGTCCACTTCCACGCCGTGATCCGCCTCGACGGCCCCGGCGGCGGCGACACTCCGCCCCCGGCCTGGGCGACCGCCGAACTGCTCACGGACGCCATCGAGGCCGCCGCCGCCAAGGTCCGCGTCGACGGCCCCGTCATCGACGGCCGTGCGCACACCTTCGCCTTCGGCCGACAGCTCGACGTCCGCACCATCCGCTCGGCCGACTTCGACGGCGGCCAGGAACTGACCGAGCGAGCCGTCGCGGCGTACATCGCCAAGTACGCCACCAAGGGAGCCGAGACCGCCACGGGAGCTCTCGACCGGCCGCTGAAGTTCGCCGCCGAACTCGCCCAGCTCGACATCAGCGAGCACGCCCGCCGCCTCATCCGAACGGCCTGGACCCTCGGCGCCCGCAAGGACCTCGAACACCTCCGCCTGCGCGCCTGGGCTCACATGCTCGGGTTCCGCGGCCACTTCTCCACCAAGTCCCGCCGCTACTCCACCACCCTCGGCGCCCTCCGCGACGCCCGCGCCGAATGGCGCCGAACCCAAGTGGCAACAGTCAACGGCCCGGAGACCGAGACGACGTACGTCCTCGCCCACTGGGTCTTCGCCGGAACCGGCCTGTCCGACGCCGAAGCCTGGCTGGCCGCATCTCTCGAACCCGCACCCGGAACCGAAGGGGAGCCCACCGCATGACCACGGTGACCATCACCCGCAAGTGGCACACCACGGCCGAAGTCGCCGAGATGCTCGGCTTCGGCCTCTCCAAGACCAAGGCGCTCGTCCTGAGCGGGGAGATCCGGTCCGTGAAGATCGGCCGTAACCGCCGCATCCTCCCGGCCTGGGTCGACGAGTACGTGAACCGCTGCGCCTCCGAGACCGTGGAGCGGGCGGCATGAGCGGAAAGAGGGCCAACGGCGAGGGCTCCATCTACCCGTACAAGAACGGCTTCGCGGCCTACGCCTGGGTGACTACCCCGGACGGCGACCGCAAGCGCAAGTACGTCTACGGCAAGACTCGCGAGGAGACCCACGAGAAGTGGATCAGGCTCCACAGTGACGCCAGCAAGGGCCCGGTGCAGACTCGGCACCGGACGGTTCAGGCGTTCCTGTCCTACTGGCTCGAGTCGATCGTGAAGCCCAACCTCGCTCCGCTGTCGTACGTGTCGTACGAGGGCTCGGTGCGGCTCTACATCAATCCGCACCTCGGCGGGAAGCGGCTCGACAAGCTGACCGTCCGGGACGTGCGGGAGTGGCTGACCAAGCTGGCCGGCATCTGCCAGTGCTGCGCCCAGGGCAAGGACGCCAAGCGGGTCGAGCCGCGTCAGCGGTGCTGTGCGGTCGGGGAGTGCTGTGAGGCCTATCCGTCCCGGCGCGTCGTCCAGGCCGCCCGCGACGCCCTGCGGGCCGCTCTCACGCACGCCGTGACCGAGGAGGAGATCAGCAAGAACGTGGCTTCCCTGGTGAAGGTGCCCAAGCCTCGGCGGCGCCGGATCAAGCCCTGGTCCGTGGTCGAAGCGGGGCGCTTCCTGGCCGATTCGGTCGCCCGGGAAGATCCGCTTTTCGCGGCCTGGGTCCTGGTCCTCTGCCTCGGCCTGCGGCGTGGTGAGGCGCTGGGCCTCACCTGGCAGTCGATCGACTTCGAGGCCGGTGAGCTGTACGTGGATCACCAGATCCAGCGCGCGGGCCGGCAGATCCTCCACCGGGAGACCAAGACGGAGGAGTCCGACGACTTCCTTCCGCTCCCCGAGTTCTGCCTCCGGGCGCTGCGGATGCGGCGTGCCCAGCAGACCGGGGACCGGAAGGCGGCCGGTGAGCTGTGGCAGGACAACCGCGGGCTGATCTTCACGACGAAGTACGGGACACCCATCGAGCCGGGGAACCTCACCCGCATGTTCGCCCTGCGAGCCCGGCGCGCCGGGCTCCGGGTAATCCCGCTCCGGAACACCCGGCACACCTGCAGCTCGCTCCTGGTCGCCCTGAAGGTGCACCCGAAGGTGGCCCAGCGGATCCTGCGGCACTCGCAGATCGCCATGACGATGGAGGTCTACGCCGAAGCCAGCGAGGAAGAGGTGCGGGCCGCGCTCGGCAAGCTCTCCGATGCCATGGGCGGTGCCGGCTGATGCCGTTGCTGTACTTCGCTGCTGTATGACCCTGAAACGCAGAAGGCCCCGGATCTCTCCGGGGCCTTCAACCTGTGTGCACTCGGCAGGATTCGAACCTGCAACCTTCTGATCCGTAGTCAGATGCTCTATCCGTTAAGCTACGAGTGCTTGTTTTTTGTTTTTCGTCTCCGGTCCCGGCCCTTCCGGCCCGCTCTCGGCGACAGGAAGAACATTACATGACTGCCGCCGCCATGTGAAATCCGATAGGCGCACCCCTTGTGACCTGCGGAAACGTCCAGAGTGGGAGCAGCGGGACGGTGCGGAGAGGTGCGCCGGGAAACGCCGAAGCCCCGGTCCTGGGGACCGGGGCTTCGGGATCGGTGCGGAGGCGGAGGGATTTGAACCCTCGATGGGCTGTAAGACCCAAACCGCATTAGCAGTGCGGCGCCATAGACCGGACTAGGCGACGCCTCCAGCACAACCGCTCACGCGAGCGCGCGAGTGGTGCGTGCAGATGATGACACAGTCGGGTGCGGTGTCACCAATCGCCCCCCACGGTACTAGGCAGTCGGGTCGCAGGGCAAAGGGCTTCCCCTGGCGGGGGCGTCGTGGCGGCGGGAGCCACGTGGCCGTCGGGACGGATGGGTCGGGCGGGGGAGGCGGAGGGAAGGGCGGGCGGCGGGAGGGGGGACAGGAGGGGGACGGGGCGGGCGGCGGTTAGGGGACAGGGAGGGGACGGGCCGGGGGGGCGGGGAGGGGCGCGGGTAAGGGGTGGGACGACGTGGGGGGTGGGAGGGGTGTGTGGCGCAACGTCCGGTGGCCGGAGGCGTTGGACAGGGCATGGATTCTCTTCTGCCGGCCGCCGGGCGACGCCTCCTCGTGTCGTCCCTCGCCACCGTCGCCTCCCTCGTCCCGCTCACCGCGGTGTCCGCCATGGCGGCCGGTGCCATGCCGCCGCCCGTCCGGCCCGAGGACCGGGCCCCGCAGCGGCACGCCGAGCCGCGCGGTGATCACCTCACCGTCGTCGTCCGGAACGCCGGGCCCGGCCGGGACGGGACGTACGACGTGGCATGTCATCCCGACGCGGGCCGTCACCCGGACGTGGCCGGGGCCTGCCGCACCCTCGACACGCACACCCGCTGGGGCCGGGACCCCTTCGCTCCGGTGCCCTCCGGCAGCAACTGCACCATGCTCTACGGCGGGCCGGCCACCGCCCACGTCACCGGTACGTGGGCCGGACGACCCGTCGACGCCACCTACAGCCGCGGCAACGGATGCGAGATCGGGCGGTGGGACCGAATGGTGCCCCTGCTGCCCACACCGGAGACGTCCGCGTAGGAGCCGCGGGGGCCGAGAAGCGGGAGACGGCCGGAAAGCGCGAGGCTCCGGAGGTCCGGCCGAGAAGCGCGAGACTCTCGCGGTCCGGCCAGGGGGCGCGAGACTCTCGAGGTCCGGCCGGGAAGCGCGCGACTCTGAAGGTCCTGCGTACGGGTGGCGCGGGCGGCGCGCGCGTGGGGCGTGCCCGCCGGCGGAGTGGTGCGCGGGGAACGGCGTCGGCGCTGCACAGACGTCGCTCGGCGGAATCGAGGACGCCACCCGGCGGAACCGGCAGACGCCGTCCCGCGGAACCGGCAGACGCCGCCCCACCGGACCAGCAGACGCCGCTCAGCGGAATCAACGCTGCCGTAAAGGTCCCGCGAAGGTCTCGCGAAGCCTGGGCATGCGGTCACGCGTTCGTTGTCACTTCCACGTGGGACCTCCCTCTCATCCGGCGCCGCGGGCGCGACCCATGCGCTTAGACTCCCTCGCGTGACACGTCGCGGGCCGGTTGGCAAGATGGCCCGAGCGGTCGGCAAGGTGCGGTAACAGGAGGGAAGCGTCTCGTGAGCAGCAGGCCATCCCGAGGCGCTGCTCGCCTCGCAGCCATACTCGACGCGCTGCCGGACGCGTTGGTCCTGGTCAACGCGAACGGCACGGTCGTCAACGCCAACACCATCGCGCTGGAGGCCTTCGAGGCGCCCGGGACCGCGCTCGTGGGGCGCGGGCTGCTCGATCTGCTGCCGCAGTTCGACTCCCGGCTCATCCCCGGGTCCATGCGGCGGCCCGATCACATGGACCCGCACGGGCGGACCAAGCCGACGCGGATGATCGCGCGGCGCACCGACGGGACCGAGTTCCCGGTCGAGGTCACGAGCGCGAACCTGGAGAACGGGCAGCAGGCGTACGACGGTTACGGCTACACCGGCGACGAGCTGCTGATGCTCGTCGTGCGCGATCTGTCCGGAACCGTCGACACCGAGGCGGAGCTGGCCCGCTCGCAGCGGCAGACCGAGATGATCCTGCGGGCCGCCTCCGAGGGTGTCGTCGGGACCGACACCGACGGGCGGATCGTGCTCGTCAACCCGGCCGCCGCCCAGATACTGGGATACCGGGCGGGTGAGCTGGGCGGCAAGGAGCTGCACACCCTCGTGCTGCACTCCCGTGCCGACGGCTCCCCTTTCCCGTACGAGGAGTCCGCGCTCGCCGACACCCTGCGCTCCGGGCGCAAGCACCGGGTGCGCGGGCAGGTGCTGTGGTCCAAGGGCGAGGAGAAGGTCTCGGTCGACCTGACCACCGCCCCGGTGCGCGACGGCGATCAGCTCGTCGGCGCCGTCATGACCTTCACCGACCGCCGGCCGTACGACGGCCTCGCCGAGGAGAAGGCCGCCCTGGAGGCAGCGCACGCCGAGGAGGTGGAGCGGCTCTCCGCGGAGCACGCCTCCGACCTGACCGCGCTGCGCCGGCAGCACGTCACCGAGCTGGAGGAACTCCGCGAGAAGCACGCGGAGGAACTGGGGGCCGGCGAGGACCGCTACGCCGCGCTCGCCGAGCGGGAGAAGGACCGGTACGAGGCGCTCGCCGGGCGGCACGAGCAGTTGCTCACGCTGCTCGGGCAGTCGCTGCGCGGCCCCCTGGACGAGCTGCGGCGCGAACTGTCCGCGCTCGCGGCCGACGACGCGGGCCAGCTGTGGCCCGAGGCCAACCAGGTGCTGCACCACCTGTCCGCCGGCTACTCGCGGATCACCACCCTGATCGACAACGTCCTCGGCTACCAGCGGCTGGACACGGGCAGCGAGGACATCACCCGTACGAAGGTGATGCTGGACGCCGTCGTCGCCGCCGGTGTCGACGGGGCCGTCGAGCTGATCGGGCCGGGGCGCGTGCAGTTCGCCGTGCACGCGCCGCCCATCGAGGCCGAGGTGGACCCGCAGCGGCTCGCCGGCGCACTCGCGCACCTGATCGCGGATGTGGCCGGCGTCGACGCGACCGGCAACGCGCCCGTCTCCGCGGGCGGTTACATGGACAACACCGTCGTGGTCGCCGCCGCACAGCGCGGTGAGGTCGCACGGATCGAGGTGCGCGGGCCGTACTCCGGCGGAGACCCGGTGCACGAACCGATCGTGCGCGGGATCGTGCGCGCCCACGGCGGCGTGCTCCAGACGCACGACGTGCCGGGCATGAGCGGCAGCGCGTACGTGCTCGAAGTACCGCTCGGCGGTGGCGCCGGGGCGGTCGCCGCGCAGACCGGCGCTCAGGTCGTGCCCGCCGGTGCGGTGCCGGCGGCGGAGTCCGGCGCGGGTGAGCAGGACTCCGGCGGTACCGGTGCCGGGCGGCGGCGGGCCCGGCGGGCCTCCACGGACGCCTTCCTGGACGGTGACGTGACCGGCGCGGTCGAGGCCACCGGTGAGGCGGAGGCGACCACACCGACCGGACGGCGCCGGCGGCGGGCCGGCGCGCCCGCCGAGGAGGCCGCCCTGGCGATCCCCGCCGAGAGCGCGGAGACCGCGTCCGGTGGTACCGGGCGCCGCCGTGGCCGGCCCGCCGAGCGCTCCACCGCCGGCGCCGGTTCCGATGACGGTCCCGGTTCCGGTGACGGTCCCGGTTCCGGTGACGGTCCCGGTTCCGGTGGCAGTGGCAGTGGCAGTGGCAGTGGCAGTGGCGGCGAGGGTGTGGCCGAAGGTGCCGTGATGACCGCCGCCGAACACGCGGCAGGAGCAGCCGCCTCCGGTACGGGACTCGGCGGCACCGTGCCGCCGCAGGGCGTGCCCACGCCGACCGGCCGCCGCGCTCGCCGTGACTCCGGCGCCCCACAGGCAGCCCTGCCGCCCGCCCTGCCGGCGGCCGGCAACGGACCGACGCCGGGGGCGGTTGCCGTTCACGGCGCACAGGGGCTTTCGGGTGCGGAGGCGCACCCCGGTGCGGCGGCCGCCCCGGCCGAGGGGACGGAGCCGACCGGGCGGCGCCGCCGTGCGCTGGCCGCCGCGGCGGAGCGTGCCGCGGCAGCTGCGGAGGCGGCGGGCGGCGCGCGCACTGTCTTCGCCCTGCCACCAGCCGAGGCCGACCGCCGACCGGAAGCGACGGACGCGACGGACGCGACGGACGCGACCGCGTACACGGGCACGGGCACGGGCACGGCCGCAGACTCAGACGTAGATGTAGACGTAGACCTCGGCGGGAACGCGGGCACGGCCGCGGCGCCGGACGGGGCGGTTGCGCCGGGCGCAGCGGCAGGTCCGGGCATGCCGGGTACACCCGCGGGTCCGGGGATGCCGGGCGCGTTCGTGGGTCCCGGGATGATCGCGGGACCGGGTGCGCCGGTGGGCCCGGGTTCGCCTGCGGGTCCCGGCGGCGCCGTGCCGATCGTTCCGCAGGCCGGCGCGCCCGCCGGTCCGGGGGCCGTCATGCCCTCCGTTCCGGGGGCCGTCATGCCTGTCGGTCCGGGTACGGCCATGCCCGTCGGCCCGGGTGCCGGTGCCGGTGCCGAGGGGCAGCCGGAGGCCGCCGGGCAGGTTCCCGGTGCCGCTCCCGGCGCTGGTGCCGCCGCCGGACCCGGTGCCGGTGCCGTCGCCGGACCCGGTGCCGTTGCCGGTCATGGCGCGGTCCCCGGTCTGGGCACGGTTGCCGGACCCGACGCCGTCGCCGGTCCGGACGCGGGGGTCGCTCCCGGACACGGACCGGTCTCCGGACACGGACCGGTCTCCGGGCAGGGACGGACGCCCGGACACGGCCAGGTGCCCGGACAGGCTCGAGTACCCGGACAGGCTCAGGTGTCCGGCCCCATGCCGGTGGCCGGTGAGGGTGTGCCCGGTGACGACGGGCGGCACGACGCCGTGCCGCCCGATCACGCCGAGGACCACACACCGCCTCAGCCGCATCCCACCACCGCGCCGACCGGACGGCGCCGCCGGGCAGTGGCCCAGCCGCCCGAGAACGCCCAGGCCGTCGTGCCGGGGACCGCACCCGGAGCGGCGGCCACCGCCGCACAGGCCGTCCCCCCGTCGGCGGCTGCGGGACACCCCGCTCCGGCGCACTCGCCCGCTTCCGGTCATGCGGCCGCCGCACGAGCCGTTCCGGGCTCGGCCGCCGGCGGTCAGGTCGGTCAGGGCGCGGCCGTACCGCCGGCTCCCGGTCAGGGGACCGCCGCTCACGGCATCCCGGCGCAGGGTACGGCGGGGCAGGGCATCCCCGTCCAGGCCTCCCCCGCCACCCCGGTTGCCCCCACGCCCGCCGCGCCCGCCGGCCCTGCCGGGCAGACGCACGCCACCGCACCGGTGACCGCGCAGGCGGAGCCCGGCGGCCGGCCCGGTGCCGTCGTACCCGGCCCGCAGGTGACCATCCCCCATCCCGCGGTTCCCGTGCAGGGCACCGCCGGCCAGGCCGTACCGGCGGCGGCCGCCCCGGTGCAACAGGCCGCCGGAACGCGGCAGACGCCCGCCGCACAGATGCAGCAGAGCCCCGCACAGATGCAGCAGGCCGCCGCGCAGATGCAGCAGAGCGCCGGGGCACCCGCCGCACCTGGGCAGCAGACCGCCGGGACGGCCGCCGCGCAGCCCGGCACCCCGCCCGGCGGCACCCCGGTGGTGCCCCCGGTCGCACAGCCGCTGCCCACGGAAACCCCGAACGGTCAGGTGCCGGTGCCGTCCACCGGCACCGCCCCCGCGGCCACCGTCCCCCAGCAGTGGCCCGGTGCCGACGACACCTCCGGTGCGGGCTTGCCCGTACCGCCTGCGAACCCGGCCGGTACGCCGCCCGGCACCCCGCTGCCCGCGGAACACGCCGGTGCGCGGCCGCAGCGGGCCGCGCAGCCGTTGCCCGCGGAGGCATCGGCAGCCGCCGTGGACCCGAACTCGACGCACGGCCGTGCCATCAGCGTCCGGACGCTGGGGCAGGGCGTGCCGTTCGCGCGGCAGGCCGCGCAGGTGCAGCAGCCGATGGCGACTCCGCCCCCGCACACGCCGGGTGGTTCCGGCCGCCGGCGCAAGCTGGGCACGCCCCCCGACCCGGCCGCCCGCGCCGAGGCACAGCCGGACGAGGCGGTCCGGCCGCATCCGGCGGCCGAACCCGCGCCCGCACAGCCGTCGCTCGGCGGCCAGGCATCGGCGGCGCAGCCCACGCCGACCGGGCAGACCCGGATCGGCACGGGCACCGAGGGTGCGGGACGGTCGTACGCCATAGGTGCCCCGGAGCCCGACGCCGCCGAGGGGCCCGAGCCACTGGACGGTCCCGGCGGTGCCGTCGAGGTGTCCGACACCCCGCGGCCGCAGCCGCTGGACGACGAGCTGCCCCCGGAGCCGCTGGACAACCCGCGCCGGCTGCTGGTGTGGCCCGCGCCGGACGTGACGACGCAGCAGGCGCTGAGCGACCGTGGCTACCGGCCCGTCATCGTGCACTCGCGCGAAGAGGTGGACGCGCAGATCGCGGCCTTCCCCGCCGCGCTGTTCGTCGATCCGCTGACCGGGCCCATCACGCGCACGGCGCTTCAGTCGCTGCGCCAGGCCGCCGTGGCCGCCGAGGTGCCGGTGCTGGTCACGGCCGGGCTCGGGCAGGCGACGCGCGAGGCGGCCTACGGTGCCGACCCCGCCGTACTGCTGAAGGCGCTCGCGCCCCGGGACAGCGAGCAGCATCCGCCTCGGGTGCTGCTGATCGAGGAGCACGCGGAGATCGCGCTGGCCCTGACCTCGACGCTGGAGCGGCGCGGGATGCAGGTGGCGCGGGCCGGGAACGACAACGACGCCGTGACGCTGGCGGGGCAGTTCCGGCCGAACCTCGTGGTGATGGACCTGATGCAGGTGCACCGGCGGCGGGCCGGGATCGTGGACTGGCTGCGGGCGAACGGGCAGCTCAACCGCACCCCGCTCGTCGTCTACACCGCAGCCGTCGACCAGGCCGACCTGCCCCGGCTGGCCTCGGGCGAGACCGTGCTGTTCCTCGCCGAGCGGTCCACCAGCACCGAGGTGCAGGCACGGATCGTGGACCTGCTGGCCCGGATCGGCACGAACTGATCGGCGCCGGCGCGGAGCGGGGGCGCCTCAGCCGGCGACGAGTCTGCGGGCCGCCTCCTTGATGGAGGCCCGCAGGCGGTCGCGGTCGGGCTGCTGGCCGCCCGCGAGGATGCGCCCCATCTGGGGGACGACGGCGGTCCAGTTGGCGAGCGCGACCAGCAGGAACAGCAGGTCGCCGGGCGGGATCGCGTCGGTGATCACGCCTCGGGCCTGGCCGTCGGCGACGGCGGCGACCTTGCGGGCGTAGTGCTCCTGGCGCCGTGTCTCGTCGGGCAGTTCGGCGGTGCCGTACTCGATGCCCTCCCAGAACAGCAGGCGCAGCAGTTCGGGGTGGGTGGCGTGGTAGTCGAGGAGGCGGTCGATCCAGCCCTCGATGTCGTCGGGATCGACGGGCACGGCCGCCGCCAGGTCGACCATGCAGCTGCCGAGGACCTGGGTGAACAGCTCGGCCTTGTTGCCGAAGTAGGCGTAGATCAGCTGCTTGTTGGCCTTGGCCGCGGCGGCGATGCGGTCGATCCGGGCGCCCGCGATCCCGTGCCGGGCGAACTCGGTGACCGCCGCGTCGAAGATGCGGGCCTTGGTGGCCTCGGGGTCCCTCACTGCTGCCATAGGCACAGGCTAGGGCCGGGCGAGAGAAGTAACCAACTATTTGGTTGACGGGGAAGCGGGCGGACGGCAAGCTGTTGGAGACTTCCAACCAACCAGTTAGTTGTAAGAACCGGCCCAAGGAGCAGTCCCGCCCATGCCGTCAGCCACCGCCACCCGTCTAACGCCGGGCATACCGGTCGTCACCCGCGAGCGGCCCGCCTCGGGCTCCTTCTTCCTCCTTCTCATCGCCGTCTGCACCGCCGTCACGGCCGCCAACATCTACCTCGCGGCGCCGCTGCTCCCGCTCATCGCCCATGACTTCGGCACGGTCCCGTCGGCCGTGACCTGGATCGCCTCGGTCGCCCAGCTCGGCTACGCGGCCGGGCTGCTCTTCTTCGCGCCGCTCGGCGACCGCGTCGACCGGCGCCCGCTCGTCGCCGGCCTCTCCGTGGCCACCACCGTCTCGCTCGTCGTCGCGGCCCTCGCCCCCGGCATCGCCGCCCTTTCCGCCTGCGTGTTCGTCGCCGCCGCCGCGACCGTCGTACCGCAGCTGCTCGTGCCACTGGTTGCGGAGCGCGCGCCCGCCGACCGGCGCGCGCGCCATGTCGCGGCCGTCATCGCCGGTCTGTTCACCGGAATCGTCGCCGCCCGTGTCGTCGGCGCCCTCGCCGGGCAGGCGTTCGGCTGGCGCTGGGTGTTCGCCGGGTCCGCCGTACTGACCCTCGTGCTGGGTCTGGCCACGGCCCTGGCCCTGCCCTCGGAACGGCGCTCGCGGCAAAGCGGGCTGTTCTCCGGCATCGCCGAGCTGCCGGGGCTGCTGCGCCGCTCGCCCGATCTGTGGCGGGCCTGCGTGCGGCAGGCCGGGATGTTCGGCGCCTGGAGCGCGCTGTGGACCTCCCTCACGCTCCTGCTGACCGGCCCCTCCTACGGCCTCACGACCGCGACCGCCGGACTGTTCGGCCTCTTCGGCCTGACCGCCACTGCGGTGGCCCCGCCGGCCGGCGGCCTGGTGGACCGGTTCGGTGCCACGCGGGTCGTGCGCGTCGCCTATCTGCTGGCGGCCGTATCCGTGCCGCTGTTCTGGCTCGGCGGCCACGCCATGGCGGCCCTGTTCGCCGCCGCGATCGCAGTCCACGCCGCCCTGGTCGCCTCCCACGTGGCCAACCAGACCCTCGCCCTGACCACGACCGCCACCCCCGCCACCGCCAACACCGCCTACGTCGTCTCCGGCTTCGCCGGCGGCGCGCTCGCCTCGGCCGCCGCGGGCCCGGCCTTCGGCCACTGGGGCTGGACCGGCGTGTGCGCGGTGGCCGGTGCGTGGCTGATCCCCGGCTGGGTGGCGACGATCCGGCCCACCCGGCGCACGCGGCCGGGAGCCACACCGCTCACACCGGGACCGACCAGCTGACGATCACCCCCCACTCCCGACACCGGGCGCGACCGGGGCGGCCGGCAGCGGCGCACGCCGGGTGGGGGCCTGTGGCGTACGCCGATGCGGTCGACGGTGTGCCGCGGATCGGCCGGTCAGAGTCGGGTGACGTCCAGCTCGCCGTCCGCGTACCGCCTGCGGAGCACCTTCTTGTCGAACTTGCCCACGCTCGTCTTCGGCACCGCCGCGATCACCGTCCAGCGCTCGGGCAGCTGCCACCGGGCGATGCGGCCCTCCTCGGCGAGGAAGACGCGCAGGGTCTCGAAGTCGGCGGTGGCGCCCTCCCGCAGGACGACCGTGGCCAGCGGGCGCTCCCCCCACTTGTCGTCGGGCACGGCGACCACGGCGGCCTCGCTCACGTCCGGGTGGGACATCAGCGCGTTCTCCAGCTCCACCGAGGAGATCCACTCGCCGCCCGACTTGATGACGTCCTTGGCGCGGTCGGTGAGGGTGAGGAAACCGTCGGGGGAGATGGTGCCGACGTCGCCCGTCTTCAACCAGCCGTCCTCGCTGAACTTGTCGGCGGGGCGCAGCGGTTCGGCGTCCGGGCCGTTGTAGTAGGCGCCCGCGATCCACGGGCCGCGCACCTCCAGCTCGCCCGCCGACTCGCCGTCGAAGGGCAGGCGTTCGCCGTCGGGACCGCTCAGGCGGGCCTCGACGCCGGCCGGGAAGCGGCCCTGGGTGAGACGGTAGGCGAACTCCTCGTCGGTCCCGACCGCGTGGGCCGGCGGCCGGGCGACCGTGCCCAGCGGGGAGGTCTCCGTCATGCCCCAGGCGTGGCAGACCCGCATGCCCAGCTGGTCGAAGGCCGCCATGAGCGAGGGCGGACAGGCCGCGCCGCCGATGGTGACCTGGGTGAGGCTCGCGACGTCGCGCGGCCTGGCCTGCAGCTCGGCGAGCAGACCCTGCCAGATGGTCGGCACGGCGGCCGCGTGGCTCGGCCTCTCCCGCTCGATCATCTCGGCGAGCGGCGCGGGCTGCAGAAAACGGTCCGGCATCAGCATGTTCACGCCGGTCATGAAGGTGGCGTGGGGCAGGCCCCAGGCGTTGACGTGGAACTGGGGGACCACGACCAGCGAGGTGTCCTGGTCGGTCAGGCCCATCGACTGGGTCATGTTGACCTGCATGGAGTGCAGGTAGATCGACCGATGGCTGTACACCACGCCCTTGGGGTCTCCGGTGGTGCCGGAGGTGTAGCACATGGCGGCTGCCCGGCACTCGTCCAGCTCCGGCCAGTCGTACCCGGTGGACCGGCCGGCGATCAGCTCCTCGTACTCGTGCAGCCGGGCGTGTGTGCCGTGCAGCGGGGTACGGTCACCGGGCCCGGAGACGACGATGTGCTCGACCGCCGGGAGCTTGGGCAGCAGCGGCGCCAGCAGCGGGATCAGCGAGCCGTTGACGATGACGACCTTGTCGGCCGCGTGGTTGACGATCCACACCAGCTGCTCGGCGGGCAGCCGCAGATTGAGGGTGTGCAGCACCGCGCCCATGGACGGGATCGCGAAGTACGCCTCGACGTGCTCGGCGTTGTTCCACATCAAGGTGGCCACGCGGTCGTCGCCGCGGACCCCGAGTTCGTCTCGCAGCGCGTTCGCCAACTGGGCCGTACGGGCGCCGATCTCGGCGAAGGTGCGCCGGTGCGGCTCGGCCTCCCCGGTCCAGGTGGTCACCTGGGATGAGCCGTGGACCGTGGATCCGTGGTTCAGGATCCTCGAGATCAGCAGCGGTACGTCCTGCATCGTGCTCAGCACGGCGTCCTCCCGGGCGACATTGCCTACGCGGTGGTAGAGGTTGCGCTGATTCTGCGCACATACCGCGCGGTATGTCACTAGGGGAAGGGAAATTCGGGCTAGCGGACCAGCATCAGCTCCGGGTCCTCGCGCAGCTTGCCCAGCGCCCGGGACACCGCCGACTTCACCGTGCCCACGGACACGCCGAGCACCTCGGCGGTCTGGGCCTCGCTGAGGTCCTCGTAGTACCGCAGGACGACCATCGCCCGCTGCCGCGCCGGCAGCTTCGCGACCGCCCGCCACATGGCGTCGTGCAGGGCCTGCCGTTCGGCCGGGTCTCCGTCGCCCGGCGCGGACTCCGGCTCGGGCAGCTCCTCGCAGGCGAACTCGTCCACCTTGCGCTTGCGCCACTGCGAGGTCCGCGTGTTGAGCAGCGCCCGGCGCACATAGCCGTCGAGCGCCCGCTGGTCCTCGATCCGCTCCCACGCCACGTAGGTCTTGGCGAGGGCGGTCTGCAGCAGGTCCTCGGCATCGCAGGGGTTCGCCGTCAGCGAGCGGGCGGTACGCAGCAGGACCGGCTGGCGGGCCCGCACGTACGACGCGAACGACGGGTACGTGGGCGTCCCGCCGCCGGAGCGGAGCCCGGACTGGGGGCGGTTCCGCCGGCTTGGTGCGGCGGCCGAGGCGCTGGTGCAGACGGGTGCGGTCATGGCTCCACGCTAGAAGCGGGGGCCGGCCCGGCGGATCGGCCGCAGGTCCCGAAGGGGAGTCCCCCTCAGGTTGTAGGGGTGGGGGTGCCTGCACCTCCTGAAGGTGGACGGCAGATCCACTCCGCCTGCGGGTCCGACCCTGATGCCGGGTCCGGGTCCGGCCCCGAGCCCGGCCACGAAGGGCCCTGTGCCCGGCCGGTGGGTGCGCCCCGCCCACCCTCGTCACGCCGTGCCCGGCCGTAGGGGCCGGGCACCCTGCCACTGGGGGCCTGCCCGCCCGCGTAAGCCCCGTACCCCTGCCGCCGGGGTCTGCTCGGCGGCGGGAGTCCGGGTGCGCTGCCGTCGCAGGACCTGCCCGGCCGCGGAAGCCCCGTAGCCCTGCCGCCGGGGTCTGCTCGGCGGCGGGAGCCCGGGTGCGCTGCCGTCGCAGGACCTGCCCGCCCGCGGAAGCCCCGTAGCCCTGCCGCCGGGGGCCGCTCGGCGGCGGGAGCCCGGGTGCGCTGCCGTCGCAAGGCCTGCCCGGCGGTGTGAGCCCCGGCACCCTGTCCCTGGGGCCTGCCCGGCCGCGGGAGCATGCGTTCCTCGGTGGACCGGTCCGCGGGGGGGGGGCTCAGCGGTCCGCCGCGAGCACCAGGCCCGACGTCGGTACCCCGGTGCCAGCCGTCACCAGGGTCCGGGACACCCCCGGCAGCTGGTTCGCCGCCGTGCCGCGCAGCTGCCGTACCGCCTCCGCCACGCCGTTCATGCCGTGCAGATACGCCTCCCCGAGCTGCCCGCCGTGGGTGTTCAGCGGCAGCCTCTCCTCGGCCACGAGGTCCGCCGCCTCCCCTCTCCCGCAGAACCCGAACTCCTCCAGCTGCATCAGCACGAACGGGGTGAAGTGGTCGTACAGGATCCCCAGGTCGATGTCGGCAGGTGCGAGCCCGGAGGTCCGCCACAACTGGCGGGCCACCACGCCCATCTCCGGCAGGCCCGTCAGATCGCCGCGGTGGAAACCGGTCATCTGCTCCTGCGCCCGGCCGGCCCCCTGGGCCGCCGCCGCGATCACCGCGGGCGGATGCGGCAGGTCACGGGCTCGCTCCAGGGAGGTGACGACGATCGCCTGCCCGCCGTCGGTCTCCTGGCAGCAGTCCAGCAGCCTGAGCGGCTCGGCGATCCAGCGGGACGCGGCATGGTCGGCGAGCGTGATCGGGCGTCCGTGGAACCATGCCGCCGGATTCGTCGCCGCGTACTTGCGGTCCACCACGGCCACGTGCCCGAACGCCTCCGGCGTCAGCCCGTACGCGTGCAGATACCGCTGGGCCGACATGGCCACCCAGGACGCAGGGGTGAGCAGCCCGAACGGCAGCGCCCAGCCCAGCGCCACGCCCTCCGCCGTGGGCTCACGGTGCTGCACGCCGGCGCCGAACCTGCGGCCCGAGCGCTCGTTGAAGGCCCGGTAGCAGACCACCACCTCCGCGACGCCCGCCGCCACCGCCAGCGCCGCCTGCTGGACGGTCGCACAGGCCGCGCCGCCCCCGTAGTGGATCCGGGAGAAGAACGACAACTCGCCGATCCCGCAGGCCTGGGCCACCGTGATCTCCGGGCTGGTGTCCATCGTGAACGTCACGAGCCCGTCCACATCGCCCGGCGTGAGGCCCGCGTCGTCGAGCGCGGCCCGCACCGCCTCCACCGCCAGCCGCAGTTCGCTGCGCCCGGAGTCCTTGGAGAACTCGGTGGCCCCGATGCCGGCGATCGCCGCCCGGCCGCCGAGCGCGTCGCGCCCGCGCAGACTCACGACGTGACCTCCGCGCCCGGGACCCGCACGTCAGCGGCCTCCGCGCCGCGGACGCATGCGTCGTCGGCCCCCGCGCCCGGGACCCGTACCTCAGCGGCCCCCGCGCCCGGGACCCGCGCGTCCGCGACCGTCACCGTCACCGTGCCCGTGACGTGCCGGCCGATGCCGTTTGCGCCGACGACCCGCACGGTGGCGGTGTCGCCGTCGACCGCTTCGATCCTGCCCGTCAGCACCATCGTGTCCCCCGGGTGGTTGGGCGCGCCGAGCCGGATGGCGACCTTGCGGAGCACCGCCGCCGGACCGAAGTGGTCCGTGACGTATCTGCCGACCAGGCCGTTCGTCGTCAGGATGTTCATGAAGACGTCGGGCGAGCCCTTCGCCCTGGCCAGCTCCGCGTCGTGGTGCACGTCCTGGTAGTCCCGGGAGGCGAGCGCGCCCGCCACGATGAGCGTGCGGGTGACCGGGATCTCCAGCGGGGGCAGTTCCGTGCCCGCCGTGAGTGCCGTCGTCATGCGTCACCCGCCCCGGTCCGGGCCCCGGCGTCCGCGCGGTCCACGTCCATGTCGTCCCTCGCCTCCTGCGACCCGGAGGAGGCGACGCGGAAGACCGGCAGGACCAGCGCGCCGTCGTCGTCCTCGTAGGTCCGGAACTCCACCCGCACCGGCAGCCCGATGCGCACCTTGTCGTACGGCACCCCCACCACGTTGCCCACCATCCGCACGCCTTCGGCCAGTTCGATGAGGCCGACGGCGTACGGGGGATCGAAAGCCGGGAAGGGCGGATGGTGCATCACCACGTAGGAGTGGACCGTGCCCGCACCGCTCGCCTCGAACGTGTCCCAGCCCAGGCCGCCGCAGGCGTTGCAGCCTGGCAGCCAGGGGTGGCGCGGTGTGCCGCAGTCCGTGCAGCGCTGGACGAGGAGTCTGTGCTCGGCCACGCCCTGCCAGAAGCCCGCGTTGTCCCGGTTGACCACCGGACGGGGGCGCCGTGCGCGCGGACCGGTGTGCGCGGGGGCGTACTTGAGGATGCGGAACCGGTGCGTGCCCACCAGATCGCCACCGACCCGGACGTCCGTGCGGGTGGTGACGAAGTAGCCCCTGCCCAGTTTGGTCGTCTTGGGTCCTGAGACGGACTCGATCACGGAGTCGAACGTGACCTCGTCGCCCGGGCGCAGGGCCCGTAGATACTCCTGCTCGCAGTCGGTGGCCACCACGGAGGTGCACCCCGAGGCGTCGAGCAGGCCGAGCAGTTCGTCGTAGGCCCCGGTGCGGCCCGTGTGGCCGGAGAGGCCGCCCATCGTCCAGGCCTGGAGCATGGTCGGCGGGGCGATGGCGTCCGGGCCGCGGTAGGCCGGACTGGTGTCGCCCATCGCCTCGCACCAGTGCCGGATCATCGGCGCGTTCACCGGGTCCTTGCCCACTCCGGCGACGGTGGCCGGCAGACCCTCGTACGCCTTGAGCCGGGTCCCCACCTCGTCCATCTCCGCGCTCACCTCCGCCTCCCGATCGGCCCACACGGCCCCGGCCAGCACGGCATCGGCCCGCACGGCTTCGGCCTGACGGCCTCCGACCATCCAGACGATTTCTGACTGTCCGTCAGATACGGTCGGGTGTCAAGGTCGGCCGCACGCAGCGGAACCGGGCGGAGAACGCCTGCGCGGCGGTACCGAAGTACCGCCGCGCGGACGTGTTACGACCCCTGAGCACACCCCGCGAAGCCCTCCTCAGGAGGAACCTCGGCCTACGGTCACCAGAGGTGGGTGAAGTGGACGGCGACGTTCTCGTTGCCCTGCTGGATGGCCGTGAACGCGGATCCGTTCACCTGCGCGGTACTGCTCTGGTTCGAGGCCCCGGAGCCGACCGCGTTCTGCTGCGTGGTGGACGAGTTGCCGTTGTTGTCGTGGCCGACTCCGCTGCCGATGACGGACGCCACTCCCGCGTTCGATCCGTCGTCCGCGAAGCCGCCGTTGTCAGCGGCCGCGATGCCGGTGAAGAGAGCGGCTGCGAGCGGAAGCGCGGCGACGACGGCGAGAACGCGGGCGGTACGGATGCTTGCCATGTTGTTCCTCCAGAACCGAGCACTCTGCGGCCCCATGGGCCGGAAGCACGTGAACTACGGTTTGTGTCAAGGCAGTTGGCCGACCGCCTGGACTGTCGTGGACGACGTCACGCCCCAAGAGTTGCCCACCGAATCCCCGGCGAACCACCCCGGAAGCGGTGATTCGCACGCAAGCGTGATGACAAGTCGATAAACCCCTAACGCCACCTCTGGCCCGCGATGCCCCAGCAGGCGCGACTGCGGATGTTCACCCGCCAAGCGACACAAGAAGAGAATCGTTCCGGCATTTTCCGGCACTCTCCGGCCGATCCACCCCGCCCCGGCGCGCCCCACCCGCCCCCTCTTCCCTTTTTCGAACGCGTGTACGAATATAAGACCATGGCCACCATCGACCGGCAGGCCACGACGCTGGCCCTCGCACACGCCCTGTCAGCCGCCGAGCGCGGCCTGGCCGTCATCCCGTTGTCCCGGACGAAACTCCCCGCCCTGCGCTCGCCCCACCACGCCGACCCCGATCCGGCGGCACCACGCTGCCACGGCGAGTGCGGCCGCTTCGGCCACGGCGTGTACGACGCCTCGACCGATCCCGTCCGCATCCGCGAGCTGTTCGCCGCCGCGTCCAGGCCCACCGGCTACGGCATCGCCTGCGGGCTTCCCCCGTACCACCTGATCGGCGTCGACCTGGACACCAAGTCGGGCACGGACTCCTCGGCCGCCCTGCGCGAGCTGGCCCTGCGCCATCTGTTCACGATCCCGCCGACCGTCGTCGTCCTCACCCCGAGCGGCGGCCGGCACCTGTGGCTGACCGGCCCGCCGGACGTCGTCGTACCGAACTCGGCCGGCCGGCTCGCCCCCGGCATCGACATCCGGGGCGCCGGTGGCTACCTGGTGGGCCCCGGTTCCCGCACCGAACACGGCGTCTACGCGACCGCCCCCGGCACCGCGCAGCTGGCCCCCGCCCCCTGCCCGGCCTCCCTGCTGCGTCTGCTCCTGCCCCCGCCGCGCGGCAACCACCCGGCACCCCCGGCACCCGGCGACCACGGCCGCGGCCTGGTCCAGTTCGTCCTCTCCGCCCACGAGGGTCAGCGCAACACCCGGCTGTTCTGGGCGGCCTGCCGGGCCTACGAGAACGGCATCGGCCCCGTCCTCGCCGACCCCCTGACCGAAGCGGCCCGCCACACCGGCCTCAGCGAACGCGAGGCCCGCGCCACGATCGCCTCGGCGGCCCGCATGACAGGCCACCGATCCTGAGGACAAGCACCCCGGCGCCCCGGCGGGACCGACAGCAACGGCCCCGGACCGGTTCATCCGGGTCCAGGGCCGTCCAACTGCGCGGTGGGTGCGGGATGTGAACCCACGGTGACTCTTCCGAAGGCCATCCAAGTCTGGCCTGAATGGACGAAACGGTCATGTCGATTCATGAATGCACACCTCGGAACAGTAGATTTCCCGGCAGGTCAAATCCATGTGCTGCTACGGAAAAGAGATCCTGAATGAGGAAGACCGGTCGGATCATCGCAACGCTGACCGCAGCCGTGGCCATGGGTACCTTTGGCTCAGGACAAGCCCAGGCCCAGGACGGCCCCCTGTTGGGGCTCTTGTCACCGCTGGTGTGCAATGCACAAAACAACGTGGCCGGCAACAACAACCAGGTGAATCAGACCGCTTCCTGCCAGCAGGCCGCGACGACACCACCTCCCGCAAGCGGCGGGGTGACCGGCGTGGAGACTGTCAGGCTCCCCGCCGAGACCGTGCCCAATTTCACCCAGCGTAAGGCGTCGTGCCCCGCAGGCAAGCGAGTGATCGGCGGCGGGGCCACGGCCACTTCCTCAACATTCCAGGCCAGCCTGGGGGGATCCTTCCCCAGCAGCGACAACGACGGGTGGATCGCCTACGGTTGGTCGCCTAATAGCGATGACGTCAGTATCTCCGTCTACGCCATCTGCGCCACCACTTCCTGAGCGCCTGATAGAACCTGCCCGGCGGATCTTCGGGTCGGGTCAAGACGGTCCGAAAGTCAGGCTCCTTCCGGTCCTTCGTGATCCCTGGGGCCTTGTCTGGTCGGCAGTGTTCGCAGGGGTGATGGACAGCGCGGACCGTGGGACGCTCCGTACCTCGTCGTCCTCGTCCGCGCTGGTCGGATACTCCTCGGGCCCGGCGTCGTAAGCGATGCCCAGGAGGGCGCCGCCTACTCCGGGGGGTAGATGTCTCCGCTCCGCATGGCGCTCTCTTCGCTCTGGGATTGCAGCCTGCGGGACTTCTCCTGGAGTCGCTGCCGCTCCTCCGGGTCGCTGGTGTGCTCCGCGGCATCCGCAAGTGCCCTGGCCTTTTCGCGCATCTGCTCAATCCGTGCGCGTGTCTCTCCGCTGCTCATGACCGGACCTCGCTTTCGTGGAGGGGGCTACGGATACCAGCGAACCAAGCTCCGGTGGTCTCGGCATCTCGACGTGCCGTTCGTGGGCTCGTCGCGCTTAGGGCGTGTCTGACGTGGGGGCGCCACAACCCTCGGCCGGGTGGTTTCGCAGCGACTCCTCGCTGTCACGTCGCGCTGACCGGAAGGATCAATTCCACTGATGCCGTCGGGAAGGACGTCCGACCCGCCGGGACCAAGGGAGGAAAACGTAGTGGGAACGAATCGGTCTGCCGCTCCCTGGGGAGTGGGACTGGCCCTGGTTGCTGTCATGACATCTGCGACAGCGCCAGCGGCTGCTCACAGCCAGGCGACGCGCCAGACGGCCGCACGCGTTGCTCTTACGAACGCGGACGACGGCAGGACCGTGTCCGCACGGACCGGTGACGACATCGAAGTCACTCTCACCGGCTACCGCGACCACGGGCTCACCTACTCCTGGAGCATCCCGGTGAGCGACTCCGCCGTCCTCCGGCGGACCGCGGGCAGCACGACCGCGACGGGAAACGCCACGGCACGCTTCCACGTCGAGAGGGACGGTATCGCGGCGATCAGCGCGGCAAGGCACTGCCGACCCGGCGCGGGCCGACTCTGCCCGCTTGTCGTCACGCCGTGGAAGGTGCGGGTGGAGGTGAAGTGACCGCCCGGAACTCGAGGGTTGGCAGAGCACGAGAGTGGGGCCGAGGGGCCCTGAATCCTGGCCGCAGGTTGGCCGCACGCGCTGTTCATCGGTGGGGTACCGGCGGGCCAGGGTGAGACAAGGTCATGCGGAAGGGGTGCCGCTCCGGAGAGTGGCACCCCTTCTGACCTGCAAGCTTCCGACCTGCTAAGCGGTGGGTGTGGGATTTGAACCCACGGTGACTCGCGCCACGACGGTTTTCAAGACCGTTCCCTTAGGCCGCTCGGGCAACCCACCTCGGCACCGGCCACCAGGGCCGGAGCGGGTACAGCGTACCGGGATCGGCGGGCGGGGTGGGGGTGTGGGCCCGGGTGGGAGGGCGGGTTGGTGGTGACCGGCGGCCCGGCGGGTCCCGCGGGAGCGGGGCGGCGGGCCGGAACCGCCGGTCGGTCGGCCGGTCAGGACGGGGACAGGAGCATGCGGGCGGCGAGTACGGTCATCACGGTGCTGGACACCATCGCGGTGACGAGCCTGCCGCGGCTGCCGGTCAGCAGCCGGCCGAGCAGTGCTCCACCGCCGGCGAGCAGCAGTTGCCAGCTGGCGGATGCCGCACAGGCGGCCAGCACGAACACGGCCTGCTGCAAAGGCTTCGCCTCCGCCGAGGCCCGGCTGCCGAGCACGAGAGCCGCGAAGTAGATCACGGTGACGGGGTTCATCATCGTGATGCCCCACAGGCCGAGGTAGGCCCGCCCCGGGCCGATGGGGGTCTCGTCGGTACGCGCCGCCGTCCCGGGCCCGCGGTGACGGGCGATCGCCGTGACCGCGCCGTGGGCCGCCAGTACGACGAGGACGGCGGCGGCGCCCCATCTCATGGGGCCCGTGATCGGCTGGATGGCGTGTGTCAGCGCCGAGCCACCGATCACGGCGATCAGCGCATAGAGGCCGTCCGCGGTCGCGACCCCGAGCGCTGCGCAGGCGCCGGTCCGCAGAGAGGTCCGGGCGGTGAGCGCCACCAGATACGTCGCGACCGCTCCCACGGGCATGGCGATGCCATAACCGGCGAGGAGCCCCGCGACCAGGGCGGCGCTCACGCGTGAAAGAGCGTCGGCCTCCACGGTCGGCCGGACTGCTGCTGGCCTCGCACCGATCGCGCGGCGGAGGTCGGCGGCAGGACTACGGGGATCGAGGTCATGGGCCGATCCTCGCGGCAGTGAGGGCGACCGGACAACCGGTTTTCGAACCGGGGCCGCGAGGTCCGCCGAGAACTGCACAACTGGTCGATGGTCACCTGGTCGGTGGTCACCTGGTGGTTGGTGGTTGGTGGTTGGTGGCTGGTGGCTGGTGGCTGGTGGCTGGTGGCTGGTGGCTGGTGGCTGGTGGCTGGTGGCTGGCTAATGGCCCGCCGCCCAGCCGGTCACGCTGGTACGCCGGTGAGCCGGTCACGCCGATGAGCCGGTCGCGCCGACCGCCGGCCACGCCGGTCAGCCAGTCGCGACGACCACGCCGGTCAGCCAGTCAGCCGGCCACGCCGGCCAGCCCGTTCACTCGCGGGGCGCCCGTTCACTCGCGGGGCGCCCGTCGCTCGCCCGGCGCGCCCTCCGCGGGGCGCCGTTCGCTCCCAGGGGCACGACCGCTTCCCGGGACGCGTGAAGGGGTGCCCCTCCCGTGAGAGGCACCCCTTGGTCACGTGCGTGCGCGTACCCGTCGTGCGGGTCAGCCGTCGCCGTCGCGCGAGGCCAGGGTCAGGTCCACCGTGTGCTCCTGGCCGCCCCGCTTGTAGGTGATGGCGACCTTGTCACCCGGCTTGTGGGTCCAGATCTCACCGATCAGGGTCGGACCGCTGTCGATCACGTGGTCGTCGAGCTTGGTGATCACGTCACCGGGCTTGAGACCGGCCTTCGCCGCCGGACCGCCGGACTCGACCGCCGCGGCGCCGCCCGCACCCTGGTCGGTGATCTTCGCACCGTCGCCGGAGTCCTCCAGGGAGACGGAGGCGCCGATCTTGGCGTACACCGGCTTGCCGGTCTTGATCAGCTGCTGGGCGACGGACTTGGCCTGGTTGATCGGGATGGCGAAGCCGAGGCCGATCGAGCCGGACTGGCCGGAGCCGAAGCCGCCACTGCTGCTGGACTGGATCGCCGAGTTGATGCCGATGACCGCGCCGGAGGCGTTCAGCAGCGGGCCGCCGGAGTTGCCCGGGTTGATCGACGCGTCGGTCTGCAGGGCGCTCATGTACGACGCCTTGCTGCTGGAGCTGCCGTCGCTGGAGGCCACGGGGCGGTCCTTGGCGCTGATGATGCCGGTCGTCACCGTGTTGGACAGGCCGAAGGGGGCGCCGATGGCGATGGTCTCGTCCCCCACGGCCACGTTGTCCGAGTTGCCCAGCGCGAGCGGCTTGAGGTCCGACGGGGCGTTCTTGAGCTTGATGACGGCGACGTCGTAACCCTGGGCGTGCCCGACGACCTCGGCGGCGTACTTCTTGCCGTCCGGGAACGTGGCCGAGAGCTTGCCGCCGTCCACCGCGTCGGCCACCACGTGGTTGTTGGTGACGATGTGCCCCTGCTTGTCGAAGACGAAGCCGGTGCCCGTGCCGCCCTGGCCGTCGCTGCCCTCCGCCTCGATGGTGACCGTGCTGGGCAGGGCCCTGGAGGCCACGTTGGCGATCGTGCCGGGCGCGCGCTTGATCTGCGCGGCGCTGCCGTCGGAGGCCGAGACGGTGGTGGAGCCGCCGCCGTCGTTGTCCTTGGCCAGGGTGTAGCCGAGGCCGCCACCCAGACCGCCCGCGACCAGCGCGGCCGCCAGGACCGCGACGACGAGCCCGCCGCGCCCGCTGCGCGGCTTGGGGGCGGGCTGCTGGTACGACGCTCCCCAGCCGGCGCCGCCCGGGCCGCCGAAACCACCGGTACCGCCGAAGCCGCCGGCGCCGCCGTCACCGTAGGTGGGAGTGGCCGGCGGAGGCGGCCAGGAGCCGTCCGGGGCGGGTGCGGGCGGGCCGGCGGGATGCGCAGGGCCCTGACCGGCGGGCATCGGGCCCTGTCCGGCCACGGCCGGGGCGTCCTGGGGCACCGGTGGCAGCTGAGCCGTCGGCGCTCCCCCCTCGGGCGCGGGGCCCTGCGGGGAAGCGGCGGAAGAGGCCACCGGCACGGGAGGTGCGGACGGGGCCGGGGGTACCGCGTTGCCCTCGTTCTCGGTGCTCACAGCTCTTCTCCTCGATCCACGCCTGTTGTCGTCGGTCGTATTCGTCTGCAGTCAGCTTTTCCCAAGGGCCGTCAGAGCACCATAAGCGGTGGCTGTGGGTCCGAGGGGCCCTCTTTATATAGGATCATTTAGACAAAAGTTACATAAACGAGCATGCTGTACAGCCCGTTCGTCGTACGGCCGCGTCCGCGACGCCCCGCCCAGCGGGCGACGGTGGCACCATGACGCGGTGACCCACGCACCACAGCACTCCATCCAGGTCGTCGCCCACCGGGGCGCCTCCGAGGACGCTCCCGAGCACACCCTCGCCGCCTACAGAAAGGCCGTCGAGGACGGCGCGGACGCTCTCGAGTGCGACGTACGGCTGACCGCGGACGGCCATCTGGTCTGTGTCCACGACCGGCGGGTGAACCGTACCTCCAACGGCCGTGGCGCCGTCTCCGCGCTGGAACTGGCCGACCTCGCCGCGCTGGACTTCGGCTCCTGGAAGACCCGCGAGGCCTGGCACGGGCGGGACGAGGAGCCCGACTGGGAGAGCCGGCCGGAGGACCCCGCGGACACGTCCGTGCTCACCCTGGAACGGCTGCTGGAACTGGTCTCGGACGCCGGGCGGCGGGTGGAGCTGGCCATCGAGACCAAGCACCCCACACGCTGGGCGGGCCAGGTCGAGGAGCGGCTGCTGGTGCTGCTGAAGCGGTTCGGCCTGGACGCGCCCGCCAGCGCCGCCGAGTCCCCGGTGCGGGTCATGAGTTTCTCGGCCCGTTCACTGCACCGCGTGCGTGCGGCCGCGCCGAACCTGCCGGCGGTCTACCTCATGCAGTTCGTCTCGCCGCGACTGCGCGACGGGCGGCTGCCCGCGGGTGTGCGGATCGCGGGCCCCTCGATGCGCATCGTGCGCAGTCACCCCGCGTACGTGGAGCGGCTGAAGCGGACCGGCCACCAGGTGCACGTGTGGACCGTGAACGAGCCCGAGGACGTCGACCTCTGCGTCGAGCTGGGCATCGACGCCATCATCACCAACCGCCCGCGCGCGGTACTGGACCGACTCGGCCGCTGAAACCCGCGCCCCGTGCCGGCCGCCGACGGTGGGCGGCACGGGGCGGCCGGATCGTCACGGAGTGTGCTCCGGCGCGTTCGATGCGTGTACGAGCGTTTCGAATGCGTCGGTGGAAGGGGACTGGCCGGTTTCCGGTACAGGCCAATGGGGCATCCACACCGTGGCGTGGGGCAAAGGAGGTCTCGGGGGTGGCGTTTGTGGTGGCACAGGAGGTGCCCACGTCGTCGAGCATGGCCGTTCCCCATGGTCCTGCGGGCGTGGGGAAGGCCCGGCACCGGATGCGTGCGCAACTACGGACCGGCGGCGTATCGGACACGGTCATCGACGATGCCGTACTGATCCTTTCCGAACTTTTGAGCAACGCCTGCAAACACGGACGCCCCCTGGGTGACGTTCCGGCCGGCGACGGCGACGTCCGCGCCGCATGGCGGGTGGACGCCCGGGGCCGGCTCATCGTCGAGGTGACGGACGGCGGCGGCCCGACCCGGCCGGCACCGGCCACACCGTCGGTGACCGCGCACGGCGGCCGGGGACTGAACATCATCACGGCCCTCGCCGACGACTGGGGCGTGCGGGACGGTGTCCGCGGTGAGGTGACGGTCTGGGTGGTGGTCCACGCGGACGTGCACGATCCCGATGCCGGGTGCCGGCACGCCGGTTTCGCTACGCGCGTCACCGCCCCCTCGCTCCCCGATCTGGCCGGTATGGACTTCGCCGACGCCCTCGAGGACCTGGGCTGAACGGTCGGCGGATCGTCTCCCGGTTCACACCTCTGGCGTCGAGCGTGCGTGCGTTGTCCACAGGTTCCCGTTGGTTCCGTCCTGAACGGCTAGGCTCCCGCCCGTACGAGAAGAGCCGTAACCGGGAGACCCCACGATGGCCAAGAAGCGACCCCAGACGAAGGCCAAGCGGCCCCAGCTCAGCGACGGGGCCCGCGCCACAGGCGCTGATGGACAGGTTCCGGTTGTCGGCGCCCGCGAACCCTGCCCCTGCGGCAGCGGCCGGCGCTACAAGGCCTGCCACGGCCGGGCCGCGGCGCACGCCGCGACCGAGCTGGTGCAGCGCCCGTTCGAGGGGCTGCCCGGCGAGGGCGACTGGATCGCCATGCGTGAGCTGGTCCCGGCCGCGACGGCCGAGCTGACGCTCGCGGACGGCCTGCCCGAGGGCGTCCCTTCGGTCACCCTCGCCACGGTGCTGCCGATGGCCTGGCCCGCGCTGCGCCGCGACGACGGCTCGGTCCTGATCGGCCTGCAGAACGACACGGCGTCCGGCGACATCAGCCGCGACCTCGCCGACACCCTGCTGCGCGCCCTGGAGGCGGAGCCCGGCACCCCCGTGCAGGGCCGCCGCGCCCCCGCCGAGGGCCCGCGGCTGCAGGACCTGCTGACCGCCGACGCCCCGTTCGAGCCGGTCGTGCACAGCGGCTTCGAGTTCTGGGTGCCGGACGCGGAGAACGCCTCCCCGGAGGTGACCGCCTCCCTGGAGCGGGCGAACGCCGCCGCGATCCCGACGGTGAAGCTGTCCGGCGTGGACGCCGCGTACTGGTGCGAGACCCCGGAGAAGAACCACCTGCGCTGGGTGATGCCCCATCCGGAGGAGCGGCTTCTGGACGCGCTCGCGCGACTGCACGCGGCGGGCCGTTCCAGCCTCGGCGAGGGCACCCGGCTGGTGGGCTCCTTCCGTGCTCACGGGCTCACCGTGCCGGTCTGGGACCTGCCGAGCGGGGTCATGGCCGAGGACGTGGAGAAACCGGCCGCCGAGTTCGCCGATCGCCTCACCGCCGCTCTCGCCGTCCAGGAGCCGCTCACCGCGGACGAGCGCCGGGCACGCGGCGGGCTGACCAACCGGCAGGTCACGCTCAGCTGACGACCCCGGCGCCGGGTCGCGGCTGATCGGTCGGTCAGCCGCGAGACCCGTACCCACAACAGGTGACTCCTGTCACAACTCCCCCTTGGGACAGGGAAATCGGTGGCCGAATGACCCGGACCGAATTTGCGAACCGCCGATCTCTTGTTACCGTTCCAGTAGCCCGGTTGCTGGTGCATCCCCCGTCGCCAGCAACCGGGCCTTTCCATGCCCGCACCCGGTGCGAACCGCGGGGCCGAGCGGCAAATGCCCTCAGTGCCTCATGAGTTGCTGCCGGAGCGCAGCAGCAGTGCGCCGCCGGCCCCGCGCCCGGCGAACTCGGTGACGGCCGTGTAGGCGCCCGGTCCGCCCCGGCTGTGCTCGCGGGGCGTCTCACAGGTGGCCGGCTCGTCGTCGGCGCCCGTGACGCAGCGCATCTGCAGGGTGCGGCCGCCCGGTCCCAGCAGACTCAGCACGGAGTCCAGCGATTCGCCGGTGGCGTTGCGGTAGTAGGTGCGCGCCCAGGTGTCCAGGCCCTGGGTCAGCACGCAGGTCTGCGCCTCGATGCCCTCGGGCGAGGTGAGTTCGGGGCCGCAGCGGGCGGCGGTGGCGAGGCCGAGGCCGAGGATCAGGGGGGAGCGGCTCGGAGCGGCGGAGGGGTCCTTGGCGTCGACGCGTTCCGCGGGGCCGTCGCCACCCGACGGCGTCCCGGCGGCCGCCTGCCCCGCGTCGCCCACCTGCCCCGCCGACGCCACGGTCAGCGGCAGCGCGATGGCTGCCGCCACGACGACCACGAGGGCGAGCAGACGAAGCTTTCGGGGGTCCGGGGGCCGGCTCCCGGAATGACACAGCATGTCGCGAAGATAACGAGCGCCGGGACCCGACCGGCCCGTCCGCGCCCGACACCCCCTACAACTCGGGTGCGCTCACACCCGTACGGGTGAGGGCGTCGACCACGGCGTCCACCACCGCCTCCACGTCGGGCACCCAGGGGGAGGCCGAGCCGGGCAGCGGGGGACGCTCCCAGCGGACGCCGCCCTGGCCCGTCTCGGACGGGGGCAGGGCGATGTAGCCGCCCTCGCCGTGGAAGCGCAGGGAGCCCGGCACGAAGTCCTTGGCGTAGAGCAGCTCGCCCAGCTGCTCCATGGAGTACGGCCGCACCAGCAGCGACCAGCGGGTGGGCGAGGCGATCACCGGCCCGAGGCGCATACCCCGCCGGTCCAGCAGGGCGAGGGCGCGGGACGCGGCGAGCGCCGGCAGGCTGACCGCGCAGGGCGCCTTGCCGCCCGTCGCCAGGATGATGGGCGCGCTCGGCCGGTTGGTCCACCACCAGCGCACCATGCGCGCGTCGGCGGAGGCGGCGAGCAGGCCGGGATCGAAGGGGTGCGCGCCGGGCACCGTGCACTCCGGGTCGGGGCAGGCGCAGCGGGCCCGCCCGTGCGGGTCCGGGGCCACGCCCGGGAGTACGGGCCACTGCCATTGAGTCGCGAAGGCCAGCGCCGCGCTGATCAGCTCAGGCTTCCCGTCGTTCCTGGACAGGAGCCTGCGTCGCCTTCCGAGGATCTCGCGCATGAGCGCTCGTTCCTTTCCGTTGCACCGCTGGCAACACCGTGGACTCATCACATCATGTGTCGATCACTTCACTGTGCGTACCTATTGGCGCATCACACCCCTGCCCGCGGCAGGGGGACCCCAGGGGGTCGAGCGTTGGCCGCGTCCGCGTCCGTAGTGCATTTTCCAAAAGCACGGCTGCGGCGTGGGGGTGGCGAAGTATGGCGTTTTGCCTTCGCGCGTGGTTCTCTCCGCCTCCGCCACGGGAGGATGGGGCTCGGCCATCGGTGGTTATGACGCCCGGGTCCGTCGCCAGGTTCCGGGTGGCCCCCAGCCACCCCTGGCCTTCTCCGAGTACGTACCCATCACGACCGCTGTGACGCTCCGTCGAGCAAGGCCAGTCGACCGCAATGGACCGATACCTGAGGCAGTTTTCAGCCAACTTGGCAGTAAGGCAAGGGCTTCCGGAGAAATCGGCGTCAGACCCATGGACACCAGGAAACCCCGCAGGACAATGCTGGACATCCCCTTACGAGTGCGTGTACATGTGGAGACACTGCTAGCGGCGCAGAGTGACATGGGGGTTTGCGATGCTTTTGAGCAAAACGCACCGGTCTGAAAGCCGGACGCCATGAACGCCCCCCACCCTCCGAAAGTGGCTGGAATCGACCCCACGGTTCCAACCCCCGCACACACTGTCGCGCCCACTCCCCCCGCCCCGGGCAGCGGCCCCGCCGCCGACACCCTCCCATCCGTCCCGAACGCCCCCGCGCCGCCCGCCCCCGCCCCCGGCGCCCTCCTCCAGGACCGGCTCGCCGGCTGGGTCTCCGACCTCACCACCGTCCACGAACTCACCGAGCGGCTCTCCCGCACGAGCGCGCTGGACACGGCCCTGCACGAGCTGCTGCGCGCCGGAGCCGCCCTCGTCGGCGCCCGCCGCGGCCTCGTCGTCCTGCACCCCGGGGACGGGCTCGGTCCCCGCACCACCGTGGGTCTCGGCCTCGGCCCTGCCGACCTCGGCCACATCGAGACCGTCCCGCGCGGCTCACTGCCCTACGGCGCCCTCCTCGAACCCGGCGAGGACACCGAGATCGTCCACGCCGACCTGCTCGCCGAGGACGGCCTCGACCCCCGCCACCGCGAGGTGGCCGCCCGCCTCGGCTACGCCGCCAGCTACGCCGTGCCCCTCGCCACCGACTCCGCCGGCCGACTCGGCGCCGCCGTCTGGCTCTACGACGAACCGGCCGAACCGCACGAGCGGCAGCGCCACCTGGCCGGCCTCTACATCCGGCACGCCACCGAGCACCTCGCCCGGCTGCTGGAGGTGGAGCGGGCACGCGTGCGCGTGGCGACCATCACCGAGGAACTGCTGCCCTCCCGGCTGCCCCGGGTGGCCGGCGTGCAGCTCGCCGCCCGGCACCGCACCGGCCCGCGCGGCGGCGGCGACTGGTACGACGCCCTGCCGCTGCCGGACGCGGCCCTCGGCCTCTCCGTCGGCTCGGTCACCGGTTCGGGGCCCAGCGCGGTGGCCGCCATGGGCCGGCTGCGCGCCTCCCTGCGGGCCTACGCCGTGATGGAGGGCGAGGACCCGGTCGCCGTCCTGTCCGACCTCGAGCTGCTGCTGCGGCTGACCGAGCCCGCCCGCTCCGCCACTGCGCTCTTCGCCTACTGCGAGCCGGCACTGCGCAAGATCACCCTGGCCGGCGCCGGGCACAGTCCACCGCTGCTGATCGGCGAGCGGCGCACCGAGTTCGCCGAGACCTCCGTCTCCGCGCCGCTCGGCATGCTCGCCTGCTGGGAGGCGCCCAGCGTGGAGATCCAGGCGGAGGCCGGGGACACGGTCCTGCTCTACACCGACGGACTGCTGCACCGCACCGGCGACCCGATGGACCGCGCCTTCGCCCGGCTGCACGCGGCCGCCGCGAGCATCCCGCGCGCGGTGCGTCACGATCCCGGAGCCGTCGCCGACCACGTCCTGCGCACCGTCCTGCCGGACGGTCTGGACACGGCGGACAGCGAGGAGGACGTCGTCCTGCTGGCCGCCCGCTTCGACTGAGCGGCGCGCCCGGCCTCCGGCATGACCGGGCATAACAGGTCATCCGGCCCCGGTCCGCCGACGGTACGACCGTACGATGATGGGGGTCCCCGCCCGGCCACGAGCCAGGAGCGTGTGGGCCCCGGGGGAGATCACTGGCGTATCGAGGAGGATCACGTGTCCGACGAGCTCAACCCGGCTGTGCCCGACTCCGCTACCGCGGAGGGCCCGGAGACCGAGTCCGAGGAGACCGTCAAGCAGCGCAAGAACGGCCTGTACCCGGGCGTCTCCGACGAGCTGGCCGAGAACATGCGGTCCGGCTGGGCCGACACGGAACTGCGTGACCTGGAGCCGATCGAGCAGGCCGGGCACACCGCGCGCCGCCGTGCCGCGCTCTCCGCCCGTTTCCCCGGCGAGCGTCTGGTGATCCCGGCGGGCAATCTGAAGACCCGCTCGAACGACACCGAGTACTCCTTCCGCGCCTCCACCGAGTACGCGTACCTCACCGGCGACCAGACCGAGGACGGCGTCCTCGTGCTGGAGCCGGAGGGTGACGGCCACCAGGCGACGATCTATCTGCTGCCCCGTTCCGACCGCGAGAACGGCGAGTTCTGGCTCTCCGGCCAGGGCGAGCTGTGGGTCGGCCGCCGGCACTCCCTCACCGAGTCCGAGGCGCTGTACGGCGTCCCGGCCGCGGACGTGCGCGAGCTCGCGGACCGGCTTCGCGAGGCCACCGGCCCGGTGCGGGTCGTGCGCGGCCACGACGCCGGCATCGAGGCGGCCCTGACCGACAAGGTCACCGCCGAGCGCGACGAGGAGCTGCGCGTCTTCCTCTCCGAGGCCCGTCTGGTCAAGGACGACTTCGAGGTGGGCGAGCTGCAGAAGGCCGTCGACTCCACCGTGCGCGGCTTCGAGGACGTGGTGAAGGTCCTCGACAGGGCCGAGGCGACCAGCGAGCGCTACATCGAGGGCACGTTCTTCCTCCGCGCGCGCGTGGAGGGCAACGACGTCGGCTACGGCTCGATCTGCGCGTCCGGCCCGCACGCCTGCACCCTGCACTGGGTGCGCAACGACGGCCCGGTCCGCTCCGGCGACCTGCTGCTGCTCGACGCGGGCGTGGAGACGCACACGCTGTACACGGCCGACATCACGCGCACGCTGCCGGTCGACGGCACGTACAGCGAGATCCAGAAGAAGATCTACGACGCCGTGTACGAGGCGCAGGAGGCCGGAATCGCGGCCGTCAAGCCGGGCGCCAAGTACCGCGACTTCCACGACGCCGCCCAGCGCGTGCTCGCCGAGAAGCTCGTCGAGTGGGGCCTGGTCGAGGGCCCGGTCGAGCGCGTCCTGGAGCTGGGCCTGCAGCGCCGCTGGACCCTGCACGGCACCGGCCACATGCTCGGCATGGACGTCCACGACTGCGCGGCCGCGCGTGTGGAGGCGTACGTCGACGGCACGCTGGAGCCGGGCATGGTGCTCACCGTCGAGCCCGGCCTGTACTTCCAGGCCGACGACCTGACGGTCCCGGAGGAGTACCGGGGCATCGGCGTCCGCATCGAGGACGACATCCTCGTCACGCAGGACGGCAACCGGAACCTCTCGGCGGGGCTGCCGCGCCGCTCCGACGAGGTCGAGACGTGGATGGCCTCGCTGAAGGGCTGACAGGACGTGCGGCGGCCGGGCACCGGAAGGCGCCCGGCCGCCGGCGTCCCCGCACGCGCGCGAGGACCTCACGTGCCCGGACCGCGCTGGTGCGGAGGACCTCACGTGCCCGGATCGCGGTCGTGCAGGATCCGCTGGAAGAGCCGGCAGTCCCGCCAGGCGCCGTTGATGTGCAGGTAGTCAGGAGCAGTCCCGATCGGCTGGAAGCCGCACTTCGCCAGCACCCGCTGCGAACCGGCGTTGTCGAGCAGCGTGGACGCCTCGAGCCGGTGTAGCCCCGCGGTGTCCCGCGCGATCCGGCACATCCGCCGCACGGCGGCACTGGCCAGCCCGCGGTTCTGCCGGTCGGCGGCCACCCAGTACCCGAGATAGGCGCTGCAGAAGGGACCCCGGACGATCCCGGTCAGGGTGAAGGCCCCGGCGATCCGGCCGTCCGCCTCCGCGAGGACCATGGGCAGCACGGCACCCTCGGCGTACTGCCGCAGCAGCCCGTGCACCCGCTCGGACTGCCCCGCCGCGGTGAAGAAGGACTCCGGTCTGACCGGCTCCCACGGTTCGAGATGCTTGCGGTTCGCCACGTAGGCGGCGCACAGCGCGTCCACGTCCCCGCGCGCGAGCAGCCGCAACGTCACGCCGGCCGCTATCTCCTCGGTCTCGATTCGCATGCGCGCACCCTAGGGCCGCTCCCCCGGAGAAGGGGACCCGGCCTCACACCGCCACGGGCGGCACGTCCCCGCGCCACTTGAGCATCTTGTCGAAGCTGACCACCGTGCCACCCCGGCCGGGCTTGGCGCCGATGTGCACGTGATCGGCGAGCTCCCGGATGAGACAGAGTCCGCGGCCGTGCTCGGCGTCCGGGCGCGCGGGCCGGACCTCCGGCAGCCGAGCGGGCCCGGGTCCCGAATCGGCCACCTCGATACGGCACTTCTCCCCGTCGAGGTACGCGGTCACCCGGTACGCCTCCGGGGCAGCACCGGGTGCCGTCCCCCCGCCGTGCTGGACGGCGTTGGCGCAGGCCTCGCTGAGGGCGACGGACAGGTCGTAGGAGATCTCCGGGTCGACGCCCGCCGTCTCCATGGTGCCGATCAGCAGGCGTCGGGCGAGCGGCACGCTCGCGGCCTCGCGGCGCAGATGGAGTGACCACCAGATGCTCATGCTCCAGCCTCCTGGCCGCGGCTCGACATACCGTTACGTATTGCCGCCCGTAGGTGGCCGTAAGCACTCAGCCGACGTGACAGCGCCCATACGGTCGATGCGCCCGGGGAGAAATCGGTGTATGAGGGGCGCGTCCCACGACCTGCCGTACCCGCCGGGAGCGGGCAGTGCGATGATGAGGCCGCCATGAGTGCCCCCCACCCGCGCACGGCGCGTCCCGGAGCCGGGCTCCGGATTCTGCGGGCCGCGGTCTTCGCCGCGGTCTGTGTCGTGCTGGCCGCGGCCGGGCACACTCTGGCCTCCTGCGCGCGCGTGCCGTTGTGGACGCTCGGCGCGGGCTTCCTCGGCTCTCTGCTGCTCGCGGCACCGCTCACCGGGCGGAGCCGTTCGCTGCCCGGCATCGCCGCGCTCCTCGCGCTCGGGCAGGCCGTCCTGCACACGCTGTTCGGGCTGGGCGGGCAGGCCATGGCCACCGGCGGGATGTCGATGGGCCCGGCGGACGGGGCGATGGACGACACCGCGCTCGTCGAGCGGGCCGCCCGCCTGGTGTGCGGGTCGGGTCCGTCCGTGCTCACCCCGGGACACGCCTACCGGCTCCTGCTCGACGCGCGCCTCATCGACCCCGAGGGCCATGCGGTGGGCACCGCGCCGGCCATGCACCACATGGCCGCTCCCAGCGGCTCCCCGGCCGCCCTGCTGCCCTCGCTGCCGATGCTGCTCGGCCACCTCCTCGCGGCCGTCGTCGCGGGCTGGCTGCTGCGCCGGGGCGACCTGGCGGTGCTGCGGCTGATCGAGCTGTCGGCGCACGGAGTCGCCGAGGGGGCGCTCGTCCGGTCCCTGCGCGGGGCGCTCGCGTTGGTGCGCGCCCTGTGCGCCGGGCTGCTGCCCGCCGTCGAGCCGCGCCCACGCGGTCGCCGTACCGCCCGGGACGAGGCACCCGCCCCGCACGCCGCCGCGCTCCAGCACACGGTGATCCGGCGCGGGCCGCCCGCCGCCGCCTTCCTTCTCGCCGCCTGACGCGGCCGCACCACTCCACACCACCGGTGGGAGAGGGGCCGCCGTCGTGCGGCCCCGCGCGCATGCGTCCGGCGCACCCGTCGAGTGGCACGGCCACGCACGCGCGTACCTCCCGGCAACACCGCCATCCTCACCGGAACCACCAGAGTGGAGTGCTCCTGCCATGCAGGCTTCTCGTGTCGCCCCTCGTCGTATCGCCTCTCGTGTCGCCGCCGCCGCCGCCGTCGCGGGCACGGCCGTGCTGACCCTGTCGGTCCCCGCCTTCGCCCACGTCACCGTGCAGCCCGAGGGCACCGCGGCCAAGGGCGGTTACGCGGTCGTCGACTTCAAGGTGCCCAACGAGCGTGACGACGCCTCGACGACCAAGCTCGAGGTCAACCTCCCGACCGACCACCCGATCGCCTCGGTCATGCCGCAGCCGATCCCGGGCTGGACCGTGAAGATCACCAAGTCGAAGCTCGACAAGCCGCTCACGATGCACGGCGAGAAGATCGACGAGGCCGTCTCCAAGGTCACCTGGACCGCCGACGGCAAGGGCATCGAGTCCGGCTACTTCCAGAAGTTCCCGCTGTCCGTCGGTGCCCTGCCCGAGGACACCGACCAGCTCGCGTTCAAGGCGATCCAGACGTACTCCGACAAGGAGGTCGTGCGCTGGATCGAGGTGCCGCAGAAGGGCCAGGAGGAGCCGGAGAACCCGGCCCCCGTGCTGGAGCTGGCGGCCGCGACCGACGACCACCACGGCGCGGCGGGCGCCAAGGGCGCCTCGGACGAGTCCGGGAAGTCCGGCGAGTCCGGCACGTCGAGGACCACGGCCGCCGACAAGGACTCCGACGGCGGCAGTGACACCACCGCGCGTGTGCTCGGCGTGGTCGGCATCGTCGTCGGCGCCGCGGGTGTCGCCTACGGCGTCCTCGCCGGCCGCCGCCGGACCGCCGCCTGAGCCACCTGCCGTCCGCGCACCGGGGCCGTGCTCCCGTACGACCCCGGTGCGCGCCGGAGTTCTCACATCTGGGACATTTCTCTATGCGCAAGAAGACGTTCACCGCGGCCGCACTGCTCGCCGCCGCCACCTTGACCCTCTCCGCCTGCGGCAGCGGGAACGACGAGGACACGTCCGCCGCGGTCTCGGTGGGATCCGGCTCGAACAGGGCCGCCACCGTGCTCGACCAGCCCTTCGAGAAGCCGGACCTGGTCCTCACCGACACCCATGGCGAGAAGTACGACCTCCGCAAGGAGACCAAGGGCCACCCGACCCTGGTCTACTTCGGTTACACACACTGCCCCGACATCTGCCCGACGACGATGAGCAACATCGCCGTCGCCGCGCAGAAGCTGCCCGCGGCGGCGCGGAAGGACCTCAGGGTCGTCTTCGTCACCACCGATCCCGGCCGTGACACCCCGGCCGAGCTGGGCAAGTGGCTCAAGAGCATCGACCCGCAGTTCGTGGGCCTGACCGGTGACTTCGCGGCCGTCCGGGCCGGCGCCCGCACGGTGGGCATCTCCGTCGAACCGACGACCAAGGACAAGAACGGCAAGCTCGTCTCCGTGCACGGAACGCAGGTCATCGCGTTCTCGCCCAAGACCGACGCCGGTTACGTCCTCTACGGCGAGTCCGCCACGGTCGACGACTACACCAAGGACCTGCCCAAGCTCGTCGAGGGGGCGAAGCCGTGAGACGCGCCGCCCTGACCGCCGCCGCCCTCACCGGCGCCCTCGCCCTCACCGGCTGCTCGGGATCCGGCTCCGATTCCGGCTCCGGCTCCCGCTCCGATTCCGGCTCCGGCTCCGGCTCCGGGAAGGCCGATCTGTCCGTCAGTTCCCCGTACATGCCGCAGCCCGTCTCCGCCGACATGGCGGCCGGCTTCCTGACGATCGCCAACAAGGGCGGGGCGAAGGACGAGCTGACGTCGGTCACCAGTGACGTCGCCGGCGAGGTCACCATGCACCGCACCGCCGGGGGCGCCATGACGGAGCAGACCTCCTTCGCCATACCGGCCCACGGCCGGCTCGTGTTCAGAAGCGGTGGCGACCATCTGATGTTCGAGAAGCTGAAACACAGGCCGAAGCAGGGACAGACGGTCACGGTGAAGCTCACGTTCGCCGAGGCCGAGCCGCTCACCGTCGAGATGCCGGTGAAGTCCGCCACGTACAACCCGTCGACCGGCCACTGAGGGAGGGACCACCTTGACGCGGACCATCACCCCCCGACTGCGGGCCCTGGCGCTGCTGTTCCTCGCCGTCGCCGGCGCACTGCTGGCCGGCGCCGGACCGGCCTCCGCGCACGCCGCACTGACCGGCAGCGACCCCGCACAGGGAGTGGTGGTCACCAAGGCGCCCACCCAGATCTCGCTCACCTTCTCCGAGAAGGTGGCGATGGGCGACGACTCCCTGCGGGTGCTCGACCCCAAGGGCAAGCCGGTCCAGCGGGGCACACCCGACAACGTGAGCGGGACCACGTACGCGGTGCAGCTCAAGAGCGGCCTGGCCAAGGGCACCTACACGGTCACCTACCAGGTCGTCTCGGCCGACAGCCACCCCGTGTCCGGCGCCTACACCTTCTCCGTCGGGGCACCCTCGCAGACCGTCGTCTCCGGTGCCACACCGGCCGCGGGCGGCGGAGCCGTGGGCGTGCTCTACGCCCTGGGGCGGTACGTGTCCTACGCCGGCTTCATCGTGCTCGCGGGCGGCGCGGCCTTCGTCCTCGCCTGCTGGCAGCGCGGCGCGGGCGTACGGGCGCTGCAGCGGCTGGTCGTCGGCGGCTGGCTGGCACTGACCGCGGCCACCCTGTGGCTGCTGCTGCTCCGCGGCTCGTACACCACGTCGGGCAGGCTCGGCGACGTCTTCGACCTCGATCTGCTCGGCCAGGTGCTGCAGACCAAGACGGGTGCCGCGCTGGTCTCCCGGCTGCTGCTGCTCGCCGCCGCCGCGCTGTTCGTCGCCGTGCTCTTCGGCGCCTACAACCGGCGCGAGGAAGGCGAGGAGAAGCGCGACCTGACCTTCGGGCTCGCCGTCGGCGGGGTGGTCGTCGCGGCCGGGCTCGCGTCCAGCTGGGCGATGGCCGAGCACGCCTCGGTCGGCCTCCAGCCGGTCATCGCCATGCCGGTCGACGTCGTTCATCTGCTCGCCGTCGCCGCCTGGCTGGGCGGTCTCACCGCCCTCCTGGTCGCGCTGTACCGGGCACCCGCGGAGACCCCCGTCGAAGCGACCGCGGTACGCCGCTTCTCCCAGCTGGCCTTCGGCTCGGTGATCACCCTCGTGGCCACCGGCACCTACCAGTCCTGGCGGCAGCTCGGCTCCTGGTCGGCGTTCACCGACACCGGGTACGGGCAGCTCCTGCTGGCCAAGATCGCCCTGGTGGCGGTGCTGGTCGGCGTCGCCTCGATCTCACGCCGGTGGACCGGCCGGCTGGCGAACACGGCCGCGCCGGCCAAGGAGGCCCCGGCACCGAAGGAACGGGTGACCTCGGCCGCGGGCACGCAGACCGCCGGCCCGGCCGAGCGGGCTTCCACCGCGGGCACGCAGACCTCCCACGCGGACGAGGCGACCCTGGCCGCGGGCACGCAGACCGCCGGCCCGGACGAGCAGGGTTCCACCGCGGGCACGCAGACATCCGGCCCGGACGAGGCGACCCTGGCCGCGGGCACGCAGACCTCCGGCCCGGCCGAGGCGACCGGCTCCGCGGCCGGGGAGGTCTCCGCCTCGCGGGAGTCGGGCGCAGGCAAGGGCGCGCAGGCGGTCGCGGGCGGCGAGGTTTCGGACGCCGGCTCTCGGCGCGCCGTCCAGCTCGCCCGGCAGCGGGCCGCGGTCGACGCCGCCCGGGAGAAGCGGCTGCGGGACGCCGACCCCCACCTGTTCGGGCTGCGCCGCTCGGTGCTCACCGAGGCAGCGATCGCGGTCGTCCTGCTCGCCGTCACCACCGCGCTCACCCAGACCGAGCCGGGCCGCACCGAACAGGAGGCCAAGGCCGCCACGTCCGCTTCCGCCGGCTCCTCCTCCTCGTCGTCCACCACGTCCGGCGCGCTGACCCTGGACATGCCCTTCGACACCGGCGGCAGCGACGGCAAGGGCATCGTCAGCGTCGACCTCGACCCCGCGCGCGTGGGCGGCAACGTGATGCACGTGTACGTCCAGCGACCCAACGGCCGGGCCTTCGACGTCCCCGAGGTGAAGGTCGCCTTCACCCTGGAGGCGAAGAAGATCGGTCCGCTGCCCGTGGACCCCGACCACGTCACCACCGGCCACTGGACGGCGAACGGAGTGCAGATCCCCATGGCCGGCGACTGGAAGATCGCCGTCACCGTGCGCACCTCCGACATCGACCAGGCGACCGTCTCCAAGAACGCGCAGATCGGCTGAACCCCCATGCCCGACCAGTCCTCCCCGCAGACCCGTACGCCCGAGCCCACGGTGCCGGGCTCCGTCCCGGACGGCCGCCGGGGTGTCTCCCGGCGTGCGCTGCTCGGCACGGCGGGGGCCACGGGGCTCGTGCTCGGCTCGGCCGGCGGCGCCGTGGGCTATGCCGCCGCGCCCGCCCAGGCCACTCCGCTGACGTCGGTGGGATCCGGGCGGGCGATGTTTCACGGGAAACATCAGCCCGGCATCACCGAGGGGCTGCAGGCGCGCGGCCATCTCGTCGCCTTCGACCTGGCGGCGGGCGCGGGCCGCAAGGAGGCGGCGGCCCTGCTGCGCCGCTGGTCCGCCGTAGCCGAGCGGCTGATGGCGGGTGAGGCCGCTCCGCACGAGGACACCGGCGTGGCCCGGGACGCCGGCCCCTCCTCTTTGACGATCACCTTCGGATTCGGGCACGGTTTCTTCGCCCGGACCGGACTGGAGAAGCAGCGGCCGGCCGCTCTGGACCCGCTTCCGGACTTCTCCTCCGACCGCCTCGACAAGGCGCGCAGCGACGGTGACCTGTGGGTGCAGATCGGGGCGAACGACGCCCTGGTCGCCTTCCACGCCCTGCGCGCGATCCAGCGGGACGCCGGTTCGGCCGCGCGGGTGCGCTGGCAGATGAACGGCTTCAACCGCACTCCGGGCGCCACCGCCCACCCCATGACCGCCCGCAACCTCATGGGCCAGCTCGACGGCACCCGCAACCCCAAGCCGGCCGAGCCCGACTTCGACCGGCGGATCTTCGTCCCGGCCTCGGGCGAACCCGCGTGGATGGCGAACGGCTCCTACGCCGTCGTACGCCGCATCCGAATGCTCCTGGACGACTGGGAGAAGCTCTCGCTCTCCGCGCAGGAGCAGGTCATCGGCCGCCGCAAGGCAGACGGGGCGGCGCTGTCCGGGGGCGACGAGACGACGGCGATGGACCTGGAGAAGACCGGCGCCGAGGGCGAGTACCTCGTCCCGCTCAACGCGCACGCGCGGATCACCCGGCCGGACGAGAACGGCGGTGCGGCGATGCTGCGGCGCCCGTTCTCGTACCACGACGGCATCGACGCGGACGGCACACCCGACGCCGGTCTGCTCTTCATCTGCTGGCAGGCGGACCCACTGCGCGGATTCGTGCCGGTGCAGCGCAAGCTGGACCGGGGTGACGCGCTGTCGAAGTTCATCCGCCACGAGTCCAGCGGGCTGTTCGCCGTGCCGGGCGGGTCGGCGCAGGGCGAATACGTGGGACAGCGTCTGCTGGAAGGCTGATCCCGCTTCAAACCACCCGGTCGAGTGGTTGCCGTGAGACAGGCGGGACGGGCCGCCCTGCCGCCGTTAGGGTGAGGGACATGCCAGCGAGCTATGCGTATCTCGGCCCCGAAGGCACTTTCACCGAAGTCGCCCTGCGGACGCTCCCGGAAACGGCCACCCGGGAGCTGATCCCCTACGTGTCGGTGCAGTCCGCGCTGGACGCGGTGCGGGCCGGCGACGCGGAAGCGGCCTTCGTGCCGATCGAGAACTCGGTCGAGGGCGGCATCACCACCACCCTCGACGAACTGGTCGCAGGCGAACCGCTGACGATCTACCGCGAGGTGCTGCTGTCCATCACCTTCGCACTGCTGGTCCGGCCGGGCACGACGATCACGGACATCAAGACGGTCTCCGCCCACCCGGCGGCCCAGCCGCAGGTGCGCAACTGGCTGCGAAAGCACCTCCCCGACGCCCTCTGGGAGTCGGCCGCCTCCAACGCCGACGCCGCCCGTCTGGTCCAGGAAGGCCGGTACGACGCCGCCTTCGCGGGAGAGTTCGCCGCCGCCCGGTACGGCCTGGAGGCCCTGGAGACCGGCATCCACGACGCGGAGAACGCGCAGACCCGGTTCGTGCTGGTCGGCCGCCCGTCCCGGCCCGCCGCGCCGACCGGAGCCGACAAGACCTCGGTGGTGCTGTGGCAGCGCGACGACCATCCCGGCGCTCTGCGCGACCTGCTCGGCGAGTTCGCCTCGCGCGGCATCAACCTCATGCTGCTGCAGTCCCGGCCCACGGGCGCGGGTATCGGCAATTACTGCTTCTGCATCGACGCCGAGGGCCACATCTCGGACCGGCGGATGGCGGAGGCACTGATGGGGCTGAAGCGGATCTGTCTGCAGGTGCGTTTCCTCGGCTCCTACCCGCGTGCCGACATCGCGCCGGGCGGAGCCCGGCCGAGGCTGCCCGGGACGTCGGACGCCGAGTTCGTGGCGGCGGCCGACTGGGTGGCGCGCTGCCAGGACGGCCGGTTCTAGCCAGTCGTACCTGCGTATCAGCGTTATCCACAGAAGTTATCCACAGGTGCCCTTCTCGACCTGGGGACAAGTCGACACGGATGCGCCACAGGGTCGACAAATCGCCCTGTGGGCCTCGGGCGGGGGCACCGTCGGCCGAGTCACCCTTCGTCCACCCGTTTCCTTCGGTTCATCTTTTGGGGCGACCGTTTTCCACCCGAAAGTGGGTGTCGAGGCGGTTTGACCGGGGAATTCTTCCTTCCGTTCGACACTTCCGGCGTGATCAATTCCGAAGTCCACAGACCTTCCACACAGCCTGTGGATAACTCTCCGGGGGTGTGGATCTCTGTGGAAAACCGGCCCGCCAAGTCCCGTTCTCCGCAAGGAAATCGGGTCAACCGGGCGCTCGGCGCATGCTCCGTCCCAGGGAATGAGACACTTTTCCTTGACACGCTTGGCAATTACCGCATAACGCAACGTAAGGCGCGAATCACAACACCTCGGAATAGTGATTCGTGAGCGGCAACCCCGCACCGGTAGCCTTGGCCCCGTGATTGACCTTCGCCTGCTCCGTGAGGACCCCGACCGTGTGCGCGCTTCCCAGCGTGCCCGTGGAGAGGACGTCGCGCTCGTCGACTCCCTCCTGTCCGCCGACGAGCGGCGCAGGTCATCCGGCGTCCGCTTCGACGAGCTGCGTGCCGAGCAGAAGCAACTCGGCAAGCTGATCCCCAAGGCCTCCGCCGACGAGAAGGCCGTCCTGCTCAAGCGCGCCGAGCAGCTGAAGGCCGACGTCAAGGCCGCCGACACCGAGCGCGACGCGGCCGACGCCGAGACCCAGGAGCTGCTGGGCCGGCTCGGCAACCTCGTCCACCCCGACGTGCCCGTCGGCGGTGAGGAGGACTTCGTCACGCTGGAGACGCACGGCGTCATCCGCGACTTCGGTGCCGAGGGCTTCGAGCCCAAGGACCACCTGGAGCTCGGCCAGCTGCTCGGCGCCATCGACGTCGAGCGCGGCGCCAAGGTCTCCGGCTCCCGCTTCTACTTCCTCACCGGCGTCGGCGCCCTGCTGGAGCTGGCTCTGGTGAACGCGGCGATCGCCCAGGCCACGGCGGCCGGCTTCACGCCGATGCTGACCCCCGCGCTGGTGCGCCCGCAGTCCATGGCCGGCACCGGCTTCCTCGGCCAGGCGGCCCAGGACGTCTACCACCTCGACAAGGACGACCTGTACCTGGTCGGCACCTCCGAGGTGCCGCTGGCGGCCTACCACATGGACGAGATCATCGACGCCGGCAAGCTGCCGCTGCGGTACGCGGGCTTCTCGCCCTGCTTCCGCCGCGAGGCCGGCTCGCACGGCAAGGACACCAAGGGCATCTTCCGCGTCCACCAGTTCGACAAGGTCGAGATGTTCTCGTACGTCACTCCCGAGGACTCGGCTGCCGAGCACCAGCGCCTGCTGGCCTGGGAGAAGCAGTGGCTGGAGTCGCTGGAGCTGCCGTTCCGCGTCATCGACGTCGCCACCGGTGACCTCGGTGCCTCGGCCGCCCGCAAGTTCGACTGCGAGGCCTGGATCCCGACCCAGGGCAAGTACCGCGAGCTGACCTCGACCTCGGACTGCACCGAGTTCCAGTCCCGCCGGCTGTCCATCCGGGTCCGCGAGGGCAAGCAGGTCCGCCCGCTGGCCACGCTCAACGGCACCCTGTGCGCCGTACCGCGCACGATCGTGGCGATCCTGGAGAACCACCAGCAGGCCGACGGCTCGGTCCGCGTGCCCGAGGTGCTCCGCCCGTACCTGGGCGGCCGTGAGCTCCTGGAGCCGGTGTCGCGGTGAGCTTCCCGTACGGCCTGGTCGCCACCGACCTCGACGGGACGCTGCTGCGCTCCGACGAGACGATCTCGCAGCGCACTCGTGACGCGCTCGCCGCGGCCACCGCAGCGGGCGCCGCGCACATCGTCGTCACCGGCCGCGCCGTCCCCTGGACCCGGCACATCCTGGACGACCTCGGCTACGACGGCCTCGCCGTCTGCGGCCAGGGTGCCCAGGTCTACGACGCCGGTGCGCACCGCCTGCTGACGTCGGTGACCCTGGACCGGCAGCTGGCGGGGGTGGCCCTGGCCAAGATCGAGGCCGAGGTGGGCCCGCTGTACCTGGCGGCCAGCCGCGACGGCCTCGACGGCGAGGTGCTGGTGGGGCCCGGTTACGCGGTCACGGGCAAGCTCCCGGCGACGCCGCTCACGGACGTCTCGGACCTCTGGGCCGCTCCGCTGAACAAGATCTACATACAGCACCCGACCCTGGGTGACGACGAGCTGGCGGATGCGGCCCGGCAGGCCGCCGGCGGTTTCGTCACGGCGGCCATGGCGGGCGAGGGCATCGTCGAACTGCTGCCCCTGGGCCTGTCCAAGGCCACGGGGCTGTCGCTCGCCGCCCGTCGGCTGGGCCTGAAGGCCGCCGACACGATCGCCTTCGGCGACATGCCCAACGACCTCCCCATGTTCGCCTGGGCATCCCACGGTGTGGCCATGGCCAACGCGCACGCGGAACTGAAGGCGATCGCCGACGAGGTCACGTCCTCCAACGAGGAGGACGGCATCGCGGTGGTCCTGGAGCGGTTCCTGACGTAGCAGCCGCTCCGGATACCTGGCCCCGGGCTCTGCGGTCAGTCGCCTGCGTGGTTCTGAGGCCTGCGGTTCGTCGCCGGGCGCGGGTCCGTCGTGGTTCGTCGCCCGGTGCGTGGCTCTGAGGCCTGCGGTTCGTCGCCCGGTACGGGTCCGTCGTGGTCGCTCGCGCCGTTCCCCGCGCCCCTGACGGGGCGCGGGCAGTCGTGCCGCCGGGGCGGCACGGGTGGGCGCGGCGGCACCTCGCGGCGCCGGGACTCACGACCTTCCGTCCGCCCCAGGGCAGGGCCCCGAATGCGGGGCGGTGGCTGGGAAGGCGGCCCACGCAAGCGCAGCGCCTGCGTGCTCGAAGCGGCCGCCCCGGGCAGTGCCCATGGCTCTACGGAGAAGTGGCGATCACTCCGGAGCCGGCCTCGGGCCGCCCTGTCGGGAGCTGGGCGTACTGCCGTGCATGGACATCGCCCACCTCCTCTCCCAGCGTGCGGCGCCGGGACGATCCCGGCGGATGGGGCACAACCACTCTGCCGGGCGGCCGAGCCGGACGCCACCGAATAAAAGGGTGCCCGGACCGGTTCCGGCCACTCCTCGCCGGCGTTCCGGCCACTCCTCGCCGGCGTTCCGGCCACTCCTCGCCGGCGTTCCGGCCACTCCTCGCCGGCGTTCCGGTCACTCCTCGCCGGCGAGCGTCAGCGTCCGCAGCTTCCGGCCGGCGTACCAAGTCGCGAGTACGGTGACCACGACCAGCAGCACCGTCGCCGTGGGCAGTCCGACGTCCGAGGTCACCAGCTCCCCGCCCGTCACCTTGTGGGCGACGGCGAGTGCCCACTGCTGGACGCTCAGGGTGCGGGCGCCGGACACCAGCGAGCCGAACAGGGCCTCCCAGACGAGCGCGTAGACGAGACCGAAGACCACCGCGTGCCGGGACACCGTGCCCAGCAGCAGGAACATCGACGCGTAGGCGATCGACGCGACCAGGGCGGCCACCGTGTAGGCGACGGCGATCTGCTGCCCGTTGCCATTGAGGATGAAGCCTGCGATGAGCGTCGGCAGGGCCGAGAACACCATCGTCACGCCGATGGCCACGATCAGCTTCGTGAAGATGATCGTCGGCCGCTTCACCGGCTTGGACAGCAGGTACACCACCGAACCGTCGTCGATCTCCGGGCCGATCGCGCCCGTGCCGGCGATGACGCCGATGATCGGCACCATCGTGGCGAGCGCGAGCCCGCCCAGCAGGTCGGAGGCCGTCTGGTCGTCGGCGCCGGCGAGGCCGCGGACGACCACGGAGATCGCGATCAGCAGCAGGGGCAGTGCGCCCAGGATGAGGGCCCGGCGACGGCCGAGCAGGGCTCGGTAGGTGAGTCGGGCGACTGTGGGGTCGTACATCTTCGGCCTCCTACGCCGCGACCAGGTAAGAGAACACGGACTCGAGCGACTCGTCGGACGGTGAGACCGTGAGCAGCCGGATGCCGTGGTCGCGGGCGACCTTCGGCAGCAGGACCGTGAAGCGGCCGAAGTCGACGGCCTGGATACGGAGGGCGCCCTCGGTGTGGTCGACCTCGATGCCGGATGTCGACGGGTCGGCGATCAGCGCTGCCGCGAGCGCGCGGTCGTCGCTGGAACGCACCAGGTAGCGGTGCGGCCGGTCGGTCATCAGGCGGCGGATCTTGCGGAAGTCGCCGCTGGCCGCGTGCCGCCCGGCGACGACGACCTCGATGTGCCAGGCGAGCTGCTCGACCTCTTCGAGAATGTGGGACGAGAACAGCACCGTGCGTCCCTCGTCGCCCATGCGCCGCAGCAACTCCATGAGCTGCATGCGCTGGCGCGGGTCCATACCGTTGAAGGGCTCGTCCAGCAGGAGCAGCGTCGGGTCGTGCACCAGTGCGCTCGCCATCTTCACGCGCTGGCGCATGCCCTTGGAGTACGTCGAGATCTTGCGGTCCTGCGCGTACTCCATCTCGACCGTCGCGAGGGCCCGCTGGGCGGCCTTCGCGCCCAGGCCGTGCAGCTCGGCGTTGGCGACGACGAACTCGCGGCCGGTGAGGAAGTCGTACATCGCCTCCCGTTCGGGGACGATGCCGATGTGCCGGTAGATGGCCTCGTTGCGCCAGACCGGCTGTCCGTCCAGGGTGACCGTGCCGGTGGAGGGGGCGAGGAAACCGCCCATCATGTTGATCAGGGTGGACTTCCCGGCACCGTTGGGGCCGAGCAGGCCCGTCACGCCGGGGCCGATGGTCATGGTGATGTCGTTGACGGCGACCACGTTGCCGAACCAGCGGGATACGTGGTCGATGGAGAGCGTGGTCACAGGCCCACCTTCCGGTAGCGGCGCATGAGGAGGCCGTAGCTGGCGGCGATCAGGCCCAGGACGACGAGGACGTAGACCAGGCCCTCCCCGTTCGAGGGGCCGGCCGTTCCGGGGAACGCCGAGGTCGCGCCGAGGAACGCGGACTGGACTCCGTCGATGAGCGTGACGGGGGAGAACAGGCCGATCCAGGGGACGGCGGAGGTGCTGTTCTGCGCGTCGGCGATGGCCTGGAGCGTGGAGACCGCGCCGTAGGAGATCGTCATGACGGCGATGACGGCCGCGATGCCGAAGCCGCGCCGCGGGGTGACGGAGGCGATGACCAGGCCGATACCGGCGAAGAGCAGCGAGAGCAGTGCCACGGAGACGAGTCCCTGTGCGAATCCCTTGGTCTGGTCGGCGAAGTCGAGCTTGGCCAGCAGTGCGCCGACGTAGAGCACGAGCAGCGGGGCCGCGGTGAGGATGAACAGCGCGGACGCCAGCGCCGCGTACTTCGCGCGCACGTAGTCGGCCGTCTCGATCGGCCGCGAGAAGTACAGCGGCACGGTCTTGAAGCGCAGGTCGCGCGAGACGGACTGGGGAGCCTGCGAGGCGACGTACAGGCTGATGACGGCCTGCATGATGATCGCGTAGCGGGTGTAGTCGACGGGCAGGTCCTTGGCCTTCGTGGCGACCGCGACGGCGACCATGATGGCCGCGGGCACGCACATCACCACGAACAGCAGCATCGGCAGCACCTTGGACTTGACCGAGCGGCCGAGACCGTAGGAGCCGCGCAGGGACTGCGAGTAGAGGGATCGGGTGGCGTAGGAACGGCCCAGGCGGGGGCCGTCGTAGTTGCGGTAGCCGATGTTGTGGATGCGGGTCTGGTCGCCGGAGGGCGTTGCCAGGGGATGCTCAACCGCCATGACCGACGGCCTCCTTCCGCTGCTCGTCGCTGGTGGTGAACACCTCGGCGATCTGGTGCCGGCGCTGTTCCATCCGCACCAGGCCGAGGCCCAGGTCGGCGACGACGTCGCGCACCAGGTCGTAGGTCTCCTCGCCCTGCGCGGTGAGCAGCAGGATGTGCCCGGCGCCCGGCAGGCCGCTGCTGTCGTGGGTGTCCACCCCGCGCGCGTGGAGCGCCTCGCGCACCGCGCGGGTGCCGTCGGGGTGCGTGTCGCTGTCGGTGACCTCGATCGCGAGCGTGGTCGTCTCTTGCGTGAAGTCGGTGGTGGAGCTGGAGCGCAGCAGCTTGCCGCCGTCGATGACGACGACGTGGTCGCAGGTGCGCTCCAGCTCGCCGAGCAGGTGGGAGGTGACCAGCACCGAGATGCCGAAGTCCGTGTGGACACGGCGGATCAGGCCCAGCATCTCGTCCCGGCCGACCGGGTCGAGGCCGTTGGTCGGTTCGTCCAGGAAGACCAGCTGGGGGTCGTGCACCAGCGCCTGGGCCAGCTTCACCCGCTGCTTCATGCCGGTCGAGTAGCCGCCGATGGGGCGGTACCGCTCCTCGTACAGGCCGACGTGGCGCAGGGTGTCCGCGGTGCGCTCGCGCGCGGCGGCGGGCGGCAGGCCGGACATGCGCGCCATGTGGACGACGAACTCGGTGGCCGAGACGTCCGGCGGCAGGCAGTCGTGCTCCGGCATGTACCCGACGCGCTCACGGATGGCGGCGCCCTTGGTGGCGACGTCGAGGCCGAGCACCTCGGCGCGGCCCTCCGTGGCGGGGGACAGACCCAGCAGGATCTTGATCATGGTGGACTTGCCGGCGCCGTTGGCTCCGACGAGTCCGGTCACACCGGGCCCGATGTCCACGGTCAGCCGGTCGAGCGCGGTCACCCTGGGGAACCGCTTGCTCAGGCTTTCGGTCGCGATCACAGTCACGTCCACGACATTAGTGACCCGGACCACTCCGGTCGTCAGACCTCAGAGCCGTCTTCACGTCAGCCTCGAGTATTACGGGGCCCTAAGGGATCCCCTGCTGGAGTGTGACCGGCGGCCGGCCCGCGCGCCGCCCGCACTCCACCGTCCACAGCGCGACGGCCCGCCCGCCGCCGCCGTCGCCCCTCGCCCGTCGCCCGTCGTCCGTCGTCCGTCGTCCGTCGTCCGTCGTCCGTCGTCCGTCGTCCACAGCCTCGACCCGCCTATTGACGTCGCCTCTAACAACTGTCACATTCACCAGTGTCAAGTTACGGACGCGTACCGCAGTCGACGGACGGGGCGGCATGACGACGGCAGTGAGCAGCGAACTCTCCGTGGAGCTGCGGGGGTTCAGGCGGGTGCAGCGCCTCGCCTACGAATGCGCCGAGGCGGTCGCGGCGCGGCTGGAGCCCGGCGTGACCGAGCGCGAGGCGGCGCGGATGCAGCGCGAGTGGCTGCGCGAGCGCGGGGTGCGGGACTGGTTCCATCTGCCCTTCGCCTGGTTCGGGGACCGCACGGCGTTCTCGGGCTTCCGCATCCCGCTGCAGTTCTTCCCCACCGACCGCGCGCTGCGGCCCGGGATGCCGTTCATCCTGGACATGGCCCCGGTGTACGAGGGATACACGGCGGACATCGGCTACTCCGGCTCCCTGGGCGTCAACCCGGTGCAGGACCGCCTGATGACCGACCTCGAGGCGCATCGGGAGCTGATCCTGCGCGAGGTCCGCGAGAAGCGCCCGCTGCGGGAGATCTACCAGGACGTGGACCGGCTCATGGTCCGCCAGGGCTACGCCAACCGGCACCGGGCCTATCCCTTCGGGGTGATCGCCCACAAGGTGGACCGGGTGAAGCAGCGGCGCTTCTCACCCCACCTCTTCGGCTTCGGCACCCAGTCCCTGAAGGGCCTGGCCTCCGACGCACTGCACGGCCACCGCGAGGGCTGGTCGCCGCTCTGGTCGCCGTACCGCTTCTCCGACCACCCGCCGCGACCGGGCCTGTGGGCCGTCGAACCGCACCTCGGCTTCCGGGGCACGGGCGCGAAGTTCGAGGAGATCCTCGTGGTCACCGACTCCCGGGACCCCGAGGAGGGCGCCTTCTGGCTGGACGACGATCTGCCGCACGTGCGGCGATGGGCGGAGGACGAGTGATGCTGGAAGGTGCGCGCGAGCGCCGGGTGCGGACCGGCGGGATCGAGCTGTGCGTGGCCGAGCTGGGCGACCCCCGGCAGCCGACGGTGGTGCTGCTGCACGGCTACCCGGACAGCAAGGAGGTCTGGTCCGAGGTCGCCGCCCGCCTGGCGGACCGCTTCCACGTGGTCCTCTACGACGTCCGGGGCCACGGCCGCTCCACGGCACCCGAGCCGCTGCGCGGGGGCTTCACGCTCGCCAAGCTCACCGACGACTTCCTGGCCGTCGTGGACGAGGTCAGCCCGGACCGGCCCGTACACCTCGTGGGCCACGACTGGGGCTCGGTACAGGCGTGGGAGTTCGTCACCGTCGGCCGCACGGAGGGCCGTATCGCGTCCTTCACCTCGATGTCCGGGCCGTCCCTCGACCACTTCGGGCAGTGGATCAACGCGCGCGTGAAGCGTCCGACGCCCCGCAGGGTCGGCCAGCTCCTCGGGCAGGGCGCCAAGTCCTGGTACGTCTACCTGCTGCACACGCCCGCCCTCCCCGAGCTGGCCTGGCGCGGACCGCTCGGCAAGCGCTGGCCGAAGATCCTGGAGCGGGTCGAGCAGGTGCCCGGCGGGGACTACCCCACCTCCTCCCTGCCGTCCGACGCGGCGCACGGCGCCTGGCTGTACCGGGACAACGTGCGTGCCCGGCTGCGCAGGCCGCGCACGGACGCGTACGCCCACGCGCCCGTGCAGCTCATCACGCCCCAGGGCGACGCGTTCCTCTCGGAGCGGCTGTACGACGATCTGGAGCGGTGGGCGCCGCACCTGACCCGCCGCACGCTCGCGGCCGGACACTGGGTCCCGCGCACCCGCCCCGACCAACTGTCCGCCTGGATCGAGGAATTCGTCATGTCCGTGGAAGGCGGCCGTCCCGCCCCGAAGGCCACCGGCCGCCATGCCGAGCGGTTCGGCGGGCAGCTGGTCCTCGTCACCGGAGCAGGCAGCGGTATCGGCCGGGCGACGGCGTTCGCGTTCGCCGAGGCCGGCGCCCGCGTGGTGGCCGTCGACCGCGACGCCGAGGCCGCGGCCCGCACGGCCGAGCTGTCCCGGCTGGTGGGCGCCCCCGAGGCCTGGGCCGAGACGGCCGACGTCTCCGACGAGCAGGCCATGGAGAAGCTCGCCGAGAAGGTCCACCGCTCCTATGGCGTGCTGGACGTGCTGGTCAACAACGCCGGCATCGGCCTGTCGGGCTCCTTCTTCGCCACCACCTCCGAGGACTGGCGCAAGGTCCTCGACGTCAACCTGTGGGGCGTCATCCACGGTTGCCGGCTCTTCGGGGCGCGCATGGCCGAACGCGGACAGGGCGGCCACATCGTCAACACGGCCTCCGCGGCTGCGTACCAGCCCTCTCGGGCCCTTCCCGCCTACAGCACCTCCAAGGCGGCCGTACTGATGCTCTCCGAGTGCCTGCGCGCCGAACTCGCGGGCCAGGGCATCGGGGTGAGTGCGATCTGTCCCGGCTTCGTCAACACGAACATCACCGCCACGGCACGCTTCGCCGGCGTCGACGCGGCCGAGGAACGACGCCGGCAGACGAAATCGGCACGCCTGTACGGCATGCGCAACTACCCGCCGGAGAAGGTGGCCGAGGCGATCCTGGACGCGGTGATACGCAATAAGGCGATGGTCCCGGTGACCCCCGAGGCCCGCGGCGCGCACCTCATGTCCCGTTACCTGCCGGGGGCGTTGCGCCGGCTGGCACGGGTGGAACCGAGGTTGTGAGGACACGTCCCGCGTCAGCACTCCGCCAACCGTCCGAGGAACCCGGCCATGACCGACCCCGCGGCCCAGCACGCCTATCGCATCGAAGACCTCGCCCACCGGACCCGTACCAGCGTGCGGACCATCCGCGCCTACCAGGACCGTGGCCTCCTGCCCCGCCCCGAGCGCCGGGGCCGGGCCAACCTCTACTCACAGGCGCACGTCGCCCGGCTGCACCAGATCGCCCACCTCCTCGACCGCGGCTACACCCTCGCCTCGATCAAGGAACTCCTGGAGGCCTGGGACACCGGGCGCGGCCTCGGCGGTGTACTCGGCCTGGTCACCGAGGTGGAGGGTCCTTGGACGGACGAGCAGCCCGACCGCATCAGCCGCGCCGAACTCGAGATCCGGTTCGGCGGATCGCCCGACGAGGACGCGGTGTCCGAGGCGGTCGAGCTCGGCGTGCTGGAGCGGGTCGACGGCGACCCCGACACCTTCCTCGTACCGAGCCCCCAAGAGCTGGCCGTAGCAGCCGAGTTGCACGCGGCCGGTGTCCCGCTGACCGCGATATCGGGCCACCTCAGGGAGTTGCGGGCGCAGGTGGAACATATAGCGGCCCGTTTCCTGGAGTTCACCACCGAGTATGTCTTCGCCCCCTATCTGGGGGATCCCGGGCTGCGCACGGATGCGAACGCCGCCGAAGCGGCGGCCTTGGTACGCCGGCTGCGCCCGCTCGCCCAGCAGACCGTCGACGCCGAACTGGCCCGCGCCATGCGTGACTTCGCCACACGCCACCTGAGAGAACATCTCGGCACCGAGAAGGCGGTGCCGCCGCGTCCGGAAGCCCGTGCCGTCTCCCTCCCGGCAGAGACGATCGAGGCCGTCGAAGGGCTGGTTGGGCGGAAGAGTGCCGCCCGGTTCATCGCCCTTGCGGCCGAACGCGAGGTGCGCGCCAGGACGTTGGACGCACTCACCTCATCCGATGGCGGCAAAAGGCAAGTTGACGAACCACACTGAAACTGAGGGTGGTTGTCCACAGTCTCCTCAATTCACCTGTGGATAACTCCACTTGGTTGTGGATCAAACCTCCGCACGAAAACAACCTGCGTGATCCGCGTCTCTGCCGCACGCTGAAGGCATGGATGAAAGACGCACCGTCAAGGTGTCGAAGTACCTCTCCAGACATCTGCGCCACCAACCGGAGCGCATCGGGCTCACGCCGGACGCGGGCGGCTGGGTGGAGATCGACGCGCTGATCTCGGCGGCCGGCGCCCACGGCTTCCGCTTCACACGCGAGGAACTGGACCACGTGGTGGCCACCAACGACAAGCGGCGCTTCGTGATCGAGGGCACCCGGATCCGCGCCAGCCAGGGCCACAGCATCGAGGTCGACCTCGGCCTGCCCCCCGCGACCCCGCCGCCGTACCTCTACCACGGAACCGTCCCCCGAAGCCTGGAGGCGATCCGGACCGAGGGCCTCAAGCCCATGGACCGGCATGCCGTCCACCTCTCGGCCGACCTGGAGACCGCCACCCGGATCGGAGCCCGCCGCGGCCGGCCCGTGGTGCTCACCGTCGACTCTGGCGCCATGCACCGGGCCGGCCACGTCTTTCACGTCAGCGCCAACGGCGTCTGGCTGACCACCGCGGTACCACCCCACTACCTGCGGTTTCCCGCTGCCCGCTGACCCCGGGCCGGACCAGCGCCCGTGATGGGACGTGGCCGGGCAGCCGCGTACGGTGACCGTTTCGCACGCCGGCGCCGGACCCGCTTACCCTCGGACGCATGAGTCTGCGCCTGAGCACCGTGATCCTGCCGTACCGCCGCTGGAGCGAAGGCGGCCGTTCGGCCTGGGAGCGGGCCGAACAGCTCGGCTTCCACACCGCCTACACCTACGACCACCTGTCCTGGCGCAGCTTCCGTGACAGCCCGTGGTTCGGCGCGATCCCGACTCTGACCGCCGCGGCGGCCGTCACCGACCGGCTGCGCCTCGGCACGCTGGTCACCTCGCCGAACTTCCGGCACCCGGTGACCCTGGCCAAGGAACTGATCTCCCTCGACGACATCTCCGGCGGCCGCGTCACCCTGGGCGTCGGCGCGGGTGGCACCGGCTTCGACGCGACCGCCCTCGGCCAGGAGCCGTGGAGCCCGCGTGAGCGCGCCGACCGGCTCGCCGAGTTCGTGCCGCTGCTCGACCGGCTGCTCACCGAGGACGCGGTCTCGTACGAGGGCCGGTTCTACTCGGCGCACGAGGCGCGGAACATCCCGGGCTGCGTGCAGCGGCCCCGGCTGCCGTTCGCGGTGGCGGCCACCGGCCCGCGCGGCCTCGGGCTCGCCGCGCGTCACGGCCAGGCATGGGTGACCACCGGTGACCCGAAGCTGTACGAGACCGGCACGCCGGAGCAGTCCGTGGAGGCCCTGCGCGGGCAGGTCGGCAAGCTGTCCGAGGCGTGCGCGGCCGCCGGTCGGGACGTGACTGATCTGGACAAGATCCTGCTCACCGGCTTCACCCCGGACCGCGGCCGGCCGCTGCGGTCCCTGGACGCCTTCGTCGACTTCGCGGGCCGGCACCGGGAGCTGGGCTTCACCGAGATCGTGATCCACTGGCCCATCCCGGACTCCGACTTCGCCGCGGACCAGAAGGTCTTCGAGCAGATCGCCATGGAGGCACTCGCCCAACTGGGCTGACCCGCACGGAGCGTCATCTCTGTCTCATCTGTGCGCACTCCCGCACGGTCGTGCGCGCATATGCGCGAGAATGGCCGGGTGACCTCAGCGACCAGACAGCCCGGGACCCCCGCCGCCGCCACACCGGCGCGGCTGATCGCCACCGACCTAGACGGCACTCTGCTGCGCGACGACAAGTCGGTCTCCCCCCGGACGGTCGCCGCGCTGGCGGCCGCCGAGGAGGCGGGCATCGAGGTCTTCTTCGTCACCGGCCGCCCGGCCCGCTGGATGGACGTCGTCAGCGAGCACGTCCACGGCCACGGCCTGGCGATCTGTGGCAACGGCGCCGCCGTGGTCGACCTGCACGGCGGCCCCGGCGCCCACCGTTTCGTGAAGGTGCGCGAACTGGCCCGGGAGAACGCCCTGCACGCCGTACGGCTGCTGCGAGAGGCGGCACCCGGCACGGTGTTCGCGGTCGAGCAGACGTACGGCTTCCACCAGGAGCCGAACTATCCCAAGCTGCACATGGAGACGCCCGACCATCTCCTGCCCGCCGAGAAACTCCTCGCGCCCGAGGGCCCGGACGCCGACCAGCCCGTGCTCAAGATCCTCGCCTACCATCCCGAGCTCGACCCCGACGCCTTCCTCACGCTCGCCCGCCTCGCGATCGGCGGCCACGCCAACGTCACCCGCTCCAGCCCCAGCGCCCTGCTGGAGCTGAGCGGCCCCGACGTCTCCAAGGCCAGCACGCTCGCCCTGGCCTGCGCCGAGCGCGGCATCTCGCACGAGGAGGTCGTGGCCTTCGGGGACATGCCCAACGACGTGGAGATGCTGACCTGGGCCGGCCGGTCGTACGCCATGGGCAACGCCCACCCGGACGTCATCGCCGCCGCGTCGGGCCGCACGGTCGCCAACAACGAGGACGGCGTCGCGGTCGTGATCGAGCAACTGCTCGCGGAACGGTCCTAGCAGGCATCGGAACGGCGCTTCCCACGCCACCGCCGTCCCGGCGCCGTTCTCGCCGCTGCCGGGCCCGAGCCGGCTTTTCCCGTTCGCCCACCGCCCCGCCGACGCCCTCGGCACCGCGGAACGCCGCTGCGTGCTCTCCGGCAGCAGTCCGATCGCGAACAGCCACTGGACGACCAGGTGTGCCCGGAAGGACCGAGCGCCCGAGGAACCTCCACCGGGTGCGCCCCATGGCCGGACCGCGATCACCAGGACCGCGTCACCGCGCTCCCACGAGCGCCTCCGCCTCCGCCTCCCGCCGGGCCATCGCCCGCAGCGGCCCGTCCAGGGCGACCAGGTCGGCGTACGGTCCCCGCTGTGCCACGCGGCCCGCGTCGAGCACGATCACCTCGTCGACCGCGTCCAGACCGGCCAGCCGATGGGTGATGAGCAGCGTCGTACGCCCCTCCGTCGCGGCCAGCAGGTCGGCGGTCAGCGCGTCGGCCGTCGCCAGATCCAGATGCTCGGCGGGTTCGTCGAGCACCAGGACCGGGAAGTCGGCCAACAGCGCCCGGGCCAGCGCCAGCCGCTGCCGCTGACCGCCGGACAGCCGGGCACCGTGCTCGCCCACCAGCGTGTCCAGACCGTCGGGCAGCCCCTCCACCCAGTCCAGCAAGCGGGCCCGGGCCAGCGCCCCACGCAGCTCGTCCTCGGTGGCGCCCTTCCGGGCCAGCAGCAGGTTCTCGCGCACCGAGCTGTCGAAGAGGTGCGCGTCCTGCGCACACAGTCCGACGAGCCGCCGTACGTCGTCACCGGCCAGCGCGCGCCCGTCCACACCGGCGAGCGTGTACGAGCCCGCCTGCGGGTCGAGGAAGCGCAGCAGCACCTGGGCGAGGGTCGTCTTGCCGGAACCGGACGGGCCGACCACGGCGATCCGGCGCCCCTGTTCCAGCGTGAGATCGAAGTCGGCCAGCGCCTCCCGCCGCTGCCCCTGGTACCGGGCGGTCAGTCGCTTGACCACCAGCGGGAACGGCGAGACGGGTGCCTGCCGCGGCTGCTCGGGCTCGTGCACCGGTTCCGGGGCGTCCAGCACCTCGCGCACGCGCTCCGCGCTTCGCTGCACCCGCTGCCGGTACCGCACGGCGAGCGGCAGACCCAGTACGGCCTCGAAGGCGGCCAGCGGCGTGAGGACGACCACGGCCATCGCCACGCCGTCGAGCCGGCCGGCCGCCACCGCCCGGGCACCGAGCAGCGCAGCGGCCGTGACCGTCAGGCCGGAGATCAGGGCCGCGAGCCCGTCGCCGAGCGCGGTGACGGCTGCGGCGCGCGAGGCGATCCGGGTGAGAGCACCGTCGGTGCGCCGGGCCGCGTCCGTGCGGGCGGGCAGCGCACCGGCGACGGTCAGTTCGGCGGTGCCGGTCAGCAGGTCGGTCACCCGGGTCGCCAGCAGGCCCCGAGCGGGCGCCAGCCGCCGCTCGGCCTGCCGGGCCACGGTCGCGGTCAGCAGGGGTACTCCGACGCCGGCCATGAGAAGGCCGGCCGCGAGGGCGGCACCGGCCTCGGGCAGCAGCCAGGCCGTGAAGCCGACGGACGCGGTGGAGACGGCCACGGCGGCACCGGCGGGCAGCAGCCAGCGCAGCCAGTAGTCCTGCAGCGCGTCCACGTCCCCGACCAGCCGGGTGAGGAGGTCCCCGCGGCGGGCGGTACGCAGACCGGCGGGGGCGAGGCGTTCCAGACGGCGGTAGACCGCGACCCGGGTGTCGGCCAGCATGCGCAGCACGGCGTCGTGCGACACCAGCCGTTCGGCGTACCGGAACACGGCCCGCCCGATCCCGAAGGCCCGCGTCGCCGTCACGGCCACCATCAGATAGAGCACCGGTGGCTGCTGCGAGGCCCGCGAGATGAGCCAGCCGGAGGTGGCCATCAGCCCGACGGCACTGCCGACCGCCAGCCCACCGAGCAACAGCGCGAGAAGAAGCCGCCCCCACAACGCTCCGACAAGCCCGCGAACCCACCCCAGCACCGACCCACCCTCCAGCCGACCGAGCCGGGTGCCCTCTGCTTCGTCCTCCAGCCGACCGGACCGAGTGCCCTCTGCTTCACCTTCCAGTGGACCGAGCCGAGTGGCGGGTGGGCGAGGGTGGGGGTCCAGGGGGCGGAGTCCCCTGGGGGGACGGGCATCTCCCCGCCTCCCTACCGGCTCCGCGCTGTCCAGCCGTACGACTCGATCGGCGACCTCCAGCAGCGCCGGCCGGTGCACCACCAGCAACACCGTGCGGCCCACCGCAAGCCGCCGCACCGCAGCAACGACGTCACCCTCCGTCTCCCCGTCCAGCGCAGCCGTCGGCTCATCAAGCAACAGCACAGGCCGGTCCGCGAGAAAGGCACGGGCGATCGCGAGACGCTGCCGCTGCCCCGCCGACAGACCGGCCCCGTCCTCCCCGAGCACTGTCTCGGCGCCTTCCGGCAGCGCGTCCACGAACTCCAGCGCCCCCGCATCCCCGAGCGCCCGGCGCACATCGGCGTCGTCCGCTCCGGGCCGGGCCAGCCGCACGTTCTCCGCGATGGTCCCGGCGTACAGGTGGGGCCGCTGCGGCACCCATCCGATCCGCGAGTGCCATGCCTCGAGGTCGAGACCGGTGAGATCGGCGCCCCCGACCCGCACCCGGCCCCCGGCCGGCCGTACGAACCCGAGCAGCACGTTCAGCAGCGTCGACTTGCCCACACCGCTCGGCCCGACCAACGCCACGGTCTCGCCGGGTTCGACGGTGAAGGACACCTCCGTCACCGCGTCCGACGAACGGCCGGGGTAGCGGACGGTGACCCCTTCGAAGGCCACCGCACCTTCGGGCACCGCGCCGGTACCGGACACCGGGACCGGCGCCTCCAGCACGGTGAAGATCTCCTCCGCGGCGGCGAGTCCTTCGGCCGCCGCGTGATACTGCGCCCCCACCTGCCGCAGCGGCAGATAGGCCTCCGGCGCCAGCACCAGAATCACCAGACCGACGTAGAGATCCATGTCGCCGTGGACGAGCCGCATACCGATCGTCACGGCGACCAGCGCGACCGACAGCGTGGCCAGCAATTCCAGGGCGAACGAGGAGAGGAAGGCGATGCGCAGGGTCCGCAGGGTGGCTTGACGGTACTCCCCGGTGATCCGGCGGATCGACTCGGCCTGCGCCTTGGCCCGGCCGAACACCTTCAGCGTGGGCAGGCCGGCGACGACATCCAGAAAATGTCCTGAGAGCCGGGACAGCAGCCGCCACTGGCGGTCCATCCGGGACTGGGTCGCCCAGCCGATCAGCATCATGAAGAGCGGGATGAGCGGCAGGGTGCCGACGATGATCGCCGCCGAGACCCAGTCCTCGGTGACGATCCGCGCCAGCACCGCCACCGGGACGACAACGGCGAGCCCCAGCTGCGGGAGATACCGCGAGAAGTAGTCGTCCAGGGCGTCCACGCCACGCGTGGCCAGGGTCACCAGGGACCCGGTCCGCTGTCCGCTCAGCCACCCGGGACCCAGCGCGGCCGCCCGATCGAGGAGCCGCCCCCGCAGCTCCGACTTCACGGCCGCGCTCGCCCGGTGCGCGGCGAGTTCGGTGAGCCACGCGACAACCGATCGGCCCACGGCCACACCGGCCAGCAGGGCCAGCGGAGTGCCCAGTTCGGCAACCGATCGCCCGTGCTGGAACGCACCGACGACAACCTCGGCGATGAGCATCGCCTGGGCGATGACGAGCCCGGCGCCGACCGCTCCCAGACCGATGACGGCCACAAGGAAGAGGCGGGTGGCGCGGGCGTACCGCAGAAGACGTGGATCGATCGGTTTCACGTGAAACACATGCCCTTCGGTCCAGAGGGTGTGTTTCACGTGAAACACACCCTCGGCGGACTCAGTGCGTGGTACCGGCAGCAGCGTCGGGGGCGATGTGCTGCGTGCCGATCCGCTTGCGGAACACCCAGTAGGTCCAGCCCTGATAGAGCAGGACGATCGGCGTGGCGATCGCCGCGCACCAGGTCATGATCTTCAGGGTGTAGGGGCTCGACGAGGCGTTGGCGACCGTCAGACTCCAGTCCCCGTTGAGCGTCGACGGCATGACGTTCGGGAAGAGCGACAGGAAAAGCATGGCCACCGCGGCCACGATGGTGACGCCCGACAGTGCGAACGACCACCCCTCGCGTCCGAGTTGGTTGGCCACGAGCGCGGCCCCCAGGGCGGCGATCGCCACGACCAGGGCCACCAGGCTCTTGCCGTCACCGCTGTGGGCCTGCGTCCACAGCAGGAAGGCGGCCGCCGCCACGGCCGCGACCAGCCCCACCCACAGCGCCAGCCTCCGCGCCCTGACCCGGATGTCACCGACGGTCTTGAGCGCGGTGAACACCGCTCCGTGGAAGGTGAACAAGGAGAGCGTCACCAGGCCACCGAGCAGGGCGTAGGGGTTGAGCAGCTCCCAGACACCGCCGACGTACTCGAAGTTCCGGTCGATCTTCACGCCCCACGTGATGTTCCCGAAGGCGACACCCCACAGGAACGCCGGGAGCAGCGAGGTCCAGAAGATCGCCGTCTCCCAGTTGCGCTGCCACTTCTCCTCCGGCCGCTTGGCCCGGTACTCGAAGGCGACGCCCCGGACGATCAGGCAGACCAGGATGAGGAGCAGCGGCAGATAGAAGCCGGAGAAGAGCGTGGCGTACCACTCCGGGAAGGCGGCGAAGGTCGCGCCGCCCGCCGTGAGCAGCCACACCTCGTTGCCGTCCCAGACGGGCCCGATGGTGTTGATCAGCACCCGGCGCTCGGGCCGGTTGCGCGCCAGCAGCTTCGTGAGGATGCCGACCCCGAAGTCGAAGCCCTCGAGGAAGAAGTAGCCGGTCCACAGGACGGCGATCAGGACGAACCAGACGTCGTGAAGTTCCATGACTGTTCCCTCGGCCTAGTACGAGAAAGCCATCGGCTTGTCGGCGTCACGGGTGTCGCCGCCGATCTTCGTGGGCGGGTTGAGATCGGCTTCCGTCAGCTTCGGTGGGCCGGCCTTGACGTACTTGGCGAGCAGCTTGACCTCGACCACGGCGAGGACGGCGTACAGAGTGGTGAAGACGATCATCGAGGTGAGGACCTCGCCCTGGGAGACACCGGGGGAGACCGCGTCCCGGGTCCGCAGGACGCCGTAGACGACCCACGGCTGGCGGCCCATCTCAGTGAAGATCCAGCCCCAGGAGTTGGCGATCAGCGGGAAGGCCATGGTCCAGGTCGCGATGCGCCAGAACCAGGGGGTGAGCTTCGGGCCGAGCGCCTTGTTCTTGAACAGCACCAGGTGCGGCACCTCGTCGTCATCGACCCTCAGGTGCTGCGGCAGCATGAACTTCTTGCGGGTCAGCCACAGTCCGGCCAGGCCGATCGCGAAGGAGGCCATGCCGAAGCCGATCATCCAGCGGAAGCCCCAGAAGGCGACGGGGATGTTGGGCCGGTAGTCGCCCGGGCCGAACTTCTGCTGTTCGGCCTTGTTGACGTCATTGATGCCCGGAACGTACGAGGTGAAGTTGTCGTCGGCCAGGAAGGACAGCAGGCCCGGGATCTCGATGGCCACGGAGTTGTGACCCTTCTCCACGTCACCGTAGGCGAAGATCGAGAACGGTGCCGGCTTCTGTCCGTCCCACAGCGCTTCGGCGGCCGCCATCTTCATCGGCTGCTGCTTGAACATGACCTTGCCGAGAGTGTCGCCGCTGATCGCGGTGAGCATTCCGGCGATGACCACGGTGATGAGGCCGAGCCGCAGCGAGGTCTTCATGTCGCTTATGTGCTTCTTGCGGGCCAGGTGGTAGGCCGATATGCCCACCATGAAGGCACCGCCGGTCAGGAAGGCGGCCGACAGGGTGTGGAAGGCCTGGCTCAGCGCGGTGTTCTGGGTCAGCACCGCCCAGAAGTCGGTCAGCTCGGCGCGCCCCTTCACTTTGTCGATCTTGTACCCGACCGGATGCTGCATCCAGGAGTTGGCCGCGAGGATGAAGTACGCCGACAGGATCGTGCCGATCGAGACCATCCAGATGCAGGCCAGGTGGATCTTCATGGGCAGCTTGTCCCAGCCGAAGATCCACAGACCGATGAACGTGGACTCGAAGAAGAAGGCGATCAGCGCCTCGAAGGCGAGCGGGGCACCGAAGATGTCCCCGACGAATCGCGAGTAGTCGGACCAGTTCATGCCGAACTGGAACTCCTGGACGATGCCGGTGACCACACCCATCGCGATGTTGATCAGGAAGAGCTTGCCCCAGAACTTCGTCGCCCTGAGGTACTTCTCCTTCTCCGTGCGCACCCAGGCCGTCTGCAGCCCGGCCGTGAGCGCGGCCAGGGAGATCGTCAGCGGAACGAACAGGAAGTGGTAGACGGTAGTGATGCCGAACTGCCAGCGCGCCAGTGTCTCCGGCGCCAGAGCCAGGTCCACGTCGTCACTCTCCTTACTACGCCGTGGGCGGCGGTTTGCCCCCTTCGTGGTGCACATACGGGAGCAATCGGGACGCGCTTGTGAACGCGTTCACATTCACAAGCCATTATGACGCACTGATTGTCGGCAATCGAAGGGGGGTCCCCCCTTTGCCTGCGCGTCACGCCCTTGGCAGCGACTTCAACATATTGTTGAATTGCTGGCCATGCAGATACGCATTTCCTGGCCTGCGGGCAACGTCACCGCGACACTCGACAGGGACACTCCGACCTCGCAGGCCCTCACCAAGGCGCTGCCACTCACCTCGACCGCGCGCACATGGGGCGAGGAGGTGTATTTCGACACAGGGGTCGCTGTTTCACGTGAAACGGACGCCCGACAGGTCGTGGCGCCCGGCACGGTGGCCTTCTGGACGGACGGCGACGCGCTCGCCCTCCCCTACGGCCCCACGCCGATCTCGCAAGGGTGGGGGCTCCCCCGGACGGAGTTCGGGGGAGAATGCCGCCTCGCGAGCCCGTGCAACATCCTCGGCACTCTGGACGGGGACGCCGGTGTCCTGGCGACCGTACGAGACGGCGACCCCGTCCGGGTGGAACTGATCGACGACTAGGCCCGCCTCCGGGCTAGAGGTCCTTCTGGAACGCCTCCGTCACCTTCAGGAAGATGTCGTTCGCCTCGGTCTCCCCGACCGTCACCCGCACACCCTCACCCGGGAACGGCCGGACCACCACACCGTGCTGCTCACAGGCCTGCGCGAACGGGACCGTCCGCTCCCCCAGGCGCAGCCACACGAAGTTGGCGTGCGTCTCCGGCACCGTCCAGCCCTGGGCGCGCAGCGCGTCGACCACGCGCGTGCGCTCGCACACCAGCGAGCCGACGCGACCCAGCAGCTCGTCCTCGGCCTGCAGAGAGGCGACCGCCGCCTCCTGCGCGATCTGACTCACTCCGAACGGCACCGCCGTCTTGCGCAGCGCTGCCGCCACCGGCTCATGGGCGATCGCGAAGCCGACACGCAGTCCCGCGAGCCCGTACGCCTTGGAGAAGGTCCGCAGCACACAGACGTTGGGCCGATCGCGGTACAGCTCGACACCGTCGGGCACCTGCGGGTCCCGGATGAACTCCCGGTAGGCCTCGTCAAGCACCACCAGCACATCGCTGGGCACCCGGTCCAGGAACCGCTCCAGCTCGGCCCGCCGCACCACCGTGCCGGTCGGGTTGTTGGGGTTGCAGACGAAGATCAGACGCGTCCGGTCGGTGATCGCCTCCGCCATGGCGTCGAGGTCGTGCACGTCTCCCGGCGTGAGCGGGACCTGCACCGACCGGGCGCCACTGATCTGCGTGATGATCGGGTACGCCTCGAAGGAGCGCCAGGCGTAGATCACCTCGTCGCCGGGGCCGCTGGTGGCCTGGATCAGCTGCTGGGCGACACCCACCGATCCGGTGCCCGTGGCCAGGTGCGAGAGCGGGACGCCGAAGCGATCCGACAGCTCGTTCATCAGCCCGCTGCAGGCCATGTCCGGGTAGCGGTTGAGATCGCAGGCCGCTGCGGTCACCCGCTCCATCACACCGGGCAGCGGCGGATACGGATTCTCGTTGGAGGACAGCTTGTAGGCGACCGGGCCGCCGGCCGCGGCAGGCTTGCCCGGCTTGTAGGTGGGGATACCCTCCAGCTCGGCGCGCAGCTTGGGGCTCGTCTCGCTCACCGCAGTCCTCCTCGCGACCACCGGCGGACCGTCGACGCCGCCGGCTTCCAATACTCCTCACCTTATGAGGATTCGGCGCTGCTGCGTACAGGTGCGCGAGAGCGAGAGACGAAGCTCATCGATTCGAGCGGCATCAAGGGCATCACCGTACGAAGGCGTACGTTTCGGGGGGCGCGCTGTACATATATCTATGCGCCGGTAGCTCGCGCCGTGGCGCGCATCCCTCGTGAAGGTGAGTTGAGACCTCTTCGAGACATCGGGCACTTGGCAGGTCCATACGCGTCGACGAGTCACGTATTGGCATGAGAGCGCTTAACTACCTTGCTTTCTAAGGCAGTTGGGGCTGTACAGCCATGCAGAAACGTGCCTGTCAACGCGTGCATATGCGTCCGCACTACCCCACCGCATGAGCCCTACTATCGGCTCGCCATGACAGCAGCAGGGAAGCACCAGGTGAGCCGCGCGGAAACCTCACGGCGAGGCAGCCGTCCGGGCCGGGCGGGCATCAGAGACGTGGCCGCGGCCGCAGGGGTCTCCATCACGACCGTCTCCGACGCCCTCAACGGCAAGGGCAGGCTCCCGGATGCCACCCGGCGCCACGTCCGCGAGGTCGCCGACCGGCTGGGGTATCGCCCCTCGGCCGCCGCCCGCACCCTCCGTACCGGCAAGTCGGGACTGATCGGCCTGACCGTGACGACGTACGGGGATGAACCTTTCACCTTCACGGAGTTCGCGTACTTCGCCGAGATGGCCCGGGCCGCCACCTCGGCCGCGCTCGCCCGCGGCTACGCCCTCGTCATCCTGCCCGCCACCTCCCGCCACGACGTGTGGTCCAACGTCGCCCTGGACGGCACGGTCGTCATCGACCCCTCCGACCAGGACCCGGTCGTCAGCGAGCTCGTCCGGCAGGGGCTGCCGGTCGTCTCCGACGGCCGCCCGGCCGGCTCGCTCCCGGTCACCGCCTGGGTCGACAACGACCACGAGGCCGCCGTACTCGGCATCCTCGACCACCTCGCCGCCGCCGGCGCCCGCCGTATCGGACTGCTCACCGGCACGACGACGGACACCTACACCCACCTGTCGACCACCGCATACCTCCGCTGGTGCGAGCGCGTCGGCCAGACCCCCGTCTACGAGGCCTATCCGGCGCACGACCCGTGCGCGGGCGCAGTCGCCGCCGACCGGCTGCTCGCCCGCCCCGACCGGCCCGACGCCGTCTACGGCCTGTTCGACCCGAACGGCACCGACCTGCTCGCCGCCGCCCGCCGCTACGGACTGCGGGTCCCCGACGACCTGCTGCTGGTGTGCTGCAGCGAGTCCACGGTCTACGCCAGCACCGAGCCGCCCATCACCACGCTCTCGCTGAAGCCGCGCCGCATCGGCACGGCCGTCGTCCAGCTGCTCATCGACGCCATCGAGGGCGTCGACTCCGACCAGCCGGTCGAGCAGGTGATACCGACCGAACTGATCGTGCGCACCTCCTCACAGCGGCGCCCCCCGCGCACGACCGTCAGCCCCCCGCGGACACCGGACGACAAGTAGCGACGGTGGCGGTGGCAGTGTTCGACAGGGGGTCGTGCTCCGTGGGGGCGGCGGCCCCCGGTGCACGCACCTCGGCCGCTCGCCGGGACCGGCAAGCGGTCCACGGTCGGCCGACGGCGGCCGAACACCTGCCCAAACGGGGCGAAAGCCGCGGTGAACTGGAGTCTTGTTCCGATTCAGCACCCCTGGGTCATCACACGGCGCGACGCGCATTCCTATGATGGGCCCACGACACCGCGGACCGCTGCGACCAGGCAGTCCGAAGCGGTGCAGATGCGGCGCGATGGTGGAGGGGTCTGATGACTCAGGGGGCCGGTCAGGGACCCGAGGTGGAGCGGACGGCGACGCTGCGCGACTTCCGGGTACCCGCGTACGTCCATGAGACCGGTCCGTACGTCGGTGAGGTCCACCCGGGCGACACCGCCCCGCCGGCCGACGAGGCGTACCCCGAGGGCTACACACCCACCCAGCGCGACCTGCCGGTCATCAACCGCGGAGACACGCTCCAGGTGGCCGTCGAACCCGCCCCCGCCGCTGCGGCACCGGACCCGGCGGCCGGGCCCGGACCGCTGTACGTCGTCGGCGACGTGCACGGTTACCTCGACGAACTGATGACCGCCCTGCTGGAGCAGGGACTGATCGACGCCGCGGGCCAGTGGTGCGCCGGGGCCGCCCGGCTGTGGTTCCTCGGCGACTTCACCGACCGCGGCCCGGACGGCATCGGCGTCATCGACCTGGTGATGCGGCTGTCCGCCGAGGCGGCCGCGGCGGGCGGCTACTGCAAGGCGCTCATGGGCAACCACGAGTTGCTGCTCCTGGGCGCCAAGCGGTTCGGCGACACCCCCGTCAACTCCGGCGCGGGCACGGCCACCTTCCAGGCCGCCTGGCTCCTCAACGGCGGCCAGAAGACCGACATGGACCGCCTCCGGGACCACCACCTGCAGTGGATGGCCCGCCTGGACGCCGTCGAAGAGGTCGACGGCTATCTGCTCGTCCACTCCGACACCACGGCCTACCTCGACTACGGCGACTCGATCGAAGCGGTCAACGACACCGTCCGCGAGACTCTCACCCGTAACGACGCGGAAGAGTGCTGGGACCTGTTCCGCAAGTTCACCAAGCGCTTCTCCTTCCGCGACGAGGGCGGCGCCGACGCCGTACGCTCCCTCCTCGATACGTACGGGGGCACCCGGGTCGTTCACGGCCACAGCCCCATTCCCTATCTCTTGGGCGAGGTCGGCTCCGAGGACGGCGAGGAGGACGACGGCCCGGTCGTCGAGGGACCGCACGTCTACGCCGACGGACTCGCCATCGCCATGGACGGCGGAGTGACCATGGCCGGAAAGCTGCTGGTCCAGCAACTGCCCCTGGGTGGCTGACCGTTCCGGGGGCATTTGTGTCCCCGGCGGCTTATGCGCAGACCGGAACGCAATTTCCGGCAACCCCCTGTCACCGTGTACCGCCACGGCTCTACCATCGGCTTATCCGTCGCAGGCTCCCCTCCGTTTCTGCCCGACGGCTCGCCGGCGTGCGAGCCCCAAGCCCTACGGAGCATCGGGGGATGCACATGAACAGCGTTCCGCAGCATCTGCAGAGCGAGGACCGCCAGGAATTCGAGCGGGTCCTCGATGCGGCGCTGCGCTCCGCACCACACCGACCGGAACTGGCCGCTGTCGGTCAGCGACTCAACCTCGAACAACTGCGCACCATGGCACTCAGCGCCACCGCTCTGATCACCGCGGCGGCCGCAGCCGAGTACCAGCACTACGTGGAGGTCCGCGAGGAGCTGCGCCACCCGGTGCCGTCCGCCAGCTCCGGCAGCGGCGAAGACACCACCGCCACGGACACCGCCACGGACCCGACGGGCCTCGCCGCCACCCTCGACGAAGCCGCCGAGGCCACCGGCGCGGGCGCCGTCGCGGTCATCGCCGTGCTTGCTCCCGTCCTGTCCGGAACCGCGGCGGTGATCTTCCTGCTCGTCGGCTACATCTGGAAGATGCTGAACCCCGGGCAGACCTTCGCCCGGACCATGCTCACCGTCGGCTGGGTGTTCGGCGCCCTGACCGCTGCCGCGATCCTCGTCGCGGCGGTGGGACTGCTGCTGACCGCCCTGCGCAACGGCGGCTCGGTGGAGGCCCGGGCACGGGACGCGGCGCACGAGAGGCTGGACCGGGCCAGAGAGGCCTGGCGCGACGCCCTTCTGGAGCGAGGCATCATCCCCTTCCTCCGGGATGCCCTGGCCGAGCCCGGGCCACCGGCGCTGCACCGCACGACCCCGACGGATCCGACCGGCCGCATGCCGCGCCTGGGCTACGGCCGCCCCGGCTTCAGCAGCCCCGACGACGGCGCCGCCTCCGGCCGCCCGAGCTTCACCAGCCCCGACTACACGAGCCCGGACTTCGGCGGCCCGGAGCACCGGCCCGAGTAACCCGGGCCGGTGTCTCGCACGGCGTGACACGGACCGCATGACACGGACCGAGCGGTCCGGGCGGCCAACCGGTGTGGCGTCCCCATCCCGGTCAGCCGCACCCCCGGCACCCTCCCGGTCGGCACCGCTCTCACCGGTCTCTCCGGGCTCCCGGTCTCACCGCACCGGACGTGTCAGTCCGCGAGAGGCAGATACACGCGGTTGCCCGCCGCCGCGAACTCCTGTGACTTCTGCGCCATACCCGCCTCGATCTCGTTCTGCGTGGTGCCGTGCTCACGCCGGATGTCCTGCGAGATCTTCATGCTGCAGAACTTGGGCCCGCACATGGAGCAGAAGTGGGCCGTCTTGGCCGGCTCGGCCGGGAGGGTCTCGTCGTGGAACTCCCGTGCCGTGTCCGGGTCCAGGGCGAGGTTGAACTGGTCCTCCCACCGGAACTCGAAACGGGCGTCGGACAGCGCGTCGTCCCACTCCTGGGCACCCGGGTGGCCCTTGGCGAGGTCGGCCGCGTGCGCGGCGATCTTGTAGGTGATGACGCCTGTCTTGACGTCGTCCCGGTTGGGCAGACCCAGATGCTCCTTGGGCGTGACGTAGCAGAGCATCGCCGTACCCCACCAGGCGATCATCGCCGCGCCGATACCGGAGGTGATGTGGTCGTACGCCGGCGCGACGTCCGTCGTCAGCGGGCCGAGCGTATAGAACGGAGCTTCATCGCAGATCTCCTGCTGAAGGTCGATGTTCTCCTTGATCTTGTGCATCGGGACATGTCCCGGGCCCTCGATCATGGTCTGTACTTTGAAACGCCTGGCGATCCGGTTGAGTTCCCCGAGCGTGCGCAACTCCGCGAACTGCGCCTCGTCGTTGGCGTCCGCGATCGAGCCCGGCCTGAGGCCGTCCCCCAGCGAGTACGTGACGTCGTAGGCGGCGAGGATCTCGCACAGCTCGGCGAAGTTCTCATACAGGAACGATTCCTTGTGGTGCGCCAGGCACCATGCGGCCATGATCGAGCCGCCGCGCGAGACGATGCCGGTCTTGCGGTTGGCCGTCAGCGGTACATAGGCCAGGCGCACGCCGGCATGGACGGTCATGTAGTCCACGCCCTGCTCGGCCTGTTCGATGACGGTGTCCTTGTAGATCTCCCAGGTCAGTTCCTCGGCCCGGCCGTCGACCTTCTCCAGGGCCTGGTAGAGCGGCACGGTGCCGATGGGCACGGGGGAGTTGCGCAGCACCCACTCACGGGTGGTGTGGATGTTGCGGCCGGTGGAGAGATCCATGACCGTGTCGGCACCCCAGCGGGTCGCCCAGGTCATCTTCTCCACCTCCTCCTCGATGGAGGAGGTCACGGCCGAGTTGCCGATGTTGGCGTTCACCTTCACCAGGAACCGCTTGCCGATGATCATCGGCTCGATCTCCGGGTGGTTGACGTTGGCCGGCAGCACGGCTCGGCCCGCCGCGATCTCCTCGCGGACCACTTCCGGGGACACGTTCTCCCGGATGGCCACGTACTCCATCTCGGGCGTGATGTCGCCCCGGAGCGCGTAGGCGAGTTGCGTCACCGCCTCGCCGCCGCGGCCCCGGCGTGGCTGGCGCGGGCGCCCCGGGAAGACCGCGTCGAGGTTGCGCAGCCCGCCACGCGGCGCGGTGTGCTTGATCCCGTCGTCCTCGGGACGGACGGGGCGGCCCGCATAGTCCTCGGTGTCGCCGCGGGCGATGATCCAGTTCTCCCGTACCGGCGGCAGACCCCGGCGGACGTCGGTGTCGACGAGTGGATCGGTGTACGGGCCCGAGGTGTCGTACAGCGTGACCGACTGCCCGTTGGTGAGGTGCACCTGACGGACCGGCACGCGTAGGTCGGGGCGCGAACCCCCGACGTACGCCTTGTGCCAGCCGATGGACTTCCCGGCCTCCTGGAGCGTGTCGTCCTGAACGGAGGCAGGCGTGCTTACGTCCTTGTTGGTCATGAGACCTACTCCCTACGCCGGCATTACCCGGTAACAGGTTCGGCGGTCGACGCAGCGGCTTCCGTCTGCCGACGTTTTCCGCGGAACATGGCTCGTTCCACGTGAAACATCGCGTATACGGAGGTCAGCGCCCTCTCAGCCCGGTGCTCCGAGCTCCCGCGTGTGCAAAGGTGCCTCCACGCTAGCGTCATTTGCGGTGCGGTGAACAGTGGGCCCCCGTCGTTCTTGCGATGATCGGGCGGTGACCAGGACGGAGCAGTACCCGCACCAGCCGCCCGAGCCGCGCCGCCCAGACGCCTCGGGGCCGGTCGGCGGCCCGGGCGACGAACACGGCGGGCACAGCCACAGCCACAGCCACAACCACGGTCCCGCTGCGCCCGTCTCCAAGCACCTGCGCAAGGTCATCGCGGCGATCCTGATCCCGTTCACCGCCGCGGTCCTGGTCGGTCTCGTGGTGCTCTGGCCCGGGGGAGCCCCGTCGCACAAGCGCACCGGCGTCGGCTTCGACCGGCAGACCCAGCAGGCCACGGTCACCAGGGTCGTGGACGTGAGCTGCAAGCCGGTGAACGCGTCCGGCGGGACTCCGGCCGGCGACACCTCCACCGCCCAGGACGGTCCGGCCGCGCAGAAAGCGGGGGGCACCTGCAAGAAGGCGACCATCCAGGTGAGCACCGGCAAGGACAAGGGGCGCACGTTCACCGAGATCGTGCAGCCGGACCAGACCCGGCAGTTGCGCCAGGGCGAGAAGGTCGTCGTCGCCTACGAACCCTCGGCGCCCAGGGACCTGCAGTACTCGGTGACCGATGTGAACCGGAAGTTCCCCATGGCACTGCTCGCGGGGATCTTCGCGCTCGCTGTCGTCGTGGTCGGCAGGCTCCGTGGTCTCATGGCGCTCGTGGCGCTGGCCGTGAGCTTCCTCGTGCTCACGCTGTTCATCCTGCCCGCGATCCTGCAGGGATCGAATCCACTGCTGGTGGCCGTTGTCGGGGCGAGCGCGATCATGCTCATCGCGCTCTACATGTGCCACGGGCTTTCGGCTCGCACCTCGGTCGCGGTACTCGGCACCCTGGTCTCGCTCCTGCTGATCGGTCTCCTCGGCTCGGAGTTCATCGACTGGGCCGCCCTGACGGGGAACACGGACGACAACACCGGCCTCATCCACGGCCTGTATCCGTCGATCGACATGAGCGGTCTGCTGCTGGCAGGCGTCATCATCGGATCCCTCGGCGTGCTGGACGACGTGACGGTGACGCAGACGTCCGCCGTCTGGGAGCTGCACGAGGCCAACCCGTCGATGGGCTGGCGCGGGCTGTACCGGGCGGCCATCCGCATCGGTCGCGACCACATCGCGTCCGTCGTCAACACGCTCGTCCTCGCCTACGCGGGTGCCGCGCTGCCGTTGCTGCTGCTGTTCTCGATCGCGCAGAGCAGCGTGGGGACCGTGGCCAACAGCGAGCTGGTGGCCGAGGAGATCGTGCGCACGCTGGTGGGGTCCATCGGCCTGGTCGCCTCGGTCCCGGTCACCACCGCGCTCGCCGCGCTGGTGGTCTCGGCCGACCGGTCCGGACCGGGCACCGCGGCAGCGCCAGGCTCGCAGCCCGTTCCGGCGGCACGTTCCGGCCGGGGGCGCCGCCGCAAGCGGTGAGCCGGCCGACCGCCCCACGGCGACGCCGACCGCCATCGCGACGCAGGACCTGGGAAGGCATCCCCGCGCAGAAGCGTTCCTGCACAGTCCCGTGCGGTATGGCTGAGGCACCGCGCCCGTGCCGTAACGCTTCAGCCGGCGCTTTGTTCCTCGGCCAGGATGCGGTCCAGAGCCTCGTCGAGATGGGCGTCGAAATCGGCCAGCGCGCCCTCCTGACCGAGAGGTACGAGCTTGTCGGTCCGGTCGAGGAAGGCCACGAGCGGCGGAGCCGACGACCGGAACAGGGCCTGATCGCTGCCGACCTGAAGCCGGATCAGCACCTCGCCCAGCACCTCCGCGTCGGCGGGCGCGATGCGCACATCTCCCTCTCCGCACGGCCGGCCGACCCCATCGACCAGTAGCTCACGCCCGAAGGCCCAGGTCACCGGGGCATCGCCGGGCAGGTGGAAGGTGAGTCGTACCGCGTAGGGATCCCTGGTCTCGTAGCGCAACTCCACCGGAATGCGGAAGGAGAGCTCCTCCGACACGAGAAAGCTCATCATGACTTCTGCCTGTACGGACTCGCGCATCGCCTACCCCGTCATATGACATCGACTGGCCGGGATCAATCCCTCTGACCGTGGGTCAAATCTTGCTCAACGTGTATGCCAGATCACAAGGAGTAAGTTTTCAGATACTGATAGAGAGCGTCAGGGCGCCCAGGTGGCGCCCGATCTCCGCCTGCAGCCGACGTGCCGTGGGCAGCAGCCGGTCGGCCCGGCCGGCCGGCAGGGAGATGGCCACGGTGGCCGCGGTGGTGCCGACCGTGATCGGGAGTGCCGCGCAGACGGTGCCCAGCGCGTACTCCTGCCGCTCCACCACCGCCTCCGTCCGTCGCATCCGCGCCAGCCGCCGCAGCAGGGCATCGGTGTCACGCACGCTGTACGGCGTGAGGGCCTGCACGGGATAGCGGGCCAGATGATCGCGGCGGCCGTCCTCGTCCAGCTGCGAGAGCAGGCACTGCCCGATCGCATGCGCATGGCCGGTCTCGCGGAAGTCGGCCCACTCCTCGACCGCGGGGACCTCGGCGGATTCCGAGACGCACATGACCTCGATCTCGCCCTCGCGGTACATCGCGCAGTACACCGGCACACCGAGGGAATCGCGCCAGTTCGCAAGTGCCTCCGCCACCGTGCTGCGACGTTTCTGCTGCGCTCCGGCACTGCTCAGCCGCTCCACCGCGGCGCCGAGGAAGAACAATCCCTTCTCCCGACGCAGATAGCCCTCGTGCACCAGGGTGCGCAGCAGGTGGTACGTCGTGGGCAGGGCGAGGCCGGTCTCACGGGCGAGTTGCTTGGCGGGGGCGCCGTAGGGGTGGCCGGCCACGGTCTCCAGCAGCCGCATCGCCCGCTGCACGGACCCGATGAGGGTCGCGGCGGCCGGTGGTCCGGAAGGGCTCGTGGGAGCCGACGGGGCGGAGCGGCTCGTGGGGGCGGGGGGTCCGGAAGGGCTCGTGGGGGCCGGCGGGGCGGAGCGGCTCGTGGCAGCCGGTGGCGTGGAACGGCTCGTGAGGGCCGCTCGGTCCGCTCGGCCCGGCGGCAGGGGGGCTGCCGGACGGTCCACGGCGTGGGGTTGCCCGGGGACGATCGAGGTCGGCGGACGCTGGAGGGGGGCTGGGCGGGGACGCGTTGCGGCGGGGGGTGCGTGGGGTTCTGCGGGTGCGGTCTCAACCGTGGCCAAGGGTCACTTCCGAAGCGCGAGGGGGCGGACCGTGCGGAGCAGGAGCACGGATGGAGGTCTGCTCCACCACGGGGCCGGATCCCGTGGGGAGTTCCGGACTTTAACCGCCGGCCACCGCATGCAGACGGTCTCGCCGGGAAACTTCCCTCGCCCGAGGGAACCGGTTCCCCTCACCGGTCACCGGTCCCCGTCTCTCACCAGTCTCTGTGCGACGAGGAGTTCGTCATGAACTTGCGGACGATGTAGATCAGACCGCCCACCAGGGCGACGAAGACCAGTGCCTTGAACAGCAGGCCGATCACGAATCCGACCACGGTCATCAGCAGGCCGCCGAAGACGAAGAGGGCGATGATCGGCACCGCGACCCACTTCACCCACCACGGCAGCCCCGCGAAGATCTCTCGCATTCGCCCTCGTTCCTTTGCGTCTCGTGCGTCGTCGATGTTCTGCACTCGATGCTAGGGCTGCCTGGGGCTGCTGTGGGCCGCGGTGCCCCTTGTCCTCCCCTGACCCGTCCCCTAGGGAACCCGGGGCCCGGACCTCACGCCTCGGGCGGAGAGAAGACGACGAGCACCCTCAGGTCCTCGCTGATGCGATGGAACTTGTGCGCGACCCCGGCGGGCACGTACACGATGCTGCCCCGCGCCACCTCGGTCGTCTCCAGACCGACCGTGATCGACGCCCGGCCGCTGACCACGAAGTAGACCTCGTCCTGGTTGTGCGGCTTCTGGGGGTCGTGCTCGCCCGCGTCGAGGGCGTACAGCCCGACCGACATGTTTCGCTCCCGCAGGAACTGCAGGTACGCGCCCGCATTGGCGGCGCGCTCCACCTCCAGTTCGTCCAGCCGGAATGCCTTCATCGCCGCTGCCGCCCTCGCCTCACTGCCCACTTCCGATCCGGTCTGCCACGATCAGACACATGATGAATTTCCTAGTCAAGACCATCGCCAACGCCGGCGCCCTCGCGGTCGCCGTCTGGCTGCTCGACAAGATCACCCTGACCGGTGACAACACCGCCAAGAAGGTCGGCACGCTGATCGTCGTGGCGCTGATCTTCGGCCTGGTGAACTGGCTGGTCAAGCCGATCGTGAAGGTGCTCACCTTCCCGTTGTTCATCCTGACCCTGGGCCTGATCACCCTGGTCGTGAACGCACTGATGCTGCTGTTGACGTCGTGGGTGTGCGGCAAGCTCGACCTGAGCTTCCACGTGGAGGGCTTCTGGACGGCCGTCCTGGGCGGCCTGATCATCTCGGTGGTCTCCTGGGCACTGCACGTCGTCCTGCCCGACGAGGACTGAGCGCGCCGTGACCTATCGCGTCTGCTTCGTGTGCACCGGCAACATCTGCCGCTCGCCGATGGCCGAATCCGTGTTCCGCGCGCGCGTGACGGAGGCCGGGCTCGGTGACCTGGTCGAGACCGACAGCGCCGGTACCGGAGGCTGGCACGAGGGCGAGGCCGCCGACCCACGCACCGTCTCGGTCCTCGAGGAGCACGGCTACGACGCCGAGCACGTGGCGCGGCAGTTCCAGCCGTCCTGGTTCGCCCGGCTCGATCTCGTGATCGCCCTCGACACCGGCCACCTCAAGACCCTGCGCCGCCTCGCCCCGACCGAGGAGGACGCCCGCAAGATCTACTTGCTGCGCTCCTACGATCCCGGCACCGGGGACGACCTCGAGGTACCGGACCCGTACTACGGGGGCCGGGACGGCTTCGAGGAGTGCCTTGAGATGGTGGAAGCGGCGAGCGTCGGTCTGCTCGCCGCCGTACGGGAACAACTGGAGGGACGGGCCGCATGAGCGACGCCACCAAGGACGAGGGGCGCCCCGGCGACGGCACGCGCGCGGTACGGGCCGGACTGCCCGAGCCGGTCAAGCACGAGCCGACCCTGCCGGGCCCGGTGTTCGCGGCCCACTTCCATCTGCCCGGCGAGGTCACGGGCCCGTACGCGTACGGCCGTGACGACAACCCGACCTGGACACTGCTGGAGCGCGCCATCGGCGAACTGGAGGCACCCGGACGGGAGGACGTCGAGACGCTGGTGTTCGCCTCCGGCATGGCGGCGATCTCCGCGGTGCTCTTCTCCCAGTTGCGCGCCGGGGACGCGGTCGTGCTGCCCTCCGACGGCTACCAGGTGCTGCCGCTGGTCCGCGCCCAGCTGGAGGCGTACGGCATTGAGGTGCGCACCGCGCCCACCGGCGGCGACGCCCAGCTGGAGGCCCTCGACGGTGCCCGGCTGCTGTGGATCGAGTCCCCCTCGAACCCCGGTCTCGATGTGTGCGACATCCGGCGACTGGTGGCGGCGGCACACGCGGGCGGGACTCTGGTGGCCGTCGACAACACCCTCGCCACCCCGCTCGGACAGCGCCCGCTGGAGCTGGGCGCCGACTTCTCCGTGGCCAGCGGCACCAAGCAGCTCACCGGTCACGGAGACGTGCTGCTGGGCTACGTCGCCGGCCGCGACGCCGAGGCGATGGCCGCCGTACGCCGCTGGCGCAAGATCGCCGGCGCGATCGCGGGGCCCATGGAGGCCTGGCTCGCGCACCGGTCCATCGCCACGCTCCAGCTGCGCGTCGACCGGCAGAACGCCACCGCCCTGCGGGTCGCCGAGGCGCTGCGGCAGCGGCCGGAGGTGTCCGGCCTGCGCTACCCCGGGCTGCCCGACGACCCCTCGCACAAGACCGCCTCGCAGCAGATGAGCCGCTACGGCTGTGTCGTCTCGTTCACGCTGCCCACACGCGAGCGTGCCGAGCGCTTCCTGGAGGCGCTGCGCCTGGTGGAGGACGCGACGAGCTTCGGCGGGGTCCGTTCCACGGCCGAACGCCGTCGCCGCTGGGGCGGGGACGCGGTGCCGGAAGGCTTCATTCGGATGTCCGTCGGTGCCGAGGACCCCGGGGATCTGATCGCCGACCTGATGCGTGCCCTGGACGAGACCGCCGACTGAGCCACACGTCCGGGTGAGCCGGGACGGGACCGCAGGCCGAGGTCTCAGGACGGTCCGAGCCTCCCCCCTCGTGGCTCGGACCGTCCGCGGTTCCGCAGGTGAAGAACCGTGTGGTCAAGGCTAGTTGACTCTGTGTCAGTGTCCAATCACGCTAGCGACAGGGGCCTATCGACTTATTTATAGTTGGTGCCTGCCCGGGGGCCGGAGGAAGGCAGGAACCACGAGAGGGCATGCCTATGGATCTGGCCTTGCTGCGGACCTTCGTCACCGTGCACCGGGCCGGCTCCTTCACGCGAGCCGCCGCGCTGCTCGGGCTCTCCCAGCCAGCCGTCACATCGCAGATCCGCACGCTGGAGCGCCAGCTGGGCAGACCTCTCTTCCTTCGGCAGGCCCGCGGAGTGACGCCGACGAGCATCGGCGACGAGCTGGCGCACAAGGCCGCGCCTCATCTGGACGCCCTGGTGGAGATAGCCGAGAGCGGCCTGGACGACGAGTCGTCACTGGGCACACTGCATCTCGCCGGTCCGCCGGAGTTCACCGCCGAACGCGCCTTGCCCGCACTCACCCGGCTGATCGGCGATGACGGCCAGGGCTTCGCGCTGCGAGCCTCCTTCGGCACCGCCGAGGAGGCACTGGAGGGACTGGGCGCCGGCCACCATGATCTGGCCATCGGAACGGCCCGGCCCCGTGGAGCCCTGTTCATCGCCACTCCACTCTGCGACGAGGAACATGTACTGGTCGCCGGACCGCGCTGGGCGGAGCGGATCGGCGCGGACGCGCTTCGGCTGAAGGGAGCGGCCGCCCTGGAGAACCTGCCCGTCGTGGAGGTCCACGAGTCACTGCCCTTCGTCTCGCGCTACTGGTCCTCCGTCTTCGACTCCCGTCCGGCCGCCTCCGGCACAGTCATCGTGCCCGATCTGCGGGCCGTGCTCGCCTGCGTGATCGCCGGTGCAGGGGTGGCGGTGCTGCCCCGCTATCTGTGCGCCGCGGACCTGGACCGCGGCGCGATCGTCAGCTTGCACGAGCCGGCGGTGCCGCCGCTGCGGACGTACTTCCTGGTGGCCCGCACCGGCACCCTGGCCCTGCCGCACATCGCCCGGGCCCACCAGTGGCTGCTGCGGTCGGCCGCGGCCTGGTGCTGACGACTTTCCTCGGCGGCACACAGGCTGCGCTCGCACGGTGGCGCCTTGTGATGTTTCACGTGGAACCAGCCGGGCCACATTTCTCTCATGACCGTCCGACCCGTGGTCAAGCGCACCGCCCGCGCCGTTCTGCTGGACGGTGACGACCTGATCCTGATCAAGCGCACCAAGCCCGGCGTCGATCCCTACTGGGTCACACCCGGTGGCGGGGTCGAGCCCGAGGATTCGACCGTCGTGGACGCCCTGCACCGCGAGGTGTACGAGGAACTCGGCGCCAAGATCACCGACGTGGTGCCGTGCTTCGTCGACACCGTCGAACACATCGGCCACGATGGCAGCGCCACCGGGGTGAAGGTGCAGCACTTCTTCGTCTGCCGGCTGGAGTCCATGGACCCCTCCCTGCGTCACGGCCCCGAGGTGGACGAGCCGGCCGGTGAGTACGAGATCGTCCGCATCCCGTTCACCCGCGTCGGCATCGCCTCCGTCCACATGGTCCCGCTGTCGCTGCGCCATTACCTGGACGGCAACATCGAGGGGGTGCGCGCCATGCACGCTCCCGACCTCGGATAGCACGGTCAGTCTCCGGGAAGAGCAGTTCCTCCACCGCGTCGTGCCGGAGGGGCGCCGATCAGGCATGCGGCAACGACCGGACAGTGCTCGACGGCGAGAAGGGGACCCGGTAAGGCCGTGGATCACCGGGTGCGGCCGACCAGTTCATAGGCGTCCCACAGATCCCGCCCCGTGTAGGAATGGGTCGCGAGTCCGGCCAGATGGGCGTCCGCGTTCACCGCCACGGAGGTCGGTACGACAGCGAAGAGTTCCTTGTCCGACGACGAGTCTCCGTACGCCACACAGTCCGCTCGCGTCACACCGAACTCGGCGCAGAGCCGGTCCGCGATGGTCACCTTGGCCGCGGCGCTGAGCGCTCCGGAGGGGTCGAGGGGCTCGGCGAACGGCACGGCCGGGAAGCGGGAGCCGTGTGCCGCGTGTGCGCCCCAGTCCAGCAGGCGTTCCACGAAGAAGGAAGGCGAGAGAGACACCACGGCGCAGTATTCGCCGGCGCTTCTGATCTCCGCCCAGACCTCGCGGACACGGGCCAGCCAGGGAGCCGCCGTGAAGGCGGCGTCCACATGCGCCTCGGTCAGACCCGACCACAGTTCGTACACCTGCGCTGCGTACTCCGGCGGCCCGATCCGTCCCTGCGCGATCGCCAGGTCCAGTGCCACCGCCTCCATTTCCAGCCCCAATTGACGGGATATCTCCACCGGTGCGGTGGTGCGGTGCAGCAACGTGCCATCAAGGTCGAAGAGATGAAGTCTCGCCATGACCGACGAGACTAATCGGCTACCGATGTTTCACGTGAAACACTCGCAGCTGTCCGTGGACTGTACACAGAGCGGCGACATGGCCAAAAGCTTGCACATCCGCCTCGAAACGGGTGGACGCGGGGGGCACCCGTCGGACAGCCTGACCTGCGTGCCGACTCCTTCCCTCGCCGCTCTGCCCATTCGCCGACTGACGCTGCGCGATCTCCATGCGTGTGCCGACCTGTCCGAAGACCGGGGGTGGCCTCGCGAAGATCACAAGTGGGGTCTGCTCCTCACGGCCGGAAAGGGCTTCGGTATCGACGACCCCGACGGTGGTCTCGTCGCCGCGTGCGTCGTCACCGAGTACGGCACATGGGAGCGGCTGGAACTCGGCGCCATCGGCATGGTTCTCGTGGCCGGCCGCCATGCCCGTCAGGGCGTCGGGCGCCGTCTGATGCGGCACGTCGTCTCGCTCATGGGGACCACACCGCTGACGCTGCACGCCACCCCGTACGGCCGTCCGCTGTACGAAGAACTGGGCTTCAAGGTGACCGGCCGGGCGGAGATGCTGACCGGCACCTTCACTCCGGAGGGGCCGACGTCCGGGGTGGAGACGCGAGCCGCGACCGCGGAGGACCTGCCCGCCGTCCTGCGGCTCGACGAGGAGGTCTTCGGCGCCGACCGTACGCCCCTGATCACCCGGCTGCCCGCCTTCGCCGATCAGCTGCGGGTGGCCGAGGAGGACGGCCGGATCATCGGCTACGCGGCCGCGTGGCCCAACATGGACACCCATGTCGTCGGCCCGCTGATCGCCCGGGACACGGAGACCGCCAAGGCTCTCATCAGCTCGCTGGCAGCCGGTACGGACCGCCCGCTGCGGACCGACATCGACGTACGTCATGAGGAGTTGCTGGCGTGGGCGAAGGCCCGGGGCCTGGCTTCCGTGGCGTTCAACGCCGTGATGGCCTATGGCATCACGGAACTTCCGGGCGACTGGACGCGCCGGTTCGCTCCGCTGACGGTGGCCGCGGGCTGATCCTCCGTACGAGGTACGACGCACGCCGGCCCCACCACTTCGCAAGGTGAGGCCGGCGTCGTCCGTCCGGGGCCGGGTGATCAGGCGAGCGCCCGCACGGCCGTGGTGGCGAAGCCGTGGTCCTGCTCCGGTGCGCCGCCCCCGACACCGATCGCGCCGATCAGCCGCCCGTCCCGGTGGACGGGGACACCGCCCGCGATGAACAGCAGGGGGCGGTCGAGGGCCGTGGGCAGCGTGTGGAAGAGGCCGCCGGGCTGCACGGCGTCCACCAGGTCGGCGGTGGGCGCGTTCAGCTGGAGCGCCGTGTAGGCCTTGCGGGTGCTGGTCTCACCGGAGATCAGCACGGCCCGGTCGTCCCGGCGGAAGGCCAGGAGGTGGCCTCCGGCGTCCAGGACGGTGACGCTGACGGTGACTCCGGCGTCCTCGGCCGCGCGGCGGGCGGTGGTGACCAGCAGCTCGGCATCCGCGATGGTGAGCGGGGCGACGACGGTGGTGCTCATGGAACGTGCTCCTTGGTGTTGCTGAGGTGAGTGCTTGCCGCGCGGGGCTTGTCCCGACGTGCGGCATCTGTCAGGGACCGGTGAGCGGGAAGGGCTCAGTGGTGGACGGGGGTGCGCTGCCCGGCGGGCGTGCCGGAGGCGAGCGGGGCGCTGTGCGCGCTCCGGCGGCGTTCCAGTCCCGCCGAGAGAACGGCGAGTACCAGGGCGGCAGCGGCGAGGACGGCCCCGACCCAGTTGGGGGCGGTGTAACCGAAGCCGGCCGCGATCACGAGGCCGCCGAGCCAGGCGGAGAGGGCGTTGCCCAGGTTGAAGGCACCGATGTTCACGGCCGAGGCGAGCGTCGGGGCGCCGTGTGCCTGGTCGAGGACACGCTTCTGCAGCGGAGGGACGGTGGCGAAGCCGAGGGCGCCGATCAGGGCGATGGTCACGGCGGCCGCGATCTTGTTGTGGGCGGTCAGCGTGAAGAGTGCCAGGACGACGGCCAAGGCGCCCAGGGAGACGTACAGCATCGGCATCAGGGCGCGGTCGGCGAACCTGCCGCCGATGAGGTTCCCGCCGACCATGCCCAGACCGAACAGGACCAGCAGCCAGGTGACCGAGCCGTCGGCGAAGCCGGCGATGTGGGTCATCATCGGCGCGATGTAGGTGATGGCCGCGAAGACACCGCCGAAGCCGAGGACGGTCATCGCCATGGCGAGCAGAACCTGGGCGTTCTTGAAGGCGGCCAGCTCGTGCCGCAGATGCACGCCTTCCGGTCGTGGCAGGTCGGGTACCAGCTTGGCGATGCCGACGAGGCCGACGAGTCCGAGCGCGGCGACGATGCCGAAGGTGACACGCCAGCCGACGTTCTGCCCGATCAGCGTGCCCAGCGGGACGCCGACGACGTTGGCGACGGTCAGACCGGTGAACATCATGGCGATGGCGCCGGCCTTCTTGTGGGGGGCCACCAGCTCTGCGGCGACGACCGAGCCGATGCCGAAGAAGGCGCCGTGGGCGAGTGACGCGACCACCCGTCCGATCAGCATGATCGCGAACGCGGGGGCCACCGCGGAGAGCAGGTTTCCGGCGATGAAGAGACCCATCAGCAGCATCAGCATCCGCTTGCGCGGGACCTTGGTGCCGAGCACGGTCATCAGCGGAGCTCCGATGACCACGCCGAGGGCGTAGCCGGTCACGAGCAGTCCTGCCGTGGGGATGGACACCCCGAAATCACCCGCGACCTCGGGTAGCAAGCCCATGATCACGAATTCGGTCGTTCCGATTCCGAAGGCCCCGATCGCGAGGGCCAGAAGCGCGAGAGGCATGTGGGGGTACACCTTTCCCAGACGATTGCAGGAGCGCTTTGCGTGCTTCCACAATAGTTGCACACGCGGGCTACACGCAACAGCTGACTATTGCGGCGGTGCTCTATCCTTGAGTCAGCCGCCCCGGGACGGAGGAGAACGCCCATGACAGCGACGGACCCCGCGCTCACCGCTCTTGCCCAGGGCTGGTGCGCCCTCTCTGCGCTGCACGGAAAGATCGAGGCGCACATCGAACGCGCCCTGCAGGCGCAGCACGACCTGAGCGTGCGCGAGTACTCCCTGCTCGACGTGCTGAGCCGACAGCACGACGGCGATGGCGGTCATCTGCAGATGAAGCAGGTCGCCGACGCGGTCGTCCTCAGCCAGAGCGCCACCACCCGACTGGTGACCCGACTGGAGGACCGCGGGCTGCTGGAGCGCTACCTGTGCCCCACCGACCGACGCGGTATCTACACCAATGTCACCGAGGCGGGGCTGCGGCTGCTCGAGGAGGCGCGGCCCACCAATGACGCCGCCCTGCGCGAGGCCCTGGACGACGCCTCCCGCAGTCCCGAGCTGGCCCCGCTGGTCCGGGTCGTGGAGTCACTGAACGCCCCCGCATAGGGTGCGGGCATGGGAGATCTTGAAATACGGCGCGTCACCGCCGATGAGCTGCCGGCGATCGTCGCGATGCTCGCCGACGACCCACTGGGCGCCCAGCGCGAGTCGCCTCATGACCTGACCCCGTACCGGGCCGCGCTGGAGCGCCTCGACGCCGATGCGAACCAGCACCTCGTCGTCGCCGTGCGCGAGGGCCGGGTGATCGGAACGCTTCAGCTCACCATCATCCCCGGCCTCTCCCATCGAGGGGCGACCCGCGCCCTCATCGAGGCCGTGCGCATCCATGCCGACGAGCGGGGCAGCGGGCTCGGCAGCCGGCTCATCGAGTGGGCGATCGACACCTCCCGCCGACTCGACTGTCAGATGGTGCAGCTGACCTCCGACAAGTCGCGCGCCGACGCCCACCGTTTCTACGAGCGGCTGGGCTTCACCGCCTCACACGAGGGCTTCAAGCTGAAGCTGTGACGGGACCTCGGGAGCAACGGCAGGACAGAGCGGTGTGTTTCACGTGAAACACACCGCTTTCGCGCATTCCTACCGGCCGATCCCCCGCCACCCTTCCGGATCCACTCCGCCGGGCACGGGAGCCTCGGAGTCGTAAGGCTGCCGCGTGAACACGAACGAGCCGAGGTCGAGGTGGCTCACGGCCCCGTCCGGGCGCCGCACGGGCCGCAGCAGCTCCCCGGCGTAATAACCCTCCAGGCCCGTCCAGGTGCCGTCACCGTTCGGACGGAAGCGTGCGCGGCGTCCGCCACCCGTCAGCGGCCCCAGGGCGATGAGCCCGTCGGCGGTCACCCGCAGGCCGAAGGTCTGAGTTCCCCAGTACCACTGTCCCGCCAGCTCCAGGACCGCCGGGTCGACCTCCCGCAGTGGCCGCCAGGGCTCGGGGATCCGGGGTTCCGCTTCGGCGACGATCCGCACGAGGTCGGCACCCACGGCACCCAGCAGTGGCCCGCTGGTGCAGTTGGCGAGCACCACCGCGGCCACGTCGTCCTCCACGCCGATGGTGAGGTTGGCCAGGAAACCGGGCAGCGAACCGGAGTGCCCGACGAGCAGCCTGCCGTCGCGACGCTGGATCTGCATCCCCAGTCCGTAGGTGGTCCCGTCCAGCATGTCCGCGGCCTCGGTGGGCGCAGCCGGAGTGCGCATCTCCCGGACCGACTTCGCGCCCAGTACGCGATCGTCTCCCCGGGCCAGAAAGGCGGCGAACCGCGCCAGGTCCCCCGTGGTCGACCACAGCTGCCCGGCCGGTGTCATCCGGCCGAGGTCTTCCAGCGGTTCGGGAAGCAGGGCGTCGGCCCAGGGATGTACAGCCCAGCCGCCCGCATGCGGCGACCGAGGCTGTGTGCCGGTGCGGTGCAGACCGAGCGGTTCGAGAATCTCGCCGCGCAGCACTTCGCCCCAAGGAGCGCCGCGCAGTTCTTCGACCAGGGCACCGAGGAGCGTGTATCCGGGGTTGGAGTAGTGATGCCGCCGGCCGACGGGGTGCAGGAGGGGCTGCTCACCGAGCACATCGCTCAGCTCGGGCCGCAAGGAGCCGGGGGTCCGCTCCCACCAGGGCGCGGGTGACTCGGCCGCCAGTCCGGCGGTGTGGGCGAGGAGTTCGGCGACCGTCGCCTCTCCCGCGCCCGTGCCCGGCAGATGCTTCTCCAGCGGATCCCCGAGGTCGAGCAGGCCTTCGTCGCGCAGCCGCATCACCAGTACGGCGGTGAAGGTCTTCGTGATGGAACCGATCCTGTACTGCACATCCTCGTCCGGCCCGTGCCCCTCTACGGAGGTGCGCGCCCCGTGCCACACGGCCTGCCCGCCCCGTACGACGGCGGCGACCAGCGAGGGCGCCCGCCCTTCGTTCTGCGCGACCGCGATCCGGTGCAGCAACGCACGCCGGGTGGCGGGGAGCAGTACTTCCTGCGATGTCGTCATGTGCCCAGTCCACCGGCTTCCGCGGCGAGCGTCGAATCCATTGATCCGGACACCGCCCGCGCGCACCCCGGCGCACCCACCCGATCCCCACCGCCACCGGGAAAGCCCCGGGAGGTGATCAGGTCTGGGCCATGTCCACGAAGCGGGAGTAGTGGCCCTGGAAGGCGACCGTGATCGTGGCAGTCGGGCCGTTTCGGTGCTTGGCCACGATCAGGTCGGCCTCGCCCGCGCGCGGGGACTCCTTCTCGTAGGCGTCCTCACGATGCAGCAGGATGACCATGTCGGCGTCCTGCTCGATCGAACCGGACTCACGCAGGTCGGAGACCATCGGCTTCTTGTCGGTGCGCTGCTCGGGGCCACGGTTGAGCTGCGAGAGCGCGATGACCGGGAGTTCCAGCTCCTTCGCGAGCAGCTTGAGATTACGAGACATGTCCGAGACCTCCTGCTGGCGGCTCTCGGCGCGCTTGGAGCCACCGGACTGCATCAGCTGGAGGTAGTCGATGACGACCAGCCTCAGGTCGTTGCGCTGCTTGAGGCGCCGGCACTTGGCGCGAATCTCCATCATCGACAGGTTCGGGGAGTCGTCGATGTAGAGCGGCGCGGCCGACACGTCCGGCATGCGGCGGGCGAGCCGGGTCCAGTCCTCGTCCGTCATCGTGCCGGACCGCATGTGGTGCAGGGCGACCCGGGCCTCGGCGGACAGCAGACGCATGGCGATCTCGTTGCGGCCCATCTCGAGCGAGAAGATGACGCTCGGCAGGTTGTTCTTGATCGATGCGGCCCGGGCGAAGTCCAGCGCGAGCGTCGACTTACCCATGGCGGGACGGGCCGCGATCACGATCATCTGCCCCGGGTGCAGGCCGTTCGTCAGCGAGTCGAAGTCGGTGAAGCCGGTGGGCACGCCCGTCATCTCGCCGCTGCGCGACCCGATCGCCTCGATCTCGTCGAGGGCGCCTTCCATGATGTCGCCGAGCGGCAGGTAGTCCTCGCTGGTGCGCTGCTCGGTGACGGCGTAGATCTCGGCCTGGGCGCGGTTGACGATCTCGTCGACATCGTCGTCGGCCGCGTATCCCATCTGCGTGATCCGGGTGCCGGCCTCGACCAGCCGGCGCAGGACCGCGCGCTCGTGGACGATCTCCGCGTAGTACTCGGCGTTCGCCGCCGTCGGCACCGTCTGGACCAGGGTGTGAAGGTACGACGCGCCGCCGACCTTGTTGATCTCGCCGCGCTTGGTGAGTTCGGCCGCGATGGTGATGGGGTCGGCCGGCTCGCCCTTGGCGTAGACGTCGAGGATGGCCTGATAGATCGTCTCGTGGGCCGGCTTGTAGAAGTCGTGTCCCTTGAGGACCTCTACGACATCGGCGATGGCGTCCTTGGACAGCAGCATGCCGCCCAGCACCGACTGCTCGGCGTCCAGATCCTGCGGGGGGACCCGCTCGAAGGACGACCCGGCGTCGTCCCAGCCGCCGTTCTCCCGGCCCCGGTCGTGTTGCTCGTCACGACCCCGGCCACCGTCGCTGCGCCGACGCGAGGCGGGCAGACGATCGCTGGGTCCGCTGTCGGCCCACGGATCGTCCAAGGGCTCGGAAATGCTCACCGAGCGACCTCCTCCCGTCCGCACAGCGGACCTCGCCGTGTCCTCTTTTGTACGGCACGACACTGACAAATAAGAGGCCCAACTCCGGTTCTCACGCGTCGGATTTGTGACGGTTCCGAGGCTGCGGGAAAGAGGCTTCCCGGGCCTGGGAAAGGAGTGGGCGCCGGACCACGGTAGGCCCGTCGGCACCGTCAGCCAATCTGGTTATCCACAGGCCATGTGGACGACGGCCCCGATGCTGTGGAGAACTCGCCGAAACCTGTGCACGACCCGGTGGACAGCCCTGTGAACAAGCCCTCGCTCTCCTCTGGGTGATGGCTGTGACCTGGGCCTTTACCGTCCACCGGCTGTGCAGAAGAAAAACTTTCCCAGTCGGCCCAAGATCCCTTCGAACGGTGCGCGAAAGGACGCGACCTAGGAGAAGAGGTAAGGGCCACAGCTGTATTGCATCACTTACCTGTGGACGATTAGATTGGTGCTCATGACACAGGCTCCCGCGACACCGAAGGCCACCGGCCGACGGCACGACCGAGAAATCGTCGCGCTGGCGGTCCCCGCCTTCGGCGCGCTCATCGCCGAGCCCCTGTTCGTGATGGCCGACAGTGCCATCGTCGGCCATCTCGGAACCGCCCAGCTCGCCGGCCTCGGCGTCGCCTCGGCCCTCCTCACCACCGCCGTGAGCGTATTCGTCTTCCTCGCCTACGCCACCACGGCCGCCGTGGCCCGCCGTGTCGGAGCCGGTGATCTCCAGGCGGCCATCCGGCAGGGCATGGACGGCATCTGGCTCGCGCTGCTGATCGGCATCGCCGTGATCGCCGTCGCCCTACCGCTGGCTCCTGGTGTCGTCGACCTCTTCGGCGCCTCCGCAACCGCGGCCCCTTACGCCACGACGTATCTGCGTATCTCCTCACTGGGCATCCCCGCCATGCTCATCGTCCTCGCCGCGACCGGGGTGCTGCGCGGACTGCAGGACACCCGGACTCCGCTCTATGTCGCCATCGCCGGATTCGTCGCCAACGGCATCCTCAACGGTGTCCTCGTCTACGGCGCCGGCCTCGGCATCGCCGGTTCGGCCTGGGGCACGGTCATCGCGCAGTGCGGCATGGCCGCCGTCTACCTGACCGTGGTCGTACGCGGGGCCCGCCGGCACGGCGCTTCACTCCGCCCGGACTCCGCCGGTATCCGGGCCTCGGCACAGGCAGGAGTGCCCCTTCTGGTCCGCACTCTCTCCCTGCGGGCGGTCCTGATGATCGCCACGGCGGTCGCGGCACGCCTCGGTGACGCCGACATCGCCGCCCACCAGATCATCTTGTCCCTGTGGAGCCTGCTGGCCTTCGCTCTCGACGCGATCGCGATCGCGGGACAGGCGATCATCGGCCGCTATCTCGGCGCGGACGATGCGCAGGGCGCCCGGGAGGCCTGCCGCCGCATGGTCCAGTGGGGCATCGCGACCGGCGTGGTGCTCGGGCTGATCGTGGTCGCCGCCCGACCGCTCTTCCTGCCGCTGTTCACCAGCGACTCGGTGGTCAGAAGCGCGGCACTGCCCGCACTGCTGATGGTGGCGCTGTCGCAGCCCGTCTGCGGGATCGTCTTCGTCCTGGACGGCGTCCTCATGGGAGCGGGCGACGGACCGTACCTGGCCTGGGCCATGGTCGTCACCCTGGCGGTGTTCGCCCCGGTGGCCCTGCTCATCCCTGTCTTCGGCGGGGGTCTCACCGCCGTCTGGGCAGCGATGACGCTGATGATGACGGTCCGCATGCTGACGCTGTGGCTGCGCACCCGCTCCGGCCGCTGGATCGTGACGGGCGCGGCCCGCTGACGTTTCACGTGAAACAGCCACAGCATCTCCCGGCTGAACCAGCCGCAGGATCTCCCCGGCCGAACCGGCCACGGGACCACCCGGGCCGAACCTACAGGACCACCCGGCTGATCCAGCCGCAGAAGCCGCCCGGCTAAGGCAAAAGGGGCCGCACCCGTCGGGTGCGGCCCCTTTCAAGTTGCTCGGGCGAGCCGAGCGATCACGCAGCGATCAGGCTGCGACGACCTCGACGTTGACCTTGGCGGCAACCTCGGGGTGCAGACGCACGGACGTCTCGTGGGCGCCCAGGGTCTTGATCGGAGCGGACAGCTCGATGCGGCGCTTGTCGACCTCGGGGCCACCGGAAGCCTTGATCGCCGAAGCGACGTCGGCCGGGGTGACGGAGCCGAAGAGACGGCCGGCCTCGCCGGAGCGAACGGCCAGGCGCACCTTGACGCCCTCGAGCTGGGCCTTCACAGCGTTGGCCTGCTCGATGGTCTGGATCTCGTGGATCTTGCGAGCACGACGGATCTGCTCGACGTCCTTCTCGCCACCCTTGGTCCAGCGGATAGCGAACTTCCGCGGGATCAGGTAGTTGCGAGCGTAACCGTCCTTGACGTCGATGACGTCGCCAGCGGCACCGAGGCCGGAGACCTCGTGGGTGAGGATGATCTTCATGTGTCGGTCACCCTTCCCTTATCGCGCGGTGGACGTGTAGGGCAGCAGCGCCATCTCACGGCTGTTCTTCACGGCCGTGGCGACGTCACGCTGGTGCTGCGTGCAGTTGCCGGTCACGCGGCGGGCACGGATCTTGCCGCGGTCGGAAATGAACTTCCGCAGCATGTTCGTGTCCTTGTAGTCCACGTACGTGACCTTGTCCTTGCAGAATGCGCAGACCTTCTTCTTCGGCTTGCGCACAGGCGGCTTCGCCATGGTGTATCTCCTGTGTGATCAAGAAGTTTGGGTACGACCCGCCCTCGGCCCGGAGGCCTAGAAGGGGGGCTCGTCCGAGTAGCCGCCACCGCCGCCGGAGCTGCCGCCTGAGCCGCCGCCCCAGCCACCGCCGCCCTGGTTGCCACCGGCGGGAGCACCGCCGGTCGCCCAGGGGTCGTCGGCCGGAGCGCCGCCGCCCTGCTGGCCGCCACCGGGGCCACCGCCCCAGCCACCGCCACCCTGGCCGCCGCCCTGGCTGCCACCGCCGCCGTAACCGCCCTGGCCACCGCGAGCGCCACCGGCGGTCTTGGTGACCTTGGCCGTGGCGTTGCGCAGGCTGGGGCCGACTTCCTCGACGTCCAGTTCGTAGACCGTGCGCTTGACGCCCTCACGGTCCTCGTAGGACCGCTGCTTCAGCCGGCCCTGCACGATGACGCGCATGCCTCGCTGGAGCGACTCGGCGACGTTCTCCGCCGCCTGTCGCCAGACCGAGCAGGTCAGGAAGAGGCTTTCGCCGTCCTTCCACTCGTTCGTCTGGCGGTCGAAGGTGCGGGGAGTGGACGCGACGCGGAACTTCGCGACCGCCGCACCGGACGGGGTGAAGCGCAGCTCGGGGTCGTCGACAAGATTGCCGATGACCGTGATGACGGTCTCGCCTGCCATGGGGGAACCTCTCGGCGGGTTTGCTGCTGGCTGCTTGGTGCTGCTACTCGGATCCCGAGATCAGCTGAGCGGAAAAGCTCAGTGCATCTCGGGGCGGAGGACCTTGGTCCGGAGGACCGACTCGTTCAGGTTCATCTGGCGGTCGAGCTCCTTGACGACCGCAGGCTCGGCCTGCAGGTCGATGACCGAGTAGATGCCCTCGGGCTTCTTCTTGATCTCGTAGGCGAGACGACGACGGCCCCAGGTGTCGACCTTCTCAACCTTGCCGCCGCCGTCGCGGACGACAGACATGAAGTTCTCGATCAGCGGGGAGACAGCGCGCTCCTCGAGATCGGGGTCGAGGATGACCATCACTTCGTAGTGACGCATGTGGAACCCACCTCCTTTGGACTCAGCGGCCACGGTCGTTCCGTGGCAGGAGGGTCGTGATGCGTACGCAACGGTATCGGCCGCCACTGACAATCGGGGTTCCCCTGGGGATCCCGGCAGCGCGGCCCCCGTACGAGCTGAGGGGGCCTGGGCAGACACCGGTGCAGAGGCTACAGACTACCCGCACACCGCTTCCGGTTGAAATCCGGTCCCGAGAGCCGTCAATCTGTACACGTCGGGTGTGTACGGCGCTACGATGCGCCGCCTTCCGCAGGAGGTGCCCTATGGCACAGGCATTGCAGCCCAATTTCGCCGGATCTCTCCTCGCCACGGACGGCAAGTCCCGTCCGCTCCAGGACGGCCTCACGATCGTGACGCTGGTCCTTGGCCTGCTGGCGTTCATCACCTCGTTCTTCCACGGCCTTCACCTGGTGACGTCCTGGGCCGGACTGGTGGCCCTCGGCACCGGTGTGTACGGACAGTGGATCTCGGTGACCACGCGGGAGCGCTTCGGTCTCATCCTGGGACTCGGTGCCGCGGGGGTGGGTTTCCTGATCGGCATGGCACACGGCGGCCTCTTCGGCGGTCTCGTCGGCAGCTAAGAGCCGTAGGCCCAGTCGGGGCGCTCGCAAGGCGCAGTAGGCTTCGGCGCGAGAGCCGGAGCCCCTGTACCCATGGGGACACACCAGCCCGAGGAGCGCCCCGACATGAGCCTGACCCTGAGGACCATCAGCCGCGAGCAGCATCTGGCCTACATCCAGAGCCTGCCGGCGGCGAGCCACATGCAGGTCCCGGCATGGGCCGATGTGAAGGCTGAGTGGCGCTCGGAGAGCCTCGGCTGGTTCGACGACCGCACCGGCGAGATGGTCGGCGCGGGCATGGTCCTCTACCGGCAGCTGCCCAAGATCAAGCGCTACCTCGCCTACCTGCCCGAGGGCCCGGTCATCAACTGGTACGCGCCGAACCTGGACGACTGGATCCAGCCGATGCTGGCCCACCTGAAGCAGCAGGGCGCCTTCTCCGTGAAGATGGGCCCGCCGGTGATCATCCGGCGCTGGAACGCGGAGACCATCAAGAAGGGCATCCAGGACCCGGACGTCAAGCGCCTGCGCGACCTGGAGGCCGACTTCATCGAGCCGCGCGCCTTCGAGGTGGCCGACAAGCTGCGCCGTATGGGCTGGCAGCAGGGGGAGGACGGCGGCGCCGGCTTCGGTGACGTCCAGCCCCGCTACGTCTACCAGGTGCCGCTGGCCAACCGCTCACTGGAAGAGGTCCACAAGAACTTCAACCAGCTGTGGCGCCGCAACATCAAGAAGGCCGAGAAGGCCGGCGTCGAGGTCGTCCAGGGCGGTTACCAGGACCTCGCCGAGTGGCAGCGGCTCTACGAGATCACGGCCGTGCGCGACCACTTCCGGCCCCGCCCGCTGTCGTACTTCCAGCGCATGTGGACGGCCCTCAACACCGAGGACCCCAACCGCATGCGGCTGTACTTCGCCCGCCACAACGGGGTGAACCTCTCCGCGGCGACGATGCTGATCGTCGGCGGGCACGTCTGGTACTCGTACGGTGCCTCCGACAACATCGGCCGTGAGGTCCGGCCCTCGAACGCGATGCAGTGGCGGATGCTGTGCGACGCCTACGCGCTCGGTGCCACCGTCTACGACCTGCGCGGCATCTCCGACTCCCTGGACGAGACGGACCACCTGTTCGGCCTCATCCAGTTCAAGGTCGGCACGGGCGGACAGGCCGCCGAGTACCTCGGCGAGTGGGACTTCCCGCTGAACAAGCTGCTCCACAAGGCCCTCGACATCTACATGTCGCGCCGCTGAGCCGCGGGCGTTTGATTCCATAGCGTTCACAGCTTCCACAGCTCTGCCCCACCGCGAGAAAGGTCCCAGGTCCGGCCATGGCGCTCACGCTCTACGTCGATACCGCGCGCTGGCGTGCGCACCACAAGCACGTGCAGGAGCAGTTCCCGGGCCTCGTCCCGGTCTGCAAGGGCAACGGCTACGGCTTCGGACACGAGCGGCTGGCCGAGGAGGCCACCCGGCTCGGTTCGGACCTGCTCGCCGTCGGCACCACGTACGAGGCCGCGCGCATCAAGGACTACTTCGGCGGTGACCTTCTGGTGCTGACGCCCTACCGCCGTGGGGAGGAGCCCGTGCCGCTGCCCGACCGGGTCGTCCGCTCCGTGTCGTCGATCGACGGCGTGTACGGGCTCGTCGGCGCCCGTGTCGTCATCGAGGTGATGTCCTCGATGAAGCGGCACGGCATCAGCGAGCAGGACCTGCCGCAGCTGCACCAGGCCATCGAGAACGTCCGGCTGGAGGGCTTCGCCATCCACCTGCCGCTGGACCGCACCGACGGCTCGGACGCCGTCGAGGAGGTCATCGGCTGGATGGACCGCCTGCGCGCGGCCCGGCTGCCGCTGCACACGATGTTCGTCAGCCATCTCAAGGCCGATGAACTCGCCCGGCTCCAGCAGCAGTTCCCGCAGACCCGGTTCCGCGCCCGCATCGGCACCCGGCTCTGGCTGGGGGACCACGACGCGACCGAGTACCACGGCGCCGTCCTTGACGTCACGCGCGTGACCAAGGGCGACCGGTTCGGCTACCGCCAGCAGAAGGCCGCCTCGGACGGCTTCCTCGTGGTCGTGGCGGGCGGCACGTCGCACGGGGTGGGCCTGGAGGCCCCGAAGGCCCTGCACGGCGTCATGCCGCGCGCCAAGGGCGTCGCACGGGCCGGCCTCGCCACGGTCAACCGGAACCTTTCTCCATTCGTCTGGGGCGGCAAACAGCGCTGGTTCGCCGAGCCGCCGCACATGCAGGTGTCGATCCTGTTCGTGCCGTCGGACGCTCCGGAGCCGAAGGTCGGCGACGAGCTGGTGGCCCATCTGCGGCACACCACCACGCAGTTCGACCGGATCGTGGACCGCTAGGCCGACCCGGGGCACGCACCGCCCGGGTGGCGAAAAGGCCGTACACGCGTCACTCGTGTACGGCCTTCTTCCGTGCCCGCCGGCCCGCCCGGCACCTGTTCGCTCAGAGCGAACGCCCCTCCTGGGGCGCCGGCTCGGTCTTGCCCCAGTCCACCGGAGGCCCGTCGAAGTGGGCGGCGTGCCGTGGCGGATGGGCCGCCGCGCCGAGCACGAAGGCGTCCTCCGCGCCGTCGAGCACTCCGCCCGAGGGGTCGTCGTCGCCGGAACGGCGGACCACGTCGCGCTCCGGCATGAGGATGTCCCGTACGACGACGGCGCACAGGTACAGCGTGCCCGCCAGGTGCAGCACGATCGTCCACTGGTAGCCGTGCGTCGGCAGGCCCTTGTGGGCGTCTCCGCTGGTCGTGTAGGCGAGGTACAGCCAGATGCCCAGGAAGTAGCCCACCTCGCAGGCCTGCCAGATCAGGAAGTCCCGCCACTTGGGCCGGGCGAGGACGGCGAGCGGCACCAGCCACAGGACGTACTGCGGGGAGTAGACCTTGTTGGTGAGGACGAAGGCCGCCACCACCAGGAAGGCCAGCTGGGCGAAGCGCGGCCGGCGCGGGGCGGTGAACGTCAGCGCGCCGATGCCGAGGAAGCACAGCACCACCAGCACCGAAGCCGCGGTGTTCACGAAGTCGGTGGTGGGGGGATCGCCGGAGTTCTGCGCCCAGATCAGCCAGAAGGAGCCGAAGTCGACGCCGCGCTCCTTGCTGAAGGTGTAGAACTTCGCCCAGCCCTCGCGGATGTGGAAGCCCGTCGCGTCATGCGCGACCATCACCGGCAGGTTCACCACGAGCCAGGCGACCGCCGCGCCGGTCGCGGCCTGGAAGAACTCGCGCCATTTGCCGGCGCGCCAGCACAGCAGGAGCAGCGGGCCGAGCAGCAGGGCGGGGTAGAGCTTGGCGGCCGTGGCCAGCCCCAGCAGGATGCCGAAGGCGAGTGCCCGGCCCCGGGACCACATCAGCATCGCGGCGGCCGTGAGAGCGACCGCGAAGAGGTCCCAGTTGATCGTGGCGGTCAGCGCGAAGGCGGGCGCGAGGGCGACCAGCAGGCCGTCCCAGGGGCGCCGGCGCTGGGTGCGGGCCACACAGACGGCGATGACGGCCGCGCACACCATCAGCATTGCGGCGTTGACGAACCAGTACCACTGCTCCTGGTGCTGGATGCTGCCGCTGTGCGGGGTCAGCCAGGACGCCACCTCCATGAAGACCCCGGTCAGCACCGGGTATTCGAGGTAGTCCATGTCGCCCGGCAGGCTGTCGAAGTACGGCACGAGATGGTCGGCGAAGCCCCGCCCCTGGTAGAGGTGCGGGATGTCCGAATAGCAGGCGTGCGTGTACTGGCTGCTCGCGCCGAAGAACCAGGCGCCGTCGTAACAGGGCGCCTTCTGGACCAGACCGAGCGCGAACATGCCGATCGCCACGAGTGCGACGACCCGTACGGGGGTCCACCAGGAGGCCGTGGGCAGGGCACGCCGGCCGAGGGGACCGCCGATCAGCTCACTGCCGGCCGCGGCGATCTCGTCCTCCCTGGTGGGGTGCACCGGGTCCGGCTCGTCTACGCGCGCGGGCGTCGTCTCTGCACTGGACATGGCGCACATCCTGCCGTACGGACCTGAGCATCGCTGCCCGCACTCCTCGATCCTCCTCGATGCCGGACATGCCGGACATGCCGGATGCGACAAGCCCGCGGCCGTCCGGCCGGTGATCCGCAGTCGGTCCTCCGGTGATCCACGGCCGTCCCGCCGGTGGTCCGAGGCCGCCTCTCCGCCGGTCCGCGGCGCCCCCCGGTGTTACACGGCCGCACTCGGGCTCCGGCGGCCGTATGGACGGCGCAGCGAAGAAGGACAGGCCCCGGATCGTTCGGGGCCCGTCCTTCTTCGCTGCCGTTCCTGTTCGGCCGCGGTCAGGCGGTGCTAGCCGTCCTGGCCGCCGAAGAAGCCGCCGTTGCCGTTTCCGCGCGTGGTGCCCGGGCCGGTCGGCTCCGTGATGGACGGGGTCGGGGACGGTCCTCCGTCCGTGCCGCCGTTCTCGTTGCCGCCGTTGGGTTCGCCGGTTCCGCCGTTGTCGCACCCGAAGAAGCCGCAGTGCCCACTGGCCGAGGGCGACGGGGTGATCTCGGTCTCGCTCGGCGACGGGGTCGGCGAGGGACTCGTGGTCTGGCTGTGCGTGACCGACGGGGTGGGCGACGGGCTCGGCTGGGCGTTCAGGACCTTGCCGATCGGCACCGGGGCCGGGAACCGCTCCGCCGGCGTGCCCTGCAGCGCCTGCGCCATGTAGTCGTGCCAGATCTCCGCCGGGAACGAGGCGCCGTGGATCTTCTCCTGCCCACCCGTTCCGTACATCTCCAGGAACTTGCGGTTCTTGTTGCTCGCGTCGTCGTCCATCCGGAACATGCTGATCGCGGTGGACAGCTGCGGGGTGTACCCGACGAACCAGGCCGACTTGTTGCCGTCGGTCGTACCGGTCTTGCCGGCCACGTCACGTCCCGGCAGCTGCGCGGCGGTGCCCGTGCCCTTGTCCACCACGGTCTTCAGGACGTCGGTGACGTTGTCGGCCACCTCCGGCGTGAAGGCCTCATCGGTCTTCGACTTGTGGGTGAAGACCGTCCCGTCCTTGCTCCTGACCTCGCTCACGGAGAAGGGGTCGTTCTGCCGGCCGCTGGCCGCGAACGTGGCGTACGCGCCGGCCATGCGGATCGCGCTCGGGTCGGAGGTGCCGATCGAGAAGGACGGGTAGTCGCCGCCGGCCAGGCTTCCCTTGAGGATGCCCGCGTCCATGGCGCTCTCCGCGACCTTGTCCAGACCGACGTCCATGCCCAGCTGGACGTAGGCGGTGTTGACCGAGAGCCGCATCGCCTCACGAAGGTCGATGTTGTAGCCCGGCGGGCTGCCGACGGACTCGTTGCCGTCGTTGGTCTGGAGCCACTCCTTGCCGTTCTTGTCGGTCCAGACCGACTTGTCGTACAGCTTGATCCGGAGCTTGTTCCTGCCGATGTAGATGCTGTCGGGCGACGCGACGGTGCGCTCGTCCTGCGCCTGGGAGGGGCCGAGCTCGGGGTTGCGCACCCCCCACTTCATCGCCGCCGCCAGCACGAACGGCTTGAAGGTCGAGCCCACCTGGGCGCCGGTCGCGTCGGCGTTGTCGGTGAAGTGCTTGGTCGCGTTCTCACCGCCGTAGATGGCCTTGATGGCGCCTGTCTTCGGATCCACGGACGCGCCGCCGAACTGGACGTACTTGTCGGTCTCCGGGCGCTGGCCGGGCTTGATGTTCGCCTTCCGGACCTTCTGGACGGCCTTCTCCAGCTGGTTGACCTTCTTCTTGTCGAAGGTCGTTTTGATCGTGTAGCCACCCCGCTGCAGGTCGTCGGCCGAGATGTCCGTGTTGTTGACGATGTAGGCCTTGGCGAGGTCGACCAGATAACCGACCTGACCGCTCAGCCTGCTGTTCGAACGCGGGCTCTGCACGGTGGGGAGAGTCGTGTACTTGGCCCGCTCCGCGGCGCTCAGATGTCCGTACTGGACCATCTTGTCCAGTGTGTCCTGCATCTGCCTCGTCGCCCGCCGGGTGTTGGCGTCCGAGGTGGCGGCCGGGTCGAGCGACGTGGCGCCCGCCGGGTCGTAGTACGTGGCGCCCTTGACCATCGCCGCGAGGAAGGCGCACTCGCCCGGGTTCAGGTCCTTGGCTTCCTTGTTGAAGTACGCCCGCGCGGCCGCCTGGACGCCGTAGGCACCTCGGCCGAAGTACGCCGAGTTCAGGTAGCCGGCCATGATCTCGTCCTTGTGGACCGTGGCGCCCACCTTGATCGAGACGAAGATCTCCTTGAACTTCCGGGAGAGGGTCTGCGACTGGTCGTCCAGCATCGCGTTCTTGACGTACTGCTGGGTGATGGTGGAGCCACCCTGCGTCTGACCGCCCCGGGCCATGTTGAAGACGGCGCGGGCGATGCCCTTCGGGTCGACCCCCCGGTCGGTCTCGAAGGTCTTGTTCTCCTGGGAGATCACGGCGTACCGCATCTCCTTGGGGATCTCCGAGTAGTTGATGATCTGGCGGTTGACCTCGCCGCCCGTGGCGACCATCACCGAGCCGTCGGACCACTCGAATACGTTGTTCTGCGCCTTGGCGGTCTTGGCGACGATCGGCACGCTCACCATCGCGTACCCGATGCCCGCCACCGCCACCAGGCTGCCGAGGAAGGCGATGAAGGTTCCGGTGACGAGCTTCCAGGACGGCATCCAGCGGCGCCATCCGTACCTGCCGCTGCGCGGGTAGTCGATGAAGCGCTTCTTCCCCGGGGGGGCCGTGCGGCTTCCGCCGCGACCGGGACCGGCCGGGCCCCCAGGTCCTCTGCGGCGGCCGGCGGCGCCTCTCTGCGCGGCGCGCCGGGCCTCGGCACGTCCGCCGGGTGCCGACCCATGAGAACTCGGCCCGGAGCCCGGCCCACTGGGTTCGGCAAAGGATCCGGTGGCGCCTCGCGGTGCCGCACGGCGGCCGGAGGACGAGCCGGACTGGCCGCGTCGGGCCGCGGCACGTCCGCCTCCCTGCGGCTGCGGCGGTTTGCGACGGTGCTCGCTCATCGAACGATTACTCCTCGGGCAGGCGCACCCGTGCGCGCCTGGAACGGCGGCTGGTTTCCGGTCCCCCCGAAGTACGGATGTGGTCGGTCCTGCATTCACCCGTACTGCACCGGGGACGACGACGCTCCCCGGGCGCCACTTGGTTCCCGGTGGTGTGCATGCCGCACAGACTACGCACCGCCAAAACCCACCGAGCCCCGAAGTTCACCCCAAAACAGGCAACTTGCCTCCTACGAATCGGTGATGTGATCCCGTTCACCGCCTTCCCTCTTGTCGCATCCGGAAGGCCGTTCTATCGTCTTGATGTATCGAGTCGATACATCAGCGCGAGATAAAGACGCTGAGGGCACTGCGAGACCTGCGGGATTCACCTGCGGGACGAGGGGAGGCGATGATGAGCCGGCGCTCCGGCATCCTCGAGTTCGCCGTGCTCGGCCTGCTCCGCGAGTCCCCGATGCACGGCTACGAGCTGCGCAAACGTCTCAACACTTCACTGGGTGTGTTCCGTGCGTTCAGCTACGGGACTCTGTATCCCTGCCTCAAGACGCTGGTCACCAACGGCTGGTTGATCGAGGAGCCCGGAAACACCCACGAGGACGCCCTCGCCGCGCCCCTCGCCGGACGCCGCGCCAAGATCGTCTACCGGTTGACGGCGGAGGGCAAGGAGCACTTCGAGGAACTGCTCTCGCAGGCCGGTCCCGACGCGTACGAGGACGAGCACTTCGCCGCACGCTTCGCCTTCTTCGGGCAGACGTCGCGCGATGTGCGCATGCGCGTCCTGGAGGGCCGGCGCAGCCGCCTGGAGGAGCGCCTGGAGAAGATGCGCGCCTCTCTGGCACGCACGCGGGAGCGCCTCGACGACTACACACTTGAGCTCCAGCGCCACGGTATGGAGTCCGTGGAGCGCGAAGTGCGCTGGCTGAACGAGCTCATCGAGAGCGAGCGGGCCGGGCGGGACCTGAGAGGTTCGGCGTCCGGGGAATCCGCTCAGCAGGACACGACCACTGGATCGACGGGCGGCCTGCCCCGTCCCGGGGACACCCCCCGGGCGGATACGCCCGACGACACCGCCACGTGAGACCCAATCAGGGCCTCACTCGTACACACAGGGAGCAACCGGAATGGGTTCGGTTCGCGTAGCCATCGTCGGCGTGGGCAACTGCGCGGCGTCGCTGGTGCAGGGAGTCGAGTACTACAAGGACGCCGACGCGGCGTCCAAGGTCCCCGGCCTGATGCACGTGCAGTTCGGTGACTACCACGTGCGTGACGTCGAGTTCGTCGCCGCGTTCGACGTCGACGCCAAGAAGGTCGGCCTCGACCTCGCGGACGCCATCGGCGCCTCCGAGAACAACACCATCAAGATCTGCGACGTGCCCAGCACCGGTGTCACCGTGCAGCGCGGCCACACCCTCGACGGCCTCGGCAAGTACTACCGCCAGACCATCGAGGAGTCCGACGCCGAGCCCGTCGACATCGTCCAGATCCTGAAGGACAAGCAGGTCGACGTCCTGGTCTGCTACCTCCCCGTGGGCTCCGAGGACGCGGCGAAGTACTACGCCCAGTGCGCCATCGACGCCAAGGTCGGCTTCGTCAACGCCCTCCCGGTCTTCATCGCCGGCACCAAGGAGTGGGCGGACAAGTTCACCGAGGCCGGTGTGCCGATCGTCGGTGACGACATCAAGTCCCAGGTCGGTGCCACCATCACGCACCGCGTCATGGCGAAGCTGTTCGAGGACCGGGGTGTCATCCTCGACCGCACGATGCAGCTGAACGTCGGCGGCAACATGGACTTCAAGAACATGCTCGAGCGCGAGCGCCTGGAGTCCAAGAAGATCTCCAAGACGCAGGCCGTCACCTCCCAGATCCCCGACCGGGACCTCGGCGAGAAGAACGTCCACATCGGCCCGTCCGACTACGTGGCCTGGCTGGACGACCGCAAGTGGGCGTACGTCCGCCTCGAGGGCCGTGCCTTCGGTGACGTCCCGCTGAACCTGGAGTACAAGCTCGAGGTCTGGGACTCCCCGAACTCCGCGGGTGTCATCATCGACGCCCTGCGCGCGGCGAAGATCGCCAAGGACCGTGGCATCGGTGGCCCGATCCTGTCGGCGTCCTCGTACTTCATGAAGTCCCCGCCGGTGCAGTACTTCGACGACGAGGCCCGCGAGAACGTCGAGAAGTTCATCCGCGGTGAGGTCGAGCGCTAAAGCGCGGACTTCCGCCGCTCGCACGAGAACGCTCCTGCCAGGGCTGTGAGGGTCCCCGGGTCTCCCGACCCGGGGACCTTCCGCATGCGTAATGGTGTGATCCATGCCCCTCGTCCGTGACCTGCGCGTCCTGTTGCGCCTACGGAACTTCCGACGCCTGCTCTACGTCCGCCTGCTGTCCCAGGGCGCCGACGGCGTCTACCAGGTCGCGCTCGCCGCCTACGTCGTCTTCTCCCCGGAGAAGCAGACCTCGCCCACCGCGATCGCCTCGGCGATGGCGGTCCTGCTGCTCCCCTATTCCGTGGTCGGACCGTTCGCGGGTGTCCTGCTGGACCGCTGGAGCCGCCGGCAGGTCTTCGTCCACGGCAATCTGCTGCGAGCCCTGCTGGCCGTTGCCACCGCCGCCCTCATGGTCAGCCACGTCCCGGACTGGCTCTTCTACGCCTCCGCCCTGTGCGTCACGGCCGTCAACCGATTCGTCCTCGCCGGTGTGTCCGCCGCCCTGCCCCGGGTGGTCGACACCGAACGCCTGGTGCTGGCCAACTCCCTGTCACCGACGGCCGGCACCCTCGCCGCGACCGCCGGCGGCGGGCTCGCCTTCCTCGTACGCCTGGTGGCGTCGGAATCCGACGCCACGGTGGTCCTGCTGGGGGCGTTCCTGTATCTGTGCGCGGCCCTCGCCTCCCTGAGCCTGGCTCCCGGCCTCCTCGGCCCCGACCGGCAGCCGGCGCGGCCGCGTCTGGGGACCGCGCTCGCCGACACCGCCCGTGATCTGTTCGCGGCCGGCCGACACCTGGCCGCGCCCGAGCGCAGGGAGGCGGTCTGGGCGCTGGCCGCCATGACGGCGATGCGCTTCTGCTACGGCGCGCTCCTCGTCCTCCTGCTCATGCTGTGCCGCTATGCCCTGGCGGACAGCGCCGAACAGGGCCTGCGGTTGCTGGGTCCGGCGCTGGCACTGTCCGGTGCCGGATTCTTCGCGGCGGCCGTGGTGACCCCCTGGGCGGCGGAACGCCTGGGCCCCGGCCGCTGGATCATGGTGTGCTCCGGCGCGGCCGCGGTGCTGGAACCCGCCCTGGGGCTGCCGTTCGCCGCCGGGCCGCTTCTCGCCGCCGCCTTCTTTCTGGGCCTGATCACCCAGGGGGCCAAGATCGCCACCGACACTCTCGTGCAGTCCTGTGTCGATGACGGTTTCCGCGGGCGGGTCTTCTCCGTGTACGACGTCCTCTTCAACGCGGCATTCGTCGCCGCGGCGGGAGTGGCGGCCCTGATGCTTCCGCCGGACGGCCGCTCGGTCGCCCTGGTGGTTCTGGTCGCCGTGATCTACGGCGGGGTGGCCGCAACGCTGGCTCGCTTCGAGAGACGGTGAGGCAGGCGAAGGCGAGCGAAGAAGGAGGGAGCGGACCAAAAGAAGAAGGGCGATGTTTCACGTGAAACATCGCCCCGCCCCGTCGTCCGGCCCGGGCGCGCGTTTCACGTGAAACATCGCCCGCGCCCGGATCGGTTCAGTTCTGCTCGGCCCACCATTCCTTGAGGGCGGCTACCGCAGCCTCGCGCTCCATGGGCCCGTTCTCCAGGCGCAGCTCCAGCATGTGCTTGTACGCCTTGCCGACGACCGGGCCCGGACCGACGCCGAGAGTCTCCATGATCTGGTTCCCGTCGAGATCCGGGCGGATCGCGTCCAGCTCCTCCTGCTCCTGGAGCTGGGCGATGCGCTCTTCCAGGCCGTCGTAGGCCCGGGACAGCGCGGCTGCCTTGCGCTTGTTGCGCGTGGTGCAGTCGGAGCGGGTCAGCTTGTGCAGGCGGACCAGCAGCGGACCCGCATCACGGACATAGCGCCGGACGGCAGAGTCGGTCCACTCGCCGGTGCCGTAGCCGTGGAAGCGCAGGTGAAGTTCGACGAGCCGTGAGACGTCCTTCACCAGCTCGTTGGAGTACTTCAACGCGGTCATGCGCTTCTTGGTCATCTTGGCGCCGACCATCTCGTGATGGTGGAACGAGACCCGGCCGTCGTCCTCGAAACGGCGCGTGCGCGGCTTGCCGATGTCGTGCAGCAGGGCGGCGAGCCGGAGCACGAGGTCCGGCCCCTCCTCCTCCAGCGCGATGGCCTGCTCTAGGACGATCAGCGTGTGCTCGTAGACGTCCTTGTGACGGTGGTGCTCGTCACTCTCCAGCCGCAGCGCCGGCAGCTCGGGCAACACATGATCAGCGAGCCCGGTGCCGACGAGCAGCGTGAGCCCCTTGCGCGGGTGGGCGGAGAGGATCAGCTTGTTCAGCTCGTCCCGGACCCGTTCTGCAGAGACGATCTCGATGCGTCCGGACATCTCCGTCATGGCGGTGACGACCTCGGGCGCGACCTCGAAGTCCAGCTGACCGGCGAATCGGGCAGCCCGCATCATCCGCAGAGGGTCGTCCGAGAAGGACTCCTCGGGGGTGCCCGGCGTACGCAGCACGCGGGCCGCGAGATCCTCCAGGCCACCGTGGGGGTCGATGAACTCCTTCTCCGGCAGCGCCACGGCCATCGCGTTGACGGTGAAGTCACGTCGGACCAGGTCCTCCTCGATGGAGTCCCCGTAGGCCACCTCGGGCTTGCGGGAGGTGCGGTCGTAGGCCTCCGACCGGTAGGTGGTGATCTCGATCTGGTAGCCGCCCTTGTGCGCGCCGACCGTGCCGAAGGCGATCCCCACCTCCCAGACCGAGTCCGCCCAGGGCCGGACGATCTTCAGTACGTCCTCGGGACGGGCGTCGGTGGTGAAGTCCAGGTCGTTGCCGAGCCGGCCGAGCAGCGCGTCGCGGACCGATCCGCCGACCAGGGCGAGGGAGAACCCGGCCTCCTGGAATCGGCGGGCGAGGTCGTCGGCGACCGGGGCCACCCGCAGCAGCTCGGCGACCGCGCGCTGCTGCGCCTGGCTCAGGGCAGAGGGAGTGTCTTCGTTGGGGTTCGGCACAACAGAAAAGGGTACGTGCCCCGCGCGACCGCAGGCGCCCCTATTCAGGGGCCTCGCCCACCTCCCGGCATACCCGCACAAGTCCTGTGCTTACGCCGCAAGGACGCTCTCCCCCCGATACTGGATATAGAGGACGGGTCACCGTTGTCTCTCGATCTTGTTGAGGAGACCGCGGCACTTCACCTCGGCGCGCATCGTTACCATGCGTGGACGCACATTCCGACGACCACTGACGACGACGAGGGACGGGCGAGCGCGTGGCCGAGGCGGCTGACTTCCAGGGGACCAGTGCCTCACCTGCCCGCCGGTGGCTGCGGCGCACCGGCGCGCTGCTCGCGGGTGCGCCCCTGCTGGCCGGACTGCTTCAGCTGCCCGCCGCGGGCCCCGCCCAGGCCGCGTCCTCGGACACGGTGTCCGTCTCGCTGGACTCGCTCACCCCCAATGCCCCCAGTGACGGAGACACGCTGACCGTCTCCGGCACGGTGACCAACAACGGCAGGCAGACCGTCACGGGCGCCCATGTGGATCTCCGGGTGGGCCCGCAGCTGAACACCCGCTCGGCCATCGACGCCGTCGCCAGGCACGCCGACGACCTGCACGGCGGAATCGGCTCCGAGGTCGGCGACAAGTACGTGGAGAAGTTCACCAAGCTCTCCCCGGGTGTCTCCGAGCACTTCGACATCTCGGTCCCGGTCGACAAGCTCGATCTCGGTGCGGACGGCGTCTACGAGTTCGCCGTCTCCCTGTCCGGCCAGACCGCCGCCCAGTCCTGGGACCAGGTACTCGGCATCCAGCGGACGTTCCTGCCGTGGCAGTCCTCCGACGCCGACACCAAGACCAGGACGACGTTCCTGTGGCCGCTGCTGTCCACGGTCCGTATGACGGCCAAGACGGGCGCCGGCGACCTGCAGACTCCGGTGTTCCTCGACGACGACCTGGCCAAGGAACTCGCGCCGGGCGGCCGGCTTGCCCGGATGGTGGACCTGGGCAAGGAACTGGACATCACGTGGGTGATCGATCCGGACCTGCTGGCCTCCGTGGATGCGATGGCCACGGGCAACTACCGCCTCCCCGGCAAGGGCGGGACCACCACGCCCGGGTCCCGGGAGAACCAGGCGATCGCCAAGCAATGGCTGGCGAACCTGCAGAAGGCGGTGACCGGCAAGGAGGTCGTCGCACTGCCCTTCGCCGATCCGGACCTGGCCTCCCTGGCGCACAACGGCACCAGGGTCACCGGCTCGCTCAGCCATCTCAAGGACGCCACCGACGTCGCGGCCACCACCGTCAAGACCGTGCTGCACGTCACACCGAGCACCGACTTCGCCTGGCCCGTGAACGGCGCGGTGGACCCGTCGATCATGAAGGTCGCGACGTCCGCCGGAGCTGACCGGGTGATCGCCCGCAGCGACAGCCTGCAGGAGACCGCCGGGCTGTCGTACACGCCCTCCGCCGCCCGCCCGGTCGGCGGCGGCACCACCGCGGTGGTCTCCGACGCCCGGCTGTCCACCGCCTTCGAGGGCGATCTGACCAAGGCGGGCTCGGCGACGCTCGCCGTGCAGCAGTTCCTGGCGCAGAGCCTCGAGGTGAACGCCCAGACCGACGAGCAGCGCAGCATCGTCGTCGCCCCCCAGCGCATGCCCACGGCGAGCCAGGCGCAGGCGATGGCGGCGGCCCTGAAGGCGCTGCAGACGGGCACCTGGAGCCAGCCCCAGGACCTCACCGCGGCGGCCAAGGCCAAGCCCGACCCGAACGCCGACACGCGCGTCCCGTCGAGGTCCGCCTACCCCTCCTCGCTGCGCCGGCAGGAACTGCCGAGCACCGCCTTCGAGCAGATCGCGCGCACCCAGGACAAGCTCGACAACTTCCAGGTGGTCCTCTCCCGGCAGTCCCGCGTGGTGACCCCCTTCGGGCGGGCCATAAACCGTGAGATGTCCACGTCGTGGCGAGGCCGGAGCGCGTCCGCGCACAGCTATCGCAGCGGCGTGGAGGAATGGCTCGACGAACTGGCCCGGCAGGTGAAACTGATCGAGAAGTCGGAGACCAAGCTCTCCGGCCGCAGTGCCACCATCCCGGTGACCGTCCAGAACAACCTGGTCCAGCCCGTCGGCCATCTCGTGCTGCGCCTGTCCTCGTCCATGCCGACCCGCCTGAAGATCGGTGGCAATGCCTACGACGAGCAGCCCGTGGAGGTCTCCGGCGGCCACAGCCAGTCCGTGAAGTTCGCCACCTCGGCCAACGCCAACGGCCGCGTCACGGTCATCGCCCAGCTGTACACCGAGGACGGCCAGGAGTACGGCGCGCCCGTCAAATTCGATGTGAAGGTCACCGAGGTCACGCCCACGGTGATGCTGGTCATCGGCGGCGGCGTCCTCCTCCTCGTCCTCGCCGGCTTCCGGATGTACACCCAGCGCAAGCGCGCGGCCGCCCGCCGGGCCGACGAGGACGGCCCCGGCACCCCGGAGGAGGAGATCGACGAGCCCGGGAACCCCGAGGCACCCGGCGACCGTCTCCCGGAGGAGTCCGACCAGGCCTCGGGGACCGCCAACCCGGAGCAGGCGAGTGACCCTGCACCGGACACCGCATCGGAAAGCGCCGACCCGTCCGGGACGGGTGAGAGAGTGGACCGTTGAGCGATGTCGTGGCCGGTGGGCCCGGGACGATGAGGTGGGGTAAGCATGAACGCGCCGTACGACGGTGAACGCGGCCAGGGCGCGGCCGGCTCGGGCTACCCCGAGACGCCGCCCGAGCCCGGCCAGGTACCGCCGCAGCCCGCTGCGGACATGTATCTCCAGGACGCCTACGAGCAGGACCCTTACCGCGCGCATGACCTGACCGCCCAGGACCCGGTCGCCGAGGCGCTCTACGACCGCGCCGCGCACCCGCCACCGCCGCCGGGCACCTATGAGCAGCAGCAGCCGCTGTACGCCCCGCCCGCCCAGTCTCCGTACGCCCCGGATCCGCGGGTGTGGGCACAGACCCCGGCACCGGAGCCGGACGTCACGGCTCCGTACCTGCCCCACGGCGACGATCCGCGTACGACCCAGTACGTGGGCGTGGACGACCTGGTGTCGCACTCCGGCGAGGAGTACCACGAGCCGGACGCCTTCGCGCACCTCTTCAAGGACCAGCAGCAGAGCGGCGGCCACGCGCCCACGGACCCCATGGGCGTCCCCGGGCCGACCGCGGCACCGGGCTACGGGCAGCCAGACACGGGGCAGCACCCGCCGCAGTACGGCCGGCCCGCGGAGCAGTATCCGCCGTCGTACGGCCAGGGCCCGCAGCAAGGGCAGCCGTACGCCGAGGCCGCCTACGCGGCCGCTCCCTCCATGGCCGGGAGCTCGCCGCAGTCCCCGGCTCCGGCAGCGGCTCCGGCACCCTCCGGTCCGGCCGGCTTCCCCGAGCCCGAGGCGTCCGTGGCCTCCGCGGTGCCGGGGAAGAAGGGCGGTAAGGCCGGCGGGCTGCTCAAGTCCAGTGCCGTGATGGCGGCGGGCACGATGGTCTCCCGCCTCACCGGCTTCATCCGCTCCGCGCTGATCGCCGCGGCCCTGGGCCTGGGCTTCCTCGCCGACTCCTTCCAGGTGGCCTACCAGCTGCCGACGATGATCTACATCCTCACCGTGGGCGGCGGCCTCAACTCCGTCTTCGTACCGCAGCTGGTGCGCTCCATGAAGGAGGACGAGGACGGCGGCGAGGCCTTCGCCAACCGTCTGCTCACCCTGGTCATGGTGGCGCTGGCCGCACTCACCGGCCTGGCCATGTTCGCCGCGCCGCTGCTGGTGCGGCTGCTCTCCCCGACCATCGCCGACAACCCGGCGGCCAACGACGTCGCGGTCACCTTCACCCGCTACTTCCTGCCCTCGATCTTCTTCATGGGCATCCACGTGGTGATGGGTCAGATCCTCAACGCCCGCGGGAAGTTCGGCGCGATGATGTGGACCCCGGTCCTGAACAACATCGTCATCATCATCTCGCTCGGCCTGTTCATCTGGGTCTACGGCACCGCCGCCAACTCGCACATGGGCGTCACCAGCATCCCGCCGGAGGGGCAGCGACTGCTCGGTGTCGGCGTGCTGCTCGGTCTGGTCGTCCAGGCGCTGGCGATGATCCCCTACCTGCGCGAGACCGGCTTCCGGATCCGCCTGCGGTTCGACTGGAAGGGACACGGCCTGGGCAAGGCCGCGATGCTCGCCAAGTGGACGGTCCTGTTCGTCCTGGCCAACCAGGCGGGCGCCATGGTGGTCACCCAGCTGTCCACCTCCGCCGGAAAGGATTCCGGTGTCGGAGGCACCGGCTTCGCCGCCTACGCCAACGCCCAGCTGATCTGGGGCCTGCCCCAGGCGATCATCACCGTGTCCCTCATGGCCGCCCTGCTGCCGCGCCTCTCGCGCTCGGCCGCCGAGAACGACAGCGGAGCCGTCCGGGACGACATCTCCCAGGGGCTGCGCACCACCGCGGTCGCCATCGTGCCCATCGCCTTCGGCTTCCTCTCGCTCGGCATCCCGATGTGCACGCTGATCTTCGGTTCCGCGAAGATCACCGATGCCGTCAACATGGGTTACATGCTGATGGCCTTCGGCCTCGGCCTGATCCCGTACTCGGTGCAGTACGTCGTGCTGCGCGCCTTCTACGCCTACGAGGACACCCGCACCCCCTTCTACAACACCGTGATCGTGGCGGCGTTCAACGCGGGCGCGGCCGCCCTCTGCTACTTCCTGCTGCCGGCCCGCTGGGCGGTCGCCGGTATGGCCGCCGCATACGGTCTGGCCTACGCGATCGGTGTGGGCGTCGCCTGGCGTCGGCTGCGCAAGCGGCTCGGGGGCGACCTGGACGGCGCACGGGTGCTGCGGACCTATGCGCGGCTCGGCATCGCCTCGGTGCCGGCGGCCCTGCTCAGCGGCGCGGCCTGCTACGGCATCGGACACACCCTCGGCCAGGGCGTGGTCGGCTCCTTCGCCGCCCTGCTCGTCGGCGGCGCGGTGTTGTTCGGCGTCTTCTTCGTGGCCGCCCGCCGTATGCGCATCGATGAACTCAACTCTCTCGTGGGCATGGTCCGCGGGCGTCTGGGGCGCTGAGGCGGGGGTAGGCGCACAACCATCGCCCGCCGCTGTGTGTCGTGCATAGCGGCGGACTGTGGGCACAATTGGTTTCGGCGTCGGACAGCGTGCAACGGATGGGGAGGCAGGGACGACGGTGGCGGAACGGAGCACGGCTGCCGTCGACGTGGCAGACAACAGCGGTGAGCAGCCGCTGACCGCGAAGGCGGACCAGTCCACGGCCGACGGGGTGGCCAAGAACCCGGAGCGGGACACGGACATCGAAGAGGCGCAGGGGAGCGGCGGAATCGAAGGTCCCGGACAGAAGGCGGCTTCACCCGAACTGCACAGTGGTCACAAGCTCGCCAGACGGTACCGGCTGGAGGAGTGCGTCACCCGTCTGGACGGATTCAGCAGTTGGCGTGCGGTCGACGAGAAACTCCGTCGTGCCGTCGGCGTCCACATCCTGCCCGCGGACCACACACGTGCCCGCACCGTCCTCGCCGCCGCCCGGTCCTCCGCGCTGCTCGGTGACCCGCGCTTCGTCCAGGTCCTCGATGCCGTCGAGGAGAACGACCTCGTCTACGTCGTGCACGAGTGGCTGCCCGACGCCACCGAGCTGACCGCGCTGCTCGCGGCCGGCCCGCTGGAGCCGCACGACGCCTACCAGATGACCACCCAGATCGCCTCCGCCATGGCGGCCGCGCATCGCGAAGGCCTCGCCCACCTGCGGCTGAACCCGAACGCCGTCCTGCGCACGTCCTCGGGGCAGTGGCGCATCCGCGGCCTCGCCGTGAACGCCGCGCTTCGTGGTATCACCTCCGGCACCCCCCAGCGCGCCGACACCGAGGCGATCGGCGCCCTGCTCTACGCGGCGCTGACCCAGCGCTGGCCGTACGAGAACGACGCCTATGGGCTGTCAGGCCTTCCCAAGGACATCGGACTCATCGCACCCGACCAGGTGCGGGCGGGCATCCACCGCGGGCTCTCGGAACTGGCCATGCGCGCCCTGATCAACGACGGGGCCACCGCGTCCCGCCATGAGGCTGCGTGCACCACGCCCGAGGAGCTGGTGAAGGCGATCGGCGAGATGCCGCGCATCCGGCCGCCGGAGCCGTCGTTCACGGCCCCGCCCGAGTACCAGCGCACGACCTACCAGCAGGGCACGTACGGCCGTCCGGCGCCACACCCCGGGGCCAACCAGCCGATCGCGCCTCCGCCGCCCCCGCTGCAGAGCCGTACCGGCAAGGCCCTGAAGTGGGCGGTGTCCGCGCTTCTCATCGCCGCCCTCGGCCTGGGCAGCTGGCAGTTGGCCGACGCGTTGATGGACCGGAGCGGCAAGTCCGACGACACCAACAAGACCCAGCCGACGGACGACGGCGACAAGAACCCCGCGAAGTCGAACCCGACGCAGATAAGGATCCAGAACAGCCAGGAGTTCGTCGCCGAGGGAGACGCCCAGCATCCCAACGACGTCTCCAAGACGTACGACGGGGACGCGACGACCTACTGGCGGACCAAGAGCTTCAACGAGGGCCCCCCGATCGCGCCTCTCAAGCCGGGTGTCGGCATCGTCTACGACCTGGGCTCGGCGAAACAGATCAGTTCGGCCGACATCGGCCTTCGCTATCCCGGTGACCACACGACGGTCGAGCTGTACGCCGCCGACTCGCTGTCGCCCGCTTCACTGGACTCGATGACGCGCATCGGCAGCGTCACGACAACGGGCACCACCGCTACGGTGAAGCCCGGCAAGAAGGTCAAGACGCAGTACGTCCTCGTCTGGCTCACGGCCGTGCCGCAGTCGGGGTACGACTCGACCCTGTACTCCGGCGCCGGCTACAAGCAGGCGATCAGCGAAGTGAAGTTCGCGGGCTGACGTCTCACCGGGACCGGAGGGGACAGATGGCGGACGGCGCCGGATACGACGGAGTGAGCGACCGGGATCTGCTCGCCCGCAATGTGGAAGGCGACCCGGATGCCTTCGGTGAGATCGTGCGAAGGCATCGGGATCGGCTCTGGGCGGTCGCGCTGCGGACACTGGGGGACCGCGAGGAGGCCGCTGACGCGGTCCAGGACGCACTGGTGTCGGCCTACCGCGCCGCCCACACCTTTCGGGGACAGTCGGCCGTCACCACCTGGCTGCACCGCATCACCGTGAACGCCTGCCTGGACCGGGTCCGCAAGGCAGCCTCCCGGAAGACCTCTCCGGTCGACGACACCGACCGGCTGGAGCAGCTTCTGGAGCCGCACGAGTCGGCCGAGGCGCCGGCCGAGCGGAATGACGTCCACCGTCAGCTCCTCGAAGCGCTGGGCACGCTTCCGCACGACCAGCGGGCCGCTCTGGTGCTCGTGGACATGCAGGGCTACCCAGTGGCAGAGGCCGCACGGATCCTCGACGTGCCGACCGGGACGGTGAAGAGCCGCTGTGCCCGGGGCAGAGCCAGGCTGCTGCCCCTGCTGACCCATCTCCGGCCCGTGGGTGCCCGAGACGGAAAAGAATCCGGCCCCGGGCGGAACCGGGCGTCGGGGACATCCGTCCCACCGGCAACGGAGTCTCCGGGTGGCAGTCCCGAAGGCATGGGACCGAGTGATGCAGACGCAGTGAAGGGCGGAGGTGGGCGAGCGTGACTTCCACGGCAGACACGGCCGGGCACCCGGACGTCGCGGAGATCTCCGACCTCACCGAAGGCCTGTTGCCCCCGGCCCGCAGTGCGGAAGTCCGGCGCCATCTGGACGGCTGTGAGCTGTGCGCGGACGTCCATGCCTCCCTAGAGGAGATCGGGGGGCTGCTGGGAACCGTACCGGGGGCGGAGCGCATGCCGGCCGACGTGGCCGGGCGCATCGATGCCGCCCTCGCCGCCGAGGCTCTGCTCAGCGCCTCCGCACCGGGCCCTGTGGACGTGCCAGGCCCTGTGGACGCGCGGATCTCCGGCTCTCCGGAGTCGGGCGACGACGAAGGCCATGTTTCACGTGAAACATCGGTCCCGTCCGCCCGGCCGGCCGGACGTCCACAGGCGGCGACCGGCCCAGGACGCAAGGAGCGCAAGCACGGCCGGCGACGGAGGCGCGTGTTCCTGGGGGCGGTCCTCACCGCGGCCTTCCTGGGGTCCGGGTCCCTGCTCCTGCAGTCGTTCGGCGACCACTCCTCCGACACCACCGCTCATGGGAAGCCGACCCCCTCCGTCGGCCCCTTCTCCGGCAACAGCGTCCAGAACCAGGTGAAGGGTCTCCTCGACGGCAAGAAGGAAGATCGGCGAGGGATCGACGGCCGCCAGCCCGGAACGGATGCCGGGACCGGACAGAGCACCCCGGGCACGACCGAGAGCGCGAACACGCTGCTCCAGACCAACGCCGCTGTTCCCGACTGCGTCCGGGAGGCGCTCCGTCGAAACGACGTCGTCCTGGGCGCCAAGGCGGGCATGTACGACGGGAAGGCCGCCTATCTGGTCGTGGTGCCCGACACCGAGGACAGTGCGCGTGTCACCGCCTACGTGGTGGACGCGGCATGCGTCGGTCGGCAGCCCGTGTCCGCCGGGAAGGTACTGCTGAAGCAGTCCTTCACCCGCGCCTGACTCCGTCGGCGCGTTGCGTCACTCGTACTCGAGCGTGCGTGTGCCCGGACACTGTGGGAATGCGGGCCCCGTAGGATCCGTTGGGTGGGTGAGAGCTCTGAAAGGCGCTCCCACAGGTGGACTGACGCAGACCAGAGACGAGGAAACAAGCCGTGAGCGACGTCCGTAACGTGATCATCATCGGCTCCGGGCCCGCAGGCTACACGGCCGCGCTGTACACCGCGCGCGCGTCGCTGAAGCCGCTGGTCTTCGAGGGCGCCGTCACCGCTGGTGGCGCGCTGATGAACACCACTGAGGTGGAGAACTTCCCGGGCTTCAGCGACGGCATCATGGGTCCCGAACTCATGGACAACATGCGTGCGCAGGCCGAGCGGTTCGGCGCCGAGCTGGTCCCGGACGACGTGGTCTCGGTCGACCTGACCGGCGAGGTCAAGACCGTCACCGACACCGCGGGCACGGTCCACCAGGCGAAGGCCGTCATCGTCGCCACCGGCTCCCAGCACCGCAAGCTGGGCCTGCCGAACGAGGATGCGCTCTCCGGCCGCGGTGTCTCCTGGTGTGCCACCTGTGACGGCTTCTTCTTCAAGGACCAGGACATCGCCGTGATCGGCGGCGGTGACACCGCGATGGAGGAGGCCACCTTCCTCTCGCGGTTCGCCAAGTCCGTGACGATCGTCCACCGTCGGGACACTCTGCGGGCCTCCAAGGCGATGCAGGAGCGTGCCTTCGGCGACCCGAAGATCAAGTTCGTCTGGGACAGCGAGGTCGCCGAGGTCGAAGGCGAGCAGAAGCTGTCCGGACTCAAGCTGCGCAACGTCAAGACCGGTGAGCTGTCCGACCTGGCCGTGACCGGCCTGTTCATCGCGATCGGTCACGACCCGCGCACCGAGCTGTTCAAGAGCCAGCTGGACCTGGACGAGGAGGGCTACCTGAAGGTCGCTGCCCCGTCCACGCGCACCAACGTGACGGGCGTCTTCGCCGCCGGTGACGTGGTCGACCACACCTACCGCCAGGCGATCACCGCGGCCGGTACCGGCTGCTCCGCGGCCCTGGACGCCGAGCGCTTCCTCGCCGCGCTCGCCGACGAGGACAAGGCGGAGCCCGAGAAGACCGCCGCCGTCTAACCCTCCCTTTCGCTTTCCCCCTCCCCCGCCCCATCGCACGACTAGGACAAGGAGCCCGCCGTGGCCGGCACCCTGAAGAATGTGACTGACGACTCCTTCGAGCAGGACGTCCTCAAGAACGACAAGCCCGTTCTGGTGGACTTCTGGGCCGCCTGGTGCGGCCCGTGCCGCCAGATCGCCCCGTCCCTGGAGGCGATCGCGGCCGAGCACGGCGACAAGATCGAGATCGTCAAGCTCAACATCGACGAGAACCCGGGCACGGCTGCCAAGTACGGCGTGATGTCGATCCCGACGCTGAACGTCTACCAGGACGGTGAAGTCGCGAAGACCATCGTCGGCGCCAAGCCCAAGGCCGCGATCCTTCGCGACCTGGACGAGTTCATCACCAAGTAAGGCGCACGGCGGTACTGCCGGCGGTCGGTGGTGCATGTTTCACGTGAAACACGAATGGGCCAACCCCTCAGGGTTGGCCCATTCGCTTTGGCTCTTCACCGCCGTCGCCCCTACAGGGGTCTGAGCGCCGGCTCCTTCTGCACCGCTCCGAGCAGCCGGTCGAGCGCCATCTCCACGTCTTCCTTCCAGGAGAGCGTCGACCGCAATTCAAGCCGCAGCCGGGGATGCGTCGGATGCTGCCGGACCGTCTTGAATCCCACGGCCAGCAGATGGTCGGCGGGCAGCAGACAGGCGGGCTCCTTCCAACGGGCGTCGCCAAAAGCCTCGATCGCCTTGAAACCACGGCGCAACAGGTCCTTGGCCACCGTCTGCACGAGCACTCGTCCCAGTCCCTGCCGCTGATAGCCGGGCATGACAAAGGCCGTTATCAGCTGTACGGCGTCGGGCGAGATGGGACTCGTGGGAAACGCCGTCGAGCGCGGCACATAGGCGGGCGGGGCGTAGAGCACGTAACCCACCGGCACGTCATCCACGTACGCCACGCGGCCGCACGAGCCCCAGTCCAGCAGGACGGCGGAGATCCAGGCCTCCTTCTCCTGCATAGACCTGTCCGCTTTCACCGCCGCTTCGCCGCTGACGGGGTCCAGCTCCCAGAAGACGCACGAGCGGCATCGTGGGGGAAGGTCCTGAAGGTTGTCCAGCGTGAGCGGCACGAGCCGACGCCCCATGAAGGCTGATCCTCACTTCCTTCGCCCCCCGCATCGCGAGCGGCTGTCAGAGCACTCCGTTCCCTGAGCAAGCTGCCGACGAATCCGCCGACCGCTCCCAGGCTCAGGGCCGCGCTCACCAGTCCGGTGCGGCTCATCGATCGCATGGCCTCCGTCTCCCCACTCAGAGATGCAGATGCTGCCCGGTGGACGCGCCATACCTGATCGCATCGTATCCACGATGCGATTCACTCGATACCGCCTCAAAGCAAAGAGCGGGCCGTGTCCGGTGCACACCGGACACGGCCCGCTCCCTGTCCAACCGGGACGGCATCACCCGAGCATCAGTCGTCCATCTCCTCGGACTCGTCCTCCCGCGACTTCTGGAGGGCCAGCTTCTCACCGGGTGCGAAGGTGCTAAGGATTCGCTCGAGGTCGTCCGGAGAGGCGAACTCGACGGTGATCTTGCCCTTTTTCTGGCCCAGCTCGACCTTCACCCGTGTCTCGAAGCGGTCCGAGAGCCGGGTGGCCAACTCGCTCAACGCCGGGGAGGGCACCGAACCGGCCCGCGGCCCCCGCGAGCGCGCGGCCTTCTGCGGCCGTGAGCCCATCAGGGTCACGATCTCTTCCACGGATCGGACCGACAGTCCCTCGGCCACGATGCGATGAGCCAGCCGGTCCTGCTCCTCCGAGTCCTCGACGGACAGCAGGGCGCGGGCATGTCCGGCCGAGAGCACTCCAGCTGCCACGCGCTTCTGAACCGTCGGCGAGAGCTTCAGCAGGCGCAGGGTGTTGGAGACCTGCGGGCGGGAACGCCCGATCCGGTCGGCCAACTGGTCATGGGTGCAGTTGAAGTCCTTCAGCAGCTGATCGTAGGCGGCGGCCTCCTCGATCGGGTTCAGCTGCGCGCGGTGCAGGTTCTCCAGCAGCGCGTCGAGGAGGAGCTTCTCGTCGTCCGTGGCCCGGACGATGGCCGGGATGGCCTCCAAGCCGGCCTTGCGGCACGCCCTCCAGCGTCGCTCGCCCATGATCAGCTCGTAGCGGGCGGGCCCCAGCTGGCGTACGACGACCGGCTGCAGGAGACCGACCTCCTGGATGGAGGTCACGAGCTCGCTGAGGGCATCCTCGTCGAAGACCTCGCGGGGCTGACGCGGGTTCGGTGTGATGGCGTCGAGGGGGATCTCCGCGAAGTGGGCGCCCACCGGAGACATGGACGTCTCCGGGACCGGGCCCGCCGAGGGCTCCTCTGTCTCCTGTGAGACGGGGGGCAGGGTGGCGACCTTCGCCGCGGCCACACCGCGGTCGGTCGTCAGTACCGGCACGGCCGTGGGGGAGGCGGAGGCTCCGCCCCCCATCGCGGCCGAGGCGGGTGTCTTCTCGGTCGGGGCAGCAGGGATCAGGGCGCCGAGTCCGCGGCCCAGCCCCCTCCGTCGGTCACTCATTGGATCCCCTCCGCCATGCTCGGGTCGTTCTGGGCGCCGATGTGGGCCTGGCTCGCGTCATAGCTGATGCCGGTGCCCTTCAGCGCGATTTCTCGGGCAGCCTCAAGATAGGAGAGGGCGCCACTCGATCCAGGATCGTAGGTCAGCACCGTCTGCCCGTAGCTCGGTGCCTCGGAGATGCGCACGGAGCGGGGGATGCTCGTCCTCAGCACCTCGTCACCGAAGTGGGTGCGCACCTCTTCCGCGACCTGCGACGCCAGACGCGTCCGGCCGTCGTACATGGTGAGCAGGATGGTCGAGACGTGCAGCGTGGGGTTGAGGTGGCCACGCACCAGGTCGACGTTGCGCAGCAGCTGCCCCAGCCCCTCCAGCGCGTAGTACTCGCACTGGATCGGGATGAGGACCTCCTGTCCCGCGACCAGCGCGTTGACCGTCAACAGGCCGAGCGAGGGCGGGCAGTCGATGAGGATGTAGTCCAACGGCTGCTCGTACGCCTGGATCGCACGTTCCAGCCGGCTCTCCCGGGCCACGAGCGACACCAACTCGATCTCCGCACCGGCGAGATCGATGGTGGCGGGGGCGCAGAAGAGACCCTCGACATCGGGGACGGGCTGGACGACTTCGGCGAGGGGCCTGCTCTCGACCAACACGTCGTAGATGGAGGGGACTTCGGCATGATGGTCGATGCCCAGGGCCGTGGACGCGTTGCCCTGCGGGTCGAGGTCGATCACCAGGACACGGCCACCATGCAGAGCCAGCGAAGCGGCAAGGTTGACGGTCGTCGTCGTCTTCCCGACACCGCCCTTCTGGTTGGCGACCACGATGACCCGGGTCTGTTCCGGACGCGGCAGACCTTCGCCGGCGCGGCCGAGAGCCTCCACCGCCAGTTGGGCCGCACGGCCGATGGGAGTGTCGTCCATCGGAGGCGGTGTTTCACGTGAAACATCCGCTCCCATCGACTCGGTACGGGGACCGGGGACCGGATCGGTCATCGGTCCCGCGATGTTGGCGTCGGACCGCACGGATTCACTCTCCTCGACTTCAGGCTCGCAATGAACAGAGCCTCCCATGTCTTCGGGGTCGTGAACCAGTGAGGCCTGGTCTTCTGTGGAGAAATCCACCTCTGTGGACAACTCCGTGACCTTGGAGGGTGCCGGAGTGCCCCGAGAAGCGGCGTCCTCTCCCAGTGATCCGAGAGGTTTCCGGTCGCGAGGTTCGGCCGCGGCGCGGCCACGACTGATGATGCCGTGCAGCAGTGAGCGACGTTTCACGTGAAACACGATGCACAGCGGCCGGGGCCGAAACCTGCCGACACTCCGTCCTGCGTAGGTTTGGCAGCTTGTGTGGAGTACGTCTCGTCGTCAGGACGGATCAGTGCGGATGATCAGTACTACCGGCCCTTCCCATCAGGCCGCCGTCGCCCCTGGGCCGGACCAGCCTCATTCGCTCACCGTCCTGCCGCCTGACGCGCTCAGCGGCGCCTGCGTACCCGGCCCGTCCGGGCCGCCTTCGCCCTCTTGGCCGCGAAACGCACACCGCCCGGACTCTCCCCGACCTCGACCCGGACGACGGTGGACAGCGGGTCCACCACGCCTTCGCCCACATGCAGGATGGACGTCTCCACCGCACCGAGCTTGCTGAGCGCGGTGGCCGCGGCCTTCAGCTCCTCCTCGGCGGTGTCGCCCTTGAGCGCGAGCATCTCGCCGTACGGGCGCAGCAGCGGGATGCCCCACGCGGCCAGCCGGTCCAGCGGGGCCACGGCCCGGGCGGTCACCACGTGGACGGGCTGCAGGGTGCCGAGGACCTCCTCGGCCCGTCCCCGCACCACGGTGACATGGTCGAGGCCCAGCAGCTCGACGACCTCGGTGAGGAAGTTGGTGCGCCGCAGCAAGGGCTCCAGCAGCGTGATGTTCAAGTCTTCCCGGACCAGGGCCAACGGAATACCGGGCAGCCCGGCGCCGGAGCCGACGTCGCAGACCGTCACTCCCTCGGGAACCGCCTCGGAGAGCACCGCACAGTTGAGCAGGTGCCGTTCCCACAGGCGGGGCACCTCCCGTGGACCGATCAGGCCACGCTGCACGCCCGCCTCGGCGAGCAGCTCCGCGTAGCGGACCGCATCGGCGAAGCGCTCGCCGAATACTTCCCGCGCCTGTTCGGGCGCGGGGGGAAGCTCCGCTGCCTCCGTCACGGGGACCGTCCTTCCGTAGCGCCGGCGCTTCGCGCGCCGACCACCAGAACTACCAGGCTGACAAAGTTCGGCCCCGTCTGCTCAACAGACGGGGCCGGTGGAACGTGGGGTGCCGATCAGGCGGGAAGCACGACGACGAAGCGCTGCGGCTCCTCGCCCTCGGACTCGCTGCGCAGTCCCGCGGCCTTGACCGCGTCGTGCACGACCTTGCGCTCGAACGGGGTCATCGGCTTGAGCTTCACCGGCTCACCGGTGCTCTTCACCTCGGCGGCGGCCTCGGCGCCCAGCTCGGACAGCTCGCCCCGCTTCTTGGCCCGGAAACCCGAGATGTCGAGCATGAGCCGGCTGCGGTCGCCGGTCTCCCGGTGCACGGCCAGGCGCGTCAGCTCCTGCAGCGCCTCCAGCACCTCGCCGTCCCGGCCGACCAGCTTCTGCAGGTCGCGGCCGCCGGTGTCGCTGATGATCGACACGGAGGCGCGGTCGGCCTCGACGTCCATGTCGATATCGCCGTCGAGGTCGGCGATGTCCAGCAGACCCTCCAGGTAGTCCGCCGCGATCTCACCTTCCTGCTCCAGGCGAGTGAGGGTGTCTGCACCCTCGGCAGCGGCGGAGGTGGTGCCTTCCGTCACGGGATGGGCTCCTTCTTACTTCTTGGACGGGGACTTGGGCCGCTGCGGGCCACCCTTGCGCTGGCCGGACTGGGCCTTGCTGCGGGTGGCGGACCCGGGCTTCTGGGGCTGCTTGGCAGCGGTGGGCTTGGCGTCCTGCGACTCGTCGGACTTCTCCAGCGAAGGCGATTCGTCCGCCTGCTTGGCAGCCCCGGACTGACGCTGGGACTTGGACTGACGCTTGGGCTGCTGGCGCCGGGCGGTAGCCGTCGCCGTGGCCGTCGTGCCGGCCGCCGTACCGTCCTCGCCCTGCGCCATGGCCGGGGACGCGCTCTGCGACACGGTGCCGTCGGCCTGGGCGGCGAAGCCGGCCTTGTTCAGGGAGTTGATGAACTTGCGCTCGAACTCGTTGCGGTCGCGGCCCTTGGCGACGATCGCCTTGATGATCGTCTTCTCGCTCCGGCGACGGACCTTGCCCTGGTGCGTGACGTGCTTGGTCAGCCGCTCCAGGTAGGCGGCCTGGGCCTTGGAACCGGGAGTCGGGTTGTTGCGGATGACATACATCTGCTGGCCCATGGTCCACACGTTGGTGGTCAGCCAGTAGACGAGGACACCGACCGGGAAGTTGATACCGAAGAAGGCGAACATCAGCGGGAAGACGTACATCAGCATCTTCTGCTGCTGCATGAACGGCGTCTTCACCGTGGTGTCGACGTTCTTCGTCATCAGCTGGCGCTGCGTGTAGAACTGCGAGGCCGACATCAGGACGATCATGATCACGGTCACGACGCGGACGTCGGTGACCGAGGCGCCCAGCGCTTCGATCGTGCTGCTGCCGTCCCGGAACTTCGCGGCGAGCGGGGCTCCGAAGATGTGCGCCTGACGGGCACTCTCCAGCAGCGAGTCGTTGATGACGCCGATCTTCTTGCCCGAGGCGATGCCGTTGAGCACGTGGTACAGGGCGAAGAAGAACGGGGACTGCGCCAGGATGGGAAGGCACGAGGAGAGCGGGTTGGTACCCGACTCCTTGTACAGCTTCATCATCTCTTCGGACTGGCGCTGCTTGTCGTTCTTGTAGCGCTCCTGGATCTTCTTCATCTCGGGCTGGAGCGTCTGCATGGCCCGGGTCGCCTTGATCTGCTTCACGAAGAGCGGGATCAGGCAGATGCGGATCAGGATCACCAGGGACACGATGGCCAGGCCCCAGGCCCACCCGGTGTTAGGGCCGAAGATGGCGCCGTACACCGCGTGGAACTGGACGATGACCCATGAAACGGGTGTCGTGATGAAGCTGAAGAAGCTGGCAATCGTGTCCACTAATCATGCTCCTTGGGCATGGGACGAAGTCTCTGCGGCCGGGCTCGGAGGAGGCTCGGAAGAGAGCTTCTCTTCGGTGGCCGGTTCGGCGGCGGAGGACCCGCCCGTGCGTGCGCGCCAAGCGTTACGCAGCATTTCGTGCCACCGCGGGCGCTTGCGCGGCGGAACATGGTCCACACCGCCGAGCGACCACGGATTGCACCGGAGGATGCGCCAAGCGGTGAGTGCCGTTCCCTTGACCGCACCGTGCCGGTCGATGGCCGTGTAGCCGTAGTGGGAGCACGACGGGTAGTACTTGCACACCGGCCCCAGCAGCGGACTGATCGTCCACTGGTACAGCTTGATCAGGGCCAGTAGTGGGTACTTCATCGTGCGCCCCCTCCCAGCAGCCGCTGAACAGCGGCGTCCAGGTCTCGGGCCAGCTGTGCCTGGTCTGCGTCACCCGCTCCGGGCAGCGCTCGTACGACTACCAGGCTACCGGGGGTAAAGAGGGCGACCCGGTCCCGCATCAGATGACGCAGTCTGCGCTTGACTTTGTTGCGCACGACCGCTCCACCCACAGCCTTGCTCACGACGAAACCCGCACGCGTCGGGGGAGCGCTCTCCCCAGGCGCGTGCGGGTCCGTGGCACCGCTACGAAGGTGGACGACGAGGGTCGGACGACCTGCCCGACGACCTCGTCGCACCGCGGTCGCGAAGTCCTCGCGCCGCCTCAGCCGGTTCTCGGTGGGCAGCACGATGTCATGACCTGATCGGAATCAGGCGGACAGACGGGCGCGACCCTTGCTACGGCGGGTCGCGAGAATCGCGCGGCCGGCACGGGTACGCATACGCAGCCGGAAGCCGTGGGTCTTGGCGCGACGACGGTTGTTCGGCTGGAAGGTGCGCTTGCTCACTCGGGGGCTCCAGAAAGATTCGGTAGTGGCGGGGTGCCGTCCTGGCTGTCACCGTGCGCCCACGAGTAGCTCGCTTCACGCCCGAGTGCACCGCTTCCCGATCACCTGACGTGATCTGTGCCCATCGGAGGCAGGCGGCAGCAGCCATCGACAACTCGACCTGGTTACGGTACGCGGGGCTACGCCATCCGGTCAAACCGCGGGTCACGGAGAGACACTATCCACAGCCTGGGGACAACAACTTGAACCGTACCCGTCGCGCTGACTACCGTGGCTGAACTCCGAATCGTTCCTTTATCCCCGGCCGAGCGGGTGCGCCCCGCCCGCCATCCGGATTCCATCCCCATCCGTCCCACAACCACACGTTCGTGGGACCTGCGAGAGAGCGTGCCCTGTGGCTGACGTACCTGCCGATCTTGCCGCAGTGTGGCCACGAGTACTGGAGCAGCTCCTCGGGGAGGGTCGCGGACAGGGCGTCGAGGTGAAGGACGAGCACTGGATCCGCCGATGCCAGCCGCTGGCGCTGGTAGCGGACACCGCCCTGCTCGCCGTACCGAACGAATTCGCGAAGGGCGTACTGGAGGGACGCCTCGCCCCGATCGTCAGCGAGACCCTCAGCCGGGAGTGCGGCCGGCCCATCCGCATCGCGATCACCGTCGACGACTCGGCCGGCGAGCCGCCGGCCCCCGCGGCACCCCCGGCGCACCAGGCCCCGCAGGCGCCCCAGCCGCGCTACGAGGAGCCGGAGCTGCCGTCCGGGCCTTACGAGGGCTACGGCCGGCACCGCGCCGACCAGCTGCCGGGCACCGAGCCCCAGCCGCGCGCCGACCAGCTCCCCACCGCGCGCCCCGCCTACCCCTCCGAGTACCAGCGGCCCGAGCCCGGCGCCTGGCCGCGCGCCAACCAGGACGACTACGGCTGGCAGCAGCCGCGGCTCGGTTTCCCGGAGCGCGACCCGTACGCCTCGCCGTCGTCCCAGGACTCCTACGGCTCCGGCTCGGACCCCTACGGCTCGCCGTCCCAGGACTACCGCTCGCAGGGCAGGGACCGCCCCGGCAGGGACCGCCAGGGCAGGGACCGGGCCCAGGGCAGGGACCGCGGGCAGGGCATGGACCGTCCGCCCTACGAGCAGCAGCGCGGGGACTACGAGAGTCCGCGCGGGGACTACGACGGCCCGCGCGGCGACTACGAGCCGTCCCGCCCCGACTACGACTCGGGGCGCTCCGAGTACGAGTCGCCCCGGGCCGAATACGACCAGCGCGACCCCGTCCGCCGTGAGCTGCCCGAGCAGCCGGCGGGCGGCGGCCACGGACACCGTGGCGCCCCGGGCCGCCCGGACGCGTCCGGTGCTCCCGGTCCGCTGGCCGCGCAGCCCGCCCCGGCGAGCGGCCCCGGCGAGCCGACGGCGCGCCTGAACCCGAAATACCTCTTCGACACGTTCGTCATCGGCGCCTCCAACCGGTTCGCGCACGCGGCCGCGGTGGCCGTCGCCGAGGCGCCCGCGAAGGCGTACAACCCCCTGTTCATCTACGGGGAGTCGGGGCTCGGCAAGACGCATCTGCTGCACGCCATCGGGCACTACGCGCGCAGCCTCTATCCGGGCACGCGGGTGCGGTACGTCAGCTCGGAGGAGTTCACCAACGAGTTCATCAACTCCATCCGCGACGGCAAGGGCGACAGCTTCCGCAAGCGCTACCGCGAGATGGACATCCTGCTCGTCGACGACATCCAGTTCCTGGCGGACAAGGAGTCGACGCAGGAGGAGTTCTTCCACACCTTCAACACCCTGCACAACGCGAACAAGCAGATCGTGCTCTCCAGCGACCGGCCGCCCAAGCAGCTGGTCACACTGGAGGACCGGCTGCGCAACCGTTTCGAGTGGGGCCTGATCACCGACGTCCAGCCGCCCGAGCTGGAGACGCGCATCGCGATCCTGCGCAAGAAGGCGGTGCAGGAGCAGCTGAACGCGCCGCCGGAGGTGCTGGAGTTCATCGCGTCCCGGATCTCGCGGAACATCCGTGAGCTGGAGGGCGCGCTGATCCGGGTGACGGCCTTCGCCTCGCTCAACCGGCAGCCGGTGGACCTGGGCCTGACCGAGATCGTCCTGAAGGACCTCATCCCGGGCGGCGAGGACAGCGCACCCGAGATCACCGCACCGGCGATCATGGCGGCCACCGCGGACTACTTCGGGCTGACGGTGGAGGACCTGTGCGGCACTTCGCGCGGCCGCGCGCTGGTGACCGCCCGGCAGATCGCCATGTACCTGTGCCGTGAGCTGACCGACCTGTCCCTGCCGAAGATCGGCGCGCAGTTCGGCGGCCGCGACCACACGACCGTCATGCACGCCGACCGCAAGATCCGCGCGCTGATGGCGGAGCGGCGCTCGATCTACAACCAGGTGACCGAGCTGACGAACCGCATCAAGAACGGCTGACGCCGGCCGTACGACCACGCCGAGGGCGCCCCAGGGATCGCGGTCCCGGGGCGCCCTCCGGCGTTCCCGGGGCGGCGACCGTGGCCGCTCGCGGCCGCCGCACGCCCGGCCGAGGAGGCCGGCGACGGGCCCACCGCCGAACGGTGAGACCCGAAGGGGCGGCCCCCGCACGCCCTCGAACGGCCCCGGGAGCGGCCCCGTGCTTCCGCGGAAGGGCCCGGCAGCGACTCGGAGCTTCCGCGGAAGGGCTCAGGAGCGGCCCGGTGACCCCCGCTGAAGGGCCTGAAAGCGGCCCCGCGACCCCCGCGGGACGGCTTCTGGGGGCCCCACAGCCCTGTGGAGGGGTCCGCGCGGGCTGTCGGCTGTTTCCCGTTCGCCACCTAGTGTTCGATTACGTGCCTGGTTACGGCCACTCTCCACAGATTCGGTGACTTTCTTCCGTCCACATCCTGGGGACCGCGAAGTTGTCCCGAGGTGCGTCCACAGGCAGCCCGTTCAGGTGACGTCCGCCCAGCTCAGCACCCTGTGGAATGGTGGACGAACGATCTCCACAGACTGTGGACGAAGCGAAGATCCACAGGCTGTGCACGAAGTTGTCCACCGGCGGCCCACAGGCTGGAGCCGGTTGTCCCCAGCGACGGCCGGCTTCTCCACATGGCTGTCCACTGTTCGGCAACCCGAAGCCCCTCGTCACCACGTCGAGTGAAAGCCGTCACACGAAGGTGCCGGGTTGGGGTGTGGGAAACGTGGGTAAACCTGGGGACACAGCTGGGGAGAACTGCCCTCGGGCTGTGGGTGGAGTGTGCAGAACTTTCTTTTCTCCACAGAGACCCCTGGTTGTCCACCGCCTCCACCCACAGGGCCGGTGGACAAAATTTCGGCCCTGAGCTGCGAAAACGTGGTTATCCACGGTATCCACAGGCCCTACTACTACTCCCGACTAGAGAGAGTGCGGGAATAGCCTTGAAGCGGGGCCTGTGCACAACTCGCCGTCTCGAGCCCGGCTGCCCCTCCGAGCGACTTGACCCCGACCGGCACCTACTGTCAGTGCGGTGCGTCAGACTGGTCCCCGGTGTCCTGCCCTTCGCAGTGGGCGGTGACACCGAGTCGGAGGACTCAGTAGCAACAGCAGGAGGCGGCTTACGGTGAAGATCCGGGTGGAACGCGACGTACTCGCGGAGGCAGTGGCGTGGGCAGCACGCAGCCTCCCGGCCCGTCCGCCGGCGCCTGTCCTCGCCGGCCTGCTGCTGAAGGCCGAGGAAGGCCAGCTGAGCCTGTCGAGCTTCGACTACGAGGTCTCGGCGCGGGTCAGCGTCGAGGCGGAGGTCGAGGAGGAGGGCACGGTCCTCGTCTCCGGCCGGCTGCTCGCCGACATCTCCCGTGCCCTGCCCAACCGGCCGGTGGAGATTTCCACAGACGGTGTACGGGCGACGGTGGTCTGCGGCTCCTCGCGGTTCACCCTCCACACCCTGCCTGTGGAGGAGTACCCGGCGCTGCCGCAGATGCCGAGCGCGACCGGCACCGTGCCCGGCGAGGTCTTCGCGGCCGCCGCGTCCCAGGTGGCCATCGCCGCCGGCCGTGACGACACGCTGCCCGTCCTCACCGGTGTGCGCATCGAGATCGAGGGCGACACGGTCACCCTGGCCTCCACCGACCGCTACCGCTTCGCGGTCCGCGAGTTCCTCTGGAAGCCGGAGAACCCGGACGCCTCCGCGGTCGCCTTGGTCCCGGCGAAGACGCTGCTGGACACCGCGAAGTCGCTCGGCGCGGGCGACAGCGTCATGCTGGCGCTGTCGGGCTCCGGTGCGGGCGAGGGCCTGATCGGCTTCGAGGGCGCCGGCCGGCGCACCACGACGCGGCTCCTCGAGGGCGACCTGCCGAAGTACCGCACGCTGTTCCCGACCGAGTTCAACTCCGTCGCCGTGATCGAGACCGCACCCTTCGTGGAGGCCGTCAAGCGCGTGGCCCTGGTCGCCGAGCGGAACACCCCGGTGCGGCTCAGCTTCGAGCAGGGCGTGCTGATCCTGGAGGCCGGCTCCAGCGACGACGCACAGGCTGTGGAAAGGGTCGACGCCCAACTGGAGGGCGACGACATCTCGATCGCCTTCAACCCGACCTTCCTGCTCGACGGCCTGAGCGCGATCGACTCCCCGGTGGCCCAGCTGTCGTTCACGACGTCCACCAAGCCCGCGCTGCTCAGCGGGAAGCCCGCGCTCGACGCGGAGGCGGACGACGCGTACAAGTACCTGATCATGCCGGTGCGGCTGAGCGGCTGAGCGGCCGGCGGTCGTCCACAGCGCCGGATGTCCTTGTGGGTGCCCGGCGCTGTGCCGGTGCGGAGGCCGCGTCGCCGGCCGACTCCGGGCGGAACTCCCCAGGTCAGGTGGGTTCGTCTGAGCGCGTATGCCCACAGCTGTGCATGAGCGTCCGGGTCTAGGCTCGGCTCGGCACGAAGGTGCCTTTCACGCCACACAGCGACCTAAGGAACACAACTGATGGAGCTCGGTCTCGTCGGCCTCGGCAAGATGGGCGGCAACATGCGCGAGCGGATCCGCCGCGCGGGCCACACCGTCGTCGGATACGACCGCAACGCTGACCTCGCGGATGTCCACAGCCTGGAAGAGCTTGTGGGCAAGCTCAGCGGCCCGCGCGTGGTCTGGGTGATGGTCCCGGCCGGTGAGCCCACCCAGGCGACCGTCGACGCGCTCGGCGAGCTGCTGGAGCCCGGCGACGTGGTCGTGGACGGCGGCAACTCCCGCTGGACCGACGACGAGAAGCACGCCGGTGAGCTGGCCGCCAAGGGCATAGGCTTCGTCGACTGCGGCGTCTCCGGCGGCGTCTGGGGCCTGGAGAACGGGTACGCGCTGATGTACGGCGGCGACGCCGAGAACGTCGCCAAGGTGCAGCCGGTCTTCGACGCGCTCAAGCCGGAGGGCGACTTCGGCGCGGTGCACGCCGGCAAGGTCGGCGCGGGCCACTTCGCCAAGATGGTCCACAACGGCATCGAGTACGCGATGATGCAGGCTTACGCCGAGGGCTGGGAGCTGCTGGAGAAGGTCGACTCCGTGGAGAACGTCCGCGAGGTCTTCCGCTCCTGGCAGGAGGGCACCGTCATCCGCTCCTGGCTGCTGGACCTCGCGGTGAACGCCCTCGACGAGGACGAGCACCTGGGCGGCCTGCGCGGTTACGCACAGGACTCCGGTGAGGGACGCTGGACCGTGGAGGCCGCCATCGACAACGCGGTGCCGCTGCCGGCCATCACCGCGTCGCTGTTCGCGCGGTTCGCCTCCCGCCAGGAGGACTCGCCGCAGATGAAGATGATCGCCGCGCTGCGCAACCAGTTCGGCGGTCACGCCGTAGAGAAGAAGTAATCCACAGGGTCGCCCCCGCGATCCACAGCCCGTCACCACTCTGGGGGAGGTCGGCGAAACGACCATGCACGTCACGCATCTTTCGCTGGCCGACTTCCGCTCGTACGCCCGGGCCGAGGTCCCGCTCGACCCGGGCGTCACCGCCTTCGTCGGCCCCAACGGCCAGGGCAAGACCAACCTGGTCGAGGCCGTGGGCTATCTGGCGACCCTGGGCAGCCACCGCGTCGCCTCCGACGCCCCGCTGGTCCGGATGGGCGCCGAGCGGGCGGTGGTGCGGGCGCAGGTCCGGCAGGGCGAGCGGCAGCAGCTGATCGAGCTGGAGCTGAACCCGGGCAGGGCCAACCGCGCCCGGATCAACCGGTCCTCGCAGGTCAGGCCGAGAGACGTGCTGGGCATCGTACGGACCGTGCTGTTCGCGCCCGAGGACCTCGCGCTGGTCAAGGGCGATCCCGGGGAGCGGCGGCGGTTCCTGGACGAGCTGGTCACCGCGCGCTCGCCGCGGATGGCCGGCGTGCGGTCCGACTACGAGCGGGTGCTCAAGCAGCGCAACACGCTCCTGAAGTCCGCGGCGCTCGCGCGCCGGCACGGCGGCCGGTCCATGGACCTGTCCACCCTCGACGTGTGGGACCAGCATCTGGCGCGCGCGGGTGCCGAGCTGCTCGCCCGGCGGCTGGACCTGATCGCCGCGCTGCAGCCGCTGGCCGACAAGGCGTACGAGCAGCTGGCCCCCGGCGGCGGGCCCGTCGCGCTGGAGTACAAGCCGTCCGCACCGGGTGAGGCCCACACGCGCGAGGCTCTCTACGCGCAGCTGACGGCGGCGCTGGCGGAGGCTCGCAAGCAGGAGATCGAGCGGGGCGTCACCCTCATGGGGCCGCACCGGGACGACGTGCTGCTCAAACTCGGTCAGCTGCCCGCCAAGGGATACGCCTCGCACGGCGAGTCCTGGTCCTACGCTCTCGCGCTGCGCCTGGCCTCGTACGACCTGCTGCGCGCCGAGGGCAACGAGCCGGTGCTGATCCTCGACGACGTCTTCGCCGAGCTGGACGCCCGCCGCCGCGAGCGGCTGGCCGAGCTGGTCGCGCCCGGCGAGCAGGTGCTGGTCACCGCCGCCGTGGAGGACGACGTACCGCACGTGCTGGCCGGGGCCCGGTACGCCGTGGCCGACGGGACGGTGGAGCGCGTATGAGCACCGGGCAGCCCGGCGGGGGCGACCAGGAGCATCCCGGTGGTAAGCGGTCCCCCGGCCTGGAACCCTCCGGAGGTCAGCGGTCCCCCGCTCCGGAACCCTCCGGTGTCGACCTCGCGCGCGTGGCGTTGCGTGCCGCGAAGGAGCAGGCACGCGCGCGTGGCGACGCGGCCCGGCAGAAGAAGCAGGCGCGGCGCGGCGGCGGTCTGCGCTCCGGCGCCCGCGCCGACGGACGCGACCCCATGGCGCTGGGCTCGGCGATCAACCGGCTGATCAACGAGCGCGGCTGGGAGACCCCGGCGGCGGTGGGCGGGGTGATGGGCCGCTGGCCGGAGATCGTCGGCGAGGACCTGGCCAAGCACTGTGTGCCGCAGCGGTACGACGAGGACGAGCGCGTGCTGACGGTGCAGTGCGACTCCACCGCCTGGGCGACCCAGCTGCGCGTGCTCGCCCCCGCGCTGGTGGCCCGGCTCAACGAGGACCTCGGCCACGGCAGTGTGCGGATGATCAAGGTGCTCAATCCGGGCGGCCCGGCCCGCCGCTACGGCCCGCTGCGGGCCCCGGGAAGCACCGGACCCGGCGATACGTACGGGTGATGTACCTCACGTCACGAGGTTCCTCCGGGGCGCTGTCGTCCCTGCCCACAGGGGTGTGGAAGCCCGCCGGACCGCCATGGGATCGCCATCCGACCCCCCAGTAGCCAAGGGTTGACGGCTCGAAGCGCTGAGTGCCGCCGTGAGCCCCTTGAAGCCCCCATCCGTATATCGGGACCCGGCCGAGACCGGTTGAGGGCGGCACATGGGGACTCAGGTGCCCGCAAACCCCCATCGATGTCGGCGCTACCGGTAGACTGGAAGCCAATCCCGCCCCAACGTGGGGACCGCCCGGGAAAAGCTGAGCAACGCTGATCAAGGCTTACCAACGCAACATGCCGCAGCCGCTCCGGCAACCTGCCGACGAGCCCGGCTCGTGCTGTGCCAGAAAGGGCGCTTCGTGGCCGATTCCGGCAACCCCAACGAGAACATCCCGTCCACCGACGCCGGCGTCAACGGCCAGGCCGCAGCCTCTGCCGCAGCCTCCGCCTCCTACGACGCCAGCGCCATCACCGTGCTCGAAGGGCTGGACGCGGTCCGCAAGCGGCCCGGCATGTACATCGGCTCCACCGGTGAGCGCGGTCTGCACCACCTGGTGTACGAGGTCGTCGACAACTCGGTCGACGAGGCGCTGGCCGGTCACGCGGACACCATCGACGTGACGATCCTCCCCGACGGCGGAGTGCGTGTCGTCGACAACGGCCGTGGCATTCCGGTGGGCATCGTGGCCTCCGAGGGCAAGCCGGCCCTGGAGGTCGTGCTCACCGTGCTGCACGCGGGCGGCAAGTTCGGCGGCGGCGGCTACGCCGTCTCCGGCGGTCTGCACGGCGTCGGCGTCTCCGTCGTGAACGCCCTGTCCGCCAAGGTCTCCGTCGAGGTCAGGACCGACGGGCACCGCTGGACGCAGGACTACAAGATGGGCGTCCCCACGGCGCCGCTGGCCAAGCACGAGGCGATCGAGGAGACCGGCACGTCGGTCACCTTCTGGGCCGACCCGGAGATCTTCGAGACCACCGAGTACTCCTTCGAGACGCTGTCGCGGCGTTTCCAGGAGATGGCGTTCCTCAACAAGGGCCTCACGATCAAGCTCACGGACGAGCGCGAGTCGGCGAAGGCCACCGCCGGGGCGGACGAGGCGGGTGCGGACGAGAAGGACGAGGTCAAGACCGTCACGTACCACTACGAGGGCGGCATCGTCGACTTCGTGAAGTACCTCAACTCCCGCAAGGGTGAGGCGGTCCACCCCACCGTCATCGACCTGGAGGCGGAGGACAGGGACAAGAGCCTGTCCCTCGAGGTCGCGATGCAGTGGAACAGCGGCTACAGCGAAGGCGTGTACTCCTTCGCGAACATCATCCACACCCACGAGGGCGGTACCCACGAAGAGGGCTTCCGCGCCGCGCTGACGTCGCTGATCAACAAGTACGCGCGCGACAAGAAGCTGCTGCGCGAGAAGGACGACAACCTCACCGGCGACGACATCCGCGAGGGCCTGACCGCGATCATCTCGGTCAAGCTGAGCGAGCCGCAGTTCGAGGGCCAGACGAAGACCAAGCTGGGCAACACGGAGGCCAAGACCTTCGTGCAGCGGGCGGTCTACGAACACCTGAACGACTGGCTGGACCGCAACCCGGTCGAGGCCGCGGACATCATCCGCAAGGGCATCCAGGCGGCCACCGCGCGCGTGGCGGCCCGCAAGGCCCGCGACCTGACCCGCCGCAAGGGCCTGCTGGAATCGGCGTCCCTGCCGGGCAAGCTGTCCGACTGCCAGTCGAACGACCCCACCAAGTGCGAGATCTTCATCGTCGAGGGTGACTCCGCCGGCGGTTCGGCCAAGTCCGGCCGCAACCCGCAGTACCAGGCGATCCTCCCGATCCGCGGCAAGATCCTCAACGTCGAGAAGGCCAGGATCGACAAGATCCTGCAGAACCAGGAGATCCAGGCGCTGATCTCCGCCTTCGGCACCGGTGTGCACGAGGACTTCGACATCGAGAAGCTCCGCTATCACAAGATCATCCTGATGGCGGACGCCGACGTCGACGGCCAGCACATCAGCACCCTGCTGCTGACCTTCCTGTTCCGCTTCATGCGGCCGCTGGTCGAGGCCGGGCACGTGTACCTCTCCCGGCCGCCGCTGTACAAGATCAAGTGGGGCCGGGACGACAGCGAGTACGCGTACTCGGACCGCGAGCGCGACGCGCTGATCGAGCTGGGGCGGCAGCGGGGCAAGCGCATCCGCGAGGACTCGATCCAGCGCTTCAAGGGCCTCGGCGAGATGAACGCCGAGGAGCTGCGTGTGACCACCATGGACCAGGAGCACCGGGTCCTCGGCCAGGTCACCCTCGACGACGCCGCCCAGGCCGACGACCTGTTCTCGGTCCTGATGGGCGAGGACGTCGAAGCCCGCCGCGCGTTCATCCAGCGCAACGCCAAGGACGTCCGCTTCCTCGACATCTGAGTCGGTCTCAGCTGACCGCACCAGGAAGGATCTTCACCAGCAATGGCCGACGAGAACACTCCCGTCACCCCGGAAGAGGGCGGCGAAGTCACGATGCGCGTCGAGCCCGTCGGGCTCGAGACGGAGATGCAGCGCTCGTACCTGGACTACGCGATGTCCGTCATCGTGTCCCGTGCGCTGCCCGACGTCCGTGACGGTCTCAAGCCCGTCCACCGCCGCGTGCTGTACGCCATGTACGACGGCGGTTACCGCCCCGAGCGCGGCTTCTACAAGTGCGCCCGTGTCGTCGGCGACGTCATGGGCAACTACCACCCGCACGGCGACTCCTCGATCTACGACGCCCTGGTGCGCCTCGCCCAGCCCTGGTCGATGCGGATGCCGCTGGTGGACTCCAACGGCAACTTCGGCTCCCCGGGCAACGACCCGGCGGCGGCCATGCGGTACACCGAGTGCAAGCTCGCGCCGCTGTCGATGGAGATGGTCCGCGACATCGACGAGGAGACCGTCGACTTCACGGACAACTACGACGGCCGCTCCCAGGAGCCGACCGTCCTGCCGGCCCGCTTCCCGAACCTGCTGATCAACGGCTCGGCCGGGATCGCGGTCGGCATGGCGACCAACATCCCGCCGCACAACCTGCGCGAGGTCGCGGCCGGCGCCCAGTGGTACCTGGAGAACCCCGAGGCCTCCCACGAGGAGCTGCTGGACGCGCTCATGGAGCGCATCAAGGGCCCCGACTTCCCGACCGGCGCCCTCGTCGTCGGCCGCAAGGGCATCGAGGAGGCGTACCGCACCGGCCGCGGCTCCATCACGATGCGCGCGGTGGTCGAGGTCGAGGAGATCCAGGGCCGTCAGTGCCTGGTGGTCACCGAGCTGCCGTACCAGGTGAACCCGGACAACCTGGCCCAGAAGATCGCCGACCTGGTGAAGGACGGCAAGATCGGCGGCATCGCGGACGTCCGCGACGAGACGTCCTCGCGTACGGGCCAGCGCCTGGTGATCGTCCTCAAGCGGGACGCGGTCGCCAAGGTCGTCCTGAACAACCTGTACAAGCACACCGACCTGCAGACGAACTTCGGTGCCAACATGCTGGCGCTCGTCGACGGCGTGCCGCGCACGCTCTCCCTGGACGCGTTCATCCGCCACTGGGTGACGCACCAGATCGAGGTCATCGTGCGCCGGACGAAGTTCCGGCTGCGCAAGGCCGAGGAGCGCGCCCACATCCTGCGCGGTCTGCTGAAGGCCCTGGACGCCATCGACGAGGTCATCGCGCTGATCCGGCGCAGTGACACCGTCGAGATCGCGCGCGGCGGGCTGATGGGCCTCCTGGAGATCGACGAGATCCAGGCCAACGCCATCCTCGAGATGCAGCTGCGACGGCTGGCCGCCCTGGAACGCCAGAAGATCGTCCAGGAGCACGACGAGCTGCAGGCGAAGATCAACGAGTACAACCAGATCCTGGCCTCCCCGGTCCGTCAGCGCGGGATCGTCAGCGAGGAGCTGGCCGCGATCGTCGAGAAGTACGGCGACGACCGCAAGACCAAGCTGATCCCGTACGAGGGCGACATGTCCATCGAGGACCTGATCGCCGAGGAGGACATCGTCGTCACCGTCTCGCGCGGCGGTTACGTCAAGCGGACGAAGACGGACGACTACCGGGCGCAGAAGCGCGGCGGCAAGGGCGTGCGGGGGACGAAGCTGAAGGAGGACGACATCGTCGACCACTTCTTCGTCTCCACCACCCACCACTGGCTGCTGTTCTTCACCAACAAGGGCCGGGTCTACCGGGCCAAGGCGTACGAGCTGCCCGAGGCCGGCCGCGAGGCGCGCGGACAGCACGTGGCGAACCTGCTGGCCTTCCAGCCGGACGAGGCGATCGCCGAGATCCTCGCGATCCGCGACTACGAGGCGGCCCCGTACCTGGTGCTCGCCACCAAGTCGGGCCTGGTCAAGAAGACGCCTCTGAAGGATTACGATTCGCCCCGCTCCGGCGGCGTCATCGCGATCAATCTGCGTGAGCAGGAGGGCGGCAGCGACGACGAGCTGATCGGCGCCGAACTCGTCTCGGCCGACGACGACCTGCTGCTGGTCAGCAGGAAGGCGCAGTCGATCCGGTTCACCGCCTCGGACGACACCCTGCGCCCGATGGGCCGCGCCACCTCCGGCGTCAAGGGGATGAGTTTCCGCGAGGGCGACGAGCTTCTCTCGATGAATGTCGTTCGACCCGGTACGTTCGTGTTCACTGCGACGGACGGTGGGTACGCGAAGCGGACCGCCGTCGACGAGTACCGCGTCCAGGGTCGCGGCGGCCTCGGCATCAAGGCCGCCAAGATCGTGGAGGACCGTGGCTCGCTCGTCGGCGCGCTGATTGTCGAGGAGAACGACGAGATCCTCGCCATCACCCTGTCCGGCGGTGTGATTCGTACGCGAGTCAACGAGATCAGGGAGACCGGCCGTGACACCATGGGCGTCCAACTGATCAACCTGGGCAAGCGCGATGCCGTGGTCGGTATCGCACGTAACGCCGAGGCCGGGCGCGAGGCGGAGGAAGTCGACGGCGATGTGGCCGTGGACGAGACCGCCGAGGGTGCCGCGACCACCGGCACGGACGAGGGTGAGGCACCCTCGGCCGAGTAGCACGAGGAGTGAGTCATCGTGAGCGGAGCCACGGGCGCCGGATCGGCCGGTACCTCCACGGGTACGGAGACGGACGGCGGCGCCCGTGGCTCCGCCGCGCGTGCGGAGAGCGTGAACGACCCGCACACGACCAATCTGAAACCGGTCAAGGCTTCCGTGGCGGACTCCGCCGGCACGCGTGAACCCCAGGGGGGAACTGTGACGGACACCCGAGGCACGGCCGCGGCAGGTGAGGCGCAGTCGGCGTCGCCGCTCCCCGGGGAGCGGCGCCCGCAGCAGTCCGCCGGCCCGTACCACCCGCCGCAGGCCTACCCGGCGCAGGCACCCGCCGGTGCGGTGCGCCGGCCGCGTACCGGAGCCCGGACGGCGCCGCGGACCCGCAAGGCCCGGCTGCGGGTGGCCAAGGCCGATCCGTGGTCGGTGATGAAGGTCAGCTTCCTGCTCTCCATCGCGCTCGGCATCTGCACGATCGTCGCCTCGGCGGTGCTGTGGATGGTCATGGACGCGATGGGCGTCTTCTCGACGGTGGGCGGCACGATCTCGGAGGCGACCGGCTCGAACGAGGCCAACGGCTTCGACCTGCAGGCGTTCCTCTCGCTCCCCCACGTCCTGATGTTCACGACGATCATCGCGGTCATCGACGTGGTCCTGGCCACGGCGCTCGCGACGCTCGGCGCGTTCGTCTACAACCTCTCCGCGGGCTTCGTGGGCGGCATCGAGCTGACCCTGGCGGAGGACGAGTGACGGCCTGCGCGGCCCTGACCCGAGGGGCCCCGACAACCGATTTTGGGACTGACGTGGTCGTGCGCTAATCTTCAGGAGTCAGCGCGCGGGACATACACCGCAGAGCGCGGCGGGGCTATAGCTCAGTTGGTTAGAGCGCATCCCTGATAAGGATGAGGCCACAGGTTCAAATCCTGTTAGCCCCACAGACACGAAGACCCCCGGTCCATCAGGACCGGGGGTCTTTTGACACCCGCTCTTGACACCAACAGCGGCGATGAGCCGATGGCGGGTCCTCCAGGAGCTCGGCGAGCATCCCGACGGCCTCCCGCCCACCGCCGCCGCCCACATGCGTGTACACGTCCATGGTCACGCTGATCCGACTGTGCCGGAGGATCGGAGAGGTCAGGTGCGCGAAGCCCTGACGGTGGCCGAGATCGGGGCAGCGGCCGACATGCGCAGCAGGGCCGGGGCTGTCGGGTGAGGTCGCTCGGTGGGGTCTCTCAGGGCATGAGAAAAGGCCCGACCGCTGGCGACGGGGGATGCACCAGCGATCGGGCTATGGCCAAGGGTAACAAGGTTGAGCCGCCTGTGGGGGTAAGTCGCCGGGTAATCAGTCAGGTTGGCCGATCATCGCCCGCACGGGGGGTCGTAGGAGAGGCGGGGAAGGTACTCGTGCCACTTCTCGGGGGTCAGTACGCCCCGGGTGACCGAGCAGATGTGCCGGATCGCCGCGTCGGCGTCCAGCCGCCACAGGCGGACCGTGTCGGCACCGCTGGAGACGCCGAGGACGTGGCTGTTGGGGCTGAACGTCAGGAAGTTGCCCGTCTTGGCGTTGGGGCTCATCGACTGGCCGATCGCGGTCGCGCCTGCCGGGTCGACGACGTTCCAGAGGCGGACGGTGTTGTCGTTCCCCCCGCTGGCCAGGGTGCGGCCACCCGCGCTGAACGTCACCGAGGTCACCGCCTCGCTGTGGCCGGTGAGCGGCGAGCCCAGCGCGCTCGCCCCGGCGGGGTCGGTGACGTTCCACAGTCGGACCGTGTCGTCGTCGCTGCCGCTGGCCAGGGTGTGCCCGTCCGGGCTGTAGGTGAGCGCGTTGACCGGACCGGAGTGCTCGGCGAGCGGTCTGCCGATCGTGGTCGCGCCGGCCGGGTCGGTCACGTCCCACAGCCGGATCGTGCTGTCCGCGCTGCCGCTGGCCAGGGTGCGGCCGTCCGGGCTGAAGACCAGGGTGTTGATGTAGCCCCGGTGGCCGGTGAGCGGCCGGCCGAGCGGGGTGGGGTGCGCGGGCTTGGAGACGTTCCAGAGCTGGATGGTGCGGTCGTCGTAGGCCGTGGCCAGGGTGCGGCCGTCCGGGCTGTAGGCCAGCGCGTCGGGGCCCATGAAGCGGGTCCGCAGGGGGAGCGGGGGGCCGGCGGAGACCGGACGGGCGGGGTCGGAGACGTTCCACAGGTACACGGCCTTGGCCCCCGTCAGGACCGCGAGGGTACGGCCGTCGGGGGAGAACAGCAGCGAACGCTGGTCGCTGTCCGCGCGCATGAACGGCTTCCCCAGCGGCACGGGCCGGTCGGGGCGTGCCACGTTCCACAGCCGCAGCCTGCCGTCCCGCGCCGCCGTGGCCAGCACCCGGCCGTCCGGCCGGAATGCTCCATTCCGGCCGATCATGTCCGAGGTCGGGATCGCCCACAGGCGCACCTTGCCGTCGCCGCTGCCGGTGGCCAGGGTCCTCCCGTCGGGGCTGAACCCCAGGGCGTACATCTCCCCGCTGCTGCCCGCGAGCGGCTCGCCGACCTGCGACGGGGACGCCGGATCGCTCACGTTCCACAGGCTCGCCGTGCTGTCCGCGCTCGCGGCGGCCAGCCGGCCGCCGTCGGGGCTGAACGCCACCGACCAGACGGGGCCGGTGTGGCCGGTCAGCGGTGAGCCGAGCGCAGCCGGGCGGCCGGGTTCGGACACGTCCCACAGCCGGATCGTGTCGTCCGCGCTGCCGCTGGCCAGCGTCCTGCCGTCCGGGCTGAAGGCCAGCGAGTGCACGATGTCGGTGTGCCCTTCGAGCACCGTACGGATCGGCTCGGGCCGGCGCGGGTCGGCCGTGCGCCACAACCGGACGGTGGCGTCGTCGCCGCCCGTCGCGAGGGTGCGCCCGTCCGGACTGAACGCCACGGAGCGCACTGCGGCCGTATGGCCGCGCAGCACGCCCAGCGCCTTCGGCCGGTGTGGGTCCGCCACATCCCACAGTCGCACGGTGTGGTCCTCACCGGCCGAGGCCAGGGTGCGGCCGTCGGGGCTGAAGGCGACCAGGTAGATCGTGCCCGCGTGGCCGGTCAGGGGCCGGCCGAGCGGGACCGGGTGGGTGGGGTCGGCCACGTCCCACAGGCGGATGGTGCCGTCGTCGCCCGCGCTGGCCAGGGTGCGCCCGTCCGGACCGAACACCGCGCTGCTCACCCAGCTGCCGTGCCCGGTCAGCGGCCTGCCCAGCGGTTTCGGGCGGCTCGGGTCGGCCACGTTCCACAGCCGGACCGTGCGGTCGTAGCTGGCCGTGGCCAGGGTCTTGCCGTCCGGGCTGAAGGAGGTGAGGTAGACGGCGCCGGTGTGGCCGGCCAGCGGGGTGGCCAGCGGAGCGTTCACGATCGAGATCAGGCGGCTGTACGTGCCCTCGTCGTCCGGGCGCAGATCGTGGGCGACCAGGTCGAGCTGCGCGGCCAGGGACGGGTCGGCGCGCTCGACCCGGTCGGCCTCGGCGAGGACCTGCGCGAACACGGCGTCGTCGCGCTGCTGCCAGGCGATCACCGCGGAACCGCCGGCGAGCAGGGCCAGCACCACCAGGGCCGCCACCGCGGCCCGGCTGATCCACACCGTGCGCTTGCGCAGCCGTACCGCGGCGGCCAGGAACTCCACCGCGCTGCGGGTCAGATAGGTGTCCCCGGCGGCCCTCGCCCAGCCACGGGCCTGCTCCAGCCGTGAACCGCGGTAGAGGAGAGAGCTGTCCCGGTTCGATTCCTCCCAGGCCCGGCCGTCCTCCTCCAGCCGCTGGCGCAGCAGGTGGTCGTTGCGGTTGTCGTCGATCCAGTGCCGCAGCCGCGGCCAGGCGTGCAGCAGTGCCTCGTGGGTGATCTCCACGGTGTCCGCGTCCAGCGTCACCAGACGGGCCCGGACCAGCGCCTCCAGGGACTCCTCGGTCTTGCCGGGGTCCGACGACTCGTCCGCCAGCTGCCGCCGGGTGCCCCGGCGGCGGGTGGCCTGGGTGTCCTCGCCCAGCCGGACCAGCCGCAGCAGGAGCAGCCGGGCGGCGGTACGGGCGGCGGGGTCGAGTCCGGACCAGGCGCGCTCGGCGGTCGCCGCCACCGCTCCCTGGATCCCGCCGGCCGCGCGGTATCCGGCCAGCGTCAGCCGCCCGGCCTTCCGGCGCTGCCAGGTGGCCAGCAGGGCGTGGGACAGCAGCGGCAGCACGCCCGCGTCGTGGGCGCCGCGCGGGCCGTCGGCACTCACCTCGCGGACGATCAGCTCGGCGAGGCCCGGCTCCAGCTCGAGGCCGACCGCCCTGGCCGGACCGGTCACGGCGTCGCGCAGCTCACCGCTGGTCAGCGGGCCGAGCACCATGTGCCGGTGCTGCAGCGCGTCGGCCAGTTCGCGGTAGCCGAGGCACTGCTCGTAGAAGTCGGCGCGGATGCCGAGTACGACCAGCGCGGGGGCGGTGGCCGGCGGTGCGGCGCCGGGACCGGCACCGGCCATGCCGCCGGGCGGGGTGCAGGCGGCGGCGAGCAGCTGTATGAAGGTCCGCCGGTCCGCCTCGTCGGCGCAGAGGGTGAACGCCTCCTCGAACTGGTCCACGATGATGACCGGCCGGGCGCCCGGGGGCATCTCCCGGCGCGCCCAGGCCGAGACGGCCTCGCGCGCCGCACGGGCCAGCCGCGGGGCGTCGGAGCCGGGCGCCGCGGGATTCTCCGTCGCCTCCTGCTCGGCCTTGCGCGCGTCGGCGGCGACCGGCGCCAGGTCCGGGACCCGGCGGACCAGTTCGCCCAAGGGGTCCGGACCGGGGACGAGTTGCAGGACCGGACCGCAGGGCGCGACGCCGTCCTCGGCGGCACCGGGGGCCGGGGCGGCGTGGTCGACGTGGGCGGCGGTGGTGCGGCCGTGACTGGTGTGGCCTGGGAGGTGGGCGGGGCTGGTGCGGCCGGGGCCGGTGTGGCCCGGGGCGTTGTGGCCCGGGCTTGCGTGGTCGGGGCTTGCGTGGCCGGGGCTTGCGTGGTCGGGGCTTGCGTGGCCGGGGGTGGGAGCCGCCGGGGCGTGCGGGTGGCCGGCCGTCGCGGTGACCCCCGGAGAGTCGAGGACGCCGTCGCGGAGCGCGGGCACCAGACCGGCGTTCAGCAGTGACGACTTTCCCGCCCCCGAGGCGCCCACCAGCATCACCAGACCGCCCGTCCGCTCCGCGGCGCGCAGTTGGGCGACCAGCGCGTTCGTGCTCCGCTCCCGGCCGAAGAACCAGCGCGCGTCCTCCTGCCGGTACGGCGCCAGCCCGCGGTAGGGACACACCCCACCCGAGACGGGCTGGGCCTGGGCCGGGGGACGCCGGTCCTCCTGCGCGGACGGCGCGGGCCGGTCGCCGACCGGGTCGGCCAGCGCGCGCTCCCACAGGCGCTGCCAATGGGCGACGTCGTACAGGCCGTTGGAGACCGGAGCGGGCCGCAGCCGCCGTGCCTCCGGGATCAGGATGTGCAGGACCGCCGCGAGTGCGGTGAACTGGGCCGGCACGTTCCGGGCGCGGCGCCAGTCGCTGATCCGCTGCGCGGACACCCGTACGGGACGTCCGCGCTCGTCGACCCGCTGCAGCCGTACGACCGATTCGGCGACACTCTTCAGGGGAGGGTTGCCGGCCTCCTTGTACAGCAGCGCGAGGCGCTCGGCGAAAGCTGTGCGTGCCCCTGAGTCGGAACTCAAGGCCCCACCCCTTACTTCCCCCCGCATCTGGACGTCCGGACCGGAAAACTCACCTTATACGGCTGACCTGCGGATAAGACCTGGACCGGAGACAGGAACCTCCTCTGCGGGGGCGACAGATGGCAGGATCCGGACCGGGTAGCGGAGTGATCACACATCGTCTGGACAGGCCACCGGCTCAGTGCTCGGAGAGACAGCCCATGGCAGCGAACGTTCTCGGTCAAGTTCTGCAGCAGACACACGAGCATGTCCCGCCGACGGCAGGGAGCGGCGAGGACACCCACGGCTGAACCCGCGAGCATCCGCGGGAACGGCTCCTGACTTCGGCCCGTGCCGAACCGCCGACATGGCACGGGTCGACATCCCCTGCGCCGTTCGGTACCGGTCCCCACGAGGGGAGGGACCGGTGCCGGACGGGCAGGGGCTCATGCACCGGGCAGAACCTCATGCACCGGCACAACCTCAGCACCGGGCCGCGCCGGTCCAGGACTCGCCCCACGCGTCCCACCGGCTCCCGGTGATGCCGCCCCACGGGTCCCACCGGTCGCGGGAGCGGGCTCGGTGGGCCGGGCGCAGCGCCGCCTCCTGTGTCGCGGTCGCCGTCGCCGCCTCCCGTGATGCGGTCGCCGCCGCTGCCTGTGACGCGGTTGCCGTCGCTTCACCGTCCTCTTCGTCCTGTCCGCTCATCCTCGGCTTCCTTCGTCCGGTTCGGCCCGGGCGCGGGCAGGGTGCCACGGTGCCCGCGAAGAGACCAGAAGCACGCGGGACGGGGTGCTCCGGGATCCGGCCGGCCGGTGTGCCGCCGTCCCGGCCACCTGGAAAACTGACGAGTCGTCAGCTACGGTCGCCGTGAGGGTCGTTCACGAAGGGGTGAGTGTCATGGAGAAGCGTCCCCGGTGCCCGCGACCGCCCGGTGCTCCACGCTGGGTCGCGATGTTCCGGCAGCCCGGCCGGGAATCCTGGACAGTGGCCGCCGAGTCGCCGTACCGGGCACCCGTGCTGTACGCCGTCGGCGACATGACCCAGACCGTACGGGCGCGCGGGACGGAGGCCACGGTCGTGGTGTGGGGCCCGAGGGACGGCGTCTGGCACCGCTACGACACCCCGGCCGCCAAGGCACCCACGCCCGCACCCGCAGCGCCTGCCGGACGGCCCGCTGACGGGCCCGGCGAACCGGCCAAGCTCGCAGAGCGCATGACGGACCGGCGGCACCAGGTGCTCATGGCCGGTCTGAGCAAGGCGGGCCTGTACGACCTCGCTCCCGATGACGGCGAGGCGGTGCGGACGCTGGCCGAACGCCTCGACGAGCCCACGGTCCGGCGGGTGGCCCACTGGCTGTCGACCGCGGGCGGGCGGCGCTGAGGCGGCGGACGGTGACGTGAGCGGCCGTTCGGCGGGCGGGTTCGGTGGCCTTCCCGCCGGGCAGTGACGTCCTGGAAGTCACCGAACCGACCCGGCCGGACGTCACCGGCGGGGTCGCCGACGGCTGGAGGACGTATGAAGGTCTCCGTCGACCGCAGCCTGTGCTACGGCTCCGCCGAGTGCGCGCACCGGGCACCGGCGGTGTTCGCCTTCGAGGACGGGTACGGCGTCGTACGGGCCGGCCGCGAGGAGTCCGCCGGCGACCCGCAGGTCCGGGAAGCGGCGGAATCGTGCCCCTCGCAGGCGATACGGCTCACGGAACAGGCGTGCACGCCGCCGGGACAGCGGACGCCGGGACGGCCGTGACCGCTCAGCGGCCCGCCGGGTACGTCCACCCGAACTCCGCCAGCGCGCGTGCCCTGGCCCCCGCGACCGTCGTGCGCGCCGTGCGTTCGGCGGGGTCCACGTGGGCCGCCCCATTCGTGACCTGGCCCTCCCACTTGCGGTACAGCATGCCGGTCTCCGCCGAGAACCAGCCGCGGCTCACCGCGTTCAGCGCCAGCAGCAGGCCCGTGTCCTCCGAGGCGGGCAGGGCCATCCAGCCACCCAGGGCGGTCAGCAGATCGCGCCGGACGCAGAGGGTCGCCGGGTGGACCTGCGGCCGGAAGTCGTTCCGTTCCCAGTGGTCGAGCACGGCACCCCGCTCGATCGGACCGGCGTCCGGATCGCCGGGGAAGCCGGCCGTGGAGCCGTCGGGCAGCAGATCGAGCACCCGGCACGTCGCCCATCCCAGGGTGCGGTCCGCCTCCAGTACGGCGAGATCACGGGCGAGCGCGCCCGGGGTGAGCCGGTCGTCGGCGTCGAGGACCTTCACATACGCGCCCCGCGCGTGCGCCAGCGCGATCGTCCGTGCGACACCGGGACCGCCGGGCCGGCCCTGGTGGAAGGACACCCGCTCGTCGTCCGGGACGCAGGGGCGCACCTCGTCCGTCGTGCCGTCCTCCTGGATCAGCCACTCCCATTCCCACCCGTCGGGCAGCCGCTGTGCGCGCAGGGACGCGTAGGCGTCCGGCAGGAACCGGGCGGACGGGCCGTGGACAGCGGTGACGACGGTGACGCGCCGGCTCACGGCAGCACTCACCACCTTTCCCTCGGGCGTGGGTCGTTGCCGTACGAGGATGACGTATGCCCGGACAGCGCGAGACCCCCGGCCGAGCCCGGCCGGGGGTCTTTCCGTGTCGACTGATGCGTACGCAAGTCGCCTGGTGTCGATACGTCCGCGATGCTGTGCCGTTCCTGCCGTCGGTGGCCGGCGGAGCGGCTGATCGAGCGGGGGATCAGCAGTCGAGCGCCGCCGGGTCCTGATCGGGTGTCCCGGTCTCCGCGTTCTCCGTCTGGTTGTCGGTGAGGGGCCGGTGCCGGCAGCTCGGGGACTTTCCGTGGGCCTCGGCCCCGATCCGCTGCTTCATCGTGGGGGGCAGGGCCCTGGCATGGGACCAGACCCAGCGGGGGGTCGCCGGGATCGCCGGGGCCGCCTGGTGCGTGGCGTCGGTGCGGGGGCTCTCGGGCTGGGCGGCGGCGGTCGCGGCCGTCGCGGTGGCCGCGGTGACGAGTCCGAGCGCCGTGCACAGCGCGAGGAAGGCGGTGACGATGGCGGTCCACAGCTTCATGACCTTGTTCTGGGTCATGGCCCCTCACTTTCGGGTTGGGCGATTTGCGTACTTTGCTCATGATGTGTATGCGGGACGCGAAGTGGTGGACCGACGCCCGTGGCGCGTGGATGTTCAGATGAACACCACCCGAATGGGCCCAAGAGGGCATGAATGCTCACAGAGCCCATGCAAAGGGAGTGAAGGCGGAGCAATGTAACGGTCTGTGGGGGTGTGATCACCCTCCGATCCGAACGGCTTCGGAACGGGCTAGTGCGCTGCCGGAGGCGGGAGTTGAGCGCCCACGCAGGTCACCGATCGATATCGGTCGGTGTGTATAGTCGGGCGCCAGAGGTCCCCTACGTCAAGGAAAGACGAGGTCGCGCGGTGAAGAAGCTGCTCCTGGTCGCACTGGCCGCCATCGGCGGGCTCCTCGTGTACCGCCAGATCCAGGCGGATCGCGCCGAGCAGGATCTGTGGACGGAGGCGACTGACTCCGTGCCCACGGGTTCGTGAGTCCCGACACCTGAATCGAACAGACCCCGGCCGCCTCGCGGTCGGGGTTTTGCGTTTTCCGGGCTCCAGGCCCGGCCTCATGGCCCAGGCGCCGGGCTCATGGCCCCAGGTTCCGGGCTCCGGGCTCATGGCCCCAGGTTCCAGGCCCTGGCTCATGGTCCCGGCCTCCGGGATCGGGGTGTGGCCGCGGCTGTGGGGCGCGGGCCACGGACCGCGCGCCCGCCTCGCGGCGACGGCTTGCGCGGTCCCGGGTTGCGGGGCCGGCGAGGGTGAGATAGGCGTTCCGGGAGGCCGTCCGCGGATGCGACGGACCCTGCCGGGCGTTGCCGGGCGTTTCGGACGGCCGAAGGCGTTGCCCGGATGGCGCAGGGGTGCCGGGGGCAGGATGGGCCACGGCCCGGCAGGCCGCGGGGAGCGGCCGGGGCCCGCGATTGCGGAGCGACAGGGGGTGGCACGTGCGGCGGCGAGGGCGTACGGCGTGGTGGCGGGGTGACCGGATCGCGCGCCCGCGCGCGACGACCATGCCACCGGGCCCGCGCGCGACGACCACGCCACCGGGCCCGCGCGTGGTCACCGTGCGGCTCGGCCCGCGCGCCCGCGCCGGGGGGCTGGGGATGCGTGCCGGTGCCGTGCTGCTGGGGCTGTGTGCCCTGGTCGTCCTGCCGTGCGGTCCCGCGGTCGCCGCCGGCGTGCGACCGGGGGCTTACGACTTCGCGTCCGGCGCCCGCTCCGTGGAGGGCGCGGCGGACACGGCCGGGGCCGAGCGGCTGGACCCCGGCCGTACCTACCGAAGCTCCCTGCCGAAGAACGGCAGGCTCTACTACCGTCTGCACCTCGCGGCGGCGGACACGGCGTACGTCCCCGTCACCGCCGTACCCCCCGCGAACGCCCCCGTCACCGCCACCGACGGCATCCGCGTGTCCATCGAGGACGCGGACGGCACCCCCTGCCAGTACGCCGCCGCCCGCTTCGGCGCCGGGCTCAGCCCGCGTCCGGTCACGGCGCTGGGCATGCGCGAGGCAGGTAAGACGCTGTGCCGGGGCACGGGGACGTACTACCTGCTCGTCGAGCGCCTCGACGCGGAGGGATCCGGTGCGGCGGCCTCGGCGCAGCGCTGGGATCTGGAGATCGCGCCCGCCACGGAACCCGGGCCCGCCCGGCCAGCGCCCACCACGGCGCCGGAGGCCTGGAACTCCGCCAGTCCCGAACCGCTCACCGGCGCGCCCCGTGACCGGTCCGGTGGCGGCGGTTTCGGCTCGGCCGCGCCGGTCGGCCAGGGGGTCTGGCGGACGGCCCTCGTGCCCGGCGAGACCCGGTTCTACAAGGTGCCGCTCGACTGGGGCCGCCAACTGCACGCCTCCGCCGAGCTGGACGGTTCCGACGGTCACGGCTATGCAGGCGGGGCCCTGCACCTCGCCCTCCACAACCCCGTCCGCGGCCTGGTCGACGACGCCGCTCTCGGCTACACCGGCGCCCGGAGGTCCGTGGCCCTCGCCCCGCTCCCACCGGTCGAGTACGCCAACCGCCACGCCGTCCCCGCCGGAGTCTCCTCCGTGCGCTTCGCCGGCGAGTACTACCTGGTCCTGCACCTCAGCGAGCAGCTGACCGGGATCTTCGGGCGCGGGCCGTTCGGCGTGACGCTGCGGATACGGGTGGACGGGCAGGCGCACGCCGGACCCGGCTACGCCGGCCGGCCCGAGCCGGCGGACGTCTTCACCGTCACGGCACAGGACCGCGAGGAGGCGCTGAGCGGCGGTGCGGCAGGCGCGGACGGCACGGTGATGAGGCTGGTCGCGGCCGGGGGCATCGGTCTGGGCACCGCCCTGCTGCTGGTGCTCGGCGGATGGACGGTGGCGGCCCGGCGGCCTCAGGCGCGGGTCAGCGCCCAGAAACCCACCGCGTAGCAGACCAGCGCCAGCAGCAGGACCGGTATCGCGACCTGGGCCGGGGGCCCGGGACGGCGGCGATTCGGACGGTGTGCCCGACGGCCCCGCACCGGGGGCTTCGCCGGGATCGATGCCGCGGGAGGGGGAACCTGCGGGTTCCGGGCGGTGTACGCAGCGGTCGCGGCCTCGCCACGGTGCCCCGGCACCGCGGGCGGAGGCGGGACGGCGGTCCCCGGTGCGTACGGCTGCGGGAAGGGGGACAGGGCCTGCGTCGTCGGATCGTGGGAGGGGAACGCCGGAAACGGGGCGGTGCGCCCCGGGTACCCCGGTGTCCGCTCCGGGAACGCCGGTGTCCGCTCCGGGAGTGAGGGTGTCCGCTCCGGGAGCGAAGGTGTGTGCTCCGGTGCCCTGGGCGCGTACTCCGCTGCCTGAGGTGTGTGCTCCGGGCTGTACTCGCGCTGCTCCCCGGCGGGCGGCGGCATCTGCCAGGGGTGGGGACCGGGCTCCGAGTCGTCCTGGGGCGGCGGGAGTCGAAAGCTTCCGGTGTCCGACACGGAGCCGGTGTGCGGGTGGTCCTGAGCGCTCGCGCCGAAGCCCGCGTCCGGGCGGAAGGCGCTGCCCTCGCGTTCGGCGGCACCCGCGCGTTCGGCGGCGTCCGGGCGGGAGCCGGTGGCGCTCTGGTCGGTCGGGGTGCCGCTGCGGAAGGCGGCGGCGCCTCGGTCGGCGGGGGTGCCGCTGTGGGCGGCGGTGGCGCTCGGGTCGGAGACGTCCTTCCGCACACCCGAGGCCCTCCGGAGCGGCCCGTCGGCGCCGAACCCTGATGGCAGCGGGCCGACTTGGTCGAATATCTCGATCAACTCGTCGTCGGGCCCCGGCTCCGGCAGGAGTTCCGCGGCCGAGGCGAGCGCCTTGCGCGCCCCCGAGGCGGTGCGGAAGCGGGCCGCCGGGTCGGGCTGGAGCAGCGCGGCGACCACCTGCCACAGCGGTTCGGGAACGCCCGTGGGAGCCCCCGGAGTTCCGTGCTCGGTGAAATACTGCACCAGCGCCTTCGCGTCGGGCTTCGCGCCCTCCAGGAGGTACAGGGCGACCAGGCCGACGGCGAACAGGTCGGCGGGAAAGTCGGGTTCGGCGCCGAGCATCTGCTCCGGAGCCAGGTAACCGGGCGTGCCCACCACGAGGTTGGTCTCGGTGAGCCGTGGTTCGCCGAGCCGCATGGCGATGCCGAAGTCGGACAGCCGCAGCCGCGGCCGGCCCGTACCAGTGGCCTCCAGGAGCAGGTTGGCGGGCTTGATGTCCCGGTGCACGACGCCCTCCGCGTGGACGGCGGCGAGACCGGACAGAAGCTGGTCGAGCAGCGTGCACACGAAGGCCGGGGGGAGCGGCCCGTAGTCGCCCACGAGGTGGACGAGGGAGCCGCCGGCGACGAGATCCATGGTGAACAGGACCTTGTCGTCGTCGGCGGCCCAGCTGGCCGGAGCGAGGACATGGGGGTGGTCGATGCGCAGCGCCTGCTCCCGCACGAAGCGCAGCAGCGAGTGGGCGTCCCGCTGCTGGAGCACCTTGGCGGCCACATAGCGACGTCGGCGATGGTCCCAGGCACGCCATACGGCGCCCACGCCCCCGCGTCCGATCGGGTCGGCCAGCTCGTACCGGCCGGCGAAGACCTCACCCATGACAGTCCCCCGCTCCTCCCCCTGGCCCCTGTTCCCCCTCTACCCCCGCTCCCCCTCGTCCTCCCCTCCGGCTCCGCCTCCCGCCACTCGCCCGCGGATGCCGGGGCCGAGGTCAGTTCTGGTGGGACTGGTAGTGCGCGACGGCGTCGGAGGTGCGGCCGGCGCCGTAGACCCGGAGGAACTCGGCCAGCTCGGGGTGGGTCGGGGCAAGGGCGTCCGCGGCGTCGATGATGTCACCCGCGGCGGCCACCGAGCGCAGCAGCGACTGGATCTCGCGGACCACCCGCTTGACCGTGGGTGCCCCGGAACCGCTGGTGGTCTGGGTGGTGTTGTTGAGCACGGAGCCCCCCTGCGACTTCTTGATCTCGTCCATGCGGTCGGTCGCCTCGGCGGCGCTGACGCTGCCGTCCGCCACCTGCGCCGCCAGCTCCTGCAGCAGCTGTACCCGCTGGACCACCGCGGGATTGCCGATCTTGGCCCGCTGGCCGCTCATCAGCTGCGAGAGCATCGGCGCCGACAGGCCTAGGACCCCCGCGAGACGGGCCTGGTTGAGCCCCAGGTCGTCGATGAGCTTACGGAAGAGCGCCCCCAACGGCTCCCCGTACCAGTTCCGCTGCAGCTCCCGCGCTCTGGCGGTGGCTTCCTGCTGTGCGGCGTCCATTGCGTCTCCCCATCGCTTCCCCTGAAAAACCGCGGTTCGCTGTAGCGAACCCCGCCGAGCATCTTACGGAGAGTGGTCATCCGCGGGGACCCCCAATCTTTTTGCGGGATACGGGGGGAGACCCGGTACTCTGGTCTGCGGCGCCCGCCGGAACGTGATTCCGGCCGGTCGCTGCTTCCCGGGGCCTTAGCTCAGTTGGTAGAGCGCCGTCTTTGCATGGCGGATGTCAGGGGTTCGACTCCCCTAGGCTCCACCCCGGAAAATGCCCTCCGACCTGCGAAAATCAGGTTCCGGAGGGCATTTCTCGTCGGATGCCGGGGGGCTCCGTGCCGGCGGCCGCGGGGCACCCGTTTCACGTGAAACGGGCCGTGGGACCGGCGAGTTGTCACTCACCGGTCCCACGGCCCGTTCGAGCAGATCGCGAGCCCCGACCGTCTCACCGGGGTCGCGAGCCGCGGCCGTCTCAGGCCTGGTCGTCGCGGTCCGCGGCCTCGTCCTCCGCCAGCTTCGCCTGCACCTCCGGATCCAGGACCGAGGTGCCGCTGCCGTCCACGGAGCCGATACGGCCGGCCTCGGGCACCTCCGTGGCCGCGGGCGGCTCGACCAGCCAGTCGGGGTTGGCCTGCTTGTCCCACCACTTCCAGGCCGCGAAGGCGCCGCCGGCCAGCACGCCCACCAGCGCCAGTCCCTTAACGGCCCGGCCGGCCCTGGAGCGCCGCTGGTTCCTTCTGGCCAGCTTCTTGATCTCCTTCGCCGAGACCTGACCGCGCAGGGCGGCCAGAGCCGCGGCGCCGCGAGCGGCGGCCTCGTCCGCCACCGGCGCGGCGGCGGCCACGGCGTGCTCGATCTTCGGACGCGAGTAGATGGCTGCCTGCCTGGCGGCCTTGCGGGTACGAAGGGCGGCTTCCTGCGCTGCCAGGTCGACCTTGGGCGGCACATGCGCACGAGCTTGCTCCAGGCGTGGGGCGAGCCGGGCGTCGTACTGGTCGCGGGCCTGTTCGGCGGCCTGCGACACCACGGGCGCCAGCCGTACGCGTGCCTCCTGCGCGTAGTACGCGGCACGCTCCTTGGCCGTGTCGGCGTAAGGCGCCACCACTTCCGCGGCGTGCAGCACGCTGTCCTTCGCCGAGCCGGTCGCGGCGCGCACGCTGTCGATGCGGGTCACGGGTTTCCTCCTCCTCGGTGGCGTACGGTAATTCGACTTTCCACCCTTTTACGGATCATGCCTGTCAGTGGTCTGCCCGGCATGCGAGGGCGGGCATATGGGTGCTGATCGCTCTGTTCGGCTCGATTACGGGCAACAGGAGCTTCTCGTCGACCCTGTCACGAAACCGCGCCGGGCGCTGCTTTCCCGGCACAACTGCTGGCCGCCGGGCGACGTAGGGCCCCGGCCGTGCGAGGATCGGGGAGTCACAGGAAGACAACGGAAGGCAGATCGTGGCTGAGCAGCTTTACGCCACTTTGAAGACCAACCACGGCGACATCGAGGTCCGGCTGTTCCCGAACCACGCGCCCGTCACGGTCAAGAACTTTGTCGAGCTGGCCCAGGGCGAGCGCGAGTGGACGCACCCGGGAACGGGCGAGAAGAGCACGAACCGGCTGTACGACGGGACGATCTTCCACCGTGTCATCAGCGGTTTCATGATCCAGGGCGGTGACCCGCTGGGCAGCGGCATCGGTGGTCCCGGCTACGAGTTCGAGGACGAGTTCCACCCGGACCTGTCCTTCAACAAGCCGTACCTGCTGGCCATGGCCAACGCCGGCCCGGGCACCAACGGCTCGCAGTTCTTCATCACCGTCGCCCCGACGGCGTGGCTGACCCGCAAGCACACCATCTTCGGCGAGGTCACCGACCCGGCCGGCCAGAAGGTCGTGGACGCCATCGCGGGCGTGCCCACCGGCCGTAACGACCGTCCGGCCAAGGACGTCGTCATCGAGTCGGTCGTCATCGAGAAGCGCGAGGGCTGAGCCCCTCGCTCCCCGGCATCCGCCGCAGGGAACCAAACGCCCCGCTCGTCCGTAAGGATGAGCGGGGCGGGGTGTTTGCCCCGGGCAGCCCCAGGACGAGCAAGCAAGGGAATCCGAGGAATCTGATGGACCAGGCCGCAGGCAGCGCTCAGGACGCGCGGAGCGTGCCCGTGTGCTACCGGCACCCGGACCGCGAGACCGGCGTGCGGTGCACCCGCTGTGAGCGCCCCATCTGCCCCGAGTGCATGGTCAGTGCCTCGGTCGGCTTCCAGTGCCCCGAATGCGTCCGCGGCGGCTCCGGCACAGGGCCTGCGCCGGCCGCGTCCCGGCCGCGCACGGTGGCCGGCGGCACGGTCACGGCCGACCCCCGGCTGCTCACCAAGGTCCTGATCGGGATCAACCTCGCCCTGTTCCTGGTGACGCTGGCCCTGGGCGACTCCTTCACCAACCGCTTCGAGCTGATCGGCCAGGCCTACGTCCCCGGTCTCAACGCGGTGCAGGGCGTCGCCGACGGCCAGTACTACCGCCTGCTGACCGCGATGTTCCTGCACGGCGGCATCCCCCACATCCTGTTCAACATGCTCAGCCTGTGGTGGATCGGCGGGCCCCTGGAGGCGGCGCTCGGCCGCGCCCGTTATTTCGCCCTCTATTTCGTGTCGGGCCTGGCCGGCAGCGCGCTCAGCTATCTGATCGCCGCGCCCAACCAGCCCTCGCTCGGCGCCTCCGGAGCCATCTTCGGTCTCTTCGGCGCCACGGCCGTGCTGATGCGGCGGCTCAACTACGACATGCGGCCGCTCCTCGCCCTGCTGGTGATCAACCTCGTGATCACCTTCGCGCCGGGGATGAACATCGCCTGGGAAGCCCACATCGGCGGCCTCGTCGCCGGCGTCGTGACGGGCTACGCCATGGTGCACGCGCCGCGCCGGAGACGGGCGCTGATCCAGTACGGCACCTGTGTGCTCGTGCTGCTGGTCGCGGTGGTCCTCGTGCTGGTCAGGACCGCTCAGCTCACCTGATACCGAACCGTTGTCCACAGCGTGTGGCGGATCCTGTGCATACGGTGCGGGCACAGCTGTGCCCCCCGTCGCTCGAATGTGTTTCCGCAGGTCGGACGGGGGGCGAATGCGTGTGCGGGGACTGATAGGGCAGTCACACCGGCGTCAACCCTCGATGAGTTATCCACAGATCGTAGTCTTTTCCCCAGGGGGATGTGGATACGTCTGCCGACCTGTGGATAACTCAGTGGATAGCCGTGGGCAGAGCTGCCGTGGGAGCGCTGGTGAGGGCTACTTCCACTGCGTGGAGACACCGAAGCCGGCGGCGATGAAGCCGAAGCCGACCACGATGTTCCAGTTGTCCAGCGCGTCGATGGGCAGTGAGCCGTCGGTCACATAGAAGACGACGATCCAGGCCAGGCCGATGAGGAACATGGCCAGCATGACGGGCGCGACCCAGGAACGGCTGGTCAGCTTGATCGCCTGAGCCTGCCTGGCCGCCGCCGGCGGCGTGTAGTCGGCCTTCTTGCGGATACGTGACTTCGGCACGAGGGTCTCTCCTGTCGATGCGCTGCGTGGCCGCGCAGGTAACTGGGTCGGGCTCGGGCAGCGTACAAGGGGCCGACCTGACGACTCTGTCCGCTCCCCCGGGCGTCCGTTAGCGTAGTGCTTCCGTGGCGCCGAAGGAGATAAGGGTACGTTGAGCAATTCTGCCGACTCCCCCGGGACGGGATCAACGGGTGCCGGACCCGGAGCCAAGCCGCGCGTCCGGCCGGTGCGGATACTGACGGCGGCCGTCTTCGCCCTGGCGGGGCTCATCTTCTTCACCAGCTTCGACACGGCCAAGGGCACCGACATCCGGCAGGACGCCTCCCTGCTCAAGCTGTCGGACCTGATCCAGGAGCGCAGCCGCAAGAACAAGGAGCTGGACGAGTCCAACGGGTCCCTGCGCGACAACGTGGACTCGCTCGCCGAGAGCGACGACGGCAGCAGCAAGGCCCAGGACGAGAAGCTCAGCGGTCTGGAGAAGAACGCGGGCACCGACAAGCTGACCGGCAGGGCGATCTCCGTCACGCTGAACGACGCGCCGCCCGACGCCACCGCCAAGCTCCCCGGCTACCCCGAGCCGCAGCCCGACTACCTGGTCATCCACCAGCAGGACCTGCAGGCCGTGGTGAACGCTCTGTGGCAGGGCGGCGCCAAGGGCATCAGGGTCATGGACCAGCGGCTGATCTCCACCAGCGCCGTGCGCTGCGTCGGCAACACCCTGATCCTCCAGGGACGCGTCTACTCCCCGCCGTACAAGATCACGGCGGTCGGGGACCCGGGGAAGCTGCAGCAGGCGCTCGCGGCGAGCAAGGCGATCCAGACCTACATGGTCTACGTCAACGTCTACGGCCTCGGCTGGAAAGTGACCGATGACGGGACGGTGACTCTGCCCGGCTACTCGGGCACAGTGGATCTGCACTACGCGAAGCCCGTGGAGTAGCCGGGTCCCAGTCAGGAGCCGCCGGTGCGCGTGATCGTCAGAACAGTCAGCGAACTGTGCATCACCGTCGGCACCCTGATCGTGCTCTTCGTGGGCTATCTGCTGTTCTGGACCGGCGTGCGGGCCGACAACGCCATGAGCGACCAGATCGACCGGCTGCACCGGCAGTGGTCGACGGGTGCCGTCCGGCCGGAGGACGCGGTGGGCGGCCGGACCGTGACCGTGCGGGAACCGGAGCCGTACCACCCCGGCAAGGCCTTCGCGATCATGTACATCCCGCGGCTCGGTTTCACGTGGAACAAACCGGTGCTGGAAGGCACCGGCACGGACGTGCTGAAGAAGGGCCTGGCCCACTACTCCGGGACGGCCCGGCTCGGTCAGGAGGGCAACTTCGCGGTCGCCGGGCACCGGCGCACGTACGGGGACCCGTTCAAGGACTTCCCGCTGCTGCGTCCGGGTGACGCGGTGGTGCTCACGGACGGTACGACCTGGTTCACCTACCGGATCGACAAAGGGCCCTACAAAACCGTTCCCACGGACGTCGAGGCGATCGACCCTGTGCCCCGTATTTCCGGGTACACGCGCCCGGGCCGGTACCTGACGCTGACCACGTGTGATCCGGAATGGGGACACAGTCACCGGCTGATCGTCTGGGCGCACCTCGACGCCACACAGCCTGTGGAGGCAGGCGAACCGAGGGCTCTGCGCCGTTAGTCTGGTGGCGTTACGGCGTGAGTCTGGTGCCGTGGGGATACGAAAGGGACGGCATGTACGGCTGGATCTGGCGGCATCTGCCGGGGAACGCGTGGGTGAAGGCGCTGGTCTCACTCGTACTGGGCCTGGCCGTGATCTACGTCCTCTTCCAGTACGTCTTCCCGTGGGCCGAACCGCTCCTGCCCTTCAACGATGTGACGGTGGACAACCAGTGAGTGCGCGGATTCTCGTCGTGGACAACTACGACAGCTTCGTCTTCAACCTCGTCCAGTACCTGTACCAGCTGGGCGCCGAGTGCGAGGTGCTGCGCAACGACGAGGTGTCGACCGCGCACGCCCAGGACGGCTTCGACGGGGTCCTGCTCTCGCCCGGACCCGGCACGCCGGAGCAGGCCGGGGTGTGCGTGGACATGGTCCGCCACTGCGCCGCGACCGGCGTGCCGGTCTTCGGCGTGTGCCTCGGCATGCAGTCGATGCAGGTGGCGTACGGCGGTGTGGTCGACCGGGCACCGGAGCTGCTGCACGGCAAGACCTCGCCCGTCGAGCACGGGGGCAAGGGCGTCTTCGCGGGTCTGCCCTCCCCCTTCACCGCGACCCGGTACCACTCCCTGGCCGCCGAACCGGCCACGGTCCCGGCCGAGCTGGAAGTCACCGCCCGCACGCACGACGGCATCGTCATGGGCCTGCGCCACCGGGAACTCCCGGTCGAGGGCGTGCAGTTCCACCCCGAGTCGGTGCTGACCGAGCACGGGCACCGGATGCTGGCCAACTGGCTGGTGGAATGCGGCGACCAGGGCGCCGTGGCGAGGTCGGCGGGGCTCGCCCCGGTGGTGGGCAGGGCCACGGCGTGACCGCGCTGCGCCCCGAGCGTGAGGACTTGTACGGCGAGAGCCCGTACGAGTCCCACGACGGTGCGCCGAGGGCCGGTCGCGGTGCGGGTCGCCATGCCCGCGCCGACGACGAGACGATGGCGCTGCGGATCCCGGAGCCGGGGCGCCGTGGCCCCGACCGCGCCGCCGTAGGCGGCTCTGGGGCCTCATCGGCTGCTTCCGCCACCGGAATCACGCCCGGCGGCCGCGCGGCCCGCAGAAAGGCCGCCAGGCGCCGTGGCGGCCGTCATGGCGGGAACCGGGAGCAAGCGCCGCCGCCGGGTGCCGCGGCGGCCTCGCCGCCCGGTCGGCCGCTGTCCCGGGTGGAGGCCCGGCGGCAGGCGCGGCTGCGCAAGCCCGGCCCGGCCGTCATCGCGAGCCGGGCGATCGGCGAGGTGTTCATCACCACCGGCGTGCTGATGCTGCTGTTCGTCACCTACCAGCTGTGGTGGACCAACGTCCGCGCGCACGCGCAGGCCGGCAGCGAGACGCACCAGCTCCAGGACGACTGGGCGAGCGGCAAGCGGAACCCGGGCGTCTTCGCGCCGGGGCAGGGCTTCGCCATCCTGCACATCCCCAGGCTGGACGTCGTCGCGCCGATCGCGGAGGGCGTCAGCAACAAGCGGGTGCTCGACAAGGGCATGGTCGGGCACTACGGCGAGGGCGCGCTGAAGACCGCGATGCCTGGCGCCAAGACCGGGAACTTCGGTCTCGCGGCACACCGCAACACGCACGGTGAGCCGTTCCGCTACATCAACCGGCTCTCGCGCGGCGACGCCGTCGTGGTCGAGACGCAGGACGAGTACTTCGTCTACAAGGTCACCTCGACGCTGCCGGTGACACCGCCGTCCAACACGAGCGTGCTGAAGCCCGTACCGCCCGGCTCGGGCTTCACGGAGCCCGGCCGCTACATCACGCTCACCACCTGTACGCCGGAGTTCACCAGCAAGTACCGGCTGATCGTCTGGGGCAAGATGGTCGAGGAACGCCCGCGCGACAAGGGCAAGCCGGACGCGCTCATCGAGTAGGGCTCATCGAGTAAGGGCAGAGGAACTGTGGCAGCGACCGCCGACGAGACCGAATCACACACGGACGCGTCCGAGCCGGATCCCGGCCCGCGCCGGCGCCCCGGGCGGATCGCCCTGGCGGTCAGCGTCTTCGGCGAACTCCTCATCACGGCGGGCGTGTTGCTCGGCCTGTTCGTCGTCTACTCCCTGTGGTGGACGAACGTCATAGCGGACCGCAAGGCCGACCGGCAGGCCGACAAGGTCCGCGACCACTGGGCGGCCACGGTCTCCGGCCCCGGCGCGCTGGACACCAAGGACGGCATCGGCTTCCTGCACGTGCCGGCCATGCGGAACGGCGAGGTGCTGGTCGAGAAGGGCACGGACGCGGACGTCCTGAACGACGGCGTGGCCGGCTACTACACGGACCCCGACAAGGCCGTGCTCCCCATGTCCGGCAAGAAGGGCAACTTCACCCTCGCCGCCCACCGGGACGGCCACGGCGCGAAGTTCCACAACATCGACAAGCTCGCCAAGGGCGACCCGATCGTCTTCGAGACGAAGGACGACTGGTACGTCTACAAGGTCTACTCGGTCCTCTCCGAGACCTCGAAGTACAACGTCGACGTCCTGTCGCAGATCCCCGAGGAATCGGGCAGGAAGAAGGCCGGCCACTACATCACGCTGACGACCTGCACCCCGGTCTACACGAGCCGCTACCGCTACGTGGTCTGGGGCGAACTGGTCCGCGTGGAGAAGGTGGACGGCAAGCGGACCCCACCGAAGGAACTGCGCGGCTGAGCCACGGCCTCCGGTACGGGTGAAGCCCTCCGGTATGGATGAACTCCTCTGATACGGGTGAAGGTGCCCGTTACGGTGAAGGTTCCCGGTACGGGTGAAGGTGCCCGGTGCGGGTGAAGGCCCCGGTACGGGTGAAGGCCCCCGGCATCCTCGGATGCCGGGGGCCTTCGGCCTTCACCGTCGGTGGCGCGTCAGCCGTTGATGCCGCCGAAGATGCCGCCGTTGTCGTTGTTGCCGTTGTCCCCGCCGCCGAAGCCGACGGTGGTCAGGACGATCTGGGCGGTCGCCGGGTCGGCCTGGGTGCCCTGCTGCGGGGTCTGGCTGAGGACCCGCGCTTTGTCGTCACCCGGGCCGCTGACCTGGATGTTGTTGAATCCCTTGCCCTGCAGGATCTGCTTGGCGTCCTTCAGGGTCTGACCCTGGACGTTGGGCACGTCCGTCTGGGTGGGCTGCTGGACCTTGCCGACGTTGACCGCGACGGGCGTGTTCTTGGAGACCTGCTGGCCCGCCTGCGGGTTCGTCGACAGCACCTTGCCGTCGTCGTCCGGGTTGGCGGTGGCGGTGTCGTTGCAGGTGGGCACCAGGCCCAGCCCCTGCAGCTCCGCCTTGGCCTCGTCACAGGACTTGCCGACCAGGTCGTTGGGGACGGTGACCTTCTCCTCCGCCTTGGCGACGGTGAGGGTGATCGTGGAGCCCTTCTGCCTGCTCGTCCCGCCCTCCGGGTCCTGGGACAGGACCACGTCGGGCGTCTGCGGGGAGACCTTGGTCCTCTTCTCGACGACGAAGCCCTTCTCCTTGAGCTGGGCCTCGGCCTGGGCGAACTGGGCGCCCCGCACGTCCGGCACCGCGATCTTCGGAGCACCCTTGGAGATCACCAGGCCGACGGTGGAGTTCTTGTCCACCTTCGTCCCGGCGTCACGGTCCTGCCTGCAGACCCGGCCCGCGGGCTGGTCGGCGCAGGCCTCCTTGGTGATCGACACCTTCAGGTCGACGTTGTCGGCCATCTTCTCGGCCGTCTTCTGCGGCTGGCCGATGAAGGTGGGCACCGTCACCTTGCCGTCGCCCGCGTTGCCCCCGCTGAACGCCCACTTGCTGATCAGGACCGCGCCGACCAGGACCAGGATGCCCGCGACCACCAGGAGGATCGTGGAGGTGCTGGACTTCTTCTGCTGCTGGCGCCGGCGGTCGGGGCGGTCGTCGTAGCCGTAGCCGCCGTCGTCCGGGTTCATCGGCGGGAGCATGGAGGTCGCTCCCGCGCCGGCGTCCGAGCGCAGGGCGGTGGTCGCCTGGTCGTCGGGGTAGCCGCCGTAGCCGACCGCACCCATGGCGGCCGTGGCCGCGACCGGCTGGCCGTCGAGGCAGGCCTCGATGTCGGCCCGCATCTCGTCCGCCGACTGGTAACGGTAGTTCGGGTCCTTGACCAGCGCCTTCAGGACGATGGCGTCCATCTCGGGCGTGATCTCGGGGTCGAAGACCGACGGCGCCTGCGGCTCCTCGCGGACGTGCTGGTAGGCCACGGCCACGGGGGAGTCGCCCACGAACGGGGGACGGACCGTCAGCAGCTCGTAGAGCAGACAACCGGTCGAGTAGAGGTCCGAGCGGGCGTCGACCTGCTCGCCCTTCGCCTGCTCCGGCGAGAGGTACTGGGCCGTGCCGATGACCGCCGCGGTCTGCGTCATGGTCATGCCGGAGTCACCCATCGCACGGGCGATACCGAAGTCCATCACCTTGACCTGGCCGTTGCGCGTCAGCATGACGTTGGCCGGCTTGATGTCACGGTGGACGATGCCGTTGCGATGGGCGTACTCCAGGCCCTGGAGGATGCCGATGGTCATCTCCATCGCACGCTCGGGCAGGAGCTTGCGGCCGGAGTGCAGCAGCTCACGGAGCGTGGAGCCGTCCACGTACTCCATCACGATGTACGGGATCGAGACCCCGTCGATGTAGTCCTCGCCCGTGTCGTAGACCGCGACGATCGCGGGATGGTTGAGCGAGGCGGCCGACTGGGCCTCCCGGCGGAAGCGGGCCTGGAAGGACGGGTCACGCGCGAGATCCGCGCGCAGCGTCTTCACCGCCACGGTGCGGCCGAGCCGGGTGTCATGCGCGAGGTAGACCTCAGCCATGCCACCACGGCCGAGCACCTGGCCCAGCTCGTACCGGCCGCCGAGGCGACGCGGCTCTTCCATAGCTACCTACCAGCCCTCTCCGTCGGTCTCGGCCGTCACATCCGTGTGCGTCCGAGGCTGCCGTCCGGGCCTACGGTACCCGGCTCGCTTTGTATGACCTGGCCAAGCCCGGAACCCGATACAGGACCGGTATCGCAACGTGCATCGATGTGAAGGTGATGTGAGCGGGTTCACTGTGCTGAGCCGGTCGTCCCACATCCAGGGGCCGGGAGACTCACTTCTTGGATTTGATGACCGCCTCCATCACGTTCTTGGCGATCGGCGCGGCCAGGCCGCCACCGGAGATGTCGTCACGGTTGGCGTTCTCGTCCTCGATCACCACGGCCACCGCGACCGGCGAGCTGCCGTCGGGCATCTTGGCGTAGGAGATGAACCACGCGTACGGGTTCGCGCTGTTCGCCACACCGTGCTGAGCGGTACCGGTCTTGCCGCCGACGGTGGCGCCGCTGATCCGGGCGTTCGTACCGGTGCCCTTCTCGACCACCGTCTCCATCATTCCCTGCAGGATCTGCGCGTTCGACGGCGACAGCGGGCGGCTCAGCTCCTCCGGATCGGTCTTGGCGACCGGGTCCGCGTTGGAGGACTGCAGCGTGTCGACCATGTACGGCTTCATCAGCTTGCCGTCGTTGGCGACCGCCGAGGCAACCATGGCCATCTGCAGCGGGGTGGCGGCGGTGTTGTACTGACCGATGGAGGACAGCGCGGTCTGCGACGGGTTCATGTCGTCGGAGAACACCGAGGCGTTGGAGCGGACCGGGGTGAACTGCTCGGAGTCGAAGCCGAACTTCTTCGCCTCGGCCAGCATCTTGTCGTTGCCGAGGTCGGCGCCGACCTTGCCGAAGACCGTGTTGCAGGAGTACTGCAGGGCGGTCCGCATCGTGGCGTCCTTGCAGGGGATGCTGCCCTCGTTCTTCAGCTGCGTGGTGGTGCCCGGCATGGTCCACGGAAGCGGCGACCTGGTCTTCTCGTCGGCCGACTTGTACAGCCCGTTCTCCAGCGCGGCCGCCGCGGTGACCACCTTGAAGGTGGAGCCCGGCGGGTAGGTCTCGCGCAGTGCCCGGTTCAGCATCGGGTCGGCGGGGTTGTTCTTCTTCTGCAGCTTGTTCCAGGCCTTCGTGTCGGTGCCGAGGGAGTTGCCCGCGAAGGACGAGGGGTCGTACGACGGGTAGGAGGCCAGCGCGAGTATCTTGCCGGTGGACGGATCCAGGGCGACGACGGCGCCCTTGCCGTTCTGCCTGGCCAGCCCGTCGTACGCCGCCTTCTGCGCGGCGGCGTTCAGGGTGGTGACGACGTTGCCGCCCTGCTGCTCCTTGCCGGTGACCATGTCGAGGGTCTTCCGGAAGAACAGACGGTCGTCGTTGCCGGTCAGGATGCCGTCTTCGATGGACTCCAGCTGGGTCGCGCCGAAGGCCTGCGAGGCGTAACCGGTGACGGGCGCCCACATGGCGCCGTTCTTATATGTGCGCTTGTACTTGAAGTCGCTGCTCGAGGATTCCTTCGACCCGGTGATCGCCTTGCCGTCCACGATGATGTCGCCGCGCGGATTCGCGTAGCGCTCGATGGAGACACGGCGGTTGTGGGTGTTCGTCTGCAGCGCGTCGGCCTGGACGTACTGGATCCAGTTGTCGCGGATGAGGAGCGCGAGGATGAGCAGTCCGCAGAAGATCGAGATTCGGCGCAGTGGCTTGTTCACGGGCGGACCACCTGGGTCATCTCGGCGTCAGGATTGGAAGCGGGGGCCGGGGCCGGGCGGCGTGCCGTGTCGCTGATGCGCAGCAGAATGCCGATGAGGGCCCAGTTCGCGATGACGGAGGAACCGCCGTACGCCACGAAGGGCATCGTCATGCCGGACAGCGGGATGAGGCCCATCACGCCGCCGGCGACCACGAAGACCTGAATGGCGAAGGCGCTGGACAGGCCGACGCCGAGCAGCTTGCCGAACGGGTCGCGGGCTGCGAGCGCGGTGCGGATGCCCCGCTCGACGATCAGGCCGTAGAGCAGCAGGACCGCCATCACACCCGCCAGGCCCATCTCCTCGCCGAAGGTGGCGAAGATGAAGTCCGAGTTGGCCGCGAAACCGATGAGGTCGGAGTTGCCCTGGCCCAGGCCGGTGCCCATGACACCGCCCGAGCCGAAGGACATCAGTGACTGGGCGACCTGGTCGCTCTGCGCCATCACCGTGTCGGAGAAGGGGTGCAGCCAGGCCTGTACACGCTGCTGGACGTGCGGCTCGAAGGAGCCGACGCCCACCGCGCCGACCGCGGACATCATGAGACCGAAGACGATCCAGCTGGTGCGCTCGGTGGCGACGTACAGGACGACGACGAACATGCCGAAGAACAGCAGCGAGGTACCGAGGTCGGTCTCGAACACCAGGATGAGCAGGCTCATCGCCCAGACGGTGAGGATCGGGCCGAGGTCCCGGCCGCGGGGCAGGTACAGACCCATGAAGCGGCGGCTGGCCAGGGCCAGGGCATCTCTCTTCACCATGAGATAGCCGGAGAAGAAGATCGCGATGATGATCTTGGCGAACTCGCCGGGCTGGATGGTGAAGCCACCGATGCTGATCCAGATCTTGGCTCCGTTGACGGCCGGGAAGAAGACCGGGGCCACGAGCAGGACGAGTGCCGTGACCATGGAGATGTAGGTATAGCGCTGCAGGATGCGGTGATCCTTCAGGAACACGATGATCACCGCGAAGAACGCGATGCCGAGTGCCGAGTACAGCAGCTGCTTGGGCGCGTCGGGGCTGAACCCGTGGAAGAGGATCTTGGCGCGTTGCTGAAGCCGCGGCGACTGGTCCAACCGCCAGATCACCACGAGTCCCAGCCCGTTCAGCAATGTCGCGAGCGGCAGCAGCAACGGGTCGGCGTATCGCGCGTACCGTCGAACGACGAGATGGGCGACACCGGCCAGCAGGCCGAGGCCCATGCCGTAGCCGAGAAGGCCCGTCGGGACCGAACCGTCCATGGCCAGGCCCACGTTGGCGTAGGCGAACACCGGGATGGCCACGGCGAAGACCAGCAGGGCCAGCTCGGTGTTGCGACGGCTCGGTGCGCCGATCGCGCCGATCGTGGACGTGTGGTGCGCCGGCGAATTGGAAGTACTGCTCATCGTGTGACAGGGCCTCTCACGGCGTGCCTACTGCGTGCCGCACTGATTGACGACCTTCTGCTCATCCTCGGAAAGGCTCGGGCCGGGTTTGGGAGTGGCGGTCGCGGACGGGTTCGGAGACGTCGAGGGCGAGCCCGTGGGCTTCGACGACGCCGACGGGTTCGGCGACGGTGATGCCTTGGACGGGAAGGAGACACGGGTGGTTCCCGTCGCCCCTCCGGTCCCGCCCCGGCTCGCCTCGGAGGGCTTCCCGTTCGGGACGGCCGCGCGCTCCGCCTGCTTCCGGCACGCCGAGGCCTGCACGGACAGCGCCTTGATCTTCGTCCGGGCCTGCTGGAGGCCTTCCGCCGTGATCGTGTTCCGGACCTGCTTCTGCTGGTAGGGCGGCAGGTACTTGAGTTCGATCTCGGGGTGGTCCGCGTCCACCTTCGACAGCGAGACCCAGGCCAGGTCCTGGCTGATCCCGCGGTACAGCGCGACGTGCTCGCCGTTGGCGCCGACGTAGTACTGCGTCTGCGTCCAGCGGTAGCCGCCGTACAGACCGCCGCCGATGACGGCGAGGGCGAGGGCGCCGTAGAGAGATCTCTTCAGCCACCTGCGCCGGGGGCGCGGCTTGGTGAAGTCGCCGTCGGCGTAGTCGTCGAAGTTCCCGTCCGGGGTGTAGCCGGTGGTGTCGCCGGAGCCGGGCGGCCCGAACTCGCCGCCACCGCCGTGGCCCTGCCGCCCCAGGTGGGAGGCGCGGCCGGCCGGGGTCTGCATGATGCCGTTGTCGTGCAGGTGGTGCTGGTTCTCGGCGACGGCGCCCACCACGACCGGCTGGTCGGACAGCTGCCCGGCGAGGGTGTCGCCGGTGTCCAGGTCCAGGACGTCGGCGATGATGACGGTGATGTTGTCGGGGCCGCCGCCGCGCAGCGCGAGCTGGATCAGCTCCTGCACGGTCTCCTGCGGGCCCTGGTAGCTGGCGAGCGTCTCCTCCATCGTCTGGTGGGAGACGACGCCGGACAGGCCGTCGGAGCAGATCAGATAGCGGTCGCCGGCCCGCACCTCGCGGATGGACAGGTCCGGCTCGACGTGGTCGCCGCTGCCGAGCGCGCGCATCAGCAGGGAGCGCTGCGGGTGGGTGGTGGCCTCTTCCTCGGTGATCCGGCCCTCGTCGACGAGCCGCTGCACCCAGGTGTGGTCCTGGGTGATCTGGGTCAGCACGCCGTCCCGCAGCAGATAGGCGCGCGAGTCGCCGACGTGCACCAGACCGAGCCGCTGGCCGGTCCACAGCAGGGCGGTCAGGGTGGTCCCCATGCCCTCCAGCTGGGGGTCCTCCTCCACGAGGGAGCGCAGCTGGTCGTTGGCGCGCTGCACGGCCTGGCTGAGGGAGGTGAGGATGTCGGAGCCGGGCACGTCGTCGTCGAGCGTGACCAGGGTGGAGATGACCTCGGAGGAGGCGACCTCGCCGGCCGCCTGGCCGCCCATGCCGTCGGCGATCGCGAGGAGGCGGGGACCGGCGTAACCGGAGTCCTCGTTGCCCTCCCGGATCATGCCCTTGTGCGATCCGGCGGCGAAGCGCAGTGACAGACTCATGCGCACCTCGCCCGTCGGCTCCGGGTACAGCCGGTCGTGTCGAGCCACACTGCCCACCCTCCGGTCGGGAGCGCGCCGGAGACCGGGTGGCGGCCTGCCGCTGCGTGCTCGCTCCGCTCGCGCTCACTCATGACGTAGCACTACTTCCGCAGCTCGATGACGGTCTTGCCGATGCGGATCGGCCCGCCCAGCGGGATCGGCGTGGGAGTCGTCAGCCGGGCCCGGTCCAGGTACGTGCCGTTGGTGGAGCCGAGGTCCTCGACGATCCACTGGCCGTCGCGGTCGGGGTAGATCCTGGCATGGCGGCTGGAGGCGTAGTCGTCGTCCAGCACGATCGTTGAGTCGTGCGCCCGGCCCAGGGTGATCGTCTGGCCCTGCAGCGCGACCGTGGTGCCGGTCAGTGTGCCTTCGGTCACCACCAGCTTGGTGGGGGCGTTGCGGCGCTGCCGGCCGCCGCCCTGATGGCCGCGCTGCGGCGGGGGCGTGGCCTGCTGCCGGGCCGCCTGCTGCGGGCGGGCGGCTTCCCTGCGCGAGGCGCGCTGAGTGACGCGCGTACCGAACAGGTCGCTCCGGATGACCTGCACGGCCACGATCACGAACAGCCACAGTACGGCCAGGAAACCCAACCGCATGACCGTGAGGGTCAGCTCTGACATTGCCCCCGCTTCACCCTTCGGCTTGCCGGTAAATGATGGTGGTGCTGCCCACGACGATCCGCGAGCCGTCGCGGAGCGTAGCGCGGGTGGTGTGCTGCCCGTCCACCACGATGCCGTTGGTGGAGCCGAGATCCTGGATCGTCGAGGGCGTTCCGGTCCGGATCTCGCAGTGCCGGCGCGAGACGCCGGGGTCGTCGATCCGCACGTCGGCCTCGGTGCTTCGGCCCAGCACCAGCGTCGCGCGGGAGATCTGGTGGCGGGTGCCGTTGATCTCGATCCAGTAGCGGGTGCGCCCGCCGCTCATCGGGGCGGCCGCGGGCCGCTGGGTGGCGGGCTGCGGGTAGCCGTATCCGCCGGGGCGGGTGCCGGGCGGCGGCGCGGACGGCATCGGGGGCGCTCCCGCGGGCGGGGCCGGCGGGTAGCCGTAACCGCCTGGGGCGCCCGGTCCGGGACGACCGCCGGGCGGCGGCCCCGCGGGGGCCTGCGGCGCGGCCTGTGGGCCACCCTGCTGGCTGCTGGAGGAGGCGAGGGTGCGCGAGCGCACCCGGTACAGGCCGGTGTCGAGGTCCTCGGCCTTCTCCAGGTTGACCTTGATCGGCCCCATGAACGTGTAGCGCTGCTGCTTGGCGTAGTCGCGCACCATCCCGGCCAGCTCGTCGCCGAGCTGCCCGGAGTAGGGGCTGAGCCGCTCGAAGTCCGGTGTGCTCAGTTCCACGATGAAGTCGTTGGGCACGACCGTGCGGTCACGGTTCCAGATGGTGGCGTTGTTGTCGCACTCCCGCTGGAGCGCACCGGCGATCTCGACCGGCTGGACCTCGGACTTGAAGACCTTGGCGAAGGTGCCGTTCACCAGACCTTCGAGACGCTGCTCGAACTTCTTCAGGACTCCCATGGGGCACCTCCTCCGTCCCTGCCGTTTCCTTGCCTGCTGTCTGCCGCTGCCTCGCGGGTACTGCCGGTCCTGCTCACTGATCGTATCTACGCGCCCGGCAATCAGCCGGTTCCCCCAGCGGCTCCCCTTCGAACTCCTGGTACGCGTCCTGCTGCCATGGATCGTAGAGGGGGGCGAAGTCCAGTGTCCCGCACCTCGGTGTGCGCCCGGCCCTCCTCCCGGGGAGATGGCCCGTACCGGTACGAGGTTGATACGTGAACAGGCGCTCTTTACGCCGTGCCTACCGCGGCGGAGCGGGTCCGGCCCGGCCCCGCCTCGCGCGGCGGGGCGGCGCCGGGCGGCCCGGAAGGGATGTGAATCCACCCCGTACAGCGTGCTAATGTTCTGGATGTCGGAAGGGGCCAGCCCGAGAGGGTGGAACCGGAGGACACACCCAATGCGCGGGTGGCGGAATAGGCAGACGCGCTGGATTCAGGTTCCAGTGCCCGCAAGGGCGTGGGGGTTCAACTCCCCCCTCGCGCACAGAGAAACCGGGAAACGGGTCTCGCCGATGACGAAAGTCACGGCGGGGCCCGTCTCTCGTTGTAACCGGGGTTGTGAAGGATCGCACAGGCGGGTGGGGTGGGCTCCGGAGGGCGGGGGCCAGGGGTTGGGTGAGGTAAGTCACCGAGGTTACCTCCAGCCCCCGCCGGTCGCGCCTTTGGTCGCGGTCTCGAGGCCTCGTCCGGAAGCTTCCGGGAGGCGCCAGAGGGCCTGTTCGGCCCACCTGGAAGCCTGGGTGCCCGCCCTGTGGCGCCCCCAAGGGGGCCGGAGATCATCTGCTCGCTGAATCGACACCCGCCTCGGCCGCGTCGCGCGGGTGGCTGCGCCGTCACATCTGTTCGGCCGAGGCCGTGGCGACCGTGGCGTACGCCGCCTCCGCCCGTCGGACTTCCGGGGTGTCCCGGGGAGCATGCGACAGGAAGCCTTCGGTGGGGCCCGTGAAGATGATCTCTCCCCGCTGCAGAACGGTGACGTGATCGGCTTCTTCTGCGAGGTCGGCGACGTCGTGGGTGGACATGAGCACGCGTACGTCGTCCGTGGCGAGCCCGACGATCAAGTCGCGGAACACACGCCGCTGGGTGGGGTCCATCCCCGCGGTCGGCTCGTCGAGCAGGAGCGTGCCGGCTCCGTGAACCAGCGCGCAGGCGACGCCGACGCGGCGAAGCTGGCCGCCCGAGAGGTGCCGGGACTTGATGCCGGCCCTGCCGGCCATGTTGACCCGGCCGAGCGCGGTCAGCGCGGCGTCCCAGGCGTCGGTTCTGGTCATACCCTTCAGCCAGCCCGCATAGGCGACTTGCTCTCGGGCGGACAAGCCGGTCATGGGAGTGATCGTCTGCGGCATCCAGGCGACCTGCTTCCGGAAGGCGGAGCCGTGGGACGGTACGTCGCCGATGCGGACGCTGCCGGAGGAGGGAAGCTCGAGTCCGCTGCCCAGCTTCAGGAGCGTGGATTTACCGGCTCCGTTGGGGCCGAGAAGGACGGTGAAACCGTCGGGGACGGTATAGGTCAGGTCCGCCAGGATCGGGGGCTTCCGGCGCCTGTATCCGAAGGTGCAGGAATCGAACTGAATCGACACGGTGTGCTCTTTCACGTGCGGCGGGGGCGAACGTATGAGGTGAGCCCTGCGGCGAAGACGAGGAGGCACAGGGCGAGGGTGGGGAGGAATCCGGCGGGATGCAGGGTCAGCGCCCAGGGCCATGGACGGCCGACGTCCCGGTAGCCGATGAGTGTGACGGCCAGCACCCAGCCCACCGGCACGGCGGTCGCCGCCTGTTCGTGGATTCGGCGCGCCATCAGCATGAGGCCGGTCAGGAACAGGGTGTTGCGTCCCGCCATGGATGCCTCGGGCGAACCCGCCGAGACCGCGACCGTCAGCGCGGCCAGGGCGGCTGACCCGGTCAGGGTGCCGATCAGGGCGGTGTCCAGGACGCGGATGGGGCGTTGTGCCGTCCCCTCGGCCTCCGGAACCACCTGGCCGAGGCCGTGGGCGAGGGCGGAGACAACGATCAGCGGCGCCAACTGCATCAGAAACACCTGGTTGCCGGACGTGCCGATCAGTGCCGGAAGCCGGATGTACTGGTCGTGCGCCACCACGACGACGACCACGAAGGCCGTCAGTGCCGGCAGGAGAACGGCCTGGACCCGCCGCACGGTGCACCAGAGGTTCATCCCACGGCTCCTTCCACGAGACCACAGGCCTTCGCCTGTTCTCTGTCGAACCAGTCGGTCTGCTCCTTCGGCGTGAGTTTCCGTGCGTCGGAGACACGTTGATCGACCTTCGCCAGGACCTGTGCCGCGTTCTGGAAGCTGGTGGCGTATCGGTTCCGGAGCCAGGCCTGGTAGGGCTTGTCGGCGTCGACCACCGTGGCCGCCCACAGCAGGGCCGCGTCGTGGTTGACGACCCAGTCGGATTGGCCTGGCTTGAAGGAACTGGGAAAGGCGCAGGGGAACCGCACGGAGGTGACCAGGACGCCGTAGCGGACTCCGACCGGTCCGATGCTGTGCTCGGCCATTGCCTCGGACAACGGAAGCCACCACACCTGCGCGTTCGAGAGTTCTTGCCGCCGCCCGGTGAGCACACGGTCGGAGACCGTTTCCGGCACAGCCACCCGGACGCCGGCCCGGCGCAGTGCAGTGAGGGTGCTCACGACCTCGCTGCGCACGCGGGGGAGCTGGTCCACGGAGCCACCGGTCCGGGCCATGCACACACGAGGAGCGGACCCCGCGCAGCGGGCGGGCGCGTGACCCGAGCTGACCGGCCCATCGCCGTATCCCCAACCGGAGGCGGCCTGTGCACAGAGAGCCATGACCACCGGTACGGCGGCCACTGTGGTCGCCCGTAGGGTCCACTTCAGCATGCGTGCGGCCGGTAGCCACCAGGCCGCCACGGCCACGGCCACACATCCGGTGAAGAGGAACGGGACGATCAGTGTCACTGCCCTGTACTGCTCACCGAAGTCCGGTGAGGTGTCCGGGGAGCCGGACACGTGACGCAGCCACACGGGTTCCACCTGACCGGTCTTGATGATCAGGAAGAAGACGGCGACGGCGGACAGGGGGGCGGAGATCAGCCGAGGGGTGATGTGGCCCAGGCCACAGCCGATCACCGCCCATGCCACCACGAGCCCCATGCCGAGCAGAAGGGGAGACAGCGCCGGAAGGGTGGGTAGGAGACCGGTCTCCACCAGCCGCATGCCCACTGGCAGGCCGAGGACGAGCCAGCCGGCGCCGATCACGGGCGCGAGGGTATGGGCTGCGACCCGGAATCGGGACCGTCCCGGAGCCAGGCCCCACACACCGTCGTGCCTGAGCCGTCCGCCTTCCCACACGGCGAGTGCGCAGGTGACGGCGTAGGCGAAGGGGTAGAAGTAGAAAAGGGCTCGCTCCACTTGCTCGGGCGCCCACAAGGGGCCCGAGACGACGGCTTCGTAGGGTTCCCGCAGGTGCAGCACGTAGAAGAAGTAGAAGACGACGATGCCGACCCACAGGGGTGAGGTCCACACCGCCGAGCTGGTGCGCAGGCGGGCTCGAAGGTTCAACAGACGACACCGTTCTCGGAACTGGGACGGCCGGGAGACACCATGTCGGTGTCTCCCGGCCCGGATGACCCTGACGGACGCGGTGAAGGGTTAGTCGGCCTTCGTGGTGTCGACCCGGACCCGGTCCACGTTGACCTGGTCGTGAGCCTGGGTGTCGCCGTTCAGCGCGGGGATGGTGAAGTAGCGCTTCGAGCCCTCGTAGTGCCCGTCCCACTCGCCGCGGGACGTCTTGGTCGCGCCCTTGAAGCAGTTGGTGAACCGCTTGGTCCCCAGGGACTTGTCGAGCGACATGGGTATGTCCTGCCACAGCTTCACGTCCACGGAACTGCCCCTGGACGAAACCAGCGTGCATCCGGTGAACATGATCTCGGTGTAGTCGTTGTCATCCCAGTGGCGCGACTCCTTGGAGCCCGGCGCCCAGCCGCTGAGGTGGCTCGAGAAGTTGGCCACGGCGTTGTCGGCAGGGTTGAACAGGTCGACGAGGCCCGCCTCGTCTTGGACGGCCGCGTACGAGTCGTCGACGTTGGGGACCTCGACGTCGTCGGCGCTGGCCGTGGTGATGCCTCCGGCGAGCGCTGCCGCGGCAACAGCGGCGATCAGTCCGGTACGCAGTGAGTTCTTGTGCTTGAGCACGTGGTCTCCTCGAGCCGATGGTTCTGGCTTGACGCCCCTGGCGGGTACCAGTGGCTTCCAGCCCCGGCGAGGGCACTGAAGGCAGGTCGATGTGCCTGGACAGCCGGGTGTGGCCGCACCACGGCATGACAGAAATCTTTCCCCCTGTAGCGACGGTGCCCCCCGGTCGCTGGTCGAACGGTCGCGACGAGGGACGTTGGTCGGCGTCCGCATCGCGGCACTCACCATAGGCACGGTGCGGACGGCCGTGATCAAGTTGCTACGACGATTCTGACGTGAAGCGATCTAGTGTCCCGACGGCGAAGTTATGTAAAGATATTGTTCAGTCTTTGGTCAATGCCCTCTGCATATCGGTTACTTGCTTCTCACTCATGGCGCAGAACCTGGGCGGCTTCGCGTTCTCCACAGGCCGTGATGTGGCCGAAAACGATCTCCATCAGTGGCCATGAGGGGCCAAGCGGAAGTGATCCGGCTCGGAAGGTGGCGCTTCGCGGGGCACTCGAAGGCTTGGCCGCCCGGGTCACAGGAGGGATGCCGCGATGCCGTGATTCAGCCACCCGCTGTACCGTCTTCGCGAGTTGGCGTCCCGACGCACCAGTCGGGTGAGAGCGGTGTCCAGGGGAAGGCGGGCGTGGTGACCGGAACCGGTGGGGGAGCGGTGGACACCGTCGGCCAGGAGGTACGGCGGCTGCCCCGGATGCGCGGGTTCGCCCGGTGGCCGGCGCAGGGCTCCCCCAAGGCGGAGGGCAAGGCGCTCCGCGCGAGCGTCCCGCGTGACGCGCACCGTGCCCTGGACCTGGACGCCGGCCGTCCCGACGCGGTGAGCGCGGTCGAGGAGTCGAACGCCGGCCGCATACCCGAGCTGACGCCGATCAGGGTCGGCCGGATGGCGGCCACGCCCTTCGCCTTCCTGCGCGGGTCGGCCGCGCTCATGGCCTATGACCTGGCGCGCACCCCCATGACCGGGATCGGCACCCAGATATGCGGTGACGCGCACGCCGCCAACTTCGGCGTGTACGGCGACGCCCGCGGTGACCTGGTCATCGACCTCAACGACTTCGACGAGACCGTGCACGGCCCCTGGGAGTGGGACCTGAAGCGGCTCGCGGCCTCCCTGGTGCTCGCCGGGCGGGAGGCGGGCGCCGACGAGGACACCTGCCGTGCGGCGGCCCGGGACACGGTCGGTGCCTACCGGCGCACCATGCGCCTGCTGGCCAAGCTGCCCGTGCTGGACGCGTGGAACGCCATCGCCGACGAGGAGCTGGTCTCCCACACCGACGCCCATGATCTGCTCGGCACCCTGCAGCGGGTCTCCGAGAAGGCCCGCGCCAACACCAGCGGACGGTTCGCCGCGAAGGCGACCGAGACGGCCGCCGACGGCGGGCGCCGGTTCGTGGACGCCCCGCCGGTGCTGCGCAGGGTCCCGGACGCCGAGGCCGCCGCGGTCGCAGCTTCCCTGGAGGCGTACGTGGGCACCCTGGGCGAGGACCGGCACCCCCTCCTCGCCCGGCACGCGGTGCACGACGTGGCCTTCCGTGTGGTCGGCACCGGCAGCGTCGGCACCCGGTCCTACGTCGTGCTGCTCCTCGACCACCGCGAGCAGCCGCTGGTGCTCCAGGTGAAGGAGGCCCGCGCCTCGGCGCTGGTCCCGCACCTGCGCACGGCCGGGTTCGAAGCGCCGCCCACGGAGCACGAGGGCCGCCGGGTGGTTCTCGGGCAGAAGCGGATGCAGGTGGTCAGCGACATCCTGCTGGGCTGGACCACGGTCGACGGGCGCCCCTTCCAGGTGCGCCAGTTCCGCAACCGCAAGGGCAGCGTCGACCCGGCCGCCCTCGCCGCCGACCACGTCGACGACTACGGCCGGATGACCGGCGCCCTGCTGGCCCGTGCCCACGCGCACAGCGCCGACCCGCGGCTGATCGCCGGCTACTGCGGCAAGAACGAGGAACTGGACGAGGCGATGGCCGCCTTCGCCGTCGCCTACGCCGACCGCACCGAGGCGGACCACGCGGAGCTGGTCGCGGGCGTGCGGGCGGGCCGGATAGCGGCCGAGGCCGGGGTGTGAGGACCGAGCCGGGGGCATGAGGCCGGGGATAAGAGGCCGGGGGCATGAGGCCGGGAATACGAGAGGGGACGGCGAGGGTGCCGGCCGCGGTGCGGCGAGGAGGCCGAGGTGAAGTACGTAGAGGTGAGCGGCGGCCGGGGCGAGGAAGAGACGAGCGGCGGCCGGGGTGAGGAAGAGGTGAGCGGCGGCCGGGGTGAGGAAGAGGTGAGCGCTGGCCGGGGCGGGGATCCGGTGCTTCTCGACCCGCGGCCCTATCTCGACCGGCTGCCCGGACTCGCGGAGGGTCTGCCGCCCGGGGCGCGCGCGTTCGCGACCGACCCGGCGCACTACGACTTCGGCGGCAGGCGCTGCGTGAAGGACCTCACACCGGTCGAGGTCAGCCACGGCGCCGACGACGCTCTCGAGATCCGGTTCCGGCACGACTGCGCCCGGCACGACGAGGATCTGATCATCCGCTACTCGGGCGTCTCCCGTTTCCAGACGGATGTCCTGGACGCCTGCGATCCCGCCTCCCTCGGCGCCGTACTGCTCGACGAGATCCTTCCGCACCCGGCCGGCTGCACCCACGAGCTGGCCTGTCTGCCCGGCACCCTCGTCGTCGCCTGCCGCGACCTGGCCGCCCAGTGGGTCCCGGCCGACTGCCCGGAGGCCGGACCCGCCCGCTGAAGCCGGTCCTGCCGGTGGGGCCGGACCGGTTGGCCGGTGGATCCGGTCCTGCCGCCGAATCCAGCCCTGCCGGTGTCCCCGGATCGACGGTGCAACTGCGGACGACCGGTGCCTCCGGACCACACGTGCGTAGAGAGACGACCGATGTCTCCGGACCGACGTGTGTAGAAAGACGACCGATGTCTCCGGACCGACCTGCGTAGAGAGACGATCGGTGCCTCCGGACCGACCGGTGTGTTCGGCCGGTGCGGTCGGCCGGTTCCGGCCGTGGCCTACGCTGGTCGCGTGACGACCCCGGAAGCCGACCAGTCCCAGGCACCGCGGCCCGAGGAACGGCTCGAACAGGCCGTTCGGGCCGCCGAACAGGCGTTGATCGAGTACGAGATCGCGGTGGAGACCTTCCGCGTCGAGATCGAGAACTTCTCCCGGCTGCACGAACAGCGACTCGGCCCCCTCTACCTGCGCATCGAGGAGCTGGATGCCGAGATCGCCGAGGCGAAGGCGGCCCGCAGCGGTGACGCCGAGGACATCCGGCGGGCCGAGGAGGCTCGCGCCCGGGTGCTGCCGATCCCCGGAGTAGAGGACCTGCTGCACGGCTGGATGGACGGCGAGGGCCTGTCCCCGGAGGCCGCCGCCATGCTCACCGACCAGGCGGTACGGCCCCCGCAGCGGGTGCGGCCCAGCGAGGAGGCCCGCAAGCTCTTCCGCAACCTCGCCCGCAAGGCACACCCCGACCTGGCGCAGGAGGATGAGGAGCGGAAGCGGCGCGAGGAGTTCATCACCCGCGTGAACGCCGCCTACGCCCGTGGCGACGAGGCCCTGCTCGAGGAGCTGGCCGAGGAGTGGGCGGCCGGCCCGGTGCCGCCCGAGCGCCGCCCGAGCCCTGCCGAGGAGCTGTACGACCGCCTCGAATGGCTCTCCCGGCGCAAGGAACTGCTCACTCTGGTAGCCCGCGAGCTGGAGGAGGGCGCCATCGCCGGCATGCTCCGCCTCGCCCCCGACGATCCCGACGGGCTGCTCGACGAGATCGCCGGCAGGCTGCGCGCCGACATCGCCGGACGCGAGGCCGAACTGGCGGACCTCCTGGGGCAGGGCTGAGCCGCCCTCCGTTTCGGGTAGCGTCGGAGCCATGAATTTCGGAGCTGGTGTGCCCACGGCCGAGGTCACCGACCTCAAGGACGGCGACTTCCTGCTGGACGTCCGGGAGGACGACGAGTGGCAGGCGGGCCATGCCGAGGGAGCGCTGCACATCCCCATCAGCGAGTTCGTGGCCCGCTACGGCGAGCTGACCGAGGCCGCTCCGCAGGACGGCCGTGTGCACGTGATCTGCCGCTCGGGCGGCCGCTCGGCCCAGGTCACCATGTACCTGGTCCAGCAGGGTATCGACGCGGTCAACATCGACGGCGGCATGCAGGTCTGGCAGGCCGCGGGCCGCCCGGTGGTCACGGAGGACGGCAAGCCGGGCTTCGTGCTGTAGCCGGCCGGAGCGGACCCGCCACGGCGGAGCGGACCCGGCCCCGGCCGCAGCGGATCCGCCGCAGGTGCGGGATGGGCCTCAGCCGAGCCGACCCGTCTGGATCGAGGGATGGGCCCCAGGTGAGCCTGCGCCTCGACCGAGGGTGGGTCTCGGGTGGGTGTGCGCGCCTCAGCCGAGAGGGTGCGCCGCGAGCAGGTCGCCGAGCTTCTCCTCGTACGCCGACGCCGGGCCGAGCGCCAGCTCCAGGTGCTTGGCCCAGGCGTGATACCGGTGCAGTGAGTAGTCGGTGTCGGCGCCGAACCCGCCGTGCAGGTGCTGGGCCGTCTGGACCACCCGCCGCACGCCCTCAGCCGCCCAGATCTTCGCCACCGCGACATCACCGGCGGGGGGCAGCGCCCCGGACGCCCCCGAGGAGATCCGCCACGCGGCCTGCCACAGGGTGGCCTCCATGGCACGCAGGTCGATGTACCGGTCCGCCGACTGCACGGCCACCGCCTGGAAGGTCGCGATCGGATATCCGAACTGCTCCCGTTTCCCGGTGTAGTCACTGGTCATCCGCAGTACCCGCTCGCCCAGGCCGAGCGCCAGCGCACAGGTGCCGGTCACGAGCAGCGCGTGCAGCCACTCCCACGCGCCGTCGGCCTCGATGACCTCCGCCGCGTCGATCCGCACGGACGACAGCCGCAGTTCGGCCAGCCGTTCCCCGCTGGTGGACACCTGCCCGGCCAGGACCACACCGTCGTGCCCGCGCGGCACGAGCGCGAGCACGGTCCGGTCGGCGCCCGCGTCCCCGACATGGGCGGGTACGGCGACCAGGTCCGCGTCGTGCGCCCACGGCACCGCCGTCTGGACACCGTCCAGCACCCAGTCCGGGCCTTCCCGGCGTGCGGTGACGGCCAGTTCGGCCGCGTCGTGGCCGGTGCGTCCGTTCGCCGCGACGGTCAGCACCAGTTCCCCGCGGCCGGCCCGCTCCAGCAGCCGCTTCGCCGAATCGGCCCCGCCGTAGGCCTGTACGGCCGCCGCGGCGGCGCTGTGCTCCAGCAGCGGCACTCGCGCGAGAACCTCGGCGGACGCGCGGAGCACCAGGCACAACGCGATCGCGTCGAGGCCCGCCCCGCCGTACGCCTCGTCCAGCAGCAGGCTCAGCAGGTCGGCGCCGGCGAGCCGGGACCACAGCTCCCGGTCGAAGCCCTCGGCCACGGCACCCGGGGTCAGCGCCGGGCTCGGCACCGCGTCCGGTGCGACGCCGGCGAACACCCCCCGTGCCGCCTCGGCCGCCGCGAGTTGCTCCTCGGTGAAGGTGAAGTCCACGACCTGTCCTCCCGGCGGATCCGGTCGACTGCCGGTTGGTCCGGCAGTTCGCCTGACGGGGCGTCAAGATAGAACACGTTCTAGCAGAAGGGAACGGTGCGTCAGCGGTCGAAGTCCAGCTCCACCTTCTCGGTCACCGGATGCGACTGGCAGGCCAGTACATATCCGGCCTCCGTCTCCTCCGCCTCCAGCGCGAAGTTGCGGTCCATGCGGACCTCGCCCGAGACCAGGAAGGCCCGACAGGTACCGCAGACTCCGCCCTTGCAGGCGTAGGGAGCATCGGCCCGGTTGCGCAGGACGGTCTCCAGCAGCGACTCCCCCTCGCGCACCGGCCAGGTGCCGCCGCGTCCGTCGAGCCGGGCGGTGACCGAGCTGTGCGCGGGTGCCGGGACGACGGCTGCCGGCGCCGGGCCCGCCTCCACGTGGAAGATCTCCTGATGGATCCGGGTGCGGTCCACGCCCAGTTGGCGCAGCGCCTTCTCCGCGCCCTGCACCAGCCCGTACGGTCCACACAGGAACCACCCCGCCACCCGGTCCACCGGCAGCAGCGCGGGCAGCAGCCCCGCGAGCCGCTCCCGGTCGAGCCGGCCGGAGGGCAAACCGGCCTGTTGCTCCTCCCGGGAGAGCACGGTCACCAGCTGAAGCCGCTCCGGGTAGCGGTCCTTCAGGTCGGCGACCTCCTCCAGGAACATCGTCGAGGCGGCCGTGCGGTCGCTGCGTATCAGGCAGAACCGGGCCGCGGGCTCGCGCGCCAGCAGCGTCGAGACGATGGACAGCACCGGGGTGATGCCGCTGCCGCCGACGACCGCCGCGTACAACCCCGGCGCCGGTTCCAGGGTGAAGCGGCCGGCCGGGGTCATCACCTCCAGTTCGTCGCCGACGTTGATCTCTTTCAGCGCGTATGTGGAGAAGGCCCCGCCCTCGAGCAGCCGTACCCCCACCCGCAGGACGCCCGGTCCCTCGCCGTCCGGGTCCGGGGCCTGGGAGCAGATCGAGTACGTACGCCGGATGTCCGTGCCGTCGGCCCGGCGGCGCAGCGTGAGGTGCTGGCCGGCCGTGTGCCGGTACTGGGCGCGCAGCTCGGGCGGGACGGTGAGGGTGAGGGCGACGGAGTCGTCGGTGAGCCGGTCGACCGCGGCCACCGGGAGGGGGTGGAAGCGCGCCATCACAACTCCTTGAAGTGGTCGAACGGTTCACGGCAGACGAGGCAGCGGCGCAGCGCCTTGCAGGCGGTGGAGGAGAACCGGCTCAGCAGCTCGGTGTCGGCGGAGCCGCAGTGCGGGCAGCGCACCGGCTCGGCCTCCGTGTCCTGTGTCCGGGTCGGGCCGAGGGCCAGCTCGACCGGGCCGGAGGTCTGCTGCACGCGCGGGGGAGCGATACCGAACTCCTGGAGTTTGCGGCGCCCTTCGGGTGTGATGTCGTCGGTGGACCAGGCGGGGGCGAGCACGGTGCGGACGGTGACGTGTCGCATACCGTGGGCGCGCAGCACCTGTTCGATGTCGACGCTCATCGCCTCGATGGCCGGGCAGCCGGTGTAGGTCGGCGTCAGCTCGACCTCGACGGTGTCCGGACCGTCCATCCGCACCGCGCGCACCACGCCCAGCTCCCGGAGGGTGAGCACCGGCAGTTCGGGGTCCGGAACCGAGCCCGCCAGCTCCAGCAGCTGCGCCTCGAGGGCGGTGGCCGTCACCACGACGCCCCCGGATGACTGCGGTGCAGGTGCTGCATCTCGGCGATCATCCGCCCGAACGGCTCGGTGTGCAGGCCCTGCCGGCCGGCGCCCGCTGACCAGGCCCCGGTGCGCGGCCCCTCGGGGAGGGTGAGGGTGGCACGCCCGAGGACGTCCCGGACGGACTCCAGCCAACGCTCCTCCAGGAGCGCCCAGTCGACGTCGAGGCCCTCCACCGGCTGGAACATCTCGCCGGTGAACCGCCACAGCTCGTCGCAGGCCCGGCCCATCCGCTGGTGACTGGTCTCGGTGCCGTCGCCGAGCCGCAGCGTCCACTGCTCGGCGTGGTCGCGGTGGTAGGCGACCTCCTTGACCGCCTTGGCGGCGAGCGGGGCGAACGGGCCGTCCGCCGCGGCCAGAGCGGTGTGCAGGAGGTGCTGGTAGGTGGAGAAGTACAGCTGCCGGGCGATGGTGTGGGCGAAGTCGCCGTTCGGCTGCTCGACCAGCTGGAGGTTGCGGAAGGCGCGTTCCTCGCGCAGGTAGGCCAGCTCGTCCTCGTCGCCGGCCATCGACAGCAGCACCCGGGCCTGGCCGAGCAGGTCGAGGGCGATGTTGGCGAGAGCGACCTCTTCCTCCAGGACGGGCGCGTGGCCGGCCCACTCCCCGAGGCGGTGGGAGAGCACCAGGGCGTCGTCGCCGAGGGCGAGCGCGGCGGCCGCCGGGACGGTGGCGGTCACAGGTGCTTCACCCCTTCCGGGATCTCGTAGAAGGTCGGATGCCGGTAGGGCTTGTCGGCTGCCGGTTCGAAGAACGGGTCCTTCTCGTCCGGCGAGGAGGCGGTGATCGCGGTGGCCGGAACGACCCAGATCGAGACGCCCTCACCGCGCCGCGTGTAGAGGTCGCGGGCATTGCGCAGGGCCAGCTCGGCGTCGGGTGCGTGCAGGCTGCCGGCATGGGTGTGAGACAGCCCCCGCCTGGAGCGGACGAAGACCTCCCACAGAGGCCAGTCGGTGGTGCTCATGCTCGCTCCGCTCCCGTCCCACCGGTGGTGCCGGTGTGCTTGGCCGCGTAGGCCGCGGCCGCTTCCCGTACCCATGCGCCCTCGTCGTGGGCGCGCTTGCGCTGGGTGATGCGCTGTTCGTTGCACGGGCCGTTGCCCTTGAGGACGTCCTGGAACTCGGTCCAGTCGATCGGGCCGAAGTCGTGCCGGCCGCGCTCCTCGTTCCACCTCAGCTCCGGGTCCGGCAGGGTGAGACCCAGGGACTCGGCCTGCGGGACGCAGATGTCGACGAAGCGCTGGCGCAGCTCGTCGTTCGAGTGCCGCTTGATCTTCCACTCCATGGACTGCGCGGAGTGCTGGGAGGCGTCGTCGGGCGGGCCGAACATCATCAGCGACGGCCACCACCAGCGGTTCACCGCGTCCTGGGCCATCGCGTGCTGCTCCGGAGTGCCCTTGCTGAGGGCCAGCAGCAGCTCGTAACCCTGGCGCTGGTGGAAGGACTCCTCCTTGCAGACCCGCACCATGGCGCGTGCGTACGGGCCGTAGGAGCAGCGGCACAGGGGGACCTGGTTGGTGATCGCGGCGCCGTCCACCAGCCAGCCGATCGCGCCGACGTCGGCCCAGGTCAGGGTCGGGTAGTTGAAGATCGAGGAGTACTTCTGGCGGCCGGTGTGCAGCTTGTCCAGCAGCTCGTCGCGGCTGGCGCCGAGGGTCTCGGCCGCGCTGTACAGGTACAGGCCGTGGCCGGCCTCGTCCTGGACCTTGGCCATCAGGATCGCCTTGCGGCGCAAGGAGGGCGCGCGGGTGATCCAGTTGGCCTCGGGCTGCATGCCGATGATCTCGGAGTGCGCGTGCTGGGCGATCTGCCGGACCAGGGTCGCGCGGTAGGCGTCGGGCATCCAGTCGCGCGGTTCGATCCGCTCGTCGGCGGCCACGGCCGCGTCGAAGGCGTGCTGGTAGGCCGTCGTGTCGACGGTGTCCGGCGTGCCGTCCGCCGGTGTGCCGGTCGTGCGCTGCGCGGCTGCTGTGGCCATGCGGTCCCCCTGACCTCGGGCTCTGCGGTGGATCTGTCCCGACCGATCGTTCGGTCCGTGCGGTATCAATGGTGTGCCGGGCCGCCGGAGGGTGTCAACCGCTGTGGAAAACTCCGCGGGCCACCTGTGGACAACGTGTCGCAGAGGACCGGCCGGGACCGCTCGACGGAGCGACGCGGACCGGTGCCGGGGGCCCATGGTGGCGAGGACCACGGCCGTCGGCCCGTACCCGGGGCTGCGCGTGGTGGCCCCGGCTGAGTACCGTTCCGTGCGAGCGCCGGTGCGGCGCTCGTGCATCGTGCGGCGTCTGTGGCAGGGGCCGCCCACCGAGCTGACCCACTCAGCCGAAGCGATCAGCTGAACGAATGACCCGAAACGGGGGACGGGGCGCGATGGATGCGTATGACGAGGACTCGGGTGCCCGGCGGGGCCGGGGTGCCGCCGAGCCCTTGGAGCCGCCCAGGCCGCCCGAACCGCGTGAGCCGTCGGACCCGTCGGATCCGTCGGATCCGTCGGATCCGTCGGATCCGTCGGAGTCACCGGAGCCGCGTGAACCCGCCGAGGCATCCGAGCCCTCCGGGTCGCGTGGGTTGCCTGGGGCCCGTGTGACACGTGAGGTCGGTGGGACTGGCGAGGCCGACCGGGAGACCTGTGAGGTCGGTGGGACTGGCGAGGCCGACCGGGAGACCCGTGAGGTCGGTGGGTCTGGCGAGGGCGACGGGGAGACCCGTGAGGTCGGTGGGACTGGCGAGGCCGGCGGGGAGACCCGCGAGGTCCACGAGCCGCGCGAGTCGGCCGGCCCCCCTGAGTCCACGAGACCCGCCCGGTCCGCGAGACCCGCTGCTCCTCCCGAGTGCACCGAGCGGCCCTGCGACGCGCAGGAGCCGTCACGCTCGGCCCCGCCCGCTCCTCGTACCGGTGTCGCCGCGCTCTCCCCCCGCTACCAGGTCGGCGCCGCGCTGGCGCTCGCGGTGGTCGCCGTCGCCGCCGGTGTGCATCTGCTGATGGTGTTCCTCAGCCTCGCGCCCGCGAACACGGTGACGAAGCAGCACGGCAAGGCGATCGAGGAGTGGATATACCCGGAGTTCGAACAGAACTGGAAGCTGTTCGCCCCGAACCCGCTGCAGCAGAACATCGCCGTGCAGGTGCGTGCCGAGGTACGGACCGAGGACGGTGCGGTGCGCACCACCGGCTGGACCGACCTCTCGGCCCAGGACGGTGCCGCGATCAGGGGGAATCCGGTGCCCAGCCACACCCAGCAGAACGAACTGCGCCGGGCCTGGGACTTCTTCGGCGCCACGCACGGCGCCGACAACCGCCCCGTGGGCCTGCGCGGCGCCCTCGCCGAGCAGTACGTGCGCCGGATCGTCGTGATGCGGCTCTACCGGGACGATCCGATCAGCAGGGAGGGCGTCATCCGGCGCGTGCAGGTCCGTTCCAGCACCACCAACGTGCAGCCGCCGAAGTGGAGCCGTGAGCGGGTGTCCGACAAGCCCGTCTACCGCCTGCTGCCCTGGTGGACCGTGTCGGCCGACGAGGCCGCCGGAGGTGTGCGGTGAGCCGTCTCGCGCCGGCCCTCTCGCGCGGCATCGCCCGCGTCACCGGGGCCTCTCTCGGGCCGTACCAGAGCGCGGTGATCCGGATCGGGTTCGCCGGGACCTGGCTGCTGTTCCTGCTGCGCGAGTTCCCGCACCGCCGGGAGCTGTACGGCCCCACCGGTCCCTGGGGCTGGCAGCTCGCCAAGGACCTGACCGACGACAACCACGCGTTCTCGGCGCTGCTGTGGTCGGACGGGCGGGCCTGGTTCGAGTGCTTCTACGTCCTGGCGATCCTCGCCGCCGTGGGGCTGCTGCTCGGCTGGCGCACCCGTACCGCGTCGGTGCTGTTCATGGTGGGCGTGCTGTCGCTGCAGAACCGCAGCGTCTTCATGGGGGACGGCGGCGACAACGTCCTGCACCTGATGTCCTTCTACCTGTTGTTCACGCGCTGCGGCCAGGTGTGGTCCCTCGACGCACGGCGGAGGGCGGCCGACGAGGCGGCCCGCGCGCGTGGCGAACGGGTTCCAGCCGACCGGGTGGGGGCGGCGCTGTGGGCGGGTCTGGGCCTCGCGCTCGGCATCGTGACGCTGACCGGGCGGTCCGACAACGGCTGGCTGATCCCCGCGCTGTTGTGGACGGTGTGGGTGGCCCTCGGTGTGTGGGGGCTCGTCGAGCGCCGGGCGAAGTCCGCCGACCCGAGGCTGCTGCTGGACGTGGTCGCCAACGTCCTGCACAACGGCGCCCTGTTCGTGATCATGGCGGAGGCGTGCCTGATCTACGCCACGGCCGGCTGGTACAAGGTCCAGGGCTCGCGCTGGCAGGACGGCACCGCCGTCTACTACCCGCTCCACCTGCACTACTTCTCGCCCTGGCCCGGGCTCGGCGAGCTGATGTCCACGAGCGGGACGATCATGATGCTCGTGACCTACGGGACGGTCATCGTGCAGGTCGCCTTCCCGTTCACCCTGTTCAACCGGCGGGTCAAGAACGTCCTGCTGGTGCTGATGATGGCCGAGCACGCGGCGATCGCGGTCGTCCTCGGACTGCCGTTCTTCTCGCTGGCGATGATCGCCGCGGACGCCGTGTTCCTGCCCACCTCGTTCCTGCGGCGGCTGGGGGATCTGGCGGCACGCGCGCGGGGGCGGTTCGTCCGGCGCGGTCGCGGTGGCGTGCCCGCGCAGCGGGCCCCGGAGGAGAGCGCTCCGGGGCGGGTAGGGGCCGCGTAGGGTGCACGGCATGACCGACCCGCTGATGCGCTGGCGCGAGCACGCCGGTGGCGCCGTGCTGCTCGACGGCTTCCACGCCCTGAAGCACGCGCTGCGCTTCGGGGCGGAGGTGCCGGTGGCGGTCACCACGGACCGGCGGGCCGCGCTCGCCCTCGCCGAGGAGCTGGCCGGGGACGTACGGGACGCGCTGGACGGGCTGCTGACCGAGGTGGCCGAGGAGACGTACGCCGCCCTCGTCCCGCGGCCCCATCCCACGGGTGTCGCCGCCCTCGCCGTACGACCGCCCCGCGCGGCCAATCTGCGGGCGCTCGCGCGCTCGCCCCGCACCGCCCCCGTGGTGGTTCTCGACAACCCGCGCAATCTGGGGAACGCCGGGGCCGTGATCCGGCTGGCCGCCGGCTTCGGGGTGCTCGGCGTGGTGACCACGGGGACGCTCGACCCCTGGCACCCCACGGTGGTGCGCGGCGGGGCGGGCCTGCATTTCGCGACCGCCGTGGAACGGCTCGGCGTCGAAGAGCTGCCGTCCGGGCCGCTGTTCGCCCTCGACCCGGAGGGCGAGGACATCCGGGGCACCGAGCTGCCCGACGACGCCGTGCTGGCGTTCGGCTCGGAGCGCAGCGGACTGTCGGCGGAACTGCGCGCGCGTGCCGACCATCTGCTGCGGCTGCCGATGCGCCCCCAGGTCTCCAGCTACAACCTCGCCACGAGCGTGGCGATGACGCTGTACCACTGGAGTGCCACCGGGGGCGCCCCCTCGGCCTCTTAGGCCTCCCAGGCCTCCCAGGCCTCTTGGGCCACTGGGGGCCTTGGGCCTCCTAGGCCTCCCTGCGGACCTCCACCACCCGGAAGCGGTTGGCGACGAACGCGCCGTCGGTGAGGGCCGAGTTCGCCGCCGGGTTGCCGCCCGAGCCGTGGAAGTCGGAGAAGGCGGCGGTCTGGTTCACGTAGACCCCGCCGGTGAGGTTGAGCGAGAGCTGAGCGGCCTCCTCGAGGCAGACCTCCTCGACGGCCTGCTCGACCTCGGTGTCGGTGGTGTAGGCGCCGACCGTCATCGCGCCCTTCTCCCGGACCGTGCGGCGCAGCAGCTCCAGCGCGTCGCTCACCGAGTCGACCGCGACGGCGAAGGAGACGGGACCGAAGCACTCGCTCATGTAGGCGGCCTCGTCGTCCGGCTTGGCGCCGTCCAGCTTGACGATGACGGGGGTGCGGACGACCGCGCCCGGGAACTCCGGGTTGGCGACCTCACGGGAGGCCAGGGCGACCTCGCCGAGACCGGACGCGGCCTCCAGGCGGGCCTTGACGTCCGGGTTGACGATCGCGCCCAGCAGGGCGTTCGCGCGTGCGTCGTCGCCGAGGAGGCCGTCGACCGCGCGTGCCAGGTCGGCGGTGACCTCGTCGAAGGTCTTGTGGCCCGCTTCGGTGCGGATGCCGTCCCGGGGGATCAGCAGGTTCTGCGGGGTGGTGCACATCTGGCCGCTGTACAGGGACAGCGAGAACGCCAGGTTGGACAGCATGCCCTTGTAGTCGGCGGTGGAGTGCACGATCACCGTGTTGACGCCGGCCTTCTCCGTGTAGACCTGCGCCTGGCGGGCGTTGGCCTCCAGCCAGTCACCGAAGGACGTCGACCCGGTGTAGTCGATGATCCTGATCTCGGGACGGGTGGCGAGGGTCTTGGCGATTCCTTCGCCGGGGCGCTCGGCGGCCAGCGCCACCAGGTTCGCGTCGAAGCCGGCCTCGGTGAGCACGTCCCGCGCGACCTGCACGGTCAGCGCGAGCGGCAGCACCGCGCGCGGGTGCGGCTTGACCAGCACGGCGTTGCCGGTGGCCAGGGAGGCGAACAGGCCGGGGTAGCCGTTCCAGGTCGGGAAGGTGTTGCAGCCGATCACCAGGCCGATACCGCGCGGGACCGGGGTGAACCGCTTGACGAGGGCCAGCGGATCCCGCTTGCCCTGGGGCTTGTTCCACTCCGCCGTCCCGGGCGTGCGGACCTGCTCCGCGTACGCGTACGCCACCGCCTCCATGCCGCGGTCCTGGGCGTGCGGGCCGCCCGCCTGGAACGCCATCATGAAGGCCTGGCCGCTGGTGTGCATGACCGCGTGCGCGAACTCGTGGGTGCGGTCGCTGATCCGCTTCAGGATCTCCAGGCAGACCACGGCACGGGTCTCGGGGCCCGCGTCGCGCCAGGCGCGCCGGCCCGCCTGCATCGCGGGCAGCAGGACGTCGAGGTCCGCGTGCGGGTAGCTCACGTCCAGCTCGATGCCGTACGGCGAGACCTCGCCGCCCACCCAGTCGTCCGTGCCGGGCTGGCCGAGGTCGAGCCGGCCGCCCAGCACGGCGTCGAAGGCGGCCTTGCCCGCCGTCGCGTCCAGGCTGCCGTTCTCGCCGTACGCCTTCGGGTGCTCGGGGTGCGGGGACCAGTACGCGCGCGTGCGGATCGCTTCCAGGGCCTGGTCGAGAGTGGGCCGGTGCTTCGCGATCAGCTCGTGTGCGGTCAGTTCGGCGGCCATGCGGGACCAACTCCTCGTCTGGAGAACTCGTCGTCGAGTTCATGACCTGGCGGAAAGAGCAGCGGAATAGGGCGGTCAGAGCTAGAGTAACCGAACGATCGGTCGGGACAAGGGGGACTGCCGCATCTGTGGAAAGCCCCGTGCGGGAGGATCGCGCACATGACAGCTATCGACCTCAGCAGCCCCGTTGCCGTCGTCGGCACCGGCACCATGGGACAGGGCATCGCCCAGGTCGCGCTGGTCGCCGGCCACCCCGTGCGGCTCTACGACTCCGTCGCCGGGCGCGCCCGCGACGCGGCCGAAGCGATCGGCGCCCGCCTCGACCGGCTGGTGGAGAAGGGCCGGCTCGACGGCGCCGCCCGGGACGCGGCCCGCGCCCGTCTGCGGCCCGCGGACGGCCTCGCCGAGCTGGCCGACTGCGCGCTGGTCGTGGAGGCCGTACTGGAGCGGCTGGACGTCAAGCAGCAGCTCTTCGGCGAGCTGGAGGAGATCGTCGCCGAGGACTGCCTGCTCGCCACCAACACCTCCTCGCTGTCGGTGACGGCCATCGGGGGCCCGTTGCGCCACCCCGGCCGCCTCGTGGGCCTGCACTTCTTCAACCCGGCCCCGCTGCTGCCGCTGGTCGAGGTCGTCTCCGGGTTCGCCACCGACGTCACGTCGGCCACGCGTGCGTACGAGACGGCCCGTGCCTGGGGCAAGACACCCGTGGCCTGCGCGGACACCCCGGGCTTCATCGTCAACCGCATCGCCCGACCCTTCTACGCCGAGGCCTTCGCCGTCCACGAGGCACAGGGAGCCGATCCGGCGACCATCGACGCGGTCCTGCGCGAGTGCGGCGGCTTCAGGATGGGCGCGTTCGAGCTGACCGACCTGATCGGGCAGGACGTCAACGAGTCGGTCACCCACTCGGTGTGGCAGTCCTTCTTCCAGGACGTGCGTTTCACGCCGTCCCTGTCCCAGCGCCGCCTGGTCGAGTCCGGCAGGCTCGGCCGCAAGACCGGTCGTGGCTGGTACGACTACGGCGACGGTGCGGAGCGACCCGAGCCGCACACCGCCGACAAGGAACAGCCGCCCGCGTACGTCGTCGCCGAGGGCGGCCTGGGCCCGGCGGCCGAGCTGCTCACGATGATCCGCGAGGCGGGCATCCAGGTCCGCGCGGAGGACGAGGACAGCGGCAGCCGGCTGGTGCTCCCCGGCGGCGGCCAGCTGGTCCTCGCCGACGGCCAGACCTCGGTGGAGTTCCGCGACGTCGTCTACTTCGACCTGGCGCTCGACTACCGCACGGCCACCCGCATCGCCCTGTCCGCATCCCAGGACACCTCGTCGCGGACGCTCGCGGAAGCGGTGGGCCTGTTCCAGGCGCTCGGCAAGGACGTCAGCGTCATCGGTGACGTACCGGGCATGATCGTCGCCCGTACCGTGGCCCGGATCATCGACCTCGCCCACGACGCCGTGGCCAAGGGCGTGGCCACCGAGGAGGACGTCGACACCGCGATGCGCCTCGGCGTCAACTACCCGCTCGGTCCGTGCGAATGGAACCGCAGGCTCCCCCGTGGCTGGGCCTACGACCTGCTGGACGAAGTGCACGAGCGCGACCCCTCCGGCCGGTACGCGCCCTCCCTCGCCCTGTACCGACACTCGTCCACCGATCCGCGGGAGGGCACCGCATGACCACCGCGAAGCGCGACACGTACACCCCCGAGACGCTGCTCTCCGTCGCCGTCCAGGTCTTCAACGAACGCGGCTACGACGGCACCTCCATGGAGCACCTGTCCAAGGCGGCCGGGATCTCCAAGTCGTCGATCTACCACCACGTCAGCGGCAAGGAGGAGCTGCTGCGCCGGGCCGTCGACCGCGCCCTGAACGGGCTGTTCGCCATCCTGGACGAGGAGCACGCGTGCGTGGGGCGGCCCGTGGAGCGCCTGGAGCACGTCGTGCGGCGCATGGTCGAGGTGCTCATAGCCGAGCTGCCGTACGTGACGCTGCTGCTGCGGGTGCGCGGCAACACCGCCACCGAGCGGTGGGCGCTGGAGCGGCGCCGGGACTTCGACCACCGGGTGGCCGAACTGCTGAAGGCGGCCGCCGCCGACGCGGACGTGCGCGGCGACGTGGAGGTCCGGCTGGCCACCCGGCTGGTCTTCGGAATGATCAACTCCATCGTGGAGTGGTACCGGCCGGACGCACGCGGCGCCACCGACCGCGAGGTGGCCGACGCGGTGGTCCGCCTGGTCTTCGCGGGCCTGCGCCAGGCCTGACCCCGCCGCCCGGGCCACCGGCGCGTACCCCCGTCCCAGGGCCTGACCCGGCCCCCCGGCCTCCGGCGCGTCCTCCCTGCCGGGGCCCGACCCGACCCCCGGACTCCGGCGCGTACCCCGCGCGCGGGTCTGCCCCGGCCGCCGCCCCTCCTCCGGCGGGTTCGGCCCGGCACCGCCCGGCCGTGCCGGGGGGGTGCCGGCTCAGCTGTCCGGTTCCAGGTCCTCCTCCTCGAAGACCAGCAGCGTGCGGGTGCTGCGCACCTCGGGGATGGCCTGGAGGCGCGTCAGCACCAGCTCACGCAGCGTTCTGTTGTCCGGCGCGTGCACCAGCAGCAGTACGTCGAAATCGCCGCCCACCAGGGCGATGTGGGAGGCGCCGGGCAGCTGCCGCAGCTGTTCGCGGACCGTGCGCCACGTGTTCTGGACGATCTTCAGGGTGATGTACGCCGACGTGCCGTGCCCCGCGCGTTCGTGGTCCACGCGCGCGCTGAACCCCCGGATCACCCCGTCCTCGACGAGACGGTTGATACGGGCGTAGGCATTGGCGCGCGAGACGTGCACGCGTTCGGCGACGGACCGTATCGACGCCCGGCCGTCCGCCTGGAGGATTCTCAGGATGTCCTGATCGATGGCGTCGAGCGGACGAGGCGGCGGAGGGGCTCCGATGCGTGGTCCGTCGGCCATTTGTTCAGGTCCCATGTCCCCCCGCTCTGCCGCCGTGGACGTCCTGCATTCATTCCAGGCTGTGGAGAACCGTTTGTCCACAGCCTGGAGGGGCCTGTAGCCAAAATGTGCCGACGACCGAACAATCGGTAGGTGAGACGCCTCACAGCCGACGCGTCTCCCGTAGCCGCTCCCACGAGGAGGTGCCGTCATGACGGTTCTGGAGCAGCGGGGCGCGTACCGGCCTTCGCCGCCGCCCGCCTGGCAGCCCCGTATGGATCCCGCGCCGCTGATGCCCGACGCCGAGCCCTACCGCGTCCTCGGCACCGAGACGGCCGCGAAGACCGACCCGGAGCTGCTGCGCCGGCTGTACACCCAGCTCGTGCGCGGGCGCCGCTACAACACGCAGGCGACCGCGCTGACCAAGCAGGGCCGGCTCGCCGTCTATCCGTCCAGCACCGGCCAGGAGGCCTGCGAGGTCGCCGCGGCCCTGGCGCTGGAAGAGCGCGACTGGCTCTTCCCCAGCTACCGCGACACCCTCGCCGCCGTCGCCCGGGGCGTCGACCCCGTCGAGACCCTCACCCTGCTGCGTGGCGACTGGCACAACGGCTACGACCCCTACGCCCACCGTGTGGCCCCGCTCAGCACCCCGCTGGCCACCCAGCTCCCGCACGCCGTCGGTCTCGCCCACGCCGCCCGCCTCAAGGGCGACGACGTGGTGGCGCTGGCCATGGTCGGCGACGGCGGCACCAGCGAGGGCGACTTCCACGAAGCCCTGAACTTCGCGGCCGTCTGGCAGGCACCGGTCGTCTTCCTGGTGCAGAACAACGGCTTCGCGATCTCCGTCCCGCTCGCCAAGCAGACCGCCGCACCCTCCCTGGCCCACAAGGCGGTCGGCTACGGCATGCCGGGCCGGCTGGTGGACGGCAACGACGCGGCGGCGGTGCACGAGGTCCTCAGCGACGCCGTGCGGCACGCCCGCGCGGGCGGCGGCCCGACCCTGGTGGAGGCGGTGACGTACCGCGTCGAGGCCCACACGAACGCGGACGACGCCACCCGCTACCGGGGCGACGCCGAGGTCGAGGCCTGGCGTGCGCACGACCCGATCCAGCTGCTGGAGCAGGAGATGACCGCGCGCGGGCTGCTCGACGAGGCCGGTATGGAGGCCGTCCGGCAGGGCGCCGAGGAGATGGCCGCCGACCTGCGCGAGCGCATGAACCGCGATCCCGAACTGGACCCCACGGCCCTCTTCGACCACGTCTACGCCGAGACCACCACCCAGTTGCGCGAGCAGCGAGCCCTGTTGCGGGCCGAGCTGGAAGCGGAGCAGGAGCAGCACGGCGAGCAGGAAGGCGACGCCCGATGACCACCGTCGCCGTCAAGCCGGCCACCATGGCACAGGCCCTCACGCGCGCGATGCGCGACGCGATGGCCGCCGACCCCGCCGTGCACGTCATGGGTGAGGACGTCGGCACGCTCGGCGGTGTATTCCGGGTGACCGACGGTCTCGCCAAGGAGTTCGGCGAGGACCGCTGCACCGACACCCCGCTCGCCGAGGCCGGCATCCTCGGCACCGCCCTCGGCATGGCCATGTACGGCCTGCGCCCGGTGGTGGAGATGCAGTTCGACGCCTTCGCCTACCCGGCGTTCGAGCAGCTGATCAGCCACGTCTCCCGGATGCGCAACCGCACCCGCGGCCGGATGCCCCTGCCGATCACCGTCCGCGTCCCCTACGGCGGCGGCATCGGCGGCGTCGAGCACCACAGCGACTCCTCCGAGGCCTACTACATGGCCACCCCGGGGCTCCACGTCGTCACACCGGCGACCGTCGCCGACGCCTACGGCCTGCTGCGCCAGGCCATCGCCTCCGACGACCCGGTCGTCTTCCTGGAGCCCAAGCGGCTGTACTGGTCGAAGGACACCTGGGACCCCGAGCACCCGACGGACGTCGAGCCGATCGGCCGTGCCGTCGTCCGGCGTCCCGGGCACAGCGCCACGCTCATCACCTACGGCCCGTCCGTGCCGGTCTGCCTGGAGGCCGCCGAGGCCGCACGGGCGGAGGGCTGGGAACTGGAGATCGTCGACCTGCGCTCCCTGGTGCCGTTCGACGACGAGACGGTCTGCGCGTCGGTACGGCGCACCGGACGCGCGGTCGTCGTCCACGAGGCCACCGGCTTCGGCGGGCCGGGCGGCGAGATCGCGGCCCGCATCACCGAGCGCTGTTTCCACCACCTGGAGGCTCCGGTGCTGCGCGTGGCCGGGTTCGACATCCCCTACCCGCCGCCGATGCTGGAGCGGCACCATCTGCCCGGTGTGGACCGCATCCTGGACGCCGTCGCGCGGCTGCAGTGGGAGACCGAGGGCTGATGGCACAGGTGCTGGAGTTCAAGCTTCCCGACCTCGGCGAGGGACTCACCGAGGCCGAGATCGTCCGCTGGCTGGTGCAGGTCGGGGACGTCGTCGCCATCGACCAGCCCGTCGTCGAGGTCGAGACGGCCAAGGCGATGGTCGAGGTCCCCTGCCCCTACGGCGGTGTGGTCACCGCCCGCTTCGGCGAGGAGGGCACCGAACTGCCCGTCGGCGCACCGCTGCTGACGGTGGCCGTGGGTGAACCGTCCGCGGAGCCGGAGGGCTCCGGCAACGTCCTGGTCGGCTACGGCACGCAGGCCCCGGCGGCACGGCGGCGCCGGGTGCGGGCCGCGGCGGCGGGCACGGCGGCCCACAACGGGCATGCCAGGCGATCCGCACCCGCGTCCGGTTCCGGTCCCGGCTCGGCATCGGCGTCCGCTCCGGCATCGGCGTCCGCTCCGGTATCGGCGTCCGCTCCGGTATCGGCGTCCGCTCCGGTATCGGCGTCCGCTCCGGTATCGGCGTCCGTCCCGACGCCCGCGTCCGCTCCCACACCCGCACGCGCTCACTCGTCCGCTTCCACGGCTTCCACGGCTTCCACGGCCCCCGCTCGCGTGGCGGGTGCGGGGGCCGCGTACGCCGACGGCCCGGTCCCGGTGATCTCCCCGCTGGTGCGCAAGCTCGCCCGCGACAACGGCGTGGACCTGCGGCGACTGGCCGGCTCGGGACCCGACGGACTGATCCTGCGGTCCGACGTCGAGGACGTTCTGCGGACCGGGGCGGCACCGGTCCACGCGGTCGGGGAACCGGCCGTACCGCCCACCACGGCCGGGCAGTCCCTCGCGCGGACCCCTGCGGCGTCCTCCGCCCATGGCGGCGTCCGTGTCCCGCTCAAGGGCGTCCGCGGTGCCGTCGCCGACAAGCTGTCCCGCAGCCGTCGGGAGATCCCGGACGCGACCTGCTGGGTCGACGCCGACGCCACCGAACTGATGCGGGCACGGGCCGCGATGAACGCCGCAGGAGGGCCCAAGATCTCCCTTCTCGCGCTCCTCGCCCGCGTCTGCACCGCGGCCCTCGCCCGCTTCCCGGAACTGAACTCGTACGTCGACACCGAGGCCCGCGAGGTCGTCCGGCTGGAGCACGTGCATCTCGGATTCGCCGCGCAGACCGAGCGCGGGCTGGTCGTGCCGGTAGTCCGTGACGTCCACGCCCGCGACGCCGAGGGGCTGACGGCGGAGTTCACCCGGCTCACCGAGGCCGCTCGCACCGGGACGCTCACTCCCGGGGAACTCACGGGCGGTACCTTCACGTTGAACAACTACGGCGTCTTCGGCGTGGACGGCTCCACGCCGATCATCAACCACCCCGAGGCGGCCATGCTCGGCGTCGGCCGCATCATCCCCAAGCCGTGGGTGCACGAGGGCGAGCTGGCGGTGCGCCAGGTCGTCCAGCTCTCCCTCACCTTCGACCACCGGGTGTGCGACGGTGGCACGGCGGGCGGCTTCCTGCGGTACGTGGCGGACTGCGTGGAACAGCCGGCGGTGCTCCTGCGCACGCTGTGATCCCGGGGGCGGCGCTCCCGGGCCACCGGGACCGTCTGCCACCGGGACCGCCTGCCTACCCCCTGGATCGTCTGCTTCCTGGAGCGTCTGCCTCCCGAGACCGTCTGTCACAGCGGCTGCCGTGGCGGGTGCCCCCATGGCGGGTGCCCCAGGGCCGCCATGGCCGGTGCGGATGCGCACGCTGTGACCGACGGGTCCGGGAGCAGGGGTCGGCAGGACATACTCGGAGGGTGACCGACAACGCCCCCGGCGCGACCGGGACCGCCGTGCCGTACGACGCCGTCGTGCCGGCCGGTGGTGCCGCCCGGCGGCTCGGCGGCGCCGACAAGCCCGGCGTACGCGTCGGGGGCCGCGCTCTGCTCGACCGAGTGCTCGCGGCCTGCGCGGGCGCCCGTACGACCGTCGTCGTGGCCGCGCCCCGGCCCACCGCCCGGCCGGTGCGCTGGGCGTGCGAGGATCCGCCCGGCTCCGGACCGGTCGCCGCGCTGGCGGCAGGGCTGCGGCTCACCACGGCCGAGTACGCCGTCGTCCTCTCCGCGGACCTTCCCTTCCTCGAACAGGCCACGGTGGCAAGCCTGTTGACGACGCTGGTGGATTCCGGGGCCGACGGCGCGCTGCTCACCGACTCGGAGGGCCGCGACCAGCCGCTCGTGGCCGCCTACCGCACCGCCGCGCTCCGCCGTGAACTGGCCGCCCTCGCCGCCGCACACGACGGCCTGACCGGACTGCCTCTGCGCCGGCTGACCGGCGCCCTCCGCCTCACCCGCCTCCCGGACCCGCTCGCGTCCTTCGACTGCGACACCTGGGACGACATCGCCGACGCCAGGGCACGCATCAGGGAGCATGGGCACGTGTTGGATGAATGGATCTCCGCAGTCAAGGACGAACTGGGCATCGACCTGGACGTCGACACCGACGTCCTGCTCGACCTCGCCCGGGACGCCGCCCATGGCGTGGCCCGGCCGGCCGCCCCGCTGACCACCTTCCTCGTCGGCTACGCCGCGGCCCAGGGCGAGGGAGGCCCCGAGGCAGTCGCGGAGGCCGCTCGCAAGGCCGTCGCACTGGCCCTGCGGTGGGAGGAAGAGGACGACGGGGGCGCGGTGGGCGAGGGCGGGGGCCCGAGCGCCCCGGACGCCGGATGACCGCCTCCGGCGCCCAGGCCGGGTCACCGGCCGCGGACAGCGACGACCTCGACGTCGAGGAGGCCCTGGCCCTGGTGAGGGAACCCAAGGACGACGGAACCACCCCCGCCCCCCGGAGTGAACCGGCGGCCGAGGGGCACGAGCGGCACCGGGCCACCCCCTGGCCGCAGGCCCGCGAGATCGCCGCCCGCGCCGCGCGGTCCGGCGCCCGTCGCGCCCCCGTGTCCGTGCCGCTCGCCGAGGCCCTGGGGCTGGCACTGGCCGCCCCCCTCGATGCCCTCACCGACCTGCCCTCCTTCGACACCTCCGCGATGGACGGCTGGGCGGTCGCCGGCCCCGGCCCCTGGGAGGTGCGTGCGGAAGGCGTCCTCGCCGGGCACGCGCAGCCCGAGCCGCTCACCGACGGTGAGGCGGTCCGCATCGCGACCGGCGCCCGGATCCCGGTGGACACCACCGCCGTCCTGCGCACCGAACACGGCCGCTCGGACGCCCAGGGCAGGTTGCACACCACGCGTGACATGGAGCACGGGCAGGACATCCGCCCACGCGGCCAGGAGTGCCGCAGCGGCGACCAGCTGCTGCCCGTCGGCACTCTGATCACGCCCGCCGTACTGGGTCTCGCCGCGGCGGCGGGATACGACACCGTCACTGCCGTACCGCGCCCCCGCGTCGAAGTCCTCGTGCTCGGCGACGAGTTGCTGACCGAGGGGCTTCCGCACGACGGGCTGATCCGGGACGCGCTCGGACCGATGCTGCCGCCCTGGCTGCGCGCACTCGGCGCCGAGGTCGTAGCGGTCCGCCGGCTCGGCGACGACGCCCGGGCCCTGCGCAAGGCGGTCACCGGCTCCGACGCCGACCTGATCGTCACCACGGGCGGCACCGCCGCCGGACCCGTGGACCATGTCCACCCCATCCTGGAACGCATCGGCGCGGAACTCCTCGTCGACGGCGTGAAGGTGCGCCCCGGCCACCCCATGCTGCTCGCCCGCACCGGGAGCAACCAGCACCTCGTCGGCCTGCCCGGGAACCCCCTTGCGGCCGTCTCCGGCCTGCTCACCCTCGCCGAGCCGTTGCTGCGCACCCTCGCCGCGCACCCCGCCCCGGAGCCGTACACGCTGCCGATCAGGGAGGCGGTGCAGGGGCACCCCTACGACACCCGGCTCGTCCCCGTGATGCTGCGCGGTGACCGTGCGCTGCCGCTGCACTACAACGGGCCGGCCATGCTCCGCGGCATCGCGGCCGCCGACGCGCTGGCCGTCGTACCACCCGGTGGGACCCGCCAGGGAGAGGAGACGGAGCTGCTCGACCTGCCGTGGGCGGCCGCCGGAATCGGGGTGTGTTTCACGTGAAACTTCCGGGCCATGACGCCATCGCCCGCCAAGCGGACGAACACCTGGTGACCCATCGGGTGAAGCTCCCGAAGAAAGTGGTGGAACGGCCGATCCGCCAGGTCGGCAAGCGGCTGGTCATGGCTCTCGCGGTGCTGGTCGCCACCGCGCTGATCGTCTACGTCGACCGCGATGGCTACAACGACAACTCAGACGGCTCGGTCGACCTGCTCGACGCGTTCTACTACGCGACCGTCACCCTTTCCACCACCGGATACGGCGACATCACCCCGGTGAGCGACGGCGCCCGGCTCACCAACATCTTCGTCATCACGCCCCTGCGCGTCCTGTTCCTGATCATCCTCGTCGGCACCACGCTGGAGGTTCTCACCGAACGCACCAGGGAGGAATGGCGCCTGAACCGCTGGAGGTCCACCTTGCGCGATCACACCGTCGTCGTCGGCTTCGGGACCAAGGGGCGGTCGGCGATCCAGACCGTCTGCGCGACCGGGCTGAAGAGGGAGCAGGTGGTCGTCGTCGACCCCAGTGCCAAGGCGATCGACGCGGCGACCGCGGAGGGTTACGTGGGGGTCGTGGGGGACGCCACCCGCAGTGAGGTGCTCAAGTGGGCCGAGGTGCACAAGGCGCGGCAGATCATCGTCGCGCCGCAGCGGGACGACACCTCGGTCCTCGTCACGCTGACCGCCCGCCAGATCAACCGCAGCGCGAAGATCGTGGCCGCCGTCCGTGAGGAGGAGAACGCCCCGCTGCTCAAGCAGTCCGGCGCCGACGCCGTGATCACCAGCTCCGGCGCGGCCGGCCGGCTGCTCGGTCTCTCCGTACTCAGCCCCGCGGCCGGCATGGTCATGGAGGACCTGATCCAGCAGGGCAGCGGACTGGACATGGTGGAACGTCCGGTCGTCCGCGGTGAGGTGGGCAGGAAACCGCGTGACACGGACGACCTCGTCGTGAGCGTCGTTCGCGGGCACCGGGTGCTCGGTTACGACGATCCGTCCGTCGGCACGCTCCAGCTGACCGACCGCCTGATCACCATCGTCCGCGCTTCTCCCGGAGCCCGGGTCACCCCCGACAGCCGGCCGCTGCCCCACGACTGACGGGCCGGGTCCGACCTCGCCGGCGGCAGACCCTGACCTCGCCGGTGGCAGACCCCGACCTCGCCGGCGGCAGACCCCGACCTCGCCGTCGGTCGGGTCCGACCTTGCTGGTGGCGGGCTCCGACCTCGCCGTGGTCCGGGTCCGACCTCGCCGGTGGCAGACCCCGACCTCGCCGTCGGTCGGGTCCGACCTTGCTGGTGGCAGGCTCAGACCTCGCCGGCGGCACGGCCATGAGGTTCCTGACGGGGCAGGCTCGCACGTCGTCGACGGGTCCGCCCCGACATCCGGGCGCAGGCGGGGGTGCCCCGGTGACGGCACTCGCGGGGAGTAGCGTCACGTACATGCATGCGATCACGATTCCCGAACCTGGTGGTCCCGAGGCGCTTGTGTGGGCGGAGGTCCCCGATCCCGTGCCCGACGAGGGCGAGGTGCTGGTCGAGGTGGTGGCCAGCGCCGTCAACCGTGCCGACGTCCTGCAGCGGCAGGGCTTCTACAACCCGCCACCCGGCGCCTCCCCCCACCCCGGCCTCGAGTGCTCCGGCAGGATCGTCGCGCTCGGCCCCGGGGTGTCCGGCTGGGCAGTGGGTGACGAGGTGTGCGCGCTGCTCGCGGGCGGCGGTTACGCCGAGAAGGTCGCGGTGCCGGCCGGACAACTGCTGCCCGTGCCCGAGGGCGTCGGCCTCAAGCAGGCGGCCGCCCTGCCCGAGGTGGTCTGCACCGTGTGGTCCAACGTGTTCATGGTCGCCCACCTGCGCCCCGGCGAGACGCTCCTGGTGCACGGCGGCTCCAGCGGCATCGGCACCATGGCGGTCCAGCTCGCCAAGGCGGTCGGCGCCAGGGTCGCGGTGACGGCGGGGACCAAGGAGAAGCTGGAGTACTGCGCCGAGCTGGGCGCGGACGTCCTCATCAACTACCGCGAGCAGGACTTCGTCGCCGAGATCCTGCGGGCCACCGACGGGGCGGGGGCCGATGTCATCCTCGACAACATGGGCGCCAAGTACCTGGACCGCAACGTGCAGGCCCTCGCGGTCAACGGACGCCTGGCGATCATCGGCATGCAGGGCGGCGCGAAGGGCGAGCTGAACATCGGCACGCTGCTGAGCAAGCGGGCCGCGATCAGCGCGACCTCGCTGCGCGCCCGCCCGCTGGAGGAGAAGGCGGCCATCGTGGCGGCCGTACGGGAGCACGTGTGGCCGCTGCTCGCCGACGGGCACGTCCGCCCGGTCGTGGACTGCGAACTGCCGATGCCGCAGGCGGCCGAGGCGCACCGGGTGCTGGAGGCGAGCGGCCACATCGGCAAGGTGCTGCTGGTCGCGCCGTAGCCGAAGGCGGGGGTGACGGGGAGCGCGCCGTGGCGGGACGTCGTAACGGGACGTCGTGGCGGGGCGCTGTAATGGCGTGCCGCGCGGCAGGACGCCGTAACGGGGTGCCGCGCGGCAGGACGCCGTAATGAAGTGCCGCGCGGCGGGACGCCCGAGCCAGAAGGCGGCGGGGCGGCTCAGCTTCTGCGGATCCGGAGGCCGAGGAAGGCCAGCCCCAGGCCCAGGCCGATCAGCATCAGCCCGCTGCCCAGCGGGAGGATCTGCAGGACCGGCTCGGCCGGGGCTCCGCCCTGTTGCACGGGCTGCCGGTCTGCGGGCGGCGGCGTGGTGTTCGCGGGATCGAGACCGGCCTCCTGGGGCGGCGGCGTCCCGTCCGTGGTCTCCGGTTCCTGCGGCTGGGCGGCGGTGTCGGGCGCCTCGCCGTCCACGGTGTCGTCGTCGTCCTCCCTGCCGGCCGCCGGGCCGTCCGGGCGTCCCGGACGCATACGCCCCTCACCGGCCCGGCTCCCCGCACGCGACGGTTCGTCGTCGGGGCCCGGGGGGCGCAGACCGGAAGGGTGCGCACCGGAGGGGTGGAGCCCGGAGGGCCGGGCCGAGGCGGAGGAAGAGTCGGTCGGTACGGGGAGGACCCAGGGCGGGATGGAGTCCTGCTGAGGCTGCCCGTGGCCCGGGCGGGCCGAGTGCTCGTGCCCGGGACGGTCCGGGCGACCGGGGTCCGCATGGGCCGGGTGTCCAGGGTCCGCGTGGGCCGGGTGCCCGGCGTCCGCGTGGGCCGGATGTCCGGGGTCCGGTTGGTCCGGGCCTCGGGCGGTGCCGGGGCGCTCGGCCCCGGGCGCGGCGGCGTGGGCGAGCGCGGTGCCGGCGGTGCCGGCGCCGCAGACCGCGGACGCCGCCATGAATATGAGCAGCAGCCGTACGCCGCGAAGCGTGAGTCGCAGCCATGGAGTCACGTCGGTGACCTCCTGGAACCGAATGCCGTGATCGATGGATGACCGAAGGGAACAAGCGTCACATTCGGCGCCTTCCCGGGCACTCCGGGTTGGGCCGACCGGTGTAAACGGTGGATCAGCCCCATGAGGGGGCACGACGGTGATGAGGTGTACACGTGCGAGAGAATGGCGGCATGGAGATGCCGAGGAACGAACAGTCGCCGGAGAACCCCCAGATCCTCGTCGTGGGTCAGGACGGGATGCCACTCGGTGGCGGCGACGGGGACTCCCGGGAGATCCCGGTGACGGAGCAGGTGGAACAGCCGGCCAAGGTCATGCGGATCGGCAGCATGATCAAGCAGCTGCTGGAGGAGGTGCGCGTCGCCCCCCTGGACGAGGCCAGCCGGGTGCGGCTGAAGGAGATCCATGCCAGCTCGGTGAAGGAGCTGGAGGACGGCCTGGCCCCGGAGCTGGTCGAGGAACTGGAGCGGCTGTCCCTGCCGTTCACCGACGACGCGACTCCGACCGACGCGGAGCTGCGCATCGCGCAGGCGCAGTTGGTGGGCTGGCTGGAGGGCCTCTTCCACGGTATCCAGACCACGCTGTTCGCCCAGCAGATGGCGGCGCGGGCGCAGTTGGAGCAGATGCGCCGCGCCCTCCCGCCGGGCGTGAGCGGTCACGAGGGCGGCGACGACCCCCGCACCGGCGGCCGCTCGGGCGGTCCGTACCTGTAGGTCGGTTCGTGCCTGTAGGTCGGTCCGACCCGACTCGACGACACGGCAGACGAAAGGGCCCGGCGGAGACCGCCGGGCCCTTTCACCTGCGTACGACCGTGCTCACTGGGGCTCGCCCGTCGAGACGCTCAGCTCGATCTTGACGCTCTTGGGGTCGACGTCCGTCCCCTGGGAGGGGAACTGGTCGATGACGGTGCCCTCGCCCCAGGTGTTCTCGTTCACCTTCTTCGTGTCCGTGGACCAGCCCGCGGCCTGCAGGCACTCCTTCACGGAATCGATGTCCTTGTAGCGGAAGTCGGGCAGCCGGATCTTGTGCGGGTCGTCGTACGACTCGTCCGGGTCCGAGCACTTCTCGCTGTCGATCCGCCGGGAGGTGTCGGGACCGCGGTAACCCGCCTTGTGGGAGGCGGCAGCCGAGGCGGTAGAGCCGCCGCTGCCGCCCTCGGCGCCCCCGCCGTCCCGCAGCGTCAGTGCGACGACCAGACCGACGGCCGCGACCAGCGCCACCACGGCCGAGCCGATGATCACCGGCTTGCTGCTCCTGCCGCCGCCACCGGAGGGGTGCGCGGCCGGCTGGGGCGAGATCGTGTACGGAGGCGGGGTCGCGGCGGCCTGCGGGCCGTAACCCGCCGGGGGCGTCTGGTAGCCGCTCTGCTGCGGGTAGCCGTAGGCCGGTGCCGGCGTGGGTACGGGTGCGGGCGTCGGGGGGCCGTAGGAGTTGGGCTGGTACGGCGTCTGCACCGGGCCGGAAGGCGCCGGGGCCGTCTGGCCGACCGGCGGGAACACCGCGGAGCCGACACCCGAGCCGCTCTGCACCGGCCCGGCACCCGGCACGATGCTGGGCGGGGCCGCCTGTACGGAGGCGGCGACGCGCAGGCACTCGTCGCGCATGGACTCGGAGGTCGGGAAGCGCTCGTTCGGGTTCTTCTTCAGCGCGCGGGCGACCAGCGCGTCCACCGCCGGCGGCAGCGCGCGGTTGATCGAGGAGGGAGCCACCGGCTCCTCCTGCACATGCGCGTAGGCGATCGCCAGCGGGGAGTCGGCGTCGAACGGCAGCCGGCCGGTGACCAGCTGGAACAGCATGATGCCGACCGAGTACAGGTCGGAACGGGCGTCGACGCCGCGGCCGAGGGCCTGCTCGGGGGAGAGGTACTGCGGGGTGCCGACGACCATGCCGGTCTGGGTCATCGAGGTGACGCCGGACTGCATGGCGCGGGCGATACCGAAGTCCATGACCTTGACGACACCGCGCTTGGTCATCATCACGTTGCCCGGCTTGATGTCCCGGTGGACCAGGCCCATCTCGTGGCTGATCTCCAGTGCCGCGAGCACGTCCGCGGTGATCTTCAGCGCCTTGTCGACGGGCATCGCGCCGTGCCGGCGGATGTCCTCCTCCAGGACCGAACCCAGCGGACGGCCCTCGACGTACTCCATGACGATGTACGGAGTCGCCAGACCGCCGAGATCGTCCTCGCCGGTGTCGAAGACGGAGACGATGTTGGTGTGCGTGAGCTTGGCCACGGCCTGGGCCTCGCGGCGGAAGCGCTCGCGGAAGGCCTGTTCCCGGCCCAGTTCGGTGTGCAGGGTCTTGATCGCGACCTGGCGGTCGAGCACGGCGTCGTACGCCAGGTGCACCGAGGCCATGCCGCCCTCGCCGAGCAGGTCGCGCAGCTGATAGCGGCCACCGGCCAGTGCCTGCCCCGAGTACCGGCCGTGCGCGCCGTCCTGGCTCATCTCTCCGCGTCCCCCACTGGCCGTCCGGCGCCGTCGCCCAGCGAACAGGCCTTGATCGAATGTGTCATTCCCGGCCAAGTCTGCCCGAGGGCACTGACACGTCAAGCTCGGTGCCCGTTCCGTGACCGTACGCGAAAGAAGCGTCGCGGAAGCGTTACGCCGGGCGTACGCCAGGTGCACAGAATTTGCACGAGAGCGCGTGCTGGAGGTTTCATGGCCGGTCCGTCTCAGTCCGGTCCCGGTTCCGGATCCGGACCGGAGGCTGCCGTGAAGGCTGTAGCGTGGCCGACGGAGACCGTGACAACACCGCGCGCACCGCGGGCAGAAACGACGGCGAGGACCGATGGCACAGACGCACAGCGCCCAGGGCCCGTCCGACCCCGAGGCGACTGGCGGCGGCATGTCAGACACGCCGGAGATGTGGGGCAACGGAGGGCTCGTCGGCGACGGCCGGTACCGGCTCACGCACCGGCTCGGCCGGGGCGGCATGGCCGAGGTGTTCGCGGCCGAGGACGTCCGTCTGGGCCGTACGGTCGCGGTCAAGCTGCTCCGTGCCGACCTCGCCGAGGACCCGGTCTCCAAGGCCCGCTTCACCCGCGAGGCACAGTCGGTCGCCGGCCTCAACCACCACGCGATCGTCGCCGTGTACGACTCCGGCGAGGACTACGTGGGCGGCCAGTCCGTGCCGTACATCGTGATGGAGCTGGTCGAGGGCCGCACCATCCGCGACCTGCTGATGAACGCCGAGGCGCCGGGCCCCGAGCAGGCGCTGATCATCGTCTCCGGGGTGCTGGAGGCGCTGGCCTACTCGCACCAGCACGGCATCGTGCACCGTGACATCAAGCCGGCCAACGTGATCATCACCGAAACCGGCGCCGTCAAGGTGATGGACTTCGGCATCGCCCGCGCCCTGCACGGCGCGTCCACGACGATGACGCAGACCGGCATGGTCATGGGCACCCCGCAGTACCTCTCCCCGGAGCAGGCGCTCGGCAAGGCCGTCGACCACCGCTCCGATCTGTACGCGACCGGCTGCCTGCTGTACGAACTCCTGGCCCTGCGGCCGCCGTTCACCGGCGAGACCCCGCTGTCGGTGGTCTACCAGCACGTCCAGGACATCCCGAACCCGCCCTCCGGTGTCTCCGACGGCTGCCCTCCGGAGCTGGACGGCCTGGTCATGCGCTCCCTCGCCAAGGAGCCCGACGACCGGTTCCAGACGGCCGAGGAGATGCGCGGCCTGGTCCAGTACGGCCTGCAGATGCTGTACGACCAGGGCGGCCACACCGGCACCTGGAACACGGGCCCGGTGGAGACGAACGACGGCCGGCGCACCCCGGCCGCCGGTTTCGCCGGGACGGCCGCGATGCAGCATCCCGGTGACTTCGGTGCGGGCACCGCGCAGATCCCGCAGCCGATACTGCCTTCCGGGTACGGCAACGGCGGCGACGACGGCGGTTTCGAGGGGCACGGCAACAAGGGCAGCGGCCGCGGCAAGATGTGGATCCTCGCCGTCCTCGCGGTCATCGCGATCACGGCGGGCGTCGCGCTGGCGCTCAAGGGCGCGGGCGGCGGTGGCGGCGGCAACGGCACCGACACCAAGCCGACGACGACGCACTCCAAGGAAACGAAGGGGCACTCGCCCACCGCGAAGCCCTCCGACACCAAGACCGAGCAGCCCTCGGACCCCTCGACCGAGGACAGTTCGGACTCGGGTGGCACCGGTTCCGCATGGCCCCCCTCGTACTCGCCGTCGTACACGCCGTCCCAGTCGGCCAGTTCCAAGCCGAGCGACGAGCCGTCCGACCCGCCGCCCTCGCAGTCCCAGCCCACGGACCCGACGGACGGCGGCGTGGACGAGGGCACCTCGGTCGGCACCAGCGATGGCAACACGACGGACGGCACCACCGACGGGAACACGACGGACGGTGCCGCCGAGGGAGCCGCGGCGGACGGCGGCACGGGCGACACCGCCGGTTGAAGGACACCGACGGCGGCCGGGACCCCGTCACCCTGACCTGCTGACCTGACCTCACCTGCTGACCTGGCGCTGTCCCGCCGTCCCGCGGTCGGCCGTTCCCGGCACGGCCGGGTGCGCTCGGGCCGTCCCCGGTCGGGCGGCTCCGTTCAGCGGACGAACGCGTCTCGGCGGGCGGACGTGTCCCAGCCGGCGATCGCGTTCGGGCTGGCGAACGCGTCCGGGCTGGCGAACGCGTCCGGGCTGGCGAACGCGTCGCACACCGCGTCGTACTCGCGCGTCCACCACACCGCGAGCGCCGAGGCGGCCGGGAACTGGCAGTCCGCGCGTGTGTCGCCGCGTTCGTAGTGCCAGCGCAGCATCCAGAAGTCGTTCAGCCGCTCCCACCACACCCGGTGCACGGCCGCCGCCAGCTCCGAGGGCGAGGCACCGGCCGCTCGCCGGTACGTGCGCGCGTACGCCCGCACCTTCGGCAGGTCCAGCGCCCCCGCGGGGGTGACGAAGAAGATCGCGGCGGCGCGTACGGCCTCCTCGGCGCGGGGCTGCACACCGAGCCGGTCCCAGTCGACGATGGCCGCCGGGGCGTCGTCCTTGTAGAGCAGGTTGAACGGGTGGAAGTCGCCGTGCACCCAGCCCACCGAGCCACCGCGCGGCGGGCGCCGGCCGGCCTGCTGTTCCAGCAGTGCGCGGCGTTCCAGGAGGCGGTGCCGGGCCAGTTCGTCGAAGGCGTCGGCGGGACGGTGGCGGCGGACGTGGGCGAGCAGGTCGTCGATGAGGGCGTAGGTGTCGGCCGGGTCGGCGCTCTCCACGGGGTGGGGGCTCGTGGCCGGGCGGGTGCGCCCCTTGGGCGGCATCACGCGCTCCAGACAGGCGTGTACGGCGCCCAGGAGCGCCCCGAGGCGTGCGCTCCCCCCGCGCGTCAGCTGGCCGCCATGGCGGTGCCTGCCGTCGATCCAGGGGTGCAGGGCGTAGGCGTGGCCGCCGACGACGGCGACCGTGCGGCCCTCGCGGTGGGCGAGCGGCGGGGCGACCGGGACACCGAGGTCGGCCAGGCGCTGGGTGGCCCGGTGCCGGCGTTCGATGGCGGCCGGGTCGGCGGTGGCGGGGTCGAAATGATGCTTGAGGAAGTAGCGGCCGCGGGTGGTGCGGAGCCGGTAGCCGCGGTTGAGCAGGCCTTGGTCGACCGGTTCACAGGTGAGAGCCCGGCCGGCGGCGTACAGGCGTAACAGGGCGCCCAGAGGGGGCGCGTGGGGCAGGAGGGGTGGTACACAAGAGCGCGGCACGCGCCAGATGCTAGGGCAAGGAAAGACGCTGTGAGCTGGGCGTTGTCACAGCCAGTCGCCCGCCGATCGCTTTCGGTCACAGGGCGCATCGTGACGAACCACGGCCACTGGCCCGTCGAGGACTCCGGCTCGGGCCGTCGAGGACTCCGGGTCGGGCCGTCGAGGACTCCGGGTCGGGCCGTCGAGGACTCCGGGTCGGGCCGTCAAGGGTTCCGGCTCGGTCCATCCGGGACGCCGCTCGGTCCGAAGGGGACTCCGGTTCGGTCCGGCGGGATTCCGCAAAGGTCCGCCGCTGTGAATTCGAAGACGCGGGAATCCGGGCGGTCAATGATCCCCCACCGGTTTCGTCCGCCGTTCCTCGTCAAAGACCGCAGGCTTTTCCGCCTGCATACGGGCGACATAGGCGGCCGCCTGGGAACGGCGTCGCATACCGAGTCCGGCGAGCGGGCCGGAGACGTAGTTCTTGATCGTCTTTTCCGCCGGGTGCAGCCGTTCACCGATCTGGCGGTTGGTCAGGCCTTCGCCGGCCAGTGCGAGGTTCCGCTGCCCCGGCGCGGTGAGCAAGCGCCCGCCGTGATCGCGTCGAAGAGGGCCTCGTCGTCCGCGAACGAGGTCGGCATCGGACAGCGGACCGACTCGTCCTGGGCGCGGATCCCCCGGCACGCCTCGACCCCGCTGCCGTCCGGCAACCGCACCTCCAGCACCGCCACGTCCGGCAGGGTGGCCGGAATTCGCGCGAGCGCTTCGGCCGCCGTACCGGCCTCGCCGGCCCCTCGACATCCGGCTCGACGGAGAGCATCTCGTGGGCGCCGCGGCGGACGACTCATGGTCATCGAGGAGAAATAACCTGATTTCTCCGTCTTCGCGCACCCGGTCAGTTTCACACACAAACTCTTCCAATGACCTGGGTGGCCGGGATAACGTGCGGTAGCTCCGGCCAAGAGCAAGGCTGTGACCAGCACGCTTGCGCACCTTCTCGATTTACTTGGAAATCCAAGCAAAATCGCAGGTCAGGTGAGGTTTCACAGAAATGTGAAGCACTGGGTAACGTGATGGTTGCAGGGCGCTCGCCGGGGCACCTGTCACGCCTGTTCCCGGCCGAGTGGCACCCACCCCGTGCCCGGTGGTCGGAAAACAGGTGAGCCGCACTGGCCTACCGGCAACCCCGGGGGCCGGAACGACGGAGGAGCACACGTGACCGTGGACAGCAGTGCCGCGCGCAAGCCGCGACGCAGCGCCGCAGGCAAGGCCGGCATCACCGGCAGCAAGACCGGCTCGGCCGGCGACGCGACCGGTGCCACCGGCGCCAAGCGCGCCACTCGCGCCACCCGAAGCACCGCCCGGAAGAGCACCGACCCCCAGCTCGTACAGCTTCTGACGCCCGAGGGCAAGCGGGTCAAGAACGCCGAGTACGACGCCTACGTCGCCGGCATCACTCCGGAAGACCTGCGCGGTCTGTACCGCGACATGGTGCTCACCCGCCGCTTCGACGCCGAGGCCACCGCCCTGCAGCGCCAGGGCGAGTTGGGCCTGTGGGCCTCGCTGCTGGGCCAGGAGGCGGCGCAGATCGGCTCCGGCCGGGCCACCCGCGAGGACGACTACGTCTTCCCGACCTACCGCGAGCACGGCGTCGCCTGGTGCCGCGGGGTCGACCCGACGAACCTGCTCGGCATGTTCCGCGGTGTGAACAACGGTGGCTGGGACCCGAACGGCAACAACTTCCACCTGTACACGATCGTCATCGGCTCCCAGACGCTGCACGCCACCGGCTACGCGATGGGCATCACCAAGGACGGCGCGGACTCGGCCGTCATCGCCTACTTCGGCGACGGCGCGTCCAGCCAGGGCGACGTGGCCGAATCGTTCACCTTCTCCGCGGTCTACAACGCACCGGTGGTCTTCTTCTGCCAGAACAACCAGTGGGCGATCTCCGAGCCCACCGAGAAGCAGAGCCGCGTGCCGCTCTACCAGCGTGCGCAGGGCTTCGGCTTCCCGGGCGTGCGGGTCGACGGCAACGACGTGCTGGCCTGTCTGGCGGTCACCCGGTGGGCGCTGGAGCGTGCCCGCAACGGCGAGGGCCCCACCCTGGTGGAGGCGTACACCTACCGCATGGGCGCGCACACCACCTCCGACGACCCCACCCGCTACCGGGGTGACGAGGAGCGGGCCGCCTGGGAGGCGAAGGACCCGATCCTGCGGCTCCGCCGGTACCTGGAGGCCTCGAACCACACGGACGACGGATTCTTCGCGGAACTCGAGGAGGAGTCCGAGACGTTGGGCAAGCGAGTGCGCGAAGCGGTCCGCGCCATGCCCGACCCGGACCGCTTCGCCATCTTCGAGAACGTGTACGCGGACGGGCACGCGCTCGTCGACGAGGAGCGAGCGCAGTTCGCCGCCTACCAGGCGTCGTTCGCCGATGCTGAAGGGGGCCGCTGAGATGGCCGAGAAGATGGCGATGGCCAAGGCCATCAACGAGTCGCTGCGCCATGCCCTGGACGCCGACCCCAAGGTCCTGGTCATGGGCGAGGACGTCGGCAAGCTCGGCGGTGTCTTCCGCGTGACGGACGGCCTGCAGAAGGACTTCGGCGAGAGCCGGGTCATCGACACCCCGCTGGCGGAGTCCGGCATCGTCGGCACCGCGATCGGCCTCGCCCTGCGCGGCTACCGCCCGGTGGTGGAGATCCAGTTCGACGGCTTCGTCTTCCCGGCCTACGACCAGATCGTCACCCAGCTCGCCAAGATGCACGCCCGCTCGCTGGGCAAGGTCAAGATGCCGGTCGTCGTGCGCATCCCCTACGGCGGCGGCATCGGCGCGGTCGAGCACCACTCCGAGTCCCCCGAGGCGCTGTTCGCGCACGTGGCCGGCCTCAAGGTGGTCTCTCCGTCGAACGCGTCGGACGCGTACTGGATGATGCAGCAGGCCATCCAGAGCGACGACCCGGTGATCTACTTCGAGCCCAAGCGCCGGTACTGGGACAAGGGCGAGGTGGACTTCGAGGCCATCCCCGCCCCGCTCCACAAGGCCCAGGTGGTCCGCGAGGGCACCGACCTCACCCTGGCCGCCTACGGCCCGATGGTGAAGCTGTGCCAGGAGGTCGCCGCCGCGGCCGCCGAGGAGGGCAAGTCCCTGGAGGTCCTGGACCTGCGCTCCATCTCGCCTCTCGACTTCGACTCCGTCCAGGCGTCGGTGGAGAAGACCCGCCGCCTGGTCGTGGTCCACGAGGCGCCGGTCTTCCTCGGCTCCGGCGCGGAGATCGCGGCCCGGATCACCGAGCGCTGCTTCTACCACCTGGAGGCACCGGTGCTCCGGATCGGCGGTTATCACGCGCCGTATCCGCCGGCGCGTCTGGAAGAGGAGTACCTGCCGGACCTGGACCGCGTGCTCGACGCCGTCGACCGCTCGCTGGCGTACTGAGGAGAGGGTCGTGACGACGATGACGGAAGCGTCCGTCCGCGAATTCAAGATGCCGGACGTCGGCGAGGGGCTCACCGAGGCCGAGATCCTCAAGTGGTACGTCCAGCCCGGCGACACGGTGACCGACGGGCAGGTGGTGTGCGAGGTCGAGACCGCGAAGGCGGCCGTCGAACTGCCCATCCCCTACGACGGCGTGGTCCGTGAACTGCGCTTCCCCGAAGGCACCACGGTCGACGTGGGCACGGCCATCATCACGGTGGACGTGGCGGGCGGTGCGGCGGACCAGGCACCCGCCGAGCAGCCGGCCGCGGAGCCCGAGGCGCCGGCCCAGCCCGCCGGGGAGCCGAAGAAGGAGGCCCGCCAGCCGGTCCTCGTCGGCTACGGCGTGTCCACCTCGGCCACCAAGCGCCGTCCGCGCAAGGGCGCCGAGGCCGCCGCCGTCCCGGCGCCGGCCCAGGCGATCCAGGCCGAGCTGAACGGCCATGCCGCCGCCCCCGTCGCGGACAGGTCCCGCCCGCTGGCGAAGCCGCCCGTGCGCAAGCTGGCCAAGGACCTCGGCGTGGACCTGGCCACGGTCACCCCGTCCGGCGCGGACGGGGTCATCACCCGCGACGACGTCCACGCGGCGGCCGCGCCCGCCGTCGCTCCCGCGCCGGTGGCACAAGGGCCCGCTGAGGCCCGGCCGGCCCCGGCACCGGCCGTGACCCACGACGGTGCGCGCGAGACGCGCGTCCCGGTCAAGGGGGTCCGCAAGGCGACGGCGGCGGCGATGGTCGGTTCGGCGTTCACGGCCCCGCACGTCACGGAGTTCGTGACGGTCGACGTGACCCGCACGATGAAGCTCGTCGAGGAGCTGAAGCAGGACAAGGAGATGCAGGGCCTGCGGGTGAACCCGCTGCTGCTGATCGCCAAGGCCCTGCTGGTCGCGATCAAGCGCAACCCGGACGTCAACGCGTCCTGGGACGAGGCGAACCAGGAGATCGTGCTCAAGCACTACGTCAACCTGGGCATCGCGGCGGCCACTCCCCGCGGTCTGATCGTGCCGAACATCAAGGACGCCCACGCCAAGACGCTGCCGCAACTGGCGGAGTCGCTGGGCGAGCTGGTGTCGACGGCACGCGAGGGCAGGACCTCGCCGTCCGCGATGCAGGGCGGCACGGTGACCATCACCAACGTGGGCGTCTTCGGCGTCGACACCGGCACGCCCATCCTCAACCCGGGGGAGTCCGCGATCCTCGCGGTCGGAGCGATCAAGCTCCAGCCCTGGGTCCACAAGGGCAAGGTCAAGCCCCGTCAGGTCACCACCCTGGCCCTGAGCTTCGACCACCGCCTGGTGGACGGCGAACTGGGCTCGAAGGTACTGGCGGACGTGGCGGCGATCCTGGAACAGCCGAAGCGCCTGATCACCTGGGCGTGACCGGCTCCTGAGAGCGATACGGGCCCGTCGCGGAAGCGACGGGCCCGTACGGCGTGCGTGGGGGTCAGCCGAGCTTGGCGAAGCCGTAGTCGAGGAGCTTCTTCGCGTCCTTCTCGCGCTGGGCGATGGAGGAGGAGGCGAGGACCGTGCCGATGACCGTCTTGCCCCTGCGGGTCGCGGCGAAGACCAGGCAGTACTTGGCCTCCGGGCCGGAGCCGGTCTTCACACCGATGGTGCCGCTGTAACTGTTGAGCAGCCCGTTGGTGTTGTCCCACGTCTTCATCGTGCGGGTGCTGCCCGTCTTGGTGACCGTCTTGGCGGTGTAGTGCTTCGTCTTGACGATCGTGCGGAACGTGGAGCTCTTCATCGCGCTGCTGGCGATCTTCGTCAGGTCGCGCGGCGTCGAGTAGTTCTTGCCGTTGCCGATGCCGTCGAAGGAATCGAAGTGCGTGTTCTTCAGGCCGAGGTTCTTGGCGGCGGTGTTCATCTTGCCGATGAAGTTCGCCACGCGCTTGGCCTGGGTGGAGCCGCTGCCGTACTTGTCGGCGAGCGCGTAGGCGGCGTCGCAGCCGGACGGCAGCATCAGGCCGTAGAGCAGCTGCCGGACGGTGACCTTGTCGCCGACGATCAGGTGCGCCTGGGAGGCGTTGTACTTGACGACGTAGTCGCTGTACGCCTTCTGGATGGTCACCTTGGAGTCGAGGTTGAGGTTCGACTGGGCGAGCACGACCTTGGCGGTCATGATCTTGGTGGTGGAGCCGGTGGACAGCCGCGTGTCCGCCTTCTTGGTGTAGAGCGACGAACCGTTCGCGTTGTTCATCGCGTAGCCGCCCTTGGCCACGATCGACGGCGTCGTGACGGCCTGCGCGGGCGCCGCGGTGAGGGCACCGGTGGCGAGCAGCGCGCCGGCGGTGACGGCTACGGCAGCGGCTCTGCGGATGCGGGTGCCCTTAATGCCGGTAATCAAAGTGAAAACCCCGATTGTCTTGAATGCCCCTGGAGTGCGGCCGAGTTGAGGTGACGGGAAAAGAGGGCCACACCTGTGTGACACGTAAGTAGCACACAAGGTTGTGCGGCTGCTTCGAGGGGTTTGCGCGATGTCCGGATGGTGGACGCGGCTCTTGCATGCGTGCGTGTTGTATCTATCCTGTCGGCATGAACACGGCCGTTCAGCAGTCCACTCTGCAGCCCCTCAAGCAGCCTCCCGCCGCCGACCGCGTCTACGCCCACGTCAAGCAGGGCGTCCTCGACCGCCGTTACGAGGGCGGAAGCCTGCTCACCGAGGGCGAACTGGCCGAGGCCGTCGGCGTCTCCCGTACGCCGGTGCGCGAGGCGCTGCTGCGGCTGGAGGCCGAGGGCCTGATCCGGCTCTACCCGAAGAAGGGCGCCCTGGTGCTGCCGGTCTCCGCGCAGGAGATCGCCGACGTGGTGGAGACCCGGCTGCTGGTGGAGGAGCACGCGGCCCGCAAGGCCGTCCCCGCCCCGCCGATCCTGCTGGAGCGGCTGACGGAGCTGCTGGAGCGGCAGAAGGAGCAGGCCGCCGCGGGTGACTTCGCAGCGGCCGCCGTGACGGACCGCTGCTTCCACGCCGAGATCGTGCGCAGCGGCGGCAACGAGATCCTCTCCCGCCTCTACGACCAGTTGCGCGACCGCCAGCTGCGGATGGGCGTCGCCGTCATGCACTCGCACCCCGACCGGATCGCCAAGACGCTCGCCGAGCACGAGGAGATCCTGGGGGCGCTGCGGGCGGGGGACGCGGAGGCGGCCGTCGGCGTCGTGCACCGGCACGTGAGCTGGTTCTCGCACCTCGCCCGGGGTGAGGTGCGATGAGCAACGCCACCCTTCCGGGGGATCCGCCGGGCGGCCGCCGCGCGGTCGCCGTGTGGTCCATAGGCGTCGGTGTCTACTTCGTCGCCGTCATCTTCCGCACCTCGCTGGGCGTCGCGGGGCTCGACGCGGCCGACCGCTTCCACGTGGGCGCCTCGGCGCTGTCGACGTTCTCCATACTCCAGCTGCTGGTCTACGCCGGCATGCAGATACCCGTCGGCCTGCTGGTCGACCGGCTCGGCACCAAGAAGGTGCTGAGCATCGGCGCCGTACTGTTCACGGCCGGGCAGCTGGGCTTCGCCTTCTCCCCCACGTACGGCACCGCGCTCGCCTCCCGGGCGCTGCTGGGCTGCGGGGACGCGATGACCTTCATCAGCGTGCTGCGGCTCGGCACCCGCTGGTTCCCGGCCCGGCGCGGACCCATGGTCGCGCAGCTCGCGGGCCTGACCGGCATGGCGGGCAACCTGGTCTCCACCCTGGTCCTGGCCCGGCTGCTGCACGGGATCGGCTGGACCCCGGCGTTCGCGGGCAGCGCGCTCGCCGGTGTGGTCGTGCTGATCCTGACGCTGCTCTTCCTCGAGGACCACCCCGATGGACACGAGCCGGAGCCGTCGTCGCACCAGGGCGCGGTCCATGTCCGCCGGCAGATCGCCGCGGCCTGGCGGGAGCCGGGCACCCGCCTCGGACTGTGGGTGCACTTCACCACCCAGTTCCCCGCGATGGTGTTCCTGCTGCTGTGGGGCCTGCCCTTCCTGGTCCAGGCACAGGGACTGAGCCGGGCCACGGCCGGTGAACTGCTCACCCTGGTCGTCCTGTCCAACATGGTGATCGGGCTGGTCTACGGCCAGATCGTCGCCCGGCACCACGCGGCGCGGCTGCCGCTGGCCCTGGGCACGGTGGGGGCGACCGCGACACTGTGGGCGGTGACACTGGCGTATCCCGGCGAGCACGCGCCGACGTGGCTGCTGGTGGTGCTGTGTGCGGTGCTCGGCGCGTGCGGCCCCGCCTCGATGATCGGCTTCGACTTCGCCCGGCCGGCCAACCCGCCCGAGCGACAGGGCACCGCGTCCGGCATCACCAACATGGGTGGTTTCATCGCCTCCATGACGACGCTGTTCGCCGTCGGCGTGCTGCTCGACGCCACCGGCGACGACTACACCGTGGCCTTCTCGGCGGTCTTCGTCCTGCAGGCGCTGGGCATCAGCCAGATCCTCCGGCTACGCGGCCGGGCGGTCCGCCGCGAACAGGAACGGCTGGTGGCGAGCCGAGTGGAGACGGTGCACGTGCCCGCGGCCTGAACCACCCCGACCCGCCGGGCGGCACGGTGCCGCGGTGGCACGTTCGTCCGTGGCACCGGGGTGCGGCGGTCAGGACGCCACCGGCACCAGCGTGAGGTAGGCGAGACCGAGGACGCCCCGGTAGCTCATCCACTGCGCCCGGTGCCGGTCCAGGCGCTCACGGGTCTCGGCGGCCAGTGGATGCAGCGGGTTGCCGGCGAGCCAGACCTCAAGGTCCGCCTGGTACGCCGACTCGAACTCCTCCCACTCCTGCGGGCCGGCCGTCTCGGTCCACTCCGGCCGGAAGCCCGCTTCGACGGCGAGGTCGAGCAGGGTCGCGAGGTCGTGGTGGTCGCCGGCCCGCGCGCCCGGCCACATGCCGGACAGCTCGGCCTCGGTGGGCGGGCGCTCCCAGAAGCCCTCGCCGAGCAGCACGCGCCCGCCGTCGCGCACCAGCCGTCGCAGCTCGCGCAGGGCCCCGGCGGTGGACGGCTCGGCCGTGCTCAGCGCCTGGCTCGCGCCGAGACACAGCACCACGTCGGCAGGGCCGTACCGCGTCCCCAGGGCCGACTCCTCGACGAACTCCACCCGGTCCGCGAGCCCGCGGGCCTCGGCGTTGCGCCGTGCTCTGGCCAGATCCTCGCCGTTGACGTCGATGCCGGTGCCCTTGGCGTCCGGTACGGCGGCCAGGAGGCGGAGCAGCGGTTCGGCCCAGCCGCAGCCGATGTCGAGCACGCTGCGGGGGCGGGTCGCGGCGAGCCGCCGGACCATCCCGTCCGCGCGGGACTCGGAGAGGGGGCCGTGGAAGACCAACCGGCTGAGACGGGGCGGGGATTCGGTCATACCCGGAACGTAGACGGCCCCGTCATCCGGGCACCACCCGTTTTCCCGGCCGGCCCGGTGTGCGGTGCCGCTCGGCATCGGGGGCCGGCCATCGGCATCGGTATCGGTATCGGCGCCGGAGCGTGCCGTCGGCGGCTGGCTTACGGCGTCACCGTGAAGTTGCGCAGGATCGCCGCCGCCAGATCCTGGTCGCCCTCCGTCTTCACCCGGTCGGCGACCGACTCCGGGGTGACCCGGCCGCAGGCGAGGCGGACGTAGGTCTCCCAGTCGAGGGTGAGCGCGGCGGCGGGGCCGAGCGCGGGGGTGGCCTCCAGGGAGCCGCGGCCCTGGATGTCGACCCGGATGGTGCGCAGGAACTCGACCGGTCCGTGCACGTCGAAGACGACCGCGGAGCTGCGCGGCGCCGCGGCGTCCTTCGCGACGACCTTGGGCAGCGCCTCCAGCAGGACGTCCCGCGCGACGTACGCGCCCGGGGAGTCGAGGTTGCCGGGGCGGCCGAGTGCCGTGCGCAGATCCTGTTCGTGCACCCACACGTCGAACGCCCGCATCCGGTAGGACTGCTCGAGGGTGATCTCCTTGCCCAGCGGGCCGCGCACCATGGTTCCGGGGTCGCGGGACTCGTTGCGCAGCTGGCGGTTGCGGCGGATGACCGTGTACTCCAGCTCGGACGTCATCTCCGGGGCCGTGTGGTGACGGCGGACGTCGACCTGCATCTCCATGTACCGCTGGTGCTCGGTGGCGACGTGGAAGAGGTCGCTGGGCAGGGAGTGGATGGGCCGCGGATCGCCGAGCAGCTCGCAGTCCCCGCCGATCAGATGGGACACGATGTCGCGCACCGACCAGCCCGGGCACGGGGTCCGCCGGTTCCACTCGCCGTCGACGAGCGACTGCGCCATCTCGGATATCGCTTCGATGGAGTGTGTCCAGGCGTCGGCGTAGGGCTGGAGGGTGGGATGCAGACTCACGGAAACGGGACCCCTCGGCGGTCGGTACACGGGCAGGTTCGGCGGCGTTGCCGGCGGGCGGTGGCTGCTCGGCGGGTGTCTTGGGACGTTAAGTTACGCTGCTGTGAGGCACCCCGGCAGTGCTTTCGTGTGACGATCGTAGGCCCGTGTGGACGACTCGAATGCCAGGACGGTGGTAGTGTGCGCGCCTCGCTGATCCAGATCGCCGTGGACGAGGAGGAATCGGTCGCCTCCCGGCGCGGGCGCGTGGCCGCCCTGGTGCGTGAGCAGGCCGGTGCCGACCTCGTGGTACTGCCCGAACTGTGGACGACCGGCGCCTTCGCCTACGAGGACTTCGGCCGCGAGGCCGAGCCGCTCGAGGGGCCGACGTACGAGGCGATGGCCAAGGCGGCGGCCGACGCGGGCGTATGGCTGCATGCGGGGTCCATCCCCGAGCGGGCGGCATCCGGCGGCGCCTCCGGCGACGGGAACGGCGACGGCACCCTCTACAACACCTCTCTCGTCTTCTCCCCCTCCGGTGAACTGGCCGCGGCCTATCGCAAGATCCACCGCTTCGGCTTCGACAAGGGCGAGGCCGTGCTGATGGGCGCCGGGCGGGAGCTGGTCACGGTCCGGCTGCCTGGGACCACCCTGGGCTTGGCCACCTGCTACGACCTCCGTTTCCCCGAACTCTTCCGTGGACTGGCCGACGCCGGCGCCGAGGTGCTGGTGCTCCCGGCGGGCTGGCCCGAGCGGCGACGTGCGCACTGGACGCTGCTGGCTCAGGCGCGGGCGGTGGAGAACCAGGCGTTCGTGCTCGCCTGTGGAACGGCCGGGACCCATGCGGGAGTTCCGCAGGCGGGTCACTCGATCGTGGTCGATCCCTGGGGCGAGGTGCTCGCCGAGGCCGGTCCGGGCGAAGAGGTCCTGACGGTCGACTTCGACCCGGCGAAGGTGGCGGCCACCCGCGAGCAGTTCCCGGCCCTGAAGGACCGGGTGCTGGGTCTGGAGGCGCCCCACCGCCGGGGCTAGTCCTCCTCGCCCTCCTTCTCCGCCAGGTGGATCACGCACACCGCCACCGCGATGAGCAGCGCCGGATCGGCGTCCTCCCGTACGACGTCCACGCTGTACGTGTCGCGGACGGTCAGCAGGCGGCGCGAGATCACCGCGAGGAGTTCGCCCTCGTACTCGACGGCGAACTCGCGGTCCAGGATCTTTCCGCTGACATCGAGGTCGGTGCCGTCCACCAGGGAGACCCGGTAGTGGTTGCGCAGCAGGGACAGCCGCTTGCGCTTGATCCGGGCCAGGGCCTCGCCGTCCCGTTCGATCACCATCGTGTCGCGCAGCGCGAGCATCTTCTGGTGGATGTCGATCAGGACCCGCCCCTGGGCGTCCTTGAGCTCGAAGGTGTCCCTCAGCCGCATCGCCTTGCCGTCGACGAGGAACACCTTGTGGCCGTGCTCGTCCTCGATCCACCAGTCGTCGCCGATGCCGAGGATGCGGTCGCGTACGAGGAATCTCATGCGGATACCGTTCCCCGGCTCGGGCCGGTCATCACGGAGCCGGAAGGAGTCGCGGATGCGTTGCGCGTCCTGACGGGGCGCGCGCGGGGCGCGCGCGGGGCGCGCTGCCGTGCGGGCCGGCCGACGGCGCGGGCTCACCGTCCCGTGCCTCCCGGTGGCAGGACGCCGTCGCGGGCCACGCCCTGTCCTGACCGGCGCGTGTCCACAGGCGCCGAGGCGGTTGCCGGAGCCGGGTGGCAGGCTTGGGGCCATGACCGACTCCGCACCCCGTCGCGTCCGTGTCCGCGCCCCCGAGCTGGTCGGCAAGGGCGGCTGGCTGAACACGGGCGACACCCGGTACACCCTCGCCGACCTGCGTGGACGCATCGTCGTCCTGGATTTCTGGACGTTCTGCTGCATCAACTGCCTGCACGTCCTGGACGAGCTGCGCGAGTTGGAGGAGAAGCACCGGGACACGGTGGTCGTCATCGGTGTGCACTCCCCGAAGTTCGTGCACGAGGCCGAGCACCGGGCGGTCGTGGACGCGGTCGAGCGGTACGGCGTGGAGCACCCGGTGCTCGACGACCCGGAGCTGGCCACCTGGAAGCAGTACGCGGTGCGCGCCTGGCCGACGCTCGTCGTGATCGACCCCGAGGGGTACGTGGTCGCACAGCACGCGGGCGAAGGCCATGTGCACGCCATCGAGCGCCTGGTGGCGGAGCTGGAGGCCGAGCACGCGGCGAAGGGCACCCTGCGCCGTGGCGAGGGGCCGTACGTGCCGCCGGAGCCGGAGCCGACGGCCCTGCGCTTCCCGGGCAAGGCCCTGCTCCTGCCGTCCGGGAACTTCCTGGTCAGCGACACCACCCGGCACCGGCTGGTGGAGCTGGCCGAGGATGCCGAGACCGTCGTGCGGCACATCGGCGCGGGCATGCGCGGGTTCGCCGACGGCGGCCCGGGCGACGCCTCCTTCAGCGAACCGCAGGGCCTCGCCCTCCTCGAGGACGGCTCGGTGGTGGTCGCCGACACCGTGAACCACGCCCTGCGCCGTGTCGACCTCGCCACGGGTGCCGTGACCACCCTGGCCGGCACCGGGAGGCAGTGGTGGCAGGGCTCGCCGACGTCCGGTCCGGCCCGTGAGACCGACCTCTCCTCCCCCTGGGACGTGGCCGTCTTCGCCGGCCGGGTGTGGATCGCCATGGCGGGCGTCCACCAGCTGTGGACGTACGACCCCGGCTCGGGCACCGTCGCCGTGGCGGCCGGCACCACCAACGAGGGCCTGGTGGACGGGCCCGCCGCCGAGGCCTGGTTCGCCCAGCCCTCCGGCCTCGCCGCCACAGCCGACCGGCTGTGGCTCGCCGACTCCGAGACCTCCGCGCTGCGCTGGGTGGATCCGGACGGCCGGGTGCACACCGCCGTCGGCACGGGACTGTTCGACTTCGGGCACCGGGACGGCGCCGCCGACCAGGCGCTCCTCCAGCACCCGCTGGGCGTCACGGCGCTGCCGGACGGCTCGGTCGCCGTCGCCGACACCTACAACCACGCGCTGCGCCGCTACGACCCCGCCACCGGCGAGGTCACGACGCTCGCCACCGACCTGCGCGAGCCCAGCGACGCCGTCCTGGTGGGTGCGGACATCGTGGTGGTCGAGTCGGCCCGGCACCGGCTGACCCGGCTGCGGCTGCCCGAGGAGGCGGTCCGGGTGGAATCGGTCGCGCACCGCACCCGGCGTGCCGCGACCGAGGTCGCGCCGGGCATCCTCCGCCTGGACGTGGTCTTCCAGGCCCCGGCCGGCCAGAAGCTCGACGCGCGCTACGGCCCCTCGACCCGCCTGCTGGTCTCCTCGACCCCGCCCGAGCTGCTGCTCGAGGGCGGAGGTGCGGGCACGGACCTGACGCGCGAGCTGACCCTGGACCCGGCCGTCACCGAGGGCGTCCTGCACGTCTCGGCGATGGCGGCCTCCTGCGACGACGACCCGTCGAACGAGTATCCGGCGTGTCACGTCCACCAGCAGGACTGGGGCGTCCCGGTCCGCCTCACCGAGGGCGCGCCGAACCGGCTGCCGCTCGTCCTGGCCGGGATGGACGAGCAGTAGCCCGGCCGCACGGCCGACGGCACGGCCGACGGCACGGTCGCCGTCACGGCCGACGTCACGTCAGACGCCGTAGCCGTCCGTGTAGCCCTCGCCGTGGTGGTGGGGGCGTTCGGTCTCGACGACCGGTGTGGTCGGCGGGACCACCACCCGGCGCCGGCGGGCGATTCCGCTGAACGTGGCGACGCCGATCAGACCGGCGGCCATCAGGATCAGGCCGACGACCGTGAGGTTGACGCCGTGCATGTGCCAGTCGGTCGCGAACGTGAGGATGGCCCCCACGGCTATCAGGATGATGCATCCGCCGAGCCCCATGAGGCTTCGCCTCCCCTTCCGGTTCCGGAATCTCCGGTGCCGTGCGGGTACCCGGCGAGGCCCGGACTAGCCCTCCAGGAACGCGGTCAGGGCATTCGCGAGCAGGAACGGGTCATCCGCGCCGCAGAGTTCACGGACGGAGTGCATCGACAGGATCGCGACGCCGATGTCGACCGTGAGGATGCCGTGCCGGGCCGCGGTGATCGGGCCGATGGTGGTGCCGCACGGCATGGAGTTGTTGGAGACGAAGGTCTGGAAGGGCACGTTCGCCTTCTCGCAGGCGGCGGCGAACACCGCCCGGCCCGAACCGTCCGTGGCATAGCGGTTGTTGACGTTGACCTTGAGGATCGGGCCGCCGTTGACCCGGGGGTGGTGGGTCGGGTCGTGCCGCTCGGCGTAGTTCGGGTGGACGGCGTGGCCGGTGTCGGAGGACAGGCAGACGGTGCCGGCGAAGGCGCGCGCCCGGTCCTCGTACGACCCGCCGCGCGCGAACACCGAGCGCTCCAGCACCGTGCCCAGCAGCGGGCCGTCCGCGCCGGTGTCCGACTGCGAGCCGTTCTCCTCGTGGTCGAAGGCGGCCAGCACCGGGATACGAGTGAGGGCGGTGCCGGAGGCCGCGGCGGCGGTGAGGGCGGCCGCGCCCGCGTGCACCGAGAGCAGGTTGTCCATGCGCGGACCCGCGACCAGCTCGCGATCCCGGCCCAGGTAGGCCGGCGGCTCCACCGGATGCACCATCAGGTCCCAGCCGGCCACGGAGCCCGCGGTGAGCCCCGCCTCCTCCTCCAGGAAGGCGATGAGGTCACCCTCCCCGACCTCGTCGCCGACGCCCCACACCGGCTGCAGATGACGCTGCTTGTCGAGCTTGAGACCCTCGGCGGCCACCGAACGGTCCAGGTGGATGGCGAGCTGGGGCACCCGCAGCAGCGGCCGGTCCACGTTCACGAGCACGGTGGTGCCGTCGCGCAGGGTGAGCCGGCCGGCCAGGCCCAGGTCCCGGTCCAGCCAGGAGTTCATCAGGGGGCCGCCGTAGATCTCCACGGCAACTTGGCGCCAGCCGTGCGCACCGCTGTCCGGGCGCGGCTTGACCCGCAGGCTCGGGGAGTCGGTGTGCGCGCCGACGATGTGGAACGGCGTGTGCGGATCGGCACCCTCGGGGACGTACCACGCCACGATCGCCCCACCGCGCAGCACGTACTTGCCGCCGCTCGTCCCGTCCCAGGCGTCCGTCTCGGCGACCTGCCTGAAGCCGGCCTTCTCCAGCCGTTCGGCGGTGTTCGCCACGGCGTGGTACGGCGACGGGCTCGCCGCGAGGAAGGTCATCAGGTCGTCGGTGTGGCCGCGGTCGAAGCGGGTTGCTGCGCTCATGGTGTTCACCTTAACGACGTGCACGGGCCCGCTCCCGGGAAAGGGAGCGGGCCCGTGCGGGGAATCGGCGGGGACGTCCGGAACGTCTGGAACGCGGCTCGGGCCGGCTCTAGAACGCGGCCTCGTCCAGCTCCATCAGGTCCAGCTCGACGGTGGCGGCGACCTTCCGGGCGAGCGTGACGCCCGGCAGGACGTTCGCCGCGAAGAACTTCGCCGCGGCGATCTTGCCGGTGTAGAACGCCTTGTCCTTCGCCGACGCCGTGGCCAGCTTCTCGACGGCGACCGCTGCGCCCTTGAGCAGCAGGTAGCCGACGATCACGTCACCGGAGGCCAGCAGCAGGCGGGTGGTGTTCAGGCCCACCTTGTAGATGTTCTTGGTGTCCTGCTCGGTGGCCGCGAGGTCGGTCAGCATCAGGCCGACGATGGCCTCCAGCTCCACGGCGGCCTTGGCGAGCTGCTCGCGGGCGCCGGACAGCTCCTCGCCACCGGTGCCGAGCGCCAGGAACTTCTTGATGTCCTCGGCGAGCGAGTTCAGCGCGGCGCCCTGGTTGCGGACGATCTTCCGGAAGAAGAAGTCCTGGCCCTGGATCGCCGTGGTGCCCTCGTACAGGGTGTCGATCTTGGCGTCCCGGATGTACTGCTCGATCGGGTACTCCTGCAGGAAGCCGGAGCCGCCGAAGGTCTGCAGCGACTGGGCGAGCTGCTCGTAGGCCTTCTCGGAGCCGTAGCCCTTGACGACGGGCAGGAGCAGGTCGTTCAGGGCGTGCTCGGCGGAGGCGTCCTCGCCGGTCGCCTCCTTGACCTGGATCGCGTCCTGGACGGAGGCGGTGTACATCACCAGGGCGCGCATGCCCTCCGCGTACGCCTTCTGCGTCATCAGCGAGCGGCGCACGTCGGGGTGGTGGGTGACGGTGACCTTCGGCGCGGACTTGTCCATGAAGTTCGCCAGGTCGGGACCCTGGACGCGCTCCTTGGCGTACTCCAGCGCGTTCAGGTAGCCGGTGGAGAGCGTGGAGATCGCCTTCGTGCCGACCATCATGCGGGCGAACTCGATGATGCGGAACATCTGGCGGATGCCCTCGTGCTTGTCGCCGATCAGCCAGCCCTTGGCGGGGTGCCGGTCGCCGAAGGTCATCTCGCACGTGTTGGAGGCCTTCAGGCCCATCTTGTGCTCGACGTTGGTGGCGTAGACGCCGTTGCGCTCGCCCAGCTCGCCGGTCTCGAAGTCGAAGAGGTACTTCGGCACGAGGAAGAGGGACAGGCCCTTGGTGCCGGGGCCGGCGCCCTCGGGACGCGCGAGCACGTAGTGGAGGATGTTCTCCGACATGTCGTGCTCACCGGAGGTGATGAAGCGCTTCACGCCCTCGATGTGCCAGGAGCCGTCCTCCTGCTGGACCGCCTTGGTGCGGCCGGCGCCCACGTCCGAGCCGGCGTCCGGCTCGGTGAGGACCATGGTGGAGCCCCACTGCTTCTCCACGGCGACGGTGGCGATGTGCTTCTGGACCTCGTTGCCCTCCTCGAAGAGGATGCCGGCGAACGCCGGGCCCGAGGAGTACATCCACACGGCCGGGTTGGCGCCCAGGATCAGCTCGGCGTAGGCCCAGATCAGGGAGCGGGGCGAGGTGGTGCCGCCGATCTCCTCGGGCAGGCCGAGGCGCCAGTACTCCGAGTCCATGAAGGCCTGGTAGCTCTTCTTGAAGGACGCGGGGACCGGCGCGGTGTTCGTCTCCGGGTCGAAGACGGGCGGGTTGCGGTCGGCGTCGGCGAAGGACTCGGCCAGCTCGTTCTCGGAGAGGCGGGTCAGCTCCTCCAGGACGCTCTTGGCGGTCTCGACGTCCATCTCCTCGAAGGGGCCGGTGCCGTACACCTTGTCGCGCCCCAGTACTTCGAAGAGGTTGAACTCGATGTCGCGGAGATTCGGCTTGTAGTGCCCCATGGCGACGGCTCCGTAGAGAGATCGGCGAGGCACTGACTCCTCGCACCTAGTTCACGTACCAACAAGTAGCTACGATGATGCTACCCGTCGGTAATAAGAAGCAACCCCCGCCGGTCCAAGTGTGAGAAGGGTCTAGTCCGGCACGCCGGTGAGCTGGACCGCGCACCGTCCGGATGCCGGCCGAAGTCGGGTGACCGCCCGGTATCCCGGCCGTCCGCCTCCCGCGGTCCGCCCCCTCGGTACGCTTGCGCCCATGTACGGATACGGCCAGCCCATGGACGGTGGCGCTGCCCAGCAGCAGTACGCCCCGCCGCAGCAGCAGATGCCCGGCGGTGCCGGCGGGTACGGCCAGCAGCCGCCGCTCTACCCGGAGCCGTCCCCGCCCTCGCTCGCGGACGCGGTGCGCGCCTTCACCACGGGCCAGATGTCCGCCGAGGACTTCCAGCAGATCTTCGCCACGTCGAAGGTGTACTGCCCGCGCGGCGACACCCCCGGCTTCCTCGCCCTGCACAACACCCAGCAGCCGGTGATCCCCATGTTCACCTCGCTCAAGGAGCTGCGCCGGTACGCGGGCAAGGAGTCCAAGTACTTCGTCATCACCGGCGCCGAGGTGATCGACCTGCTGCCCACCGGCTACGGCTTCGTGGTGGACATGGAGGGAGAGCACCGCATGGTGTTCGACGCCAAGGCGGTCGAGCAGATGGTGGACTTCGCGATGCGCCGGATGTACGGCGGCTGAACGACCCCTGCGGCAGGTCCCGGCAGGGCCGCCGCGGGCCCGGCACCCCCTGCTTCTTTCAGGCCGACCGGCGGACCCGGAGGGAATTCCCTCCGGGTCTTTTCCGTTGACGGTGGCAAGAAGTTCAACGCTCAACTAAAGTGGGCGTACCAAGGAGGTACCCACCATGCCTGCAGTGACCGTCGAGAACCCGTTGACGCTGCCCCGTGTGACCGCACCCGCCGACGCCGTGGCACGCCCCGTGCTCGCCGTCACGACCGCCCCGGGCGGCTTCGAGGGTGAGGGCTTCCCGGTGCGCCGGGCGTTCGCGGGGGTGAACTACCGTCACCTCGACCCGTTCATCATGATGGACCAGATGGGCGAGGTGGAGTACGCGCCGGGCGAGCCCAAGGGCACCCCCTGGCACCCGCACCGCGGCTTCGAGACCGTCACCTACATCATCGACGGCATCTTCGACCACCAGGACAGCCAGGGCGGTGGCGGCACCATCACCAACGGCGACACCCAGTGGATGACCGCCGGTTCGGGCCTGCTGCACATCGAGGCCCCGCCGGAGTCCCTCGTGGTGTCCGGCGGCCTCTTCCACGGCCTGCAGCTGTGGGTGAACCTCCCCGCCAAGGACAAGATGATGGCGCCGCGCTACCAGGACATCCGCGGTGGCCAGGTCCAGCTGCTCACCTCCCCCGACGGCGGCGCGCTGCTCCGCGTCATCGCCGGTGAGCTGGACGGTCACGCGGGCCCGGGCATCACGCACACGCCGATCACGATGGTCCACGCGACCCTCGCGCCGGGCGCGGAGATCACCCTGCCGTGGCGGGAGGACTTCAACGGTCTCGCCTACGTCCTCGCGGGCCGCGGCGGTGTCGGGGCGGAGCACCGCCCGATCCACCTGGGGCAGACGGCCGTCTTCGGCGCCGGCTCCTCGCTGACCGTCCGCGCGGACGAGCGGCAGGACTCGCACACCCCGGACCTGGAGGTCGTGCTCCTCGGCGGACAGCCCATCCGTGAGCCGATGGCCCACTACGGCCCGTTCGTCATGAACACCAAGGAAGAACTGATGCAGGCCGTCGAGGACTTCCAGAAGGGCCGCCTGGGCACGATCCCCGCCGTGCACGGCATGACGGCGGGCGGCCCGCAGGCCTGATCCGTCCCGGGAGACCTCCGGGCGCACCGGCGGCCGGGCGGCTCACCCGCCCGGCCCCGCAGGGCAGGACAGCCGCCGGTGACCATGATCCGCTGGGAGCGTGTCCCTGCTGCCCGCCCCCGTCCGCCGCCTCGCCGCCTGGTGTGCCGTGCTGCTGCTCGTCGCCGGGGTGGGCTGGGTCGGGGTGCGGCTGTGCGGCGAACTGCGTACGGCCGTCGTCCCGGTGCTGCTGGCGCTGCTCGGCACCGCGCTGCTAGGGCCGTTGTACCGGCGGCTCGTGCGGGTGGGGGTGCAGCCGTCGGTGGCGGCCGGGCTCACCTGTGTCGCCGTCGTGGCCGTCGTCGGCGGTGCCGTGTACATCGTCGTCGCCGCGCTGATCGACACGGGCGACGAGATCATCGCCTCGCTCCGGCAGGCCGCCAAGGCAGTCACCCGGCACTTCGGGGCCGCCGGCACCAGTCTCGACGACCTCGCCGGCAATGCCCGTGAACTGCTCGGCAAGTTCGGCGGCACGGCCGCCTCCAACGTCATCAGCGGCGTGAGCGTCGTCGGCGAGAGCATCGCCATGGCCGTGCTCGCGCTGCTGCTGGTCTTCTTCTTCCTGCGGGACTCCCACCGGGCCGTCGAGGCGCTGCGTTCCATGGCACCGCACGGCACGGCCGGCACCCTCGAGGCCATGGCCCGACGGGCCTTCCAAGCGGTCGAGGGGTTCATGCGCGGGACCACCTTCATCGCCCTCATCGACGCCGTCTGCATCACCGTGGGCCTGCTGATCCTCCAGGTCCCCGGCGCGATCGGGCTCGGCGCGCTCGTCTTCGTCGGCGCCTACATCCCCTACCTCGGGGCCTTCCTCTCCGGGGCCGTGGCGGTGCTGGTCGCCCTCGCCGACCGGGGCTTCGTCATCGCGCTGTGGACGCTCGGCGTGGTGCTGGCGGTGCAGGTGCTGGAGGGGCACGTGCTGCAGCCGGTGATCCAGAGCCGGACCGTGCAGATGCATCCGGCCGTGGTGCTGCTGGCCATCACCTCCGGCGCCTCCGTCGCGGGCATCCTGGGCATGCTGCTCTCGGTGCCGCTGACCGCGGCCGCCTTCGGCGTCGCCCAGGAACTGAGGGACCGCTACCCTGCCCTGGAATCCGGCTCGCCGGACCCGCGCCCCGGTCCCACGGACCCGCCGGCCGAGCCCGGCCCTCCCCCCGGACCGTCAGGTACACCCCCCGGACCGTCAGGTACTCCCCCCGGACGGTGAGGCACTCCGCCCGGACCGTCGGGCACCCCTCTCGGGCCGCCGGGCACCCCGCCCGGACCGTCGGGCACCCCTCTCGGGCCGCCGGGCACCCCGCCCGGACCGTCGGGCACTCCCCCCGGGCCGCCGGGCTCGTGGAGTTCGAACCAGATGCTCTTGCCGCGGCCCCGGGGTTCCACGCCCCACGCGTCCGCCAGGAGTTCGATCAGCATCAGGCCGCGGCCGGAGGAGGCCAGTTCGCCGGGTCGGCGCTTGTGGGGGAGGTCGTCGCCCGAGTCGGTGACCTCCACCCGCAGCCGCCGTCCGTCGGGATGCCCCCCGACCTCGGCGAGCAGCAGCGCGTCCGCGTCGGTGTGGACGAGGACGTTGGTGACCACCTCGGAGACGAGGAGCACCGCGGAGTCGATCTGCTCGGCGCAGACCCAGTCGTGCAGCAGCTCCCGCAGGTGCTGGCGGGCCTCGGCGATCCGCTCCGGCTCGTCCTGCGCCACCGACAGCAGCGTGCGCCGTACCTTGGGCGGCGCGGCCACGGCGGCGCCGCAGCCGCAGCCCTCACCCGGCCGGCACAGCAGCAGCAGCGCGATGTCGTCCTCGCGTCGGTCGGCCAGCCGACCGGTGGTGTGGTGCGAGGACGGTCCGTGCACCGCCTGCACCAGCGCGTCGGCGAGCGTCTCCACGTCCCCCCGGTGGCCCTCCAGGACCGCGCGCAACCGCTGCCAGCCGCTCGCCATGTCGTGCCCGCCGGTCTCGATCAGACCATCGGTGCAGAGCATCATCGTCTCGCCGGGTTCGAGGGCGAACCGGGTCGTCGGGTAGTCCGCGTCCGGGTCGATGCCCAGCGGCAGCCCGCCCGCCGTGGGCCGCATCATCACCGTGCCGTCGGCCATCCGGATCGCCGGGTCCGGGTGCCCGGCACGGGCGACCTCGAGCATCCCGGTCGCCGGGTCGGCCTCCACGTACACGCAGGTCGCGAACCGGAGGTCGGAGAGGTGGTCGGAGAGGTGGTCGGAGAGGTGGTCGTCCGCCGAGCCGTGCGTGATGCCGTGCAGGAACCGGGAGGCACGCGAGAGGACCGCGTCCGGCCGGTGCCCCTCGGAGGCGTAGGCGCGCAGCGCGATGCGCAGCTGTCCCATGAGGCCGGCCGCGCGGACGTCGTGGCCCTGGACGTCGCCGATGACCAGTGCGAAGCGGCCGGTGGGCAGCGGGATCATGTCGTACCAGTCGCCGCCCACCTGCAGGCCGCCGCCGGTCGGGATGTAGCGGGCGGCCACCCGCATCCCGGGGATCTCCGGGCCCAGCGACGGCAGCATGGACCGCTGCAGGCCCTCGGTCAGCTCCCGCTCGGTCTCCTCGGCGCCGGCCCGGAACAGGGCCTGGGCGAGCATCCGGGCCACCGTCGTCAGGACCGCCCGCTCGTCCGGGGTGAACGCCACGGGATAGGTGAAGGCCGCCATCCAGGCACCCATCGTCCGACCGGCCGCGGTCAGCGGCAGGAAGGCCCAGGAGTGCCGGCCGAAGGGCCGGACGAGCGGCCAGGTCGCCGGATAGCGGCTCTCGTACTGCTCCGGCGAGGACAGGTAGACCGCGCGTCCGGTGCGCACCACCTCGGCCGCCGGATAGTCGGCGGCCAGCGGCATGTCGGAGAAGGGCCGGATGTCACCGGGCTGGTGCCCGTGGTGCCCGGTGATCGTCAGCCAGCCGCCCTCCACCCCGAACACCACCAGCCCGTCGGGGGAGAAGCCGGGCATCGACAGACCGCCCGCCACCCGCAGCACCTCGGCCGTGGACCGGGCCTCCGCCAGGGCCCGGCCGGCGTCCAGCAGGAACGCCTCACGGGAGCGCCGCCAGTCCCCGGTGACCGCGTTGCGCGCGGCCGCCGTCCCCGGGGCGGGCTCGGTGACCTCCTGGAGGGTGCCGATCAGCTCGTACGCCCTGCGGTCCGGGTCGAAGGAGGGCTTCGAACGGCTGCGGACGACCCGGACCACTCCGCCGCGCTCGTCCATGATCCGGATCCGCACCTCGGCGAGTGTGCCCTCGTCGACCGCCAGCGGCACGACGCCGGTGATCTCGTTCCAGTCCTCCGGGTGGAGCCGGGCGCGGGTCTGGGTCTCGGTGAGGGTCGTCTGCTCCGCGGGCAGCCCGAGCAGCCGCGCCGCCTCCGCGTCGACGGTGACCAGCCCGGTGGCGGTGTCCCAGTGCCACAGCCCGGTCGCGAGGGCGGCGAGGACGTCACCGACGGACGGCAGGGGCTCGCCTGTACGCATTGCCCTACTTTAAGAAGATCCGATCGATACCCGCCACCGTGGACGGGCGGGCGGTAATGGTGGGGAGCCGATCGTGGGGTGCCCGGTACCCTTGACGGGTCCGGGCTCCGTGCCCGTTCCGGCCGGTCCGCGAAGCCGGCCGGAGAGAACCCCACCACGAAGGACGATGAACGACGATGCATCGGTACAGGTCCCACACCTGCGGCCAGCTCCGCGCCTCTGACGTCGGTGCCGACGTCCGGCTGAGTGGCTGGCTGCACAATCGGCGCGACCTGGGCGGCATCCTCTTCATCGATCTGCGCGACCACTACGGCATCACGCAGCTGGTCGCCCGCCCCGGCACCCCCGCGTACGAGGCCCTGGACAAGATCTCCAAGGAGTCCACGGTCCGCATCGACGGCCGCGTCGTTTCACGTGGAACCGAGAACGTGAACCCGGACCTGCCCACCGGTGAGGTGGAGGTCGAGGTCGCCGAGGCCGAGCTGCTCGGCGCGGCCGCCCCGCTGCCCTTCACGATCAACGCCGAGGACGGGGTCAACGAGGAGCGGCGCCTGGAGTACCGCTTCCTGGACCTGCGCCGCGAGCGCATGCACCGCAACATCATGCTGCGTACGGCCGTGATCTCCGCGATCCGGCACAAGATGGCGGCCATGGGCTTCAACGAGATGGCGACGCCGATCCTGTCCGCCACCTCCCCCGAGGGCGCCCGCGACTACGTGGTCCCCTCCCGGGTGCACCCGGGCCGCTTCTACGCGCTGCCGCAGGCCCCGCAGCAGTTCAAGCAGCTGCTGATGATCTCCGGCTTCGACCGCTACTTCCAGATCGCGCCCTGCTTCCGCGACGAGGACGCCCGCGCGGACCGCTCGCCCGGCGAGTTCTACCAGCTCGACGTGGAGATGTCCTTCGTCGAGCAGGAGGACGTCTTCCAGCCGATCGAGAAGCTGATGACGGAGCTGTTCGAGGAGTTCGGCGGCGGCCGTCACGTCACCTCTCCGTTCCCGCGCATCCCGTTCCGCGAGGCGATGGCGAAGTACGGCTCCGACAAGCCGGACCTGCGCGCCAAGCTGGAGCTGGTGGACATCACCGACGTCTTCGAGGGGTCGGAGTTCAAGGCGTTCGCGGGCAAGCACGTGCGCGCGCTGGCGGTGCCGGACGTCTCCGCGCAGCCCCGCAAGTTCTTCGACCAGCTCGGTGAGTACGCCGTCGAGCAGGGCGCCAAGGGCCTGGCCTGGGTGCGCGTGGCCGAGGACGGCTCGCTGAGCGGCCCGATCGCGAAGTTCCTCACCGAGGCGAACGTCGCCGAGCTGACCAAGCGCCTGTCCCTGGCCCCCGGCCACGCCGTCTTCTTCGGCGCGGGCGAGTACGACGAGGTCTCGAAGATCATGGGCGCGGTCCGGGTCGAGGCCGCCAAGCGGGCCGGCCAGTTCGAGGACGGCGTCTTCCGCTTCTGCTGGATCGTCGACTTCCCGATGTACGAGAAGGACGAGGAGACCGGCGCGATCGACTTCTCGCACAACCCGTTCTCGATGCCGCAGGGCGGTCTGGAGGCCCTGGAGACGCAGGACCCGCTGGACATCCTGGGCTGGCAGTACGACATCGTCTGCAACGGCGTCGAGCTGTCCTCCGGTGCGATCCGGAACCACGAGCCGGACATCATGCTCAAGGCCTTCGAGATCGCTGGCTACGACCGTGAGACCGTCGAGGAGAAGTTCGCGGGCATGCTGCGCGCGTTCCGCTTCGGCGCCCCGCCGCACGGCGGCATCGCCCCCGGTGTGGACCGCATCGTGATGCTTCTGGCGGACGAGCCCAACATCCGCGAGACGATCTCCTTCCCGCTCAACGGCAACGCCCAGGACCTGATGATGGGCGCCCCGACCGAGCTGGACGAGTCCCGCCTGCGCGAGCTGCACCTGACCATCCGCAAGCCGCAGCCGAAGTAGCCCACGGACGGACGGAGAAGGGCCCGGAACCGACGTCGGTTCCGGGCCCTGCCGCCTGCCGTCGGCGTCGGCGTCGGCGAAGTTTTCACTCCCCGGTGCCGGGATCGGGCTCGTCGTCCGGCGGGGCGCCGTCCTCCAGCAGCCGCTCGGCGATGTCGTCGGACCAGTGCTGGGCCCAGGCGCGCAGTGCGGTGATCCGCGGCTCGTCCAGCCCGTACCGCACGAACTCCCTGTCGGCGTAGAAGTCCGTGCCAGTCAGCCGCGACTGGAGGGTGGGCAGGTCGAACGGGTCGTAGGCGTGCCGGCGGCCCAGTTCCTCCAGGCCGGGCAGGGGGAAGCGGGCGGCGGCGGCCCGGGCGTCGATGAGGTCGACGGCGGCGCCCCGGTCGTACAGCGCGCGGATCTTCGTGCCGACGGCGTCCTCGAGCGAGAGGGCCGGGCCGTACCCGGTGAGGTCGGGCGGCTGCCAGAAGGCCTCCCGGTGCAGCGTGAGGGCACAGGACTCGCCGCTCGGCGGGTCCGTGACGGTCAGCTGCGCGGTGCGGACGCTGACGGGCCCGACGCGCACCTGCCGGCCGCGTGACTCCAGGGCGGCACCGACGGCACCGGCGATCCGGTCCATCGCCTCGGAACTCTCGGTGGCGAAGTCGAGGTCGGCGTGCGGCCGCTCCAGCAGACCGTGGGCCTGAAGGGCGTATCCACCGGCGAGGACCAGCCCGTGCGGGCCGCCTGCCGTGACGACGTCCGCGAGGAGCCGCCGGTGAGGTTCGGGAAGGTTCACGACACCGGTACTCTGCCAGACCGGAAGCGGCCTACGCGCGCGCCCCGCGCCGGCCGGAACGCGCGATCCGGCGCTCTGCCGCCCCTGGCCACCCGCTCGGCGGGCCTCCCGGTCACCCGGTCGGCAGGTCTCCCAGGCGGGGGAAGAGCACCGCGCCCCGGGTCAGCGTCGCACCGGCCGGGAGCCTGCCCCACTCCGCGGTCTGCGCGAGCCGCTGGCCGGCCAGGGGGCCGAGCGCCGGTTCGGCGGCCAGCGACTCCCACAGCCTCCGAGAGGACTCCGGCATGACCGGGTACAGCAGGACGGCTACGGCGCGGAGGGCCTCCGCCGCGGTGTAGAGGACGGTGGCCAGCCGGGCCCTGCCCACGGGGGACTCGTCCTTGGCGACCCGCCACGGTTCCTGCTCGGTGAGATAGCCGTTGACCTGCCTGACGAAGTCGAAGACGGCCAGGATGCCGCCCTGGAAGTCGAGTTCGTCGCCGATGCGCCGGTCCGCCTCCGCGACCGCCCGCGTCAGGCCCGCGTGGACGGCGCTCTCCGCCTCGCCGACGGCCGTGGCCTCCGGCAGGGCCCCGCCGAAGTACCGGCCGACCATGGCCACCACCCGGGAGGTCAGATTGCCGTAGCCGTTGGCGAGTTCGCTGGTGTAGCGGGCGGTGAAGTCCTCCCAGGAGAAGGAGCCGTCCTGGCCGAAGGCGATGGCACGCAGGAAGTACCAGCGGTAGGCGTCCACGCCGAAATGCGCAGTGAGGTCCTGCGGCTTGATGCCGGTCAGGTTGGACTTGGACATCTTCTCGCCGCCGACCAGCAGCCAGCCGTTGGCCGCGATCCGTCTGGGCAGCGGAAGACCCTGCGCCATCAGCATCGCGGGCCAGATGACCGCGTGGAAACGGAGGATGTCCTTGCCGACGAGGTGCACATCGGCTGGGAAGGTGGCCGCGAACTTCTCCGGGTTCTCGTTGTAGCCGACGGCCGTGGCGTAGTTGAGGAGCGCGTCGGCCCAGACGTAGACGACGTGCTCGTCGTCCCAGGGCACCGGGACACCCCAGTCGAAGGTCGAGCGGGAGATGGAGAGGTCGGTCAGGCCCCGGCGGACGAAGTTCACGACCTCGTTGCGTGCCGACTCGGGCTGGATGAACTCCGGGTGGGCGGCGTAGTGCGCGAGGAGCCGGTCGCCGTACTCGCTCAACCGGAAGAAGTAGTTCTCCTCGCTGAGGATCTCCACCGGCCTGCGATGGATCGGGCACAGCTTCTGCCCCGCGAACTCACCGTCGCCGTCCAGGAGTTCGCCGGGCAGCTTGTACTCCTCGCAGCCCACGCAGTACGGGCCCTCGTACCCGCCCTTGTAGATCCGTCCCTTGTCGTACAGGTCCTGGACGAACTCCTGGACCCGGGCGGTGTGCCGGTCCTCCGTGGTGCGGATGAAATCGTCGGCGGTGATGTCCAGGTGGTCCCAGAGCGGCCGCCAGGACTCGGACACGAGCCGGTCGGCCCAATCCTGCGGAGAGACCCCGGCCGCCTCCGCCGTGCGCAGGACCTTCTGCCCGTGCTCGTCGGTGCCGGTCAGGAACCACACGTGCTCGCCGCGCAGGCGGTGCCAGCGGGCGAGCACGTCCCCGGCCACGGTGGTGTACGCGTGGCCGAGGTGGGGTGCGTCGTTGACGTAGTAGACCGGGGTGGTCACGTAGTACGCCATGACGAGGCTTGCTCTCTCAGCCTTCCTCGCCGCCGAAGCGGTCCTTGTACGTCGCCAGGTCCTCGTCCGTCAGCTTGGCGAACAGCACCGGCGGGACCGTGAACGGGGTGCCGGCCGGGACCGAGGCCAGGGCCTTCGCCTCGGCCGTGCCGACCCAGGCGGCGGTGTCGTCCGCCAGCTCGAAGGTGCCGCGCATCGCCGCCGCGGTGGCCGGGATCAGGGGCTCGGAGACCACCGCGTACAGGTGGATCAGGTTCATCGCCGTGCGCAGCGTGAGGGCCGCGCCGTCCTTGTCGGTCTTGATCTCCAGCCAGGGGGCCTTCTCCTCCAGGTAGGAGTTGCCGGCCGACCACAGGGCGCGCAGGGCCGCCGCGGCCTTGCGGAACTGGAGGGACTCCATCTGCGACTCGTACTCCGCGAGGAGCGACGCGATCTCCTCGCCGAGCTTCGCCTCCGCCGCGCCGGGCTCACCGCCGGCCGGGACCTCCTCGCCGAAGCGCTTCTTGCTGAAGGACAGCACGCGGTTGACGAAATTGCCGAGGGTGTCGGCCAGGTCCTTGTTCACCGTGGCGGTGAAGTGCTCCCAGGTGAAGGACGAGTCGTCCGACTCGGGGGCGTTGGCGATGAGGAAGTAGCGCCAGTAGTCGGCGGGCAGGATGGCGAGGGCCTGGTCGGTGAAGACGCCCCGCTTCTGCGAGGTGGAGAACTTGCCGCCGTAGTACGTCAGCCAGTTGAACGCCTTGACGTAGTCGACCTTCTTCCACGGTTCGCGCACGCCCAGCTCGGTTGCCGGGAACATCACGGTGTGGAAGGGGACGTTGTCCTTGGCCATGAACTCCGTGTAGCGGACGTCCGTGTCGACGTCGTACCACCACGACTTCCAGTCACCGCCGGTGGCGTCGGCCCACTCCTTCGTGGCGCCGATGTACTCGATCGGGGCGTCGAACCAGACGTAGAAGACCTTGCCCTCGGCGGCCAGCTCCGGCCAGGTGTCCGCGGGAACCGGCACGCCCCAGTCCAGGTCGCGGGTGATCGCGCGGTCGTGCAGACCCTCGGTCAGCCACTTGCGGGCGATGGAGGAGGCGAGCTGCGGCCAGTCCTCCTCGTGCCGGGACACCCACTCCTCGACCTCGTGCTGCAGCTTCGACTGCAGCAGGAAGAGGTGCTTGGTCTCGCGGACCTCCAGGTCCGTGGAGCCGGAGATCGCCGAGCGCGGGTCGATCAGGTCGGTCGGGTCCAGGACACGGGTGCAGTTCTCGCACTGGTCGCCGCGTGCCTTGTCGTAACCGCAGTGGGGGCAGGTGCCCTCGACATAGCGGTCCGGGAGGAAGCGGCCGTCGGCCGGGGAGTAGACCTGGCGGATCGCCCGCTCCTCGATGAAGCCGTTCTCGTTCAGCTTCCGGGCGAAGTGCTGGGTGATCTCGCGGTTCTGCGGGGAGGAGCTGCGGCCGAAGTAGTCGAAGGCCAGCGCGAAGCCGTCGTAGACCGCCTTCTGGGCGTCGTGGGCCTGCGCGCAGAACTCGTCCACCGCGAGGCCCTGCTCCTTGGCGGCCAGTTCGGCGGGGGTGCCGTGCTCGTCGGTGGCGCAGATGTACAGCACGTCGTGGCCGCGCTGGCGCAGGTAGCGGGAGTACACGTCCGCCGGGAGCATGGACCCCACCATGTTGCCCAGGTGCTTGATCCCGTTGATGTACGGAAGGGCGCTGGTGATGAGGTGTCGAGCCATCGCGGGCTGCTCCCAGGTCGGGTTGTTTTACGAACCTTGAAATGGTAGCCGAGACGGGTGGGCCGCCCGCTTCCCGTTTTGCAGGGTGGGAAGGGGCGGCCGGGGGTGGTGACGGTCGGTTGTGATCGCCGACGGTCCGTTATGGTCGCTCGCTACGGTTTTCCCGTCACGGGCGCCAGGAGGCGAGTACGCCCTCGTACAGCTCGGCGTCCGTCAGCTCGCGGGGGGTCGGGCCCGCGTGGAAGAAGGCCGCGTTTCCGGTCTTCAGCCTGCGGAGGTAGTCGAAGGCCTTGTTGTCGTGCTCTCCGAAGGCGACGAAGGAGAAGAAGAGACCGGGGTGCGCCGCCGCGGCCGCGGTGAGCGCCTGGGTCGCCGGGGTCTTCGCGTCCGGGGCGCCGTCGGTCTGGAAGACCACGAGGGCGGGGGCGGCGGGGGCCGCGTGGTCGGCGCAGTACTTCTCGTAGTGGGCGGTCACCGCCTCCACGGCGGCGTGGTAGCTGGTGCGGCCCATGCGGCCGAGGGCGGCGTGGGTGTCGTCGATCTTCGTCTCGTGGTCCGGGGTGAGGGTCAGGTCGGTGGTGCCGTCCACCTCGGTGGAGAACAGGACGACGTGGACCGTGGCCTCCGGGTCCAGGTGGGCCGCGAGTGCGAGGGTCTGGTCGGCGAGGGCCTGGGCGGAGCCGTCCTTGTAGTACGGCCGCATGCTCGCGGAGCGGTCGAGTACGAGGTAGAGCTTCGCTCGGGTGCCGGTGAGGTCGGTCTTCCTGAGGGTGGTGGTGGCGGCCTTGTAGGCGGCGGCCAGGGAGGGGGTGCGGGACTTGACGGCGGCGAGGGTGGTGGCGGGCTTCAGCGGTTGTGCCGGCGGCTCCGGGTGCGTGTCCGCCTCGGCTTCGCCTTCGGCGTCCGTGTTCCCACCCGTACGGGTTGCCTGCGGCTCGGGGGCCGTGTCCGCCTCGGCTTCGCCTTCGGCGTCCGTGTTCTCACCCGCACCACCCGTGCGGGTCTCTTCCTCGGGTGCGGGTGGCCCCTGCCGGGCTTCCTCGCCGTCGGCGGCTTGCGGGTCCGTCGTCTCCGCCGCCGCGGCGGCCTCCACGACCGGCTCGGCCTCCGGCTCGGCCTGAGCCTTGGTCTCCGGCTCGGTCGCCGCCAGCGGCTCAGCCGATGCCGATGCCGATGCCTCTGCCTCTGACTCGGCCTCCGGTTCGGCCTGGGGCTTGGCCTGGGCCTCGGCCTGGGCCTCGGCCTGGGCCTCGGCCTGGGGCTCTGCTTCCGCCTCGGGTGTGACGTATGTCTCCACCTCCGCCTCGGCCACCGGCTTCGCTTCCGTCTCAGCGGGCGGCTCCGGCTCGGCCTGAGCGGGCGGCTCGGGCTCGGACTCGGCCGGGTGGTCCGGCTGCGGGTGCGGCTGTGCGTTCTCGGTCTGTGCGTGCGGTTCGGCCTTCGGTTCCGTCGTCGGCTGGGTCTCCTGCTGGGCTTCCCTCGGTTCTGCGGGGCGGGGGACCTTGACGTTTTCGAAGGCCGCTGTCACCAGGTCGTGTTCGCCGGGGGACGCCTGGCGGGGCTCGGGGATGTCGGGGGTGCGGGAGGCCGGCGTCTCCGGGGCCGCGGTGCGGGGCTCGGGGGAGGCCGTCCGCTGGGTGATCGGGGTCTTGGCCGCCGGAGCCTCGGGGACCTCGGTGCCGGTGGACGCGGGCTCCGCGGGCCGGGGCTCGACGGCTGCCGGCTCCGTGATCCGGAGGGTGGTGATGGCCGGTTCCGAGGCCGCAGGCTGGGAGGCCGGGGGCTGCGTGGGGAGTCGGTCCGCACCCTCCGCCTCGGTGGCTCGTGCCTTGCGTGAGCGGCCGAATGCGTTCCGCAGGAGAGTGAGAATGCCCATGTGCGCAACCCTTCGCGTGAGTTGGTGCCCGTTAATCCCTGGCCAGGACGGACACGTAAGGTTAGCGAAGCGCTCAGTGTGGGGAAGCGATCGACCGGGCCGCCGCCACTTCCTGCCGAAGAGGCTCCAGAACGCTGCCGGCGGGACCCGTGAGATCCGTGCGGACGGCGATCAGGGTCTCCGCGCTGCGTACCCCCTCCGACAGCTCGTGCAACTGCAGTCCGAGCTGGGCGATCTCACCCGCGGACGGGGACGGGGCGCCGTGCCGGACACGGACCCGGGCCGCCGTCGTGGCGTCGACGATCCGCTCCACCGCGACGACCAGCGGCCACCAGGCGGCCGCGCGCCGCCCGGTGGGCGGGGGTTCGGTCAGTGCCCGCTGGAACTCGGTGCGGATGACGGAGAGGTCGCGGTAGAGGCGGCGCCGCATGTGGGCCCGGACGCTCGGGTCGCCGCCCGTGCCGAACGCCGCCTCCACATAGGCCGCCGTGTCCGCGACCGCGTCGGCGAGGCGGTCCCCGACGCGGGTGTGCCAGCTCTCCGGCCACAGCAGATAGCCGGCGGTCAGGGCGATCGCGCAGCCGAGGAGCGAGTCGGCCAGCCGGGGCAGCAGCAGGGCCGTGCCCTGGTGGTTGAGGATGTCGGACAGGAGGAGGATCACGGGGGTGATGGCCGCCGTCTGGAAGCCGTAGCCCCGGGGGGTCAGCGCCGGGATCAGCGGGGCCAGCACCAGCATGGCCGGCACGTCCCAGCGTCCCAGTGGCACCTCCGCCAGGACCACCGCCGCGATCACCAGACCGGCCACCGTGCCGAGCGCGCGCAGCAGGGCGCGGGAGAAGACCGAGCCGAAGTCCGGCTTCATGACGAAGGTGATGGTCAGGGCGACCCAGTAGGAACGGGCGACCGGGACCAGGGAGACGAGGGCCTGGGCGATGCCGATGCAGAGCGCGAGGCGCAGGCCGTAGCGCCAGGAGTTCGCCGAGAGCACGACGCTCCGGGCCGCGCGGGCCGTACGGATGCCGAGGGCGGCCGGACGGCCCAGGCGGTCGTCGATGCCCCGGGGGTCCACGTCGGGGGCCGTGACCACCTCGGCCGCGTGGCGCAGGGCGTGGTCCACCGCCCGGGCCGTCTCCGTCGTGGGGAGGGGGAGGTCCAGGGCGATCGGGTCCGTGCGGCCCGCCCCCACGGCGTCGGCCAGGTGGTGCATCGCCCGGGAGATCTGCGGGGGCAGCGGGCGGGCCGCCAGGTGGGCCGCGGGAGCCGCCTCGACCACCGGGGTGATCGCGTTCAGCTGGGCCAGCAGCCGGGTGCCGTCGGGGCTGCGGCCGTGCTGGCGGGCGCGCCGGCCCAGGATCAGGTCGTAAGACTGGTTCAGGGACTGGGTGACGGCGCGGCGGGCCTCGTCGTACTCCTCGGTGCGGTCCGTGCCGGCGACGCCGAGGAGGGCCGCGACCGTGCGGTAGGTGGCGGCGACCGCGGCGCGTTCGGGGATGCCCGAGCGCAACGGCCAGGCCAGCAGCGCGAGCAGCAGGACCAGCAGGCCGCCGCCGGTCATCAGCACCGGCGCCAGCCACCAGGGGTGCGGCAGCGGAAGGCCGGCGCCGACCACGCAGTTCAGGAGCAGGAGCAGGCCGGAGACCGAGGCGACGGCACCGATCGTCGAGACCATGCCGGACAGCAGCGCCACCCCGGTGACCGCGACGACCGCGTACCAGCCCCGCCCGTACACCAGCGTGCCGAACGTCACGCCGACCGCGCCGAAGAGCTGCGGGACGGCGATGTTGAGGATGCGCATGCGGTAGGCGTCGGCGGTGTCGCCGATGACGCCGGACAGGGCGCCCATGGAGGCGAGCGCCCCGTAGGCCGGGCGGCCGGCGGCGAGGCCGACCGCCAGCGGGAGGCTCATGGCGACGGCGGCGCGGGCGACGGCGGCCCGGTTGACGGGAGCCTGCTGCGGTTGGAGGTTCCGGACCAGCCAGTCGGGAGGGGTGAGGCCGATGGGGAACTCGCGGGACATGCGCCCATTATGGCGGTTCCGTGCCGGTCCATCCGGCGGCACGGTGCGGGCCGGCTTCGGCCCGCCGTCGCTCATCCGCGCTGGTGGAGCATGAGATCGGCGACGAGGGCGCGGTGGTCGCTGCCGGTTACGCGCAGGAAGTGGACGCCGGTCGCGGTGAAGTCCCGGGAGACCAGGACGTGGTCGATCTGGGTGCCGACGACCGAGGCGGTGCGCGCGGGCCAGCTGGCGGTGCGGGCGTGGCCGGCGAGGCGGGCGGCGTCGACCAGCCCGGTGTCCAGGACGTGGCGGAAGGCCGCGTGGTCCTGGGAGGCGTTGAAGTCGCCGGCCAGGACGGTGGGGGTGTCCTCGCGGCCGGCCGCGAAGGCGTGCAGCCTGCCGAGTTCGCGGCGCCACAGGCCGACCTGGCCCGGCAGCGGCGGCATGGGGTGGGCGAGCTGGAGGCGTACGGCGTGGCCGTGGACGTCGGCTACGGCGCCGGGCATGCCCATGGTGCCGGGGACGCCCGCGGCCGGCGCCAGCGGGAACCGGCTGAGGATGAGGGAGCCGTGGGAGCCGGCCGCGCGCACCGCCCTCCGGTAGGGGTGGGTGTGCGCGAAGTCGCGCTCGAGGGTGGCCCGGCAGGTGTGCTCGCACTCCTCGACGAACACCACGTCCGGATGCCGGTCGCGGATGACCGGCACCAGGGCGGGGGTGCCGCGCCCGAACTCGACGTTCGAGGTGAGTACGCGGAAGGCGGCGAGCGGCGGTCCGCCGGGCTCGCCGGCCGTGCCGTACGGCTCCAGGTACCAGGCGAGCAGGCCGAGCACGGCGACGCCCCAGACCAGGCCGGCCCACCAGCGGGCGAGCAGCGCGCAGAGCAGGGCGAAGCCGGTCGGCGCGAGCAGCCAGGGCAGGAACGCGAGGAGCTGGGGGACCGGCGTGATGCCGTCGGTGCCGGCCACCCGGCAACCGACCACCACGCTCACGGCGGCCAGCGCCGGCCCCGCGGCCCAGGCACCGGGTCCGCGCTGTCGGGTCATGACGACGAGCCTACGGTCGTCCGTCCACCGACGGCCTCGCTCACGGCGGCCGAGGCGGCGGATCCGAGTCGGCGGTGGCGGGTCACGGACGCGAGCCTACGGTCGCCCGTCCACAAGGGTCAGGAAATCGCTCAGCGCCCGGTTGAACTCCTCGGGCCGCTCCAGGTTGGGCAGATGGGCGGCGCCGTCGACGACGTGCAGCCGGGAGTCGGGCAGGGCCGCGTGCATCTCCTCGGCGTCCCGGACGGGGGTGTAGGTGTCGTCGGCGCCGACCACCACCAGGGCGGGCACCCGCACCCGGGTCAGCAGGGCGCGGTAGTCGGGGCGTTCGGCCCGGCCGCGCAGGGCCGCGGCGGCGCCCTCCGGGGAGGTGGCCGTCATCATGCGGTGGACATGGGCCCTGACGTCGGGATGTGCGTAGGGGGCGACCATCCGTTCCAGCACCTCGTCGGCGTAGCCTCGCATGCCTTCGGCGAGCAGCCGGTCGGCCATCGCGTTGCGGCCCCTCCTGCCTTCGGGGGTCTCCGCCGCCGGGAAGGTGTCGGCGAGGACGAGGCCGCGGATCCGGTCGCCGAATCGGTCGTGGCACTCCATGGCGATCTGGCCGCCCATGGACAGGCCGGCGAGGACGAACGAGTCCACTCCCAGCAGGTCCAGGAGTCCGGCGAGGTCCTCGGCGTGACGGGAGAGCGGGACCGTGCCGGGGGTGACGGGCGAGGCGCCGTAGCCGCGCAGGTCGGGGGCGACCACCCGGCGGTGCGTGGAGAACTCCGCCAGTTGCGGCTGCCACATCGTGCGGTCGAAGGGGTGGCCGTGGACGAGGACGAGCGGAACCCGGCCGGACATTCCGGGGTCTTTGTCCTCGTATGCGAGGAAGGGAGGCATGTGATCGACCCTAGGCGCCCCAACTACTCGGTGCAATAAGATCTTTGCTCTCGGTGCAATCGAGGGCACGGCACGGGAGGGGGGCAGGTGGACGACTACCGGCGCATCGCCGACCGGATCGCCGACGACATCGGTGGCGGGCGGCTCCAGCCGGGGCAACGGCTGCCGCCGCAACGGGCGTTCGCCCGGCGGCACGGGATCGCACCGTCGACGGCCGGCCGGGTGTACGGCGAACTCGTCCGCCGGGGACTGGTGGTGGGCGAGGTCGGGCGCGGCACGTTCGTTCGGGCCACCGAGCCGGACCGGCAGCCGGGGCACGCGCTGACCGAGGCGGCGGGCGCCGCACCGGTGAACCTGGAACTCAACTACCCCGTGGCCGAGGGGCAGTCGGAGCTGCTGGCCGCGTCCGTCGCACCCCTGTTGCGGCCGGACGCGCTGGAGCAGGCGCTGCGGCCGGCCGCGGCCGCGGGCACCCCGGCGGCCCGGGAGGCGGTGGCCTCCCTGCTGGCCCAGGGGGGCCTGCGGTCCGTCGCGGCGCGCATCCTGTTCACCGGCAACGCCCGGCAGGCGATCGCCGCGACCCTCGCCTCCCTGGTCCGGCCCGGTGGCCGGGTGGGTGTGGAACCGCTGACGTATCCGCTGGTCAAGGAGATCGCCGGCCGTCTGGGCATCACCCTCGTCCCGCTCGCCACGGACGAGGAGGGGCCGCTGCCCGGGGCCGTGGCCGCCGCCCACCGCGCCGCCCCCCTGTCCGCCCTCTACCTCCAGCCGACCCTGCACAACCCGACCGCGCGTACGACGGGCGCGGGCCGGCTGGCACAACTGGCCGACGTCGTCCACAGCCTGGGGACACCGGTGGTCGAGGACCGCGTCTGGTCCTTCCTGCACCCGGGCGGCACACCACCGCTCGCCGCGCTCGCCCCGGGGCTCGTGCACCTCGTCGACGGGCTGTCCAAGCGGGTCGCGCCCGGTCTGACGATCGGTTTCGCCGTCGTACCGCAGGAGCGCGTCGCGGCGGTGGCGCGGGCCGTCCGGTCCGGTGGGTGGGGCGCGGGCGGGTTCGCGCTCGAGGCCTCCGTGCGGTGGATCGGGGACGGGACCGTGGACCGGCTGGTGGCGGCCAAGCGCGCGGACGCCCGGCGCCGGCAGCGACTGGTGGCCGAGGAACTGGCCGCCTTCGCCGTACGGTCCGATCCGGCGGCCTGCTTCGCCTGGTGGGAGCTGCCGGCGCCGTGGCGGGCCGACACCTTCACGGCCGCCGCGCAGGCCCACGGGATCGCGGTCACGCCCGGTACGGCCTTCTCGGTCGACCCGAGCCGGACGCCGGACGCGGTCAGACTCGGGCTCGCGTCCGTGCCTGAGCCGGAGCTGACGCGGGCTCTGCGGACCCTCGCCGGCGTCGCACGAGGCGGACCAGGGGCCGCTTCGGCCGCAGGTACCGGGTGAGCCAGGCGGTCAGGGCCACCGTGAGACCGAGGCCGAGCAGTACCCAGGCCGCCGTGCGCAGGGTGCCGGTGAGCGCGTCGTAGACGGCGCCCACGGCCGGGTGGGGCGCGTCGGCGGGCAGGTCGGCGAGGGTCAGGCTGCGGCCGACGGCCAGGGCCAGGACGAGCAGGGCACCGCCGAGGGCGGTGCCCAGCGCGGTCGCGGCGACCGCCCGGCGGCGGCGCACGGCCAGCGCGATCCCGGTGGTGGCGAACGCGACGGCCGCCACCGGCAGCCAGAACCCGGCGACTTCGAGCACGTGGAAACCCTTCCGGAGGGCGACCAGTTCACCCGCGGGCAGCACGGCGACCGAGGTGTGCTCCACCGGTATGCGCTGGGCGAGCGGCACGTGGTCGAGGGTGAGCTGGCGCTTGACCTGGGCGGTGACGGGGGCGAAGTCGACGGTGACGGCACGCTCGTCCTCATCGCGCAGGGCGCGCAGGACCGCGTCGTGCGTGACCCGGTTGCCGGTGTCCCAGGCCAGCCGGAACGCCTGCGTCTGGGTGAAGGAGCGCACCGCGTCGTGCACGAAGGGGCGGACGGAGTCGCGCAGCGGGTGCACGTCCAGGTGCTGGTCCACCGCGCGCAGGATGCCGTCACCGACGGTGTCCGCCACCGCCTCCCGGACGTCCGGGTCGGCGGCCAGCGGGGCCATCGCGGTGACGTAGCGGCCCGTGTCGGCGAGCGCGTACGCCGCCCAGGCCGCCAGCGCGCCGAACGGCACGAGGAGGCAGGACAGGGTGATCAGTACGGCCGACAGGGCGCTCCTTAGGCGTGGGGGCACGCTTCAAGGCAACGGTGCCGGAGGCCGGCGCGCGAGCCGGGGGACTGCGTTCGGGCGGAAATCCCAGCCGACCGGCGGCCGCCCGGCTGCGCCCCGGTGGCGGAAGCGGGCATTCCGCCCTCCGGTGGAGGCTTCGACCGAACGGGTGTTTCCTGGTGCTGGGGAGGCCGGTGGGGAGGGATGGACAGGGGAGTGCGTGGGCCCCGGCCGCAGCGGCCGGGGCCCACGCGCACACCGTCACGCTCAGCGGGTCCGGCGGCCGAACGCGTCCTCGCGGGTGTAGTAGCGGTAGAAGAAGGCGATGAACGTGGCCGCCGACACCAGCAGCGACATCACCACCGACCTGAGGACCGACGCGTCGGTCTGGCTGTAGATGAAGCCGAAGGCGCAGCCGACGAAAGCCGTCCACAGCAGCGCGTGCACCTCCCGCCGCATCCGCGGGGCCAGGACCAGCAGCGCCATGCACACGATCGCGAACACCAGCGCGCTGACGAATCCCAGCAGCAGGTTCCAGCCGGTGACGGGGCCGCCCGCGCGGGTGTTGGCCGCGACCCAGTAGCCGTAGACGAGGCCCAGCACCACCGGCACGCCGATCCGGGCCATCTTGTGGGTACGGGCGTCGAAGACGTCGGGCGTGCGGCCGCGCACGTCGGTCGCCCGGCCCTCCGCCTCGGGCGTACGGCCGGGCCGGGACATTCCGCCGGGCGCGGGTGCCGCTTGAGCCATGAGAGCACTCCTTCCGCTCCTTGCCCCCGGTCTCCAGGGCACACCCGGGGGGCACGGCCTGGCAAGTCGGCCAGGAGGGTGACGAGTGCCCGGATGCGGGCCGGTGTCTCCCGTGTTTGGCTGAGGGGCATGGAGGGCTGCCCGCCGTGACCGAGATGGAGTACGGGCGGCGGCGCCAGGGGTGGCGAGCGCACGGGCGGAACTTCGCCTGGCTGGTGCCCCTGCTGCTGCTCGTCGGCATCGCGCTGGCCGACTTCAACACCGGGGAGCAGTTCCGGATCGTCTCCTGGATCGTCCTGGTCCCCGGTACCGCCGCCGCGATCTGCGGAGTGTGGACGACGGCCGCCTTCAGCGTCGTCTCGGTGGTGACCTACGTCGCCGTCGACAGCGCCTGGCCCGACCAGTACCGGGCCGGATTCGCCGACTTCGTCCTGGTGGCCGTCGGTGGTCTGCTGGCCACGCTGGCCGCCGCCGTGCGGGTGCGCCGGGAGCGGCAGACCCTGCACATCCAGGACATCGCCGAGACCACCCGCCGTACCGTGCTGCGCCCGCTGCCGTCGCGCTGGGCCGGGCTGGAGCACGCGGGGGTGTACCTCGCCGCCGACGAGGACGCCCGGGTCGGCGGCGACTTCTACGACATCCAGCCCAGCCCGCACGGTGCCCGCGTCCTCGTCGGCGACGTGCAGGGCAAGGGCCTCGGCGCGGTGGAGACCGCCGCCGCGCTGCTCGGCACCTTCCGCGAGGCCGGGTACCACGAGGCGGACCTGGTGACCGTCGCCGAACGCCTGGAGACACGGATGCTCCGGCACCGTCTGCACACCACCGCGCTCGGCAGGGACGACGGCGACCGCTTCGCCACCGCCGTCCTGATCGGCTTCCCCGGGGACACCCCCGGCATGATCGAGGTCGTCAACTTCGGTCACGAACCGCCGCTCGCCGTCGGCCCGCACGGGGTGCGCGAGCTGCCCAGCGGCGACGGGGTCCCGCTCGGCTTCGCCGAGCTGGCGGACGGCGTGCCCCCCGTGCACCGCGTGCCGCTCACCGCCGACGAGACGCTGCTGCTGGTCACCGACGGGGTGACCGAGGCCCGCGACGCGCCCGGCTGCTTCTACCCACTGGCCCGCGAGATCGACCGCGCGGTCATGGCCGACCCGCGCGGGGCCGAACCCCGGCGCCTGGTCCGCCGGGTCCGCGACGACGTCCTGCGGCACTGCGGGGGCCGGCTGGACGACGACACCACGGCGTTCGCCGTACGGCGGATGACGAAGACGACGGGCGAAGCCCCCGAAGGGGGACGTTTGCGCACCTGAGGCGCGGCTTCGCGGCAGCAGCGGCTACGGTGCTGGCTGGAGAGCGGATCAACAGGGTCGATGGATCCGGCTGGTCCACGGATCCGGCGGGTCTGCGGACCTGACGGGTCCGCCGTATCCGACGGGGTCTGCGGACCTGACGGGTCCGCCGTATCCGACCGGGGCTACAGGGGGAGGACCGATGCCCGGAACCGTGCTGCTGATCGCGGCGTCGCCGCTGGGCCGGGGGCGCCTGGTGGACGCGGCCGGTGTGCTGCCGGTGCTGGCCGCCGTCGCCCCCGCCGTGCTGTCCGGCACCGACACGGCCAACGTGGTGGAACTCGCCGACCCACTGGAGCCGCAGGCCGTCCTGACCCGGCTGCGCGCCGCCGCGGCCGCCCCCGGGCCGCTCACCGTGTATCTCGCCGGCCAGCTCCAGCTGGACCGCCGCCAGCGGCTGCCGCACCTGGCGCTGGCGCGCACCACCGCGGCCACCGTCCGCTACACCGCGCTGCCCTGGCACTGGATCCGCGAGGAGCTGCGGCTGCGCTCCGCGGCCCGGACCGCGCTCGTCGTGGACCTGCACGCGGACCCGGAGGCCTGGGGCCACGTCGCCGAGCGCGGGCTCGACTGCGGTCCCACCACCGCCGTCTACGGTCGCGTCGCCCCCGCGGCGCCGGGCCGGCGAGGCTCCGCCGAGCCGTCGTACATGAAGGCCGTGGCGACGCTGCTGCGCAGCGGGCACCGGCCGCCGCTCGCCGAGTTGCACGAGCGTGCGCTGGCGCGCATCCCCGGGTCGGACACGGGGCGGCACCTGGTGCTGGCGAGTGCCGGGGGCTTCGCGCCCGGCCCGCCGTACCGTGCGGCGCCGCCCCGCCCGCGCACCCCGGACGTCCCGCCCTTCACCGGCACGCCCGTCCAGGCACCGGCCTCATCGCTTCCCCCGGTACCGTCCCCGTCGCTTCCCCCCGCCGTGCCGCTTCCCGCCGTGCCCGCCGTGCCGCTTCCCGCCGTACCGGCCGTGCCGCCGCGCCCCGCACCGGGCGTGCCGGCTCCGCTCCCGCCGGTGAAGGAGCCCCACGCCGCCATCAGTGCCGCCGTGCAGGCCGGGCGGCACGCCGAGGCCGACGCGCTGGCCGCCCGGCACGAGCTGACCGCCGCCCGGGCGCACGGACCCGCCTCCGAGGACGCCCTGCACTGGACGGAGGTCCGGGCCGACCTGGCGATGTTCGCGGGGGACGCGGCGCGCAGCTGCCGGGCCTGGATGGGGGTCGCCGGGGTGCGGCTGGCCGCGGGGCAGGCCCCGGACGCGCCCGCGGTGGAGTCGGCCGTGGACCGCGCGCACCACCAGTGGGGCCGTATCGAAGACGCGGCGCGGGCCCGGGAGATCGGGCCCGCGCTCGCGGAGTTGCGACTCAGGGTGCCGGGGCGCCACGACGGCGCGCTGGAGAACGTCCAGCGGCAGCTGCGGCAGCTCCAGGACCGGTAGGCCCCGGTGGCCTCAGCGGGTGAAGGTGAAGTACTTCCAGGCGCCGTGCGTCGTGGAGTTCACGGTGTCACCGGAGGCGCTGTTGACGTACGACGAGCGGATCCGGAAGTGCCAGCCGACGTCCTGGCCGTGGTTGCCGGTGATCTGCACCCGGGAGACGCCGTCGCGGCCCAGCGCGAAGTAGGCCGGTTCGCTCGGGTACCAGCGGCCCTGGTAGTAGACCTCGAACTCCAGCTTCTGCTTGCGGCCCTGGTAGTACGGCATCTTGGTCGTGATCAGCGGGTTCTTGTTCTTGTGGAAGAAGTAGTACGTGTGGTTCCACGTGTACTTCGACTTGTAGTGGTTGCCGACCGACGTGGAGACGCTCACCTGGGCGCCGACCGTCGCGGACGCCGATGCGGACGTGTAGCGCGCGTCGCCGGAGAACTTCGCGGTGACCTTGGTGTCCCGCTTCAGGTCCAGGGTGACCGACAGGTCGCCGTGGGAGTCGACCTTGCCGGACTTCACCAGCTTGTTCGGCTTGTCCGAGCCGAACGGGTCGGCCCAGATCTCCACCGTGCGGTTCTTGTGGGTCGTCCCGAGGTGGGCCGTGAACTTCACGTCCTTGCCGTACGCGTAGACCTTGCCGTTGTTGTTGATCTTGAGTGACGGCTTGGCACGTGAGACGGAGACGGTGTCCGAGCCGGAGGCCGCTGTACGGTCGGCGTCACCGGCGTAGGCCACCGTGTACTTCACCTTGCCGCCGGCCGGCGGGGTGTCGGCGAAGGAGAAGGTGCCGTCCGCCTTGGTGGTGACCGAGGCGAGCGCCTTGCCCTTCGGCGAGTCCAGGTCGGTGCGGGTGACGGTCAGTCTCGTGCCGGCGGGCAGCGCCGCCTTGGCGGTGGCCCGGCCCTTGACGGTGAGCTTCTTGGCGCGGGCCGCGGTGGCGGGGGCGTCCACCGTGACGGTGGTGACCGCCTTGGTGGGCGCGGTCAGCACGCGCAGCGAGTACACGCCCTCGCTGTTGGAGGTCACGGCGAACAGCCGCGAGCCGTCCGGCGTCCAGGCCAGGCCGCCGTCCGCCAGCAGGTCGGAGCCGCTGGTGTGACCGGTGTTGGGGAAGTCGTAGGTGCGGACCGCCTCGCCGTTGCCCGGCCGGAAGACGTAGACGTCCGGTTCGTACGAGCCGTCGATGCCCGCGGCGATGGTGCCGTCGGGGGCGATGGCGACGGAGTTCGGGTAGGCGTCCGTGACGTACTTGCCGTCCTCGTTGAGGTCGGAGGTCCGGAACACCTGCTGGTAGTACGGCGCACCGCTGGCCACCACGACGTCCTTGCCGTCGGGGGTGACCTGCAGGTCGCCGAGGTTGCTGCCGGCCTCACGGGTGCTCGCCAGCCTGGTGGCGGTGCCCGACGAGACGTCGTACGAGGCCAGTTCGACCGGGCTCTGCCCGATCGCGCCCGCGACCAGGACGTTCGAGCCGGGAGCGGCGTCCAGCAGCGGCGCCGAGTACCAGTCGCCGTCCTGGCCGAGCGTGACCTCGTGCTGCTCGCTCGTCAGGTCGACGGAGCCGATGTCGCCCTCGGCCGCGCCGCCGTAGCCGAACCACAGCCTGCCGCCCGCCAGCGCGAGGCTCAGCGGCTTGTCGCCGACCGTGTACCGCGTGGTCTCGGCATCGGTGGCGGTGTCGATGACGGCGATGGAGTCCAGGTCCTGCACGGCCGCGTAGAGCGTGCCGGAGTCGGCGGACAGCTCCAGGCCGCTGACGCCGGAGAGGTTGGTGGTGAGCTGCTTGACGACGTTGCCGGCGTAGTCCGTGACGACGATCTTGCCGTTCAGTGGATCGCTGACGAAGACCTGCTGGTGGACGCCGTCGACGACGATGTCACCGGTCTGCCGGACCGGCAGGATTTTGCTGGAGTCGGCGAACGCCGGAGTGGCGGCCAGTGCGGCCGAGCTGAAGACGACCGCCAGAGTGGTGGCAGCCGTGAGAGTGCGCATACGCACGCTGATTCGAACCCCCCGGAACGAATGAAGACATGGGCGCCACGCGGCTCGGCTGTCGAGCGAGGCCCCTGTGAGCCGGATGTGGCGGATGGGTGAAGACTAGGCCGGGAAGAGTAGGTCATGCCACTGACAAAAAGGCGAGCGCCCCCGAGACCAGCGTGCGGACACCCGGGAGGACCGTGGCGGGATCGGGTGCGAAGTGCGGGCTGTGGTTGCTCGGCACGGCCGAGAACTTCTCGGGAAAGGTGTCGCCGGGGGCCTGCTCCCACACCCCGGGCGGGGTGGTCGTGACGAACCAGTACGAGTACGGGATCGTGCCGAGCGCCAGCACCGGGAAGTCCTCGCTGCCCATCGCCGGCCCCGGGTCGAACACCGTGCCCGCGCCGAAGACCTCGCCGTGGACGGCGGCCACGGCGGCGTCGGTGCCGGCGTGGTTGACGGTCATCGGGAAGGAGTCGCCGACCGTCACCTCGGGCTCGCGGGGGCAGCCGGCGGCCAGGCACTCACCCTGCGCGATGCGCCGGATCGCGGCCAGCATCCGCTGCCGCACCTCTTCGGACCGGGTGCGCAGGTTCAGCGCGATGCGGGCCTCGGCGGGGATGATGTTGTGCCGGGTGCCCGCCTCGACACGGCCCACGGTCAGCACGGCGGCCTCGCCGGCGGCGATCTCCCGGGAGACCACCGTCTGCAGCCGGGTGACGAGGTAGGCGGCCGTCACCACCGGGTCCACGGTCGCCTCGGGGCGTGACCCGTGCCCGCGCCGGCCGTGCACCACGATGTCCACGTCCGTCGAGGCCGACATGATCAGTCCGGGCGCGTGCGGATACAGGCCCGCCGGGCCGGGTGCGGCGTGCTGGCCGAGCAGTACGTCCGGGCGGCCGAACCGCTCGTACATCCCGTCGGCGATCATCCGGGCCGCGCCCTGCCCGGTCTCCTCGGCGGGCTGGCCCACGACCAGCAGCGTGCCGGTCCAGGCCGCCCGCCCGGCGGCCAGCGCCTCGGCGGCCCCGGTCAGCCAGGTGACGTGCAGGTCGTGTCCGCAGGCGTGCATCACCCCGGCGGTCCGGGAGGCGTACGGCAGCCCGGTCGCCTCCGCCACCGGCAGTGCGTCCATGTCCGCCCGCAGCAGCACGGTCGGCCCGTCACCGTTGCGCAGCCGGCCCACGACGCCGGTGCCGCCGACGCCCTCGGCGGTCTCGAACCCGGCGTCCCGCAGCCGGCCCGCCAGCTTTCCGGCGGTGCGGTGCTCGCGCAGGGACAGCTCGGGATGGCGGTGCAGATCGCGGTAGAGGTCCTCCAGGTCCGTCACCGGGAGGTCGGCCGTCAGGTCCAGGGCGGTGCGGGCCGCGGTCGAGGTCACGGGAGGCAGCCTAGGCGCCACGGGCGGCTCCGGGGAGCTTTCGGCGGCGCGGGTGCGAGGGGGGCGCCGGGGAGCCTCCGGCGGTGGGGTGGGGCGGCGCCGGGAGCCTTCAGGGGTGCAGGTGCGAGGCGGCCACGGGTGCGGGCGCGGGGGCCGCGGCGCGGGCGGGGCCGGCGTTCGCCGCGATGATCAGGGCCGCCGCCGCGATCACGGCCGCGGCGACGGCGCGCGCGGTGGACGGGCCCCCGCCCACCCGGAGCCGCGAAGGGGCCAGGTCGGGGGTGGGGCGTCCGTAGGGTGCGGATGTACGTCCGGGCACGGCGACCTCGCAACACGACAGCGGCGTATTAAGCAGGTTTAATCCGCCGTTTAACCTAGGGGTTGCGCAAGGCCAACGGCAAGGGGCAGCAAGGGAGTTGGGGGACCGCATGATGCAGGAACGGGACGATCCGCAGGTCATCGGGCAGCGGGTGCAGCGCTTGCGCGGCCAGCGCGGGCTGACCCAGCGGCAGCTGGCGGAACCCGCGTACACACCGGCCTACATCTCCACCCTGGAGGCGGGCCGGGTCCGGGCCTCCGACGCGGCCCTGCGGCACATCGCGGGCCGGCTCGGCGTGGCCTTCGAGGAACTGGCCGTGGGCCGGCCCGCCCACCTCGCCACCGATCTGCGGCTGCGGCTCACCGAGGCGCAGCGCGTCCTGGCCGACGGCCGGGCCGAGGAGGCCGCCGTGCAGTACACGGCGCTGCTCGCGGAGGCGGGGACGCACCAACTGGGCCACGAACAGGCCGCGGCACTGCTGGGCCTCGGCGAATGCGGCCTGGAGACCGGGGAGTTGACGCGTGCCCGGGAGTGCTTCGAGCGGGCCGAAGCGCACCTCGCCGGTGCGGCGTTGCCGGTGCGGGTGCCCGCGGTGCGCGGCCGGGCGGTCTCCCACTACCTCGCCGGGGAACTCCGCTACGCGGTCTACCTGCTGGAATCCACCCTCGACGAACTGAACCGCGGCGGCCTGCACGACCCCGACGCCCTCCTGCTGCTCTACGCCAGTGCCATCGGCCCGTACATGGACATGGGCGCCCACGCCCGCGCCGCCCAGGCCGCCGAGTTCGCCCTCGCGCTCGCCGCCCAGGCCGCCGATCCCGCGCTGATCGCCCGGATGCACCGCTCGGTCGCCCGCACCCTGCTGGCCGAGGGCCGGGTCGCCGAGGCCGACGCCTCCCTCGCCAAGGCCGCCGAGCTGTACCGGCAGCTCCAGCTGCGCACCGAGCTGGCCAACTGCCACTGGATGCGCGGGTACGTGCACGCCCAGAACGGAGGACTCGAGGCCGCGGAGAGCGAGCTGCGCCTTGCGCTCGCCATGCTCTCGGAGACCCGGGCCGCCCTCTACCGCAGTCAGGCGGCGGTCGAACTCGCCGACGTACTGCACCGCCGGGGCAAGTCCGCCGAGGCCGCGGAACTGCTGGAGGGCGTCCTGGGCGACTTCACCTCCGAACGCGGCGCCGTCCACGCCGCCGCGGCCCATCGCCTCCTGGGCATCATCGCCGAGGACACCCGGGACACCGAGGCCGCCGAGGAGCACTACGTCCGCGCCCTCAGCATCCTGGAACGCGCGGGGGCCGCCGGTGACCTGGCCGACCTGTGCCGTCTCCTGGGCGACCTGCTGCGCCGCACGGGCCGCGTCGAGGCGGCCCTGGACGCCTACCGCACGGGCCTCGGACACCGCACGACCCCGGGCACCACCACGCTGGGCCCGGCCCCGGCCCAGCCCCCGCTGTGACCGGTGTCCGTGCGTCCGTCATGGCGGGTCCGCCTCGTCGGTACGGGCCCCCGCTGTGACCGGCGTCCGTCGCGGCGGGGCCGTCCATCGGTACGGGCCTCGCCGTGAGCCGCGTCCGTCAGCCGTGGAGCCGTGTGCCGGTGCGCGTCAGACCTGGGCCCGGCCCTGCTTGCGGATGTCCGTCAGGCGCAGGGCGCCGATCTGGACGGCGGCCTGGGTCGCGTCGTTCGGCACGTCGCCGAGGCCGCCGTTGGTGAGGGCGAAGGAGTCCTCACCGACCCGGACGGCGGCCAGGTCCATCGTGAGCACGTACCGCTGCCCGTCCTCCGCCGTGGTGCCGAGGTCGATGCGCAGGCCCTGGCGCGCGTCCCCGACCTCGGGCAGCGGGGCCTCCACGACCCGCACGTCCTCCAGCAGGCCCGTCTCGGTGGTGGCCGTGAACTCGGCACACTGCACGGGCAGCGTCTTCAGCCAGGCCAGCGCGCCGTCGACGTCCGCCGGCCGGCGGGCGCCGATCTGGTAGCGCAGCTGGGCGCCGGTGTCCGCGTCGTCCAGGCCGACGGTCGCCCGGGCCGGGCCGCCCAGGAGTTCGTCGCTGTAGAGGGCGTCCAGCAGCCGCTGGCACTCTCCGGCCGTGGTGGTGGCCTTCAGCAGCCCGTCCCGCCAGGTCGCCGCACCCTGCGTCGAGGTCCAGGGGGCACCGAGGTCGGACTGGGTGAGGAGCGCGGCCTGCGCCTGTTCGTCGCTGAGCGTGGAACCGTCGGCCCGCGTGGACGCCGCGGGCGTAGGGCTCACCCGGTCGATCGTCGGCAGCGGGTACGGCGCGGTCTCCGGATGCCGCAGGCCGAGGGCCGCGCAGCCGCCGACGGCGAGCAGACCGGCGGCTGTCAGGGAGAGGAGGAGACCACGGGGGCGTATCGCGGCGGTCATGGAGGTGCCTCCTGGGCTGCGTGCCGGTCGGGGGGCCGGTGAGGGGCGGCCGGGTGTCGGTGGAGCCTTCTCTCACGGCACCACCGCCCCGACCGCCCCACCAGCGCTCCGGTCCGTCCGGGTGAGCCGTCGCGGAACGCGGGTCCGCCAGCGCTCCGGTCCGTCCGGGTGAGCCGTCGCGGAAAGCGCCCCGCCAGCGCTCCGGTCCGTCCGGTGCGCCGTCGCGGAAAACGCGGGTCCGCGCCGCGGCGACCGGCGTCCACCGCGGCGCCCGCGGAAAGTCGCTGTTCCGGCGCGGCGCCCCCTTGCTATGGTCCCGGCCATGAAGCGCGCCCAGCAGTGCCCGCAGAGCACGACGACGCCGGAGACCGTCCCGGCGCGCTGACACCTGACCAGCATCGAAGCCCCGGGGCGAGTGCCCCGGGGCTTCGGCGTGTCCGATCCCCGGTTCCCCGCCCCCACCCTCACGGAGGAACCCCGATGAACGTCCCGCTGAACGACCGGCTGCCCGACCACCGCCGCCTCGGCCGCGAACTCGGCCTCTTCGGCACCGACCCGCTGATCGGCGCGGGCCTGCCGTACTGGCTGCCCGACGGGGCGGTCGTCCGGCACACCCTGGAGGAGTATGTGCGGGAGCTGGAACGCGCCGCCGGATACCGGCACGTGTACTCGCCCGCGCTCGGCAAACGGGAGCTGTACGAGATCTCCGGGCACCTGGACCACTACAGCGACGACATGTATCCGCCGATGCGCCTGGGCGACCAGGAGGCCGGGGAGGTCGTCCTGCGCCCGAGCCTCTGCCCCCACCACGCCCTGATCTACCGCTCCCGTCCCCGCAGCCACCGCGAGCTGCCCCTGCGCATCGCCGAGCTGGGCACCATGTACCGCGCCGAACGCTCCGGCGTGCTCGGCGGCCTGACCCGCGTCCGTGCCATCCAGCTCAACGACGCGCACGTCTTCTGCACCCTGGACCAGGCGGTGGGCGAGGCCCGCGCGGCCCTGGAGCTGATCGCCCGCGCCTACGCCGACCTCGGCATCGAGGCCGTGCGCCACCGCCTCTCGCTGCCCGGTGAGGGCGGCAGGTACGTCGCCGGTCCCGAGCTGTGGAGCCGGGCGACCGGTCTGCTGCGGGAGGCCCTCGCCGAGTCCGGGGTGGCGTACGAGGAGGCGGAGGGGGAGGCCGCGTTCTACGGCCCCAAGATCGACGTGCAGATCGCGGACCCGGCGGGTCGCGAGTCCACCTTGTCCACCGTGCAGATCGACTTCCACCAGCCCGCCCGGTTCGGCCTGCACCACATCGGTGCCGACGGCGCCAGGCACCGCCCGGTGATGGTGCACCGCAGCATCATCGGCAGCGTGGAACGGGCGGTGGCGCATCTGATCGAGGCGCACCGCGGCGCGTTCCCGGCCTGGCTGGCCCCCGTCCAGCTGGTCGTCCTGCCGGTCGCCGAGGGGCAGGCGGAGCGGGCGGCGGCGGTGGTCCGCGAGGCGGTCGCGCTGGGCCTGCGCGCCGAACTCGCCGGTCCCGAGCAGGGCACCCTGGGGGCCCGCGTCCGTGCGGCCCGCCTGGTGCCGTACCAGGCGGTGATCGGCGCCCGCGAGGCCGAGGCGGGCCTGGCCGCCCTGCGCCTGCGCGACGGCCGCCGACCCGGCGAGCTGCCGGTGACCGACCTCCTGCACCGGATCTCCGCCCGGGTGACCGCCCGCGCCACCGCACCGTGGGGGTGAACGGGTCTCGGTGACGTGCGGTGGTGGGTGCGGCCGGCGTCCGAGGTGGTGCCGCCGGCCGCGGGGGACCACGGACGTCGACGCCCCCCGGTCACCGGCCCGCGGCGCCTTCGCGTGGTCGGCGGCTACTCGGTGCTCCCCCGTGCGGGCGTCGGGCGTGACGCCTCGGAGCGGTCGCCGGCCTCAGGTCTGATCTAAGGTCGGCTCGACGGAAGGAGTCCCGCTGTGACCGGTCAGCCCATCCCCGTGATCATCGACTGCGACACCGGCGTCGACGACGCCCTGGCCCTGCTGTTCGCCGTACGCCACCCGGGCCTGGACCTGCGGGCGGTCACCTGCGTGGCCGGCAACACGGACGTGGACGGGGTGGTGCGCAACACCCTGACCGTGCTGGAGCAGGCCGGCGCCCGCGACATCCCGGTCGGCCGGGGCGCCGAGCGTCCGCTGATCGAACCGGCCCGTTCGGCCCGCCATGTGCACGGCAGCGACGGCATGGGCGACCTCGGCCTGCCCGCGCCGACCCGGGCCCCGGCCGCCGAGGACGCCGTGACGCTGCTGCGCCGCGAGATCCTCGCCTCCCCGCGCCCGGTGACCCTCATCCCGACCGCGCCCCTGACGAACATCGCCCTGCTGCTGCGCACCCACCCCGAGGTGACCCGCAACATCGAGCGGATCGTGTTCATGGGCGGCGCCGTGACCACCGGGAACGCCACACCGGTCGCCGAGTTCAACGTCTGGCACGACCCGGAGGCGGCCGCGGTGCTGCTGACGGCCGGGGTGCCGATCACGATGTACGGCCTCGACGTCTTCATGCAGGTCGTCGTCCCCGGCCCCGAGGTGCACCGGCTGCGCACGAGCGGCGAACCCGGGACCCGGCTGGCCGGTGACCTCCTCGCCCACCGGCCGACCGCGCAGGGCGGCGCGCCCGAGGCGGAGGAGGCGGGCGGCCTCGGCGACGCGGGCGCGGTGTGCGCGGTCGCGGACCCGCAGGGCATCACCACGCGTCTGCTGCCGGTCGAGGTGTCCCTCGCCCCGGGCCCGGCCCGCGGCCAGACCATCGTCGACCGGCGCCCCCGGCCGGGTGAGTCCGAGATCCACGAGGGGCACCGCGAACAGCCCCTCGTGGACGTCGCCCTGCAGGTGGACGTGGACCGCTACGTGAAGCTGTACCTGGACACGGTGGAGCGTCCCTAGGGCGGTCCGTCACACGGGGGTCATCCCTTCGGCGACGTGCGAATGTTCCCTTTCGCGGCGAGGTGGACAGATTCAGTACCGTCGTTCCTCCCGAAGGGATCCCTATGGCAGACCTCTCCTCCAGGAACCCCGACTGGTGGCGGCAGGCCGTCGTCTACCAGGTCTACCCCCGCAGTTTCGCCGATGCCGACGGTGACGGTCTCGGTGATCTCAGGGGCGTCACCCAGCGCCTGACCCACCTCGCCACGCTCGGCGTCGACGCCCTGTGGCTGAGCCCGTTCTACCCCTCCGAACTGGCCGACGGCGGCTACGACGTCACCGACCACCGCGACGTCGACCCGCGCCTCGGCACCCTGGACGACTTCGCCGAACTGGTCGCCGAGGCACACCGGCTGGGCCTGAAGGTCGTCGTCGACCTCGTCCCCAACCACACCTCGCACCGGCACCCCTGGTTCCAGGAGGCCCTGCGTTCCGCCCCGGGATCCCCCGCCCGCGATCGCTACGTCTTCCGCCGCGGCCGGGGCGAGCACGGCGAACTCCCACCCACCGACTGGCAGTCCGTCTTCGGCGGCAGCGCCTGGCAGCGGACCCCCGACGGCGAGTGGTACCTGCACCTCTTCGCGCCCGAGCAGCCGGACCTCGACTGGGGCGACGAGGAGGTGCGCGCCGACTTCCGGAAGACGCTGCGCTTCTGGTCCGACCGGGGCGTCGACGGCTTCCGCGTCGACGTCGCCCACGGTCTGGCCAAGGACCTCACCGAGCCCCTGCGGGACATCGGCGGCATCGGCGCCACCGGCGAGGAGGCGCTGCTGCGCGTCCCGCCGGGCAGCCACCCGTACTGGGACCGCGACGAGGTCCACGAGATCTACCGCGACTGGCGCAAGGTCTTCGACGCCTACACCCCGCCGCGCAGCGCGGTCGCCGAGGCCTGGGTGCCCGCCGCCCGCCGCGCCCTGTACGCCCGCCCCGACGAACTGGGCCAGGCGTTCAACTTCGAGTATCTGGAGACCCACTGGGACGCCGGTGAGCTGCGCCGGGCCATCACCGACTCGCTGGCCGCGGCCCACGCCGCCGGCGCCTCGGCGACCTGGGTGCTCTCCAACCACGACGTCGTGCGCCACGCCTCCCGCCTCATGCTCCCGCCCGGCACCGACCCGGCGGCCTGGGTGCTGTCGGGCGGCACCGCGCCCGCCGTCGACCCGGCGGCCGGTCTGCGCCGGGCCCGGGCCGCGACCCTGCTGATGCTGGCGCTGCCCGGCTCGGCATACCTCTACCAGGGTGAGGAACTGGGCCTGCCCGAGGTCGCCGACCTGCCCACCGAGGTCCTCCAGGACCCCATCTGGGAGCAGACCGGGCACGTCCGCAAGGGCCGGGACGGCTGCCGGGTGCCGCTGCCGTGGACCTCGACCGGGCCGTCGTACGGCTTCGGGGACGGCGGCGCCTGGCTGCCGCAGCCGTCGTCGTTCGCGTCGTACGCCGTCGAGGCGCAGGCCGGCACGGCGGGCTCCACCCTGGAGCTGTACCGCACCGCCCTGCGCCTGCGCCGCAAGCTGCTGGAGGGCGAGACCCTGACCTGGACCCCGAACGCCCCGGCGGGAGTCCTGGACTTCCGCCGGAGCGAGGCCTGGCGCTGCGTCTGCAACCTCACCGACGAGCCGGTGCCGCTCCCGCCGGGCGAGGTCCTGCTGAGCAGCGCACCGTTGTCCGGGGCGCGGATGCTGCCGGCGGACACCACTGTCTGGCTGGCCTAGCCGGCGCTCGGGCTGGCCGACGGTCGGGCTGGCCGACGGTCGGGCTAGCCGACGGTCGGGCTCGGATCGGGGCTGGGCGCGGCCCCACCGCCCGTGCCGCCGCCGGCACCGTTCAGGTCCAGCGGGGTGGACGTGGCGGTCGGCGGTGGCGTGAGGACCACCTCCGGCTGGCCGGCCGGCGGGGCCGGCGGGGTCAGGTCGGACGTCGGCAGCTTCGGTGGGGTGGTCTGGTTGAAGATGGTCTGGTCGAAGTCGACCAGGCCGGTCTTCTCCATCACCGTGATGTGGTCGAGCACGGTGTCGTTCGCCTGATCGGCGAGGGCGCGCACCAGCGAGTTCTTGGTGGTGGAGCGGATCTTCGCGATGGTGTTGAAGATCGAGCCGTGCGTCATCCGCAGGATGTTGGCGAAGTCGGTGTCGAACTGCTTGCCGCTCTCCGCCTTCAGCTGGTTGACGAAGCCCTGCTGCTGCGGGCTCGCCACGTTGGGCAGCGTGATGTTCAGCATGGGGGCGAGCTTGCGGCAGGAGCTGTCCAGGGCCGCGTGCCCGTCGATCAGGTGCTCGCTGGCCGTCTTGACCCCCTTGGAGGTGCCCTTCTGCAACCCGATCTGACCGAGCGGGTACTCCCACAGGCCCGCCGCCCGCACCTTGACCACGAAGTCCCGGTCGCCCTCGGTGAGCGGCCCCCACTGGGTCTGGGCGATGATCCGTGTCTGCGAGCTGGAGACGGTGTTCATCCCGAGCATGCTCGGGTAGGCGAGTGCCACGAGGGTGAGTGCCATCGCACCGCCCACGAAGAGGGTTCCCGTAGCGTTCCGCGAAAAGCGCACCGTGCCTCCTGCCCGGTCGTGGAGCCACCCACAGCGACGGCGTGGGCGGTTGGGACACACAGCAGTACGGACGGGAGGGCGATTCGTCTCGGCCGCCCGGGTAAAGGGCAGGAAAACCCGGTGAGCGGCCCGCTTGCCAAATGTTGGTGTACCTGACAAACGGTTGAGCAAAGGTTGACCCTTCACCGGGAGAAGCCGGATCGGGCACGGCCCTAGATTTCAGCGCATGCCCCCACAGCCCCCGAGAACGCCGCCCGCCGTGCTGCCCGTCCTGCCCTACCGCAAGCCCACCAGGGGCCGCGACTACTGGGTGCTGGACGACGTCCTGCCGGACGTGGACGCCGTGCGGGAGCGGTGCCTGGCCAAGGACGACTGGGTCGAGGGGCATCCGTACACCTCCGAGTCGTGGCCGGGCCTCAGGGCCATGCCCGGCCTGCGGCCGGCCGAACTCGCCCGCGTCGAGCGGCTGGTGAGGAAGGCGACCGGCGCCGGGGAACTGTGGGTGCAGCGGGCGCCCGGCGGCGGCACGCTCAACCACAACTGCGTCCAGGTGGTGGGCGAGGGCGAGAGTGAACCCCGCCCGCACACCGACTCACGCGCGCTGTGCCGGTACGCCGCCGTGCTGTATCTCAACCCGGACGTGCCCAGGGACTGCGGCACCAGCTTCTACCGCCAGTCCCTGCCCGGCGGCCGGCTCGGCGGCAACGTCGTCCAGCCCCCGCACAACAACCTCGTCGAGGCCCTCGGCACCCGATTCGTCTCTCCGGACGCCTTCGAGGAGGACGTCCGCGTCCCGCACCGCTACAACCGCCTGCTCCTCTACAACGCCAACCTCGTGCACAGCGCGACCGGTTACACCGGCCGGACGCTGGCGGAGAAGCGCATGACGGCGGTCTTCTTCTGGATGGCCTGACCGGCCGCGCCCGTAGCGGCGGCCGCGGTGCGCCGTCCGCGGCAGGTCCGGCCGTCCCGGGGACGCGGGCGGCGGCGCGGCGTCAGAGGCGTGCGGCCTCGGCCACGCCGACGGCACGCAGGGCGCGTTCGACGGTCTCCCGGTTTCGCCGACGGGGGCGACGTAGCCGAGGACCTCGCGCGCGGCGTCCGTCCCGGCCGTGCGGGTGATCACCCACGTGGCGAGATACCGGCGGCCACCTCCCGCGCCCGCACCCCGCTCCCGATCAGCACGACGTCGGCCTCGGTCACGAACTCCATCGGACGCTGCCCGGTCACCTCCACGCCGTTCATGGAGGTCACCGGCCTCGGCGTCGTGACGTAGGCAGCCAGGCCGTCCTCGCGGCACCGGTTGATCAGCGCGGCGGCGATGAAGCTGTAGGCGGGTCTGCCCGGTGGCCGTCGGGCCGGGCCGGTGGCCGTCGGGCCGCAGGGGCGGTGCTCCGGATGTGTGCACGGCCGGCCCGTGCGGTACGGATGCCGGGCATGAGCAGCATCGCCATCGTAGGTGCCGGGCCCGGGCTGGGGGCCGCCGTGGCGCGCCGGTTCGGGCGGGAGGGCTACGACGTCGCCCTGGTCGCGCGGGACCGGACGCGGCTGGACGTGCTGGCCGGCGTTCTCGCGGGCGAGGGGATCACCGCTCGCGGCTTCCCCGCCGACGTGCGCAGGCCGCAGGAGCTGGCCGGGGCCCTGGAGGAGGCCGCCGACGCCCTCGGGCCGGTCGGGGTGCTGCAGTACAGCCCGGTCCCGCACCGGGACTTCATGCGGCCCGTGCTGGACACCGGGCACCGGGACCTCGTGGGGCCCGTCGAGTTCTCCGTGTACGGGCCCGTCGCCGCCGTACGGCAGGTGCTGCCGGGAATGCGGCGGCTCGGGCGCGGGACCATCCTCTTCGTCAACGGCGGGACCGCCGCCGTGCCCCATCCCGACCGGGCGGGGACCTCGATCGCCTTCGCGGCGGAGAGCGCGTACGGGCATCTGCTGCACGAGCGGCTCGCGGACGAGGGCATCCATGTCGCGCAGCTCGTGATCCCGGGGGAGATCGTGGCCGGCCACGCGCGCAGGGACCCGGCGGTGCTCGCGGAGAGCCTGTGGGGCATGCACCGGGACCGGCACGGATTCCGGCACTACGCCGACGACCTCGACAGCTGACGGAGTTCCGTCACGCTGCGTGGAGTGCGTTTATGGGCCAATATGGTCCCATTGGCCGCATTGCTCTCTTCAAAGGGGGCCTCAATGGCTGTCGAAATCCCCACGCTCATCAAGCCGTCCCGGCTCAGAAGCCGGGGCGGGTTGCTGGGCGAGTGCCTGGCGGAGTTCCTCGGGACATTCGTCCTCATCTCCTTCGGCTGTGGCGTGGTCGCCATGGCGGTCGCCGCACTGCCCGGCTCGGGCCGCGCCGCGACCACGACCACGATCTTCCTGGCGGCCGGTGACTGGCTGCTCATCACCTGGGGCTGGGCCTTCGCCGTCATGCTGGGCGTCTATGTGGCGGGCGGCGTCAGCGGCGCCCACCTCAACCCGGCGGTGACCCTGGCGATGGCCGTGCGCCGCGGATTCTCCTGGGCCAAGGTCGTGCCGTACTGGTGCGCCCAGGTCATCGGCGCCCTCACCGGGGCGGCCCTGGTCTACCTCGTCTACCACAGCGCGATCAACGCGTTCGACCAGACCGTGACGGGCCCGAAGGTCAACGGCCACACGAACGCCACGTTCTCCATCTTCGCGACCTTCCCGGCCCCGTACTTCCACGGCGGCATCTGGGGGCCGCTCATCGACCAGATCGTCGGCACGGCCTTCCTGCTCATGCTGATCGCCGCCGTCCTCGATCTGCGCAACCAGGCCGTGAAGGCCAACCTCGCGCCGCTGGTCGTGGGCCTCGTCGTCGCCGCGATCGGCATGTCCTACGGCGCGAACGCGGGCTACGCCATCAACCCGGCCCGTGACTTCGGACCGCGCCTGTTCACCTACGCGGCGGGCTGGGACAGTCTGGCGTTCCCGGGGAGCGTGTCCGGCGCGTTCAGCGCCTACTGGTGGATCCCGATCGTCGGGCCGCTGATCGGCGGGGTCATCGGGATCGTGGTCTACGACCTGTTCATCGGCGATGTGCTGGTCGTCCGCAGCGAGTTGGCCGAACTGCCCGAGCCGGGCCGGTCCCGGCCGGTCCAGACGGTCGACGAGGACGAGGAGTATTAGAGCCCGTCGTGCGTCCGGCGAGGAGTCCCGGACCTCGTCGTGCGTCCGGCGAGAAGTCCCGGACCTCGTCGTGCGTCGCCGACCTGGACGGGCGACCTGTAGTCCGGGCACCTCTCCTACGGCGCCCGCACCCGCGGAACACCGGCAGTCGGCCCGCCCGAGGCGTCAGCCCAGGCACACCAGGATCAGGCAGAGCCCGGTGGGCGAGGTCGAGTCCCCTGCCGGGGAGGTCTCCGGCGTGCCGGGGGAAGTGCCGCCGCCGGTGCCGGCGGGCGTCGCGGCCGAACCGGTGCCGGCCGGGGGCGTTTCGGCGGTGGCCGGTGCGGTGTGCTGCTGGGCGGTGCTCGGCACGACCGGCCGGGACGGCGCGGCGGTGTCCGGCCGGGTGACCGGCGACGCCGTGTGCGAGGGGGCCGGTGCGGCCGTGTGCGGGGCGGCCGGTGCGGCAGCGCCGGGGGCGGCCGGCAGGGTCTGCTGCCGCGGCATGTTGCCGGCGGGCGACTGCGCGGTGGGCGTGCGGGGGTGCGCCGGGCGGTGCGGAGTGGGAGGTGTCGGGGCCGGACGGGAGGGCTCGGCCGACCGCGCGTCGGCCCCGCCCATGCTCCTGTGGTCCGGCGCGGTCGCCGCCTGCGCCCGGTCGGCGGAGTTCCGGTCCATCGTGGCGATGCTCAGCCCGCCGCCGACGATCGCGACGGCGGTCGCCACCGCCGCCCGGCGGCGGCTCTTCTTCCAGCGGGCCAGCTGACGGCGCCGCGCCGCCCGCCCGCGCGGTGCGGCAGGCGCGTCCTCGACGTCCACGTCCACGGCCCCGGCCGCGGCCCCGCCGCCCCCGTCCGCCGCGTCATCGGGCCCCGCCGGGACATTCCGCGGCGCTGGGACGTCCCGCTCCGCCGCGACGGTCGGCGAACCGCCGAACCAGGTGCCGGTGACGGCGTCCGTTGCTCCGGCGTCCGGTGCTCCCGGGGCTGCTTCGGCGGTCACCGCTGAGGCGGAGTCCGCGCGTGCCTGCGCCGTCCACGCCGGGTTCGTCCGCGCCGGGTTCGCGGCCCAGCCCGGGTCGCCGAGGCGGCCGGTGCCGGTCGGGGCGATGTCCGGGGCGTAGGCGCCGCATCCGGGACACACCAGGGCGCCGTTGAGGTGCCGACGGCACGAGGAGCAGTAGTCCATGCGCGGTCTTCCTGAGTTGACTGCGCCGTCGGCCCGCCGGGGCCACGGCCTGGTCGCTCGTACAGGGGATCGAGCGATCAGTCACGGTAACGAGCCTTTCGAAAGGCTGTGTGCAGTCCATGTGCCGCTCCTGCGCAGATTCCCGGACCACGCGCGCCGCGCGTCCGTGCCGGCCTGTCCGCGCCGGCCTGTCCGCGTCAGCCGTCCGTACCGGCCTGTCCGCGCCGCGCGTCCGTGCCGGCCTGTCCGTGCCCGCCCGTCCGTCCCCGGCCGGGTGAACCCGCGGGGGCGTTCGGGTGGCCACGGCGTGCCCCGCCCTCACCGGGTCGGCATAGTGGCGGGCGGCTCCGCACCGGACCGGCAGGAGGAAGCGCATGCTCGGTACAGAATTCCGCACCGGATCGCCCATCTGGATCGACCTCGGAAGCCCCGACACGGACGCGGCCGCCGCCTTCTACGGCGCCGTGTTCGGCTGGCAGTTCGCGTCCGCCGGACCGGAGGCGGGCGGATACGGCTACTTCCGGCAGCAGGGCAGGACCGTGGCCGCCGTCGGGCCGCTGTCGGAACAGGGCGCCACGTCCGCCTGGATGACGTACTTCCGGACCGAGGACGTCCGGGCCACCGCGCGCGACGTGGTGTCCGCCGGCGGCACGCTGCGGGCCGAACCCGTGACCATGGGCGCGGTGTCCATGGCCCAGGTCACCGACCCGCAGGGCGCGCAGTTCGCCCTGCTGCAGTCCCATCAGGGCCTGGAGGCGACCTCCGAGGACAACACGCTGGTCTGGGTCGAACTGCACGTCGGCGACCCGCAGGCCGCGATCGGCTTCTACCGGGGGCTGTTCGGCTGGCGCGCCGAGGAGATGCGGGCGCCGGGCATGTCGTACCAGGTGCTCAGCGTCGAGGAGGGCGACCAGCAGGAGGGCTCCTTCGGCGGTGTGGCTCCGCTGCAGGCCGGCCGGGAGAACGAGGACGCGCGCTGGGTGCCGTACTTCGCCGTCGCGGACGCGGACGCCGTCGCCGCCGCCGTACCGGGCAACGGCGGGACGGTGCTCATGCCCGCGGCGAACGTCCCCGACGTCGGCCGCATCGCCTGGCTGGCCGACCCGGCCGGAGCCGTGTTCGCCGTGCTCAGGCCGGACCCCCGCCAGGCGGCCTGAGCGGACGGTTTCGGGCGGCGGGAGCCCGGCCGGCGCGTGTTCCATAACGCCCGAAAACTGAGTAACAGGGATGTCCTGAAACGGTAATCAACGGCGCATGTCATTCCATACCGGTCAACCGGGATGCAGAGTGTGGGTGCGCGGCCAGCCGGCCGCCTACCGCACCGCTGTAGGAGGATCCCTAGTGACCGTTTCCGCTTGTGTGCGTCGCCTGACCGCCGTTGCCGCAGTGGCAGCCGCAGTTGTGGGCACCGTGGCACTGCCGGCCGTCGCCGCCGACCACTCGCCCCGTGCGCACCGCAGCACCGTCCACATCAGTGGTGTCGCGGCCCACTCCGGCCGTGGCGACCACTCCAACCGGGCTCTCAACAAGGAGTGGGTGGCCGTCACCAACGACTCCCGCCGCGCGGTCAGCCTCGACGGCTGGACCCTCTCCGACAAGGACGGTCACACCTACACGTTCCACCACTACCGCCTCGACGGCCGCTCGACCGTGCGCGTGCACACCGGCATGGGCCGCGACACCGGCGAGGACCTGTACCAGGACCGCCGCAAGTCCGTCTGGGACCACAACGACAGGGCGACCCTGCGCAACGACCACGGCCGCTTCGTGGACGACGCCTCCTGGGGCCGTCGGCACGGCTGACCGGTCTGCGGCCGGCGTGACGGGCGACCGGCCGGCCTGACCGAAGAGGCCCACGGCTCCGAGGGGTTCGGACGCCGTGGGCCTCTCACGTGACCGGTGCGGTGCGGCTCACGTACGCGTGGCGGTACCGCACTTCCCGCCGACGGTCTTCCCGCCGCGCGCGGCGAGCGGGGTGCTCCGGTCGTACGGGTCGACCTCGGGACCCTCACCCCGGTCCGAGGCCGCGCGCCCGGCGCCGAACTCGGGGACGAGGAAGCCGGTGTAGGTGCCGCAGCCGCCGTTGGCGATGTCCACGTGGTAGGACACGAGGGAGAACGTGCCCGGCTCAGTGATCACCTTCGCCGGGTCGTCCCAGCTCATGACGGTCTCGCGGCGCTCGATGGTGCGCGCGATCTCGTGGCTTCCCGCCGCGGCGCGTACGAGCGGATAGACGACGCCGCCGGCCGGCCGCCTCGGTCGGCGGCGGCCGGCGAGCGGTGCACCCTCGGCACCGTCGGACCCGCCCCCGAACCATCCGCTCACCCGCCCCGGAGCCGGCGCCACGACCAGCAGGGCGGCGGCGACCAGCAGGCCGACCGCGTACCAGCCGATGGAAGGGGCCCGACGAAGCGCGTTTGAGGGTGCGTGCCGTCAGTCCTTCAGCTCGTACTTGCAGTACTTGTCGGACTTGCCGCCCTGGTTGTCGGCGACCTGCTTACCGTCGACCTTGATGGTGCACGGGGCGGGCCTGAGCATCCCGTCCGTGCCCTTGACCGTGGCGGGTACCACCGACACCGTGACGCCGACTTTCAGCTCGGCGCCCTCCAGCCGCATGGACTCCGTCTTCGTCCAGGGCAGCGTCACCTGCTCGAAGTGGTTGGTGTTCCCGATCCACATGACCTTGCCCGCGCCCGTGCCCCCGACCTCGAAGACCACCTGATGGGCGACGCCCTTCTTCCCCGGCGCCGAGCCCTTCGCGCCGCCGCTCGCCGAGACGCTCGGTGAAGCCTTGCCCGCCTTGGCCGGCCCGGCGTCCTTCTCGCTGCCGCACCCGGTCAGCGTCACGGACGCTGCGAGCAGGGTGATGATGAGGGTCGCTGTCTTGCGCATGGTGTACTTCCCCGTTGCTGAACTGATCGGTATCGGTGCAGTAGGAGACCGTAGATCATGGCGCGACGCGGAAGGACACCGCCCGAGAGGCGGCGGGCGATCTTCGTGCCAGTCCGTTCGGGTCAGGGCCCGGGCGGCCACGCGGTCATCGCGTGGGCTTCGGACAGGACGAAGGGCCCGGCTGCATGCCGGGCCCTTCGGAGAGTAGCGGGGACAGGATTTGAACCTGCGACCTCTGGGTTATGAGCCCAGCGAGCTACCGAGCTGCTCCACCCCGCGTCGGTGAGGCCACTCTACACAGTGATCTCCGGGGTCGGGGCGGCGCGCGTACGGCCGTCAGCCCCGGACGATGTTCTCGGGCCCGGGGACCCTCCCGCCCCTGGGGCACGTCGAAGGTGACGGACTGCGGTCAGAGCCGTTCTCCGCGAGTCCTGACCGGGCCGATGCAGAAGTTCTGGGAGCAGCGGTGCGCACCGGAAGCGGAAAAGCCCCGACTCGGTCGGGGCTTCTCCGCACATGGCGGTGAACGCCTCTCCAGCGTCTATGCGCCGAAGAGCGTCTCTCGGCGTCGCTGGAGGTGAGCGGTAATGGGGGCGGGGTCAGCCGACGACCGTCCACGACTGCGGGTGGTTGTACGCGTCACCGCAGGTCCACAGCGTGAGCCAGGTGCCGTTGGACAGCGAGTTACCCTTGGCGGTCAGGCACTTGAGCCCGTGGTAGGTGTAGATGTGCTCGCCCTCGCTGTAATACCTCTGCACGCCGGGGAACGCGTAGGGATCGCATGTCCACAGCGTGAGCACCGCACCGTTGGTGCCCGAGGCATTGCCGCGCGGCGTCAGGCACTTGCCGCTCACATCGTGGACGAGGAGGGCGCCCTCCCAGTGCCACTTCTGCATAGGGCTGTCGGTGCACGACCAGACGGTGACGACCGTGCCGTTGGACGTGCCGTTACCTTCGGGAGTGGCGCACTTGTTCTCCGTGTTCCACAGTACCGAAGTGCCGACAGCCTGGGCCGGGCTCGCGGTCAGTGAGGTGAAGCCCAGCATGGCCACAAGCGCGAACAGCGCTGTCGATGCCTTGCGAATCATGTCGTGTTCCTTCTTGATTTACCGGCCCCCCGGCCGGCACATGGTGATCCCCACCAGGACGCCCATAGAAGGGTTCGGTCTCTGGCATGGGAGCAAACGCACGCCTGTACACGCGTCTTGGCCCACGAACAGAGATGTCCGGAGCCACTGGTGAGAGAGGACGCCCAAAGTGTGGGTGTATCAAACCGGCCGCATGCCATGTACACGTCGCTTGCTGGATTTGAGTATGCCCTCTGCGGCGGGAAATGACCATCTCTTTCGGAGAGGTCTACCCGGCTGAGCTGCAGCGGAGCCCCTGAGAGGGCCCTCGGCGGCCAGGACTGCGGGCGGCGCGGAACACGGGCAGCGTGTCCGGGCAGCGCCCTGCAGTAGCTCGACGCACAAAAAACACGAGTGCCCGTCGCAGGTGCAAAGGAAATCGAGACAGGCGGCCCGCGTATCCGCATCGGCTGTGGCCGCGCTCCATTTCCGCCCTGGCCCGAAGTGAGCGCGGCGATAACCGCGAACCCACCGGATATGGTGGTGTTCACCGTCTGCATGTCCACCTCCCTATGGGGTGTGGTCCTCGGGAACGACCATGCCGGAACTCCTCACGTTGCCGGGTCTTCACCGCACTGCACTGCACCGCACTGCACCCCACCGCATCCAGGAGGCTGCCGTGGTCCTGAGTGATGTTCCGGAGCCGAGGGCCACCACGGCAGCGGGGCGGGCCCATTCCGATCGGGTGCCGTGCGCCGGCCGGTACCGGTGCGTGGACCGTGCCTGAACTGCCGGACGTCGAGGGCTTTCGGAGGGTGCTCGAGTCCTGCGCGCGGGGAAGGACCGTCCGGCGCGTCGACGTGCGCGACGCGGGTGTGCTGCACGGCATCAGCGCACGACGGCTGGCCGGCGCACTCGAAGGCCGGCGGTTCACCGAGCCGATGCGGCACGGGAAGTGGCTGCTCGCCCACACCGGCGGCGGGCCCACCGTGATGCTGCACTTCGGCATGACCGGCCTGCTGGTCTGTGGCCGCCCCGGCGACCCGGTCGAGACACATGACCGCGTCCTGTTCACCCTGTCCGGCGACCACCAGCTGCGCTACCGCGACCAGCGCAAACTGCGGGGCCTCTGGCTGGCCGGCGACGAAGCGGACGTGGCCCGGCTGCTGGAGCGCCAGGGCCCCGACGCGCTGGCGGTGGGCCGCGAGGAGTTCGAATCGGCGCTCTCCTCGCGCCGCGGCCACATCAAGACCACCCTCATGGACCAGGCCGTCCTCGCCGGACTCGGCAATCTCCTCGCCGACGAGATCCTGTGGCGTGCCGGACTGCGCCCCGACAGCCGGGCCCGGGACCTCACCTCGGCCGAACGCCGCAGCCTCTACACGCACATGCGCCGCACCCTGCGCTCGGCGGTCACGGCAGGATGCGTACCGCCGCGCGACTCCTGGCTCACCGGCCACCGCGACGACGAGGTGCCGACGTGCCCGCGCTGCGGCACCCGTCTGCTCCGGACCCGCATGTCCGGTCGAGGCACGGTGTGGTGCCCGCAGTGCCAGCCGAGCGGCTCCTGAGCCAAGGCCCCTGCTCGCCTGCACACGTCCGGCTCGCCTGCTGCCCACGTACGTCTGGCTCGCCTGCCGGTGCGCCCGGCGGGCGGTCCCGGGGGTGCCGTCCCCCCGTGCCGTGTAGGCCGAGCGTGCACTGTTCGCTCAGGTGTCACCTGGCGTTCGGCATAAGCCGATCACCGCTCCCTAGATTGCAAAAGGAGTGTTTTGCCATGTCCATGGGAGGGTTTTGTGAACAGAAGCGTGCGCGGTATGCGATGGGCGACGCCGGTCGCGGCGGCATCTGCGGCAGTGGTGGCGACCATGGTGCTCAACCCCACGCTGGGCGCCTCCGCCAGTGCTCCGCAGAGCACGGCGAAGGCGAAGGCCCCCACCGCGAAGAACGTCATCTTCATCAACGGCGACGGCATGGGCCCGGCCATGCGTGAGGCGGCGCGTCTGCACCTCGCCGGTCTGCAGGGCCGGCTGACGATGGACCGGCTTCCCGTGTCCGGTCAGCTGACGACGACGCCGGACGACCCCAAGGCCGTGGTCACGGACTCCGCGGCGGCCGCCACCGCATGGGCCACGGGCCAGAAGACCTACAACGGTGCCATCAGCGTCGACACCGACGGCAACCCGCTCCCCACGCTCGGGGCGCAGGCCAAGGCGGCCGGCAAGTCCACCGGCCTGGTGACGACCGCGCAGGTCACCGACGCGTCGCCCGCGGCCTTCTTCTCCAACACCGCGGACCGCGGCAAGCAGGACGAGATCGCCCGGCAGTACCTCGCCGTCAGCAAGCCGGACGTGATCCTGGGCGGCGGCGAGGACTGGTGGCTGCCGGCCGGCACCGCGGGTGCCTTCCCGGACAAGCCCGCAGAGGACACCACCGAGGCCAGCCGCGGCACGAAGGGCAACCTCATCACCCGGGCCGAGCGCGCCGGTTACACGTACGTCAACAGCGCCAAGGGACTGAACAAGGCACGGGGCGGCAAGCTGCTCGGTCTCTTCAGCAACGAGGAGATGTTCCAGCAGCGCCCCGAGGGCCAGGGCGACGTGTACAAGCCGGTCGTCGACCTCTCCACGATGACCGCCAAGGCCCTGAAGACGCTGGACAAGAACAAGAAGGGCTTCTTCCTCATGGTCGAGGAGGAGGGCACCGACGAGTTCGCGCACAGCAACAACGGCACGCGTGTCCTGCAGTCGATGCAGCAGCTCGAGAAGACCGTCGCCGTCGCCCGTGCCTACCAGGCGACCCACCCCGACACCCTCCTCGTCGTCACCGGCGACCACGAGACCGGCGGCCTGGCGGTCGAGGAGAACGACGCGGCCGACGAGACCGGCACCGGCATCTCCACCGAGGACGGCCCGTTCACGATCCACGGCAGCGACCGCACCTTCACGATCGACTGGACGACCTCCGGCCACACCAGCGTCGACGTCCCCGTGACGGCGGCCGGACCGCTTTCCGGCCGCTTCACCGGCAAGCACGCCAACACCTACGTCCACGGCGTCCTCTCGCAGATCCTGGCCACCCGCCGCTGATCCGCTCCGCCCGACACGTCTCCGTCCCGGAGGAGTCCGCCGCCCCGGGACGGAGACACCGGCGCGTCCGGCCGCGCCGCCGGGCCCAGGCCCGTCACGCGAGACCTCCGGGCTGGTCCTGTGCCGCCTCGCCGGACTCCGGGACGCCTGGGACCACGAGCTTCGGCCGACGCTCCCAGCCGGGCCGGCCGGCCTGGGCCGCCGGTGTGACACGCGACCGCCGAAGCGGCGAACCGTCCGTGCGCACCCCGATGTGCGGTCCGGTCACCGGTGCCGGGGTGGCAGCGTGCGGACAGGACACCCACGCCCACGCCTCTGCCTGCGTCTGTGCCGGCGTCTGTGCTGCACCTGTACCTGTACCTGCACCTGTACCTGTACCTGTACCGGTGGGATCGCCGGTGCCGGGGAGCCTGAACGGCGTACTTCCGCTCGCGCGTGCGTCCCATCCGGGGTCGGCTGGCAGACAGGGAACGGACCGGCGAGGAGGCACGGGTGGCGGACGGCAGCGCACGACCGGACGATCCCGCGGAAGGGTCCGAGATAGGGGAGCTGCGGGCCCGGGTGGCCGCACTCGAGGGCGAACGTGCCCGGCCGCCCCGGCACCACGTCAGGTCTCTCGTCGCCGCGGTGCTCATCGTCATCGGATGCGTGCTCGCCCCGCTCTCCGTCGTCGCCGCGTGGGCGGCCGACCAGGTGGGCGACACCGACCGCTATGTGGCCACGGTGGCCCCGCTCGCCTCGAACCCCGACGTGCAGAACGCCGTCGCCGACCGGGCCACCGACGCGCTCATGAGCCGCCTCGACCTGCCCGCCCTGCTCTCGGACGTGGCCCCGCAGGACCGGCCCCGCCTGGAGAAGGCGCTGGGCGGCAGGCTGGGCGACGCGCTCGAAGGGGCCGTACGCAGCTTCGTCCACGACAAGGCCAAGGCGGTCGCCGCGTCGGGCGTCTTCAGGACCGTCTGGACCGACGCCAACCGTAAGATCCACAGCTCCCTGGACAAGGCCCTCACCGGCAGCGGCGGCGGCGCGGTCCAGTTGAAGAACGACGCGGTCACGCTCGACATCGGCCCCCTGGTGGACCAGGTCAAGCAGCGTCTCGTCGACTCCGGCCTGAGCGTCGCCGGGCACATCCCCGCGGTGCACACCGACTTCACCCTCGTCAGGTCCGATCAGGTCGGCAAGGTGAAGACCTACGTGAGGCTGCTGCAACTCGCCGGGAACTGGCTGCCGGTGCTGTCCGTCGTGCTGGTCGCCGCCGGTGTGCTGCTCTCGGTCCGGCGGCGCAGGGCCCTGGTCGCGGGCTGCCTCGGCGTCGCCGTCGCCACCGGAATCCTCGGCATCGCGCTGCGCGTGTTCCGGGTGATCTATCTCGACCGGCTGCCCGCCGATGTCTCCCAGGGCGCGGCCGGTGCGGTCTACGACGCGCTGACCGGCCTGCTGCACACCACCGTGCGCATGGTCGTGGCCCTCGGCGTCGTCATCGCCCTGGGCGCCTGGCTGTCCGGACCGGGCCGGCACGCGGCTCTCGTACGGCGGCTGTGGATCTCCGGGATCGGCGCCGTCCGCGGCACCGCCGACCGCGCCGGTCTGCGGACCGGCCCGGTCGGCCCCTTCGTACGCCGCCATCGCACCTGGATCACCTGGGTCCTGGTGGCCGCGTCGCTGCTGGCCTACCTGCTGTGGTCGTTCCCCACCGGCTGGGTGGTGGTCGGCATCGCCCTGTCCCTGCTGTTCCTGCTCGCCGTGCTGGAGTTCCTGGCGGCGCCACGGCCGCCCGCCGGAGAGCATCCGGCCGGGACGCCCGCCTGAGGCGTGGGGAGAGCGCGACCGGCTGTTGCGCGGTGTGACCGTCCCCGCCCGTCCGGACCCGCGGACGAGGCGGTGAGAACGCACCGGCGACGCCGCGGAAACCGGAGGAGACGGACAGGGCCGCTCACCCCGTGCGCCGGCACCCGCGTCACCCGGTCGGCCTAATGCTGTGGCCGAACGCCCTGGCCGAGCCGAGTGTCGAATGAGTCGGCCGGACGCGCCGGACACCGCCCGCAACGTCGTCCGCCCCTCCACGAACGGAGCGCCGCCATGACCGCACAGCCTCCCCCCGGATCCCCGTCCGGATCCCCGTCCGGATCGTCTTCCGGGTCGCCGACCGGTTCCGGGTCGCCGACCGGATCCCCTTCCGGGGCACCCATCGGATCCCCGACCGGAGCACCCTCCGGCGGCCAGCACCCGGCCTCTCCGGCCTCGCCGGCCTCTTCGGCTTCTCCCGGCTCTCCGGCGGTCACCGCGAACGGCTCCTGGGCCGCCGGCGGCGTCACCTTCGCCGGCGTGCTGTTGCTGCTGGACGGCATCCTGGCCATCTTCCAGGGCATATCGGCGATCGCCGCGGACGACGTCTACACCCGCATCGGCGACTACGTGTACAAGATGAACCTCACCGGCTGGGGCTGGATCCTGCTGATCCTCGGCGTGATCTCGGCCTTCGCCGGCTGGGGCATCCTCTCCGGGGCCGCATGGGCACGCGTGGTCGGCATCGCGCTGGCCTCGCTGAGCCTGGTGGCCCAGTTCCTCTTCCTGCCGTACGCCCCGGTGTGGTCCGTGATCATGATGGCCATCGACGTGTTCGTCATCTGGGCGCTGGCGACGTACCACCCGGCTCCGGCCCAGGCCACGGCGAACCGCTGACCCGACGCCACCGCCCGCCTCGGGTCCGGCCCTCCGGCGACGCGGAGCCCGCCTTGGGCGGGGGCCCGGCCGAGGTCATACGGCCGACAGCGAGACCTCCGTCGACTTGAACAGGGCGGTGACGGCGGAGCCCGCCGTGAGCCCGAGGTCGGTGGCCGCGTCCTTGGTGATCGCGGCCGTCAGTTCGGCGCCCTGGACCGAGACCCTGACCGTCGCCATGGCGGCACCGGCCGCGACCTCGCGCACGGTGCCGGACAGCCGGTTGCGGATGGACAGGCCCTCCACCGGGCCGATGGCCAGCGCGACCTCTGTGGCCTTGACGAGGGTGCGCACCGCGGAACCCTCGGCGAGGCCGAGTTCCTTGACGGCGTCGACGGTGATGGCGGCGGTGACGTCCTGTCCCCCGTCGAGGCGGACCTTGACCGCCGCCATGGCCTCACCCGCGGTGACCGAGGTGACGGTGCCGGGGAGCTGGTTGCGGATGCTCAGACTCAGACTCATGGTGGGGCGCCTCGCAGACTAGGGGTGATGTGCCGGTCTTCTGGGGATATCGCGTGACTCACCGTAGTCCGGCGGACGCAGGCCCGCGGAGCAGCGGTCGCAACCCCGAGGGAAAGATCACGAGGCGCCCCGCAGACGCGCGGAACCACGGTGTCGCCGATCCATCCGAATCCCGGCTGTCGTCGCGCGGGAGGGCCGGGTAGCGGTCGCGGTCGGGCCTTCGCGCCGTGCCGGAAGGGCAGCCGGCCGAGCCCGACGATCAGTCCTCTGCCGCGGTTTCGGTACGCGGCGAGCGATCGCGATGGACAGCAGAAAGGCCCAAGTCCTTGACCTGGGCCTCAATCATGGAGCGGGTGACGAGAATCGAACTCGCGCTCTCAGCTTGGGAAGCTGATGTTCTACCATTAAACTACACCCGCGTGAGTCGGACTCGTTGTCGATGTCCCGACGTTCGCTCACTGTACATCATTGCGGACCCTTGGTGCTTCGGCCCCGGGGTCCGCGTCCGCTTCAGGGGTGGGATCCGGCTGCGGACGGCCGGAGTTGGGGCGTACGGTGGAGGTGTGGGAGAGGGTCCGGGCGAGGCCGGAGCGCCGCCTGGAGAGTCGTCTCTTTGATCCCGTAATGTGGCTTTTGTCGTCAGGCCGGCGGTAGGCCGACGAGGCTCTTGGGGAAGGGACATAAGGGACTTGATGGAACGCACCGTCGTCCGCTGCGCGGACGGGCACGTCTTCAGCACCGCTTCGTTCCCGATGCAGAAGGCCGAGCGGCTCGGCCCCGGCCGGCTCGTGAGGTGTCCACGATGTGCCCGGCTGCGCAGCGCCGTGCCGGTCACCCTGCAGAAGTACTGACGGGGGGACGTGCAGTAAGCGGGCGGAGACGCCCCGCGATAGCACCTGGCGCGCGGAGCCGCCGCGATTGTCGCGGCTCCGCGCGCCTTGCGTATCCTCGCTACGTGCTTCTCTCAGACAAGGACATCCGGGCCGAGATCGACGCCGGCAGGGTACGGATCGATCCCTACGACGAATCCATGGTGCAGCCGTCGAGCATCGACGTACGGCTGGACCGGTACTTCCGGGTGTTCGAGAACCACCGGTACCCCCACATCGATCCCTCGGTCGAGCAGACGGATCTGACGCGACTCGTGGAGCCCGAAGGGGACGAGCCGTTCATTCTGCATCCGGGGGAGTTCGTCCTCGCCTCGACGTACGAGGTGATCACGCTCCCCGACGATCTCGCCTCGCGGCTGGAGGGGAAGAGTTCCCTCGGGCGCCTCGGGCTGGTCACGCACTCCACCGCCGGGTTCATCGACCCGGGCTTCAGCGGCCACGTGACCCTCGAGCTGTCCAACCTCGCCACCCTCCCCATCAAGCTGTGGCCGGGCATGAAGATCGGGCAGCTGTGCATGTTCCGGCTGACCTCGCCCACCGAGTTCCCCTACGGCAGCGAGCGCTACGGCTCCCGCTACCAGGGGCAGCGCGGGCCGACCGCCTCGCGGTCCTACGTCAATTTCCATCGGACCCAGGTGTGAGGGCGACTGCAGCATGAGTGACGTACGCGAGAACCTGACGTACGAGCGGTTCGGCGGCGCCATCCGCGAGCTGGCGCAGACCATCGCCGACGACGGGTACGAGCCGGACATCGTGCTGAGCATCGCCCGCGGCGGGGTGTTCGTCGCCGGCGGGCTCGCCTACGCCCTGGACTGCAAGAACATCCACCTGGTGAACGTCGAGTTCTACACCGGCGTGGGGACCACCCTGGAGATGCCGGTCATGCTGGCACCCGTCCCCAACGTCATCGACTTCTCCGACAAGAAGGTGCTCATCACCGACGACGTCGCGGACACCGGCAAGACGCTCAAGCTCGTGCGCGACTTCTGCCTCGACACCGTCGCCGAGGTGCGCTCCGCGGTGGTCTACGAGAAGTCCCACTCCCTCGTGAAGTGCGAATACGTCTGGAAGCGCACGGACGACTGGATCAACTTCCCGTGGTCCGTCCTGCCGCCCTGCCGTAAGGCGGGCACGCCGATCACGCCCTCGAAGGACGCTCTGTAAGGACCGTCGGTCACATGGAATGTCAGGAGCCGCCCGGGCGAATGTCGTCCAGGCCGTCGACGATCTCCACGGACGACGGATGGGAAGGCCTGGGCACCTGAATGAGCATGGGCACGTAGACCACGTCGCCATGCCTGTATTCGGCTTTCCATGAATTCCGGTAGCACACGACACGGTCCGGATCTCCGCGGGTCGCATAGCACCGAGTCGCCGACTCCACGGGTGCGGCAGCCGACACATCCCAGGTGCCCAGCGCCACACAGCAGGAAGCCGCGAATACGACACTGACGATCGCTGCTCTCTTCATGCTCGTCACCGGTACCCCTGTCACGGCTCGGGATGGTGGAGTTTGCGGGCGGCCTCGTGACGGGTGTGGACGCCGAGCTTGGTCAGCACCGCGCCCACGTGGTGCCCCGCGGTCTTTGGCGTGATGTAGAGGCGCTCGGCGATCTCGGCGTCCGACAGGCCCTCGTTCAACAGCTTGAGGACGTCCAGCTCCCGGTTGGTCAGCCCGTACGGGTTGGCCCGGGTGGCCGCCCGCGCGCCACGCCGGATCGGGCGGATGCGCCGGGCACGCATGACGGCGCGGGTACGTGCCACGGCCGGCCGGGCGCCGAGGGCCTCGAAGGCGGCCAGGGCCTCATGCAGCGCGGGTGCGTCGCCGGACAGGCGGGCCAGTGCGGCTTCGTACGGGCAGCCGAGCGCATCCCAGCGGGCCGCGGCGCCGGCCCAGTCGCCGGTCAGCTCCAGCGCGTAGGGTTCGGCAGCCGGCACCTGCGGGGGCGTCCCGCCGACGCGGCGGATCCAGCAGGCCAGAGGGCCGGACAGCCAGGGATGCGTGCGCTCCGCCAACGCGGCCAGACCTCGTCGTGCCTCCGCCTGCACCAGCTCGTGGTCACCGGCCAGCCAGGCAGCCTCGACCCGGGCCTCCCATCCCAGGCCCGTGTCCAGCAGGCAGTTCGAGTCGACCAGGCTCGCCGCCTGCTCCAGCAGCGGCCCCACCTGGGCCTTGCCCTGGCGGGCACGCACCAGGCCCAGAACGGTCAGGGCCAGGGCCTCGCCGACCGGTGGTGAGCCGGGATGGGACACGACTTTCTGTGCGGTGTCGGTGGCCTGGGTCCACAGGCCCCGGTTCAGCAGCCCCCAGCTGTCCCAGGCCCTCGCGCACAGCAGATAGGGGAGCAGGTCGTGATCGAGGAAATAGGCCTCTGCCCGGTTCACGGCCGCGGTCGTCCGGGCGCCGTCGCGCTGCAACGCGGCGAACCAGCATGTGGTGAGTGCCAAGGAGCCCGCGTCCACCGGCTCATCCCGCGCCATCGCGCCGGACACCGCCCGCTCGCAGTCCTCCCGGCCGGCCCCTCCGCTCAGCATGCGTGCCGCCGCGGCGTGGAAGCGCGCATGGACGACCGCTGCCGGGTCCCCGCAACGCTCGCCCAGGGCGACCGCCTTCTCGGCGTAGGCGGCGGTCACCGCCGGCCCCTCGTGCTCGTGACAGGCCAACTGGCAGAGGTTCAGGTACGCCCGGGCCAACTCCCGGCTCGGCCTCAGCTTTTCGAGTACCCGCACCGCCTCCAGGCCGGTCTGTCTGGCCTCGGTGGTCCGCCCGGCCGGCCACAGCCAGCACGACAGCCAGCGCAGGTCCTCACCCTCGCGCAGCCGGTCGCCCAACGCCCGCCGGAGCCGCACCGCCGTACGACGGGACGCGACCCCCTCGTCGAGCCGGCTGGACAGGAGACAGGCCCGCGAGTGGCCCTCCAGCAGAGAGGTCTGCTGGCCCGCCGGCAGGCGGTCGGCGTAGCGCAGGGCGCGAGCGTACTGGACGGCTGCCTCCCGGTACGCACCCGACGCGGCGGCGTGGGCCGCTGCCGCGGGCGCGTACTCCAGCACGGCGGTTGCGTCCTCGGCTCCCTCGGAATGATCAGCCAGCAGCGCCAGATCGTCAGCGGCGACCGGACCGGACCGCATCAAGGCCAGCACCTGCCGGTGTACTCGCAGACGGTGGGTGGCGGGTACGGCCTCCAGCACCGCCCGCCGGGTCAGCTCATGCCGGAACTCGGTGGTCTGCCCCTCGGTGCGTACGATGCCGCACGCGACGGCCTCGTCGAGAGCCTCGTCCGGGGTCGGCAGGATGCCGGCCAGCAGCGGTAGCGAGATCCGGCACCCCAGGACGGCCAGCACGTCCACCACCATGCGGGCCGTGGGGGACAGGCCGGCCAGGCGGCCCGCGACGGCCTCGCGCACCGAGGCCGGGATGGGCTCCGCGGGGGCGGCCAGGGTCTCGGTGACGATGAACGGGTTGCCGGCGGAGACGCGGTACAACTGCTCGGCGTCGACGGCGTGTCCAGCGGCCATTGCGGCCACGGCCCGGCGGCTCAGCGGGAGCAGGTCGTGCCGGTACACCCACGGGTAGCCGGCCAGGGTGCCGAGGAGCCCGGTCAAGTGGTGGGTTCGGCCGATCTCGTCGTCGCGGTAGGTGGCCACCACCAGCGCCGGCACACTCGGCAGGCGCCGGGCCAGGTAGCGCAGCAGGTCCATCGTGGCCTCATCGGCCCAGTGGACGTCCTCCACGACGAGCAGGCTGGGATAGGCGTTCAGGTCGGCGAGCAGGCAGTCGAAGACCTCAGCGGAACGACAGGTGCCGGTCAGCGCATCGGCGAGCGCCGTGCGCGCCGGGGCGCCCAGGTGCGGGGCCAGGTCCATCAGGGGGCCCAAGGGGCGGGGAGTGGCCAGCGGATCACAGGCGCCCGACAGCACTCGCACCTGAGGGTCGGCCAGTTGGGCCAGCCGACGGACAACGGCGGTCTTGCCGATGCCGCTCTCGCCACGTACGAGGGCTAGGCGTCCACGACCGCTCACTGCCACTTTCAGGTGGCCGGCGAGGTCCTGGAGCACGGCCTCTCGCTCTAGCAGGTCCATCACACGTCAGTTTCTCTCCGTGGCCGGAGCCGCGCAAAAGATCCAGCCCGAGCACGGCAGGTCGCCCGGTACAGCGGTGACGTATGGGCGTGGAGCCGGGACGTGGGGTGTGCCGGGGTGGAACTTGGGGTGTTCGCCCGATGTGCCCCGGGCGACCGCGGCGCATGCTGGCGACAGAGTTCCGGAACTGGGCTCCCCGGTCCGCGGCTGGAAGACGACCCGTGCGCAGCATGGCGCCCACCCTGTGCCTTCGACGAAGACTCTGGCAGGGAATTCAGCCGTCGAGAACTCCCCCCGATCGAATTGGGCCGCGAATCGGCAGGACCCAAATTCAGCCGGAAGGACTCATCATGCTCAGCAAGTTCGCAAGGCGTACGGCCGTGCTGACCGCGTCGGCTGCTCTGGCTGCCGGGGGCGCCGCCCTGGCACCGGCTGCCTCTGCCGCCCCGGCACCCACAGCCACTCACTCGGTAGTGACTGACAACAACAACAACAATAACAACAACAACAACCGTCGCGGCGCGAACAACAACAACAATAACAACAACAACCGCAAGGGTGGAGCGAACAACAACAATAATAACAACAACAACCGCAAGGGTGGAGCGAACAACAACAACAACAATAACAACAACAACCGCAAGGGTGGAGCGAACAACAACAACAATAACAACAATGGAGGTAGGGGCGCCAACAACAATAACAACAACAACAACGGCGGAGGTGGAGCGAATAACAACAATAACAACAACAACGGCGGAGGCGGGGCGAACAACAACAACAATAACAACAACAACGGCGGAGGCGGGGCGAACAACAACAACAATAACAACAACAACGGCGGAGGTGGAGCGAACAACAACAATAACAACAACAACGGCGGAGGCGGAGCCAACAACAACAATAACAACAACAACGGCGGAGGCGGAGCCAACAACAACAATAACAACAACAACGGCGGGGGCGGAGCGAACAACAACAACAATAACAACAACAACGGCGGAGGTGGAGCCAACAACAACAATAACAACAACAACGGCTGACTTTCAGGATCCGGCGGCCTGGTGGGTTGAATACATCGGCCGCCGGACCGGCACATCTGGACTCGGACAGGGCCCACGGTCTCAGGCGGGCCTATCGCGTGACCCCTGCCGTTTTCGGCCGGGTGCGTCCCTCAGTTCTGGGTGCAGTTGATGTTCTGGTTGCCGGTGAAGGTGTTGTTTCCCGAGCTTGACTGCCCCGTCGGGGAGCAGACCTGAAAAGCAAGGAGGGACGTGTTGTTCAGAAGCGAGAGGAGCCCGCCAGTCGTGGCCGTGGTGGCGCCGTTGTTGTTATTGTTGTTGTTGTTGTTCGCACCCCCTCCATTGTTGTTGTTGTTGTTATTGTTGTTGTTCGCCGCTCCGGCGTTGTTGTTGTTATTGTTGTTGTTGTTCGTCGTGTTGTTTCCCTGCGAGTCGGTCGACGTCTTGGCCTTGGCCTTGGTCTGGCTCTGGACCTTGCTGTCGCTCTTGGTCTCGCTCTGCTGGACCGGACCCATCGGGTAAGAGATCTGAATGAGCGGCGTGTTGTCCAGAAGCGAGAGGAGGCCTCCGTCTCCCCGAGCCTGGGCGCCACCGGCGCTGAAGAGAACCGCCGCCGTCGCAACCGCGCTGATCATGGCAAATCGCTTGGTGAGTCTCACTCGACCGACCTTTCCTCGTCGCTGCGGCTGAATTCTCAGCCCCAGTGGACAGGATGGCGACGTCAGGCGTTGACCGATAACTAGGCACGCTGCAATGGCCGCCTTTTCCCCCGTACAGCCCCCACGGTGATTCGGCAATCTGAGCGCGTACGAAAGGGCCCCCGGCGCTCGCACCGGGGGCCCTTTCGTCTGTCGAGACAGGTCGGTTCGGCTAGAACGTGCCCAGCTTCACGATGGACAGCAGCGCGATCAGCTGGATCGCGGAGGCACCCAGCGCCTTCGGCCAGGGCAGGTCGTGGGAGCGGGAGACCATCAGGGTCAGCAGGGCGCCCGCGCCGATCCAGGTGGCCCAGCCCAGCAGCTGGACGAAGCCGGCGTCCCCGCCGAAGAACATCGCCACGATCAGGCGGGGTGTGTCCGTGAGCGCCGTGATCAGCATGGACAGGCCCACCGTCGGCTGCCAGGCGCCGTCGCCGCCCAGCTGGCGGGCCAGCGTGTGGGTGACCACGCCCAGCACGAACAGGCCCAGCACCATCACGACCGCGGTCACCAGCACGATCGGGACCGCGTTGGAGAGGGTCGCGTTGATCGCGTCCCCACGGGCGCCGTCGAAGCCGAAGACGGCGAGCAGGCCGTAGAGGAACGTGACGACGAGCGCGGGCGTCCACATCGTGTAGTCCCGCATGCGCAGGAAGGTCTGGTTCGGGGACAGGACGATCCCCTTCAGCAATGCCTTCCAGTGCAGGGGCGGTCCCAGCGGAGCCGCGGGCGCGGCGGCCGAGCCGGCGTGGTAGGTGGAACCCTGTGTGTAACCGTCGGCCTCGTCGACCGAGAACGCCTGGGTGTGGCCCGGGTTGTTCGCCGCGTACGGGTCGTGCCCGCCGTGCCCCGCGCCGGGATAGCCGCCGTCGCCGAAGTACTCCGGCCCGTCGTCGGCCGGCCCCGGGTAGCCGTACGACTGCCCCGCCTGCGGGTACGGCGACTGCGGCGCCGACGGGTAGCCGTACGAGGGTCCCGAGGGCTGCCCGTACGCCGGACCGCCGGGCTGTCCGTGCGACGGCCTCTGCTGTCCGTACGACGGTCCCTGCTGCCCGTGCGACGGTCCCCCGGGCCGCCCGCGCCCGTACGACGGTTGCTGCGGCGCCTGCTGTCCTTGGGGGGTGCGGTCGTCCCGGCCCCCGCGTCCGATCCTGAATCCAGCCACGTCATCGAACGTACCTGGTCCCGGAGACCGGCGGGCCGGGCCCGGGCGTCCGGGCCCGGCTTTGCGGCCGACCTGTGACATCCCCTAGGGGGCCTCAGGGGACCTCCGGGGGCGGTCCAGTGCCGGGCCCGGACGCGCCGCGGCGGTCGTGTCAGTTGTTGAGGACGGCGCCGTAGTGCGGGGTGCCCGACGTGGCGACTCCGGTGGCCGACGGGCCGAAGGACAGCGAGCCCGCCGCGGTGGCTCCGCCGGCCGCGCCGCGCAGGGACCAGACCGCGCCGTCACCCGCGTTCTCGCCGGGGCCCGCCACGGTCAGCTCGGCACGGTGGTCGCCGGAGTGGTCGGCGAGCAGGACGCGTGCGCCGAAGCGGTCGCCCTGCTCGGCGGCGCCGGGCACGCCCGCGGTGTTCTGGGTGTACGACACCGCGCCCTTGGTGGTCAGACCGGAGGCGGAGCCGCGCAGGAGGGTGACCGAACCGGCGCCGTTGTCCTCGCCGGGCGCGCCGATCGCGAGGTCCTTGAACCCGTCCCCGTCGACATCGCCCAGGGAGACACTGCTGCCGAAGGCGTCGCCGGGCTCCGCAGCGCCCGGTACACCGGCCGTGTCCTGGCCGAGGACCAGCGGGGCGCGGGAGGTGTCCCTGCCGGCCGGTCCGCCGTAGACCACCGTGACCTTGCCGCCCTTGGCCCCGGCCGGGTCGGCGGCGGCCTCGGCCGGATTGCCCACGGCTATGTCGGCGTACCCGTCCTTGTCGATGTCGCCGATCGCCGAGACCGGGCCGGCCGGCAGCTCCTGCCACCAGTCGGTGAAGTTCCCGATGGTCGGGTCGGTGACCAGATGGGTGACGGCGGCGCCGGTGCGCTGCCTGCCGTGCACCACGAGGCTGGTGGGCCAGGAGGGTGAGACGCGCCCGGCGGTCAGGGAGGTGGCGCCGTACGACGAGGAGTAGGGGCTCGGGAAACCGGAGCCGGAGCCGCCCTGGAAGGACCCGGTCCTGGTGATCGGGCCGTCGACGAAGGACACGGCGACCGAGCCGGTCGCGCCGATGGCGACGTCGAGGTCGCCGTCGGCGTTGACGTCGCCCACGGTCACCGCCTGTCCGTAGCGGTCCACGTCCTCGTGCCAGTAGTTCGCGACCGTGCGGGCGCCGGACAGGCCGGACCTGGCACCCCAGACGACGGCCACCGTGCCGTCGTTGGTGTCTCCGTCGACGTCCTCGCCGGGCGCGCCGATCAGGAGGTCGGCGTAGCCGTCGCGGTTCAGGTCGGCGGAGGCGACGGCGCTGCCGAACGCGTCGCCCGCCTCGGCGGTGCCGGGCACGCCGGACGTGTTCTGGGTGATGAGGGTGCGGGTGGCGGTCTTCAGGCCGCCGGAGCCGCCGTAGACGACCGAGACGGCGCCCGCCTTGGACTGGCCGGCCACGGTCGCGTCGGGGGCACCGATCGCGAGGTCGGCGCGGCCGTCGCCGTTGAAGTCGTACGGCGCGGCCGCCGCGGTCGCGTGCGCGGTGGGCACGGCCAGGACGAGCGGGGCCAGGACCGCGGCGACGGCGGTGGCGAGGACGCGGGTACGCATGGAGTTCCCTCGGTTCCCTTCTGGAAGCTGTGCAGCCCGGAGGCGGGGTCGGGTCACTGGGCGATGGCCCAGGCGAACTCCCCGCTGCCCTTCACGGAGACGTCGCGGGCGCCGATGTACTTGGCGTAGTCGGCGGTCAGGCCGGAGGCGGTGCCGCGCAGGATCGTGACGGCGCCGTAGCCGTTCTCGCCGCCCGCGCCCGTCACGAGGTCGGCCTTGTGGTTGCCGTTGACGTCCGTCAGCCGGACCGACTGGCCGAACTGGTCCCAGGCCTCCGCGGCGCCGGGCACGCCCGCGGTGTCCTCGGTGTAGGTCCGCGCGCCCTTGGTGGTCAGGCCCGATGCGGAGCCGAACAGGATCGTCACCGCGCCGGCCTCGGTGGCCTTGCCCACGTCCTCACCGGGTGCACCGACCGCGACGTCGGCGTAGCCGTCGCCGTTGACGTCACCGGTGCCGATCGAGGAGCCGAACATGTCCTCGGCCTCCGCGGCACCGGGGGCGCCCGGGGTGTCCTGGTGGATCACGGTCGGGGTCTGGGCGGGGTCGGGGCCGTTCGGGCCGCCGTACCAGACGGAGATCTGGCCGCCCTTGTAGCCGGTCTTCTTGTACGTGCCGGGGTCCGTGGGGTCGCCCAGGACGAGGTCGCCGTAGCCGTCGCCGTTGACGTCGGCGATCGAGCCGGGCAGGCCGTCGGCCTTCGGCAGGCTCTTCATGGCGTACTTGGCGCCGGTCCAGGTGAAGTACCTGACGTCGCCTCCCTCGTCGCCGTCGACGAGGAACGGGTAGACGCGCTCGGCGGCGCGGTCACCGTTCAGGTCGCCCGCGAACACCTCGCGGGTGCTGCCCAGTTCGCCGACGCCGAGGTTGCTCGCCGGAGTGCCCGAGCGGGTGACGGGCCCGCGGTAGAGGCGGGTCTGGGTCCGTCCGGTGAGGGTGACGTCGGGCTTGCCGTCGCCGTCGAAGTCGGCGACCGCGACGGCGGAGGCGAAGTCGCCCCACTCGGCGAGGGTGGACGGCTGGGGCAGCAGGGCGCCGCCGGACAGGCCGGACCTGCCGCCCCACAGCACGGTGGCGCTGCCCACGGCGTCCCGGTCGCCGATGCTCTCGCTCGGGGCGCCCACGACGAGGTCGCTGTAGCCGTCGCCGTCCAGGTCGCCGGCGGCCAGGCTCTGGCCGAAGAGGTCGCCCTGTTCGGCGGTGCCCGGGACGCCGGGGGAGTCCTGCGTGATCACGCTGCGCCTGCCGGCCGAGACACCGGAGGAGGAGCCGTAGAGCACGACGACCGCGCCGGCCTGCTCGGCCGAGCCGACCTGGTGGCCGGAGGCGCTGAGGGCGATGTCCAGGTAGCCGTCGCCGTTGAAGTCGCCGGCGAGCCCGGACGGCGCGGCGGCGGCCGGGGTGGCGGGGAGAGCGGTGAGCAGGCCGGTCGTCAGGGTGGCGGCCAGCAGGAGGACGCGCTTGCGCAAGGCGGGGCTCCGGGTGGGGCGGGAGGGGGCGGGGGGGGGGGGGGGGGGGGGGGGGGGGGGGGGGGGGGGGGGGGGGGGGGGGGGGGGGGGGGGGGGGGGGGGGGGGGGGGGGGGGGGGGGGGGGG
>NZ_JBICWT010000010.1:117564-441984 GCF_043199955.1 Streptomyces sp. NPDC048514 | reverse complement strand
AAGGTCGGCGTGCTGTGCCTCGCACCCGAGGAGGGCCTCGGCGTGCGCGACCAGGAGATGCGCGACCGGCACATCGACGCCATCAACCGCTTCCGGGTGACGCAGACCCCTCAGGGGTGAGGGCGCACACACGCGAGCAGACGGACAGCCCGCGGTCGACGGCGCTCCCTTTTCGCGACGGGGCGTCCCGGTCGGCCCGGCTGGACCACCGGAGCACCCGTGCGAAGTGCCGGTCGGGGCGGTCGCGGAGGCCGGGTGGCGCCCGGCGTCCGGCGCCCGGTCAGTGGGTGGCGAGCAACTCGAGCGTGTCGATCACGCGGTTCGAGAAGCCCCATTCGTTGTCGTACCACGCGACCACCTTCACGTGGCGGCCGTCGACACGGGTGAGGGCCGAGTCGAAGATCGACGAGGCGGGATTGCCCGTGATGTCGGAGGACACGAGCGGGTCCTCCGAGTACTCGAGGATGCCGGCGAGCGGACCCGTGGCTGCGGCACGGTATGCCGCCAGCACGTCCTCGCGCGTCACGTCGCGGGCGACCGCCGTGTTGAGTTCGACGATCGAGCCCACCGGCACCGGTACCCGGATCGAGTCGCCGGACAGCTTGCCGTCGAGGTTCGGCAGCACCAGGCCGATCGCCTTCGCGGCGCCGGTCGTGGTCGGCACGATGTTGACGCCCGCGGCCCTGGCGCGACGGGCGTCGCGGTGCGGACCGTCCTGCAGGTTCTGCTCCTGCGTGTAGGCGTGCACCGTCGTCATGAACCCGTGCTCGATGCCGGCGAGTTCGTCCAGGACCGCGGCCAGCGGTGCGAGCGCGTTGGTGGTGCAGGAGGCGTTCGAGACGATCGTGTGCCCGGCCGGGTCGTAGGCGTCGGTGTTGACCCCGTACGCGAGGGTGACGTCGGCGCCGTCCGACGGCGCGCTGACGAGTACCTTCTTCGCGCCCGCGTCGACGTGGGCTCGGGCGGCCTCGGCCGAGGTGAACCGGCCGGTGGCTTCGAGGACGATGTCGACGCCGAGTGCGCTCCACGGCAGCTGCGCCGGTTCGCGCTCGGCCAGCACCGTGATCCGATGGCCGTCGACGACGAGGGCGTCCCCGTCGACGGTCACCGGGCGCCCGAGCCGGCCGGCCGTGCTGTCGTAGGCGAGCAGCCGGGCGAGCGTGGCGGGCTCCGTCAGGTCGTTGACGGCGACGATCTCGAGGGCGCTGTCGCGCTCCAGCAGTGCGCGCAGCACATTGCGGCCGATGCGACCGAACCCGTTGACGGCGATGCGAGTCATGAGTGATGTCCCTTCCCTTTGCCACCAGGGTCACCCGCGGCTCGCGCCGCTGACAGTGGCGTGATCGCCACGGTTCGAAAGGATCCCGCCATGCGGGGCCGGACGGGTCACTCGCCGCGAGTGAAGGTCCGCCGGTACTCGCTCGGTGTGGTGCCCAGGATGCGCTGGAAGTGCAGGCGCAGGTTGGCGCCGGTGCCGAGCCCGACGTCGGCGGCGATCTGTTCGACGCTGCGCTGCGAGCGTTCGAGCAGCTCGCGGGCCAGGTCGATACGGGCTCGCATCACCCACTGCATCGGCGTGTAGCCGGTCTCTTCGACGAAACGACGGGAGAAGGTGCGCGGTGACACCTCGGCCTGCCGCGCCAGTGCGTCGAGGGTGAGGGGCTCGCCGAGCCGGTGCAGCGCCCACTCGCGGGTGGCGGCGAACCGCTCGCCGAGCGGCTCGGGGACGCTGCGCGGTACGTACTGCGCCTGGCCGCCACTGCGGTAGGGGGCGGCGACCAGACGGCGGGCCGCGTGGTTGGCCGCGGCCACTCCGAGGTCGCCGCGCAGGATGTGCAGGCACAGGTCGATGCCGGAGGCGGCGCCGGCCGAGGTGAGCACGCTGCCCTCGTCGACGAACAGCACGTTCTCGTCGACCCGGACGCAGGGGTACCTGGCCTTGAGTGCCCGCGTGTAGTGCCAGTGCGTCGTGGCGCGCCTGCCGTCGAGCAGGCCCGTCGCCGCGAGTGCGAAGGCACCCGTCGAGATCGCGGCGAGCCGCGCGCCCCTGGCCCGGGCGGCGATCAGTGCGTCGAGGACGGCCTGCGGCGGTACGTCGCGGTCCGGGAACCGGTAGCCCGGGACGAAGACGATGTCGGCCCACGCGAGCGCGTCCAGACCGTGGGAGACGTGGTACGCGAGGCCGTCGCCCCCGGTCACGAGGCCGGGTGTCGCCCCGCACACCCGCACCTCGTACGGCATGCTCGCGCGGGTCGTGAAGACCTGCGCGGGAATTCCGACATCGAGCGGCTTGGCACCCTGGAGCACAAGGACGGCGACGCGATGCAGGCGGGAGGCTGGCACCCGAGAAGGGTACGCGGGCATGACGTGGTCACACCCGCGGCACATCAGCGCCGGGGCTGCGCCCTCGAGGGGGCTGCGGGCCCACCGGCGAGGCGGCTGTCGCCGGACCGCGGTGTCCGTGCCTGGGAGCGTGTTCCGCTCGTCCCGGACGGAGCCGCTGTCACAGCGGGGGACGGTCCAGACCGTGTCGGTGGGCGAGGACGATGGCCTGGGCGCGGTCGCGGAGGCCGAGTTTCACGAGGATCCGGGTGACGTGTCTCCTGACGGTCACTTCGCTGGTGTGGAGCCGGGCGGCGAGCTCGGCATGGGAGTGGGGAGGAGGGCTGGTCGGCGAACGCTGCTCATTCCTCGCTCCGACGGGTGACCGGTGCGTCGGTGCGATCGCCGGGGAACTCGAACCAGCGGCGCCGCAAGCACACGAACTCCACGTCGGCCCGTACCAGGCGCACGAACCCGCAGACGGTCTCGGCGAGCCGCTCGCCGGAGCCGGGGTGGACGAGCCGGCCGTCCTCGGTGAAAGCCTCGTGCCCGCGGGGCAGGCTGAACATGTCGGGGTAGACCCGTGTCCCCAGGTGCTCCAGCGGGACCCGCAGCGCCCACAGTCCCCGATTGCCGCCGATCATCGACGGCGAGGAGGAGATGAGCAGCGCGTGCTTGGTCTTGAAGGGCTGCGGTCGTACGCGGGAGACCCAGTCGATGGCGTTCTTCAGCAGTCCCGGTACAGAGGCGTTGTACTCGGGCGACGAGATCACGAACGCATCGCAGCGCTTGATCTTCTCGCACAGGACCAGGGCGCCGGCGGGCACTCCCTCGGAATCCTCCACGTCGCCGTCGTACAGCGGCATGTCGAAGTCCCGCATGCCGGCCAGGTCGACCTCGGCACCGGTTGCCGCGATCTCGTCCGCCGCCAGCGAGGCGAGCCGCGCGTTGATGGATGCTGCGCGCCGTGAAGCGCCGAACACCAGGATCCGAACGGGAGCCGGTTGCCTATCCGTCGTCATACGGCGGTCCCTTTCGCCGGGCGGTTGTCCCCATGCCCAGTTTTCCCCAGGTCCCGCCCGCGACCTGGACGACACACCACGGGTTCCGGGCCTCCCGGCTTCCTGAGGAAGGTGTTGCCGTCCTCCCGTGCGTGCGCCGGGCGGAAAGGTGCCGGGGAGAAGGGTTGCGGCGTGTGCGTCCGTCTCGGGACGGGGCTACCGCTGTCGGCCCGGCAGGTCGCGCGTTCTCTTCAGGCTTTTCGCTTGGGGACCGTGGACTGGGCCGGGAGCAGTCGGGCGAGGGATGCATGCTCCGTGCGGGCCGTCTCCAGCAGCAGACGCCACGAGGCCACCGTGGGGTGACGGCGCAGAAGGTTGCGGCGTTCGCGCTCGGTCATGCCTCCCCATATGCCGTGCTCGATGCGGTGGTCGAGCGCGTGGGCGAGGCATTCCGTACCGACCGGACAGCCGATGCACAGGGCCTTCGCCCCGTTCTGCGCCGCGCCCTCCACGAACAGCGTCTCAGCATCCACAGTGCGGCATTTCGCCGCCGCATCCCACTCCCACTCACTTGCCGCCACTACCGGTCACCACTCCTCGTACGGGGGCGTCCGCACCTGCGTGGGCCTTGTGCGGCGCGGGCGAAGTACGGCGATCGATCGACCAGGCATCAGGAGCTGAAAGGTCCGATCTCAGCTCGACCGTCAGCCGTGAAAAGGGATCGGCCCCTGCCCCGAAGCGTCGAGCTTGACTGAGATGTCTCGGGAGTGCGTATTGCCGAACGTGCCGTCCAGCACCTCCCTCGCCGTCGCGGTACCGGATACTCCGTCAGCAACCCGTACCGGTACCGACGAGCGGTGTGCAGCACTTCCGGATCCCCCAGTGGATCAATCACGGTTTGTCATAAGGGAACGAATAGATGGTCAGGTGCCTCTTCTGGTAGGACGCGGCAACCCGATCCGCATATTCGGCGACACTACCAGTCAGTAGCCATTTCGCCCCTCACCGGACGGATGGTCGAGTATTGGGTACTCCAATTCGGGATCAGGAGACCGCCCCGTCCGGCGGCCCCCGCCCGGCGCCTGGTACGCGCAAGGCGGGCCCTGGGAACAAGCGCCGCCCCAAGGACCGCCTGCGGAGCCCCAAACCAGCCACGCCGCCTATCACGATGCCAGGTGCTCCCGGCGATTACCGCCGAGTGCGCTTCTCTCAGCCTGACGGCTCACACCAAGATCAATTCAAGTAGCGGATACTCATACACATAGCCCTGACACTGGAATGATTGCCCATGAGTGAGCCATGGGGGGCATATCGGAACTGTGCGGTATCCGAGCCGGGCAGGACGAGCCGTTACGGGCCAAGGTCCCGGCGTCGCCCGCCCCACCCGGACACACGCCCCGACCGATTCGCGTCACCGGCGCACACCCGGACGGACCCGAGACCTCGACCGCCGTGGCGGCCCTCTCGCGTTCCGGCCCCCGGCCCTCGTAAGAACCCGAAACCTCAGACAAGTTCAAAGGGCATGCCTTGAAGAAGAACAGACTCATATCCGGAGCCGCGCTGCTGGCGGCCGCTCTCATGACGGTGTCCGCGGGGCAGGCCAGTCCGAGCTCCGCCAGCGGGCATGTGAGGGCACAGACGGGCGTGACGCCCCAGCAGGGGGCTCTGCCCGCGGGCTACTCCTCCTGGGAGGAGCTGCAGGCGGTACAGGGGCCGCTCGTGGAGCTCGCCGACGAGGTCAGGAAGGCGGCCGACCAGGATCCGGGCTCCCGTTTCGGTTCCGTCGTGATCAACCACGGCGAGCGCCGCCTGGACGTCTACTGGAAGGGCGAGCCCTCGAACGCGGTCGTCTCGATCCTGGCCGCGGCCGGCGAGCACGGCGTGCGCTCGGCGGTCCGGCAGTCCGACTACACGCAGGCGGAGTTGCGGGAGGCGTCGAGCCGCCTGGTGCGGGACGTCACGGCATCGGCGAGTCCGGTGGTCTCGGTGGGTCCCCTGCCCGACGCGTCCGGACTGAGTGTCGGGGTCTCGGGCAGCGCGCAACAGGCCGGAGAGATCCCCGCTCTGCGCGAGCTTACGGTCCCCGTCACGATCCAGGCCGATCAGCAGACCGCCACGCCCACCGCCGGCACCCAGCTCTCCGCCGACACGGACCGATGGACGGACGTCACGCCCCTGAACGGCGGTGACCACATCAACTATCCGGCCACCAACCACGGATGCAGTGCCGCCTTCAATCTCAACGGCCCGGCGACGCCCTCGGGCAGGCCCGACAAGGTGCTCACCGCGGCGCACTGTTTCTGGAACGAGGACAAGCACGACTTCGACCTGACACAACGTGCGGTCAAGATCGGCGGGAGTCCGGCCGACGCGCAGATCGAGAGCATCGACAAGGACCACGATCTCGCTGTGCTGCGGCTGAACACCCATGACACGGTCACCAACAAGATCTGGGCGGACATTCCCACGCTGAACACCCACCCCACCAAGTCGGTCAGCGGTACCGCCGGAAGTGTGCCGAACGAGTACGTGTGCACGAACGGGGCCTACTCGGGCATCATCTGCGGCATCCGTGTCATCGAGACCGGGCAGACGGTGTACAACGGCACGTGGTGGACCTACGACCAGGTGAAGGCCTGGCAGGACGACTACAGTGCGGCCGCCGGCACCGGGGACAGCGGCGGTGGCATCATCCAGTCCAACTTCGAGAAGGCCGTCGCCAAGGGGACCCTCTCCACCTACCTCCTCGACCCGGCGCACAAGATCGCCCTGGAGAACTGCCCCGGCATGCATTCTCCGAGCACCCGGGTCTGCTCCAGCCTCATCTGGTACACCCCCGTCACCGAGCTGACGGCGCATCCGTCCTGGGGCACGGTCGACACCACCCCCTGACGAGCTAGTGCGAGGTCGGCGCCGACTCGTACGAGGTCGGCGCCGAGACGTCGAGGACGCCGGTCGGCCGCGGAGGAGGTGTCCTCGGGGTATGCCGGGCAGGCGCGCCGAATTACCCGGTCAGCCCCTGGTCCTGTTCCGAGCCCTGCCAGGCGGACGCCACGACCTCTCCGGCGGTGATCTGGGGAGGGTTGGGGAGCAGGGACGCGAGGTGGTCCCGGACGAAGTCCGTCGCCCGCGAGATCGATTCCTCCGCGCCGGCCCTGTCCTGGAAGACGCTGGTCGACACCATCACTCCGCCCTCGGCCACCAGCCAGTAGTACGCCACGAAGCCGGGGACCTCCCGCATGAGCGGCACGAACCCCTCGCTCACGCGGCGTCCCGCCTCGACCGGATCGGTCACTCCTTCGTACCGGCGGACCGCAGCGTACATCGCCAGTCTCCTCATGTGGTTCCGGTGCGCCCTCTTCGGAAACGTCGTACCCGCTCCCCCGGCGGCTCGGGCTCGTCGGCCCCGGGGCGATCACCCGAAGGGGCGCGCCGGATGATCCGAACGGCGGGTGCCGTCCGCCGCTTGACGCGACCGGGCCGTGCGCAGCCGCTCGGCGGGCCGGTGGAGCAGGAGTCGCAGCGCGCCTGGGTGCACGCCGGCGTCGTACCGGAGCCCGGTGCACGCCGGCGTCGTACCGGAGCTTTCGGGTCGAACTCACAGGTGCTGGACCGCGGTCCTCATCAGTTCGGTGCACGCCTTGTCGAACGTCCCCTCTTGCACGAAGAGGGTGAGCAGGACTTGGGTGTTCCCCTCAAGAACCGAGCAGCGGTGGTCCGCGGGCGAGAGGAAGGCGTCGTCACCGATCCCTGTGACGGTGGTAGCGCTCTGATAGTTCTCACGCGCCGCCTGGTGGCGGACCTTCCCCGTCTCGTGGTCCACGGCCACCGTGAGGGATCCGGAGGACATGCGGTAGTCGCAGTATCCGTTCGGCAGTGGTTTTCCCTCGACCGGTGCCGTTCCGGCGGCGGCCGCCAGGGCCTTGGGCGGGATGAGCGAGCACGGTGGAACGGCCGGGTCGGGCTTCGCCGCTCCGGTGGGCGGTTCGGGAGCGGACTGCGTGGCGCGGGGCGGGGCCGGCGCCGACGTGGATCCGGTGGCGTGCGGGGAGGCGCACGCGGAGGCCGCTCCCGCCAGGAGGGTGACCGAGAGGATGACGCTCTTGAGGCGCTTCATGTGTCCGTTCTTTCGGAGTCGATGTCGCTGTCGATGGGCGCGGCCGTGGTTCGCCCCTGCGTGCGGCGTCGGCGGATTCAGCCGGCCACCGCGGCCAGCGTCCGTCCAGCGGTGGTCCGGACCACCGGGTGTTTCACCGGTCCTGCTCGCGTGAAAAGACGGGTCGCTGGGTGGTCGGCCGACGTCGATTCCGGCTCTGTGACGGATACCGGGGAGCACGAGCGGCGATGGGGGTCGGGCTGGGGATTACTGCCCGATGTGGCGCTTTTCCCAGCATCGCGACGGGCGTCCTGCCGACTTCATCAATCTACTCACGGCGTTCGAACGGGCCTTGAGCAACACATACTCAGATCCCGTGAGCCGATTTCCACGGCCCGCCTCTTGCTCACGGCGGGGCCGGTCGGCCCGTGCGGAAACCTGGGGATGGTTCTAGGGGGTTTCCCCGATCCCCGGCGGCATCGACGGTGATGTGCTTGGCACAAGGACCAGCACCCCGCAAGGGGACTCCACCGAAGAGGTGCCCGATGCCCGCCGATCCCCACGCCGATGTGGCAGCCAGCAGCAGCGAAGTCTGCGCACACTCTCCTGACCTGCGCATATACGCGGAATGTCTACCCGTGGACGCCACCGCCCCCGGGCATGCCCGGCAAGAGGTCCGCCGCATCCTGCGCAGCTGGGACCTGGGACCGTCCGAGACCGCCGACGCCGCCGAGCTCGTGGTCTCCGAGCTCGTCACCAATGCGGTGGTGCACGGTACGGCACCCGTGATCCTGCAGTGCCGGGCCGATCGCGACCACTTCTCCGTGACCGTCTGCGACACCGGAAGTGCCGTGGAGCAGCCGTGCCCGAAAACCGTGGAGCCGTCGAGTGAAGGCGGCAGGGGCATGCTGCTCGTCGACAGCCTCACTCGGGACCTGCACGTCGAGACCGGACTCCTGGGCACCACGGTGACGGCGACCTTGTGACGTTCTCGCGGGGCGCGGTGCGGTCGGTCGCACTCCGCCAGGGGGCCTGAATTCCACCCGATCACGGACCGCGCAGCACGTCGAGAGGATGTATTCCAGGATGTATTCCTCGAATATCAATGGTCAGCCAAACCTTGCATTCCCTACAGATTCCCCCACAGGAAATCACTTGCCCGACGGGAACCGAGGGAATATCTTTCGGCGTCGATTCACTGACTGGAGAAGCGACTCCTCCCCCAGTAAGAATGACTGGGCACGCGGGAAGCCGCTTTTCGTCGATCGGCCGTACCCGGTGCCCGTCCGGGCGGTCACAGGGAGGGGGTCATGGGGCGTGTTGCCGACATCGCCAGGCGCGCCAGAGCAGCAGTGCCAGCAGGCAGTTGGCAGGAGAGGCCGCGGCGAGCATCAGGGTGCCGGCCGGGGAGACGTGGTCGCTGCAGGCGAGGTAGGTCCAGTCGGTGGCGACGTCACTCGCTCTGACGGCCGCGATGGCAGCCAGCCATGCCGGCCGGCGTTTCCAGTTCACCGCCGCCGCGGCCTCCAGGACGGCGAACATGGCCCATGAGGCACCCGTGCGGGGCATGAGGCCTTGCGGGTCCACATAAGGTGCGCCGTGGACGAGGTGGAACCACTGTCCGGGCCACACGAACGCGACCGCGGCGAGGCTCAGGTCCAGCAGAGCCAGTCCCCACAGCAGGACGTCCACATACCGGGGGTTCGTGCTACGGCCCGAGGCGTCCGGCCGGCGGGCCACGGTTCGCGACGGTGTCGGTTCTGCCTCGTGCATGAACTCCCCTGCCGTGGACCGAACATCTCCCGATCCGGGATCCACGACCGCACGATACCGGCGCTGGGCAGGGGGGGCGGAGTAGTGGCTACTCACGGTCTCCCCCTCGGCCGGTGGCGGACCCGGGCACCCGCGTCCGCCACCCGGGTCGTCCGGTCAGGAGCGGTGCCGGGTGAAGTCTGCCCCGACGGGCCGAACGGCGCCCCGCACCTGGACTCCCGCTCCGGAGCGGAGGTCCTCGGAGCACATATGCGTGGGCGCCGCGCACCCGGTGCCCGCGATGGAGCGCTGTCCTCTGTGTCGTCTCCGTGCCTACCGAGGGACGTCGACGAGGACGCGGCCGCGCCCGCCGGCGTCGACACGGTCGTGTGCCTCGGCGATGCCGGTGAGCGGGAAGCGGGCACCGACCTCCACGGAGAGTGCTCCCTCCGCCGCGGCGGCGGTGAGGTCGCGCGCGGCCTGGCGCTTGGCCTCTGCGGGGAAGTCGTCGCTGCCCGTCAGACGCAGGGTGACGTTCTTGAACAGCAGGTCCCAGAAGGGGATCTCCGTGCGGTCCGCATGTGTGGCGTATGCGGCGACGACCGCGCCGTTCGCGGCGACGGCGGCGTCCAGGCCGGCGTTGTCGGACAGGGCCACCTCGATGATCCGATCCACCCCCCGCGGGGCACGGGCGCGGATCGCGGAGGCCGGATCGGCCGAGTCGAGCGCGACGGCGTGCGGGACGACCCCGGGATCGACACGGTCCAGGTCGGTGGCGCGTCGCACGGTGCCGATGACCGTGGCCCCGCCCCACCGGGCGAGTTGCGCCGCCAGCGACCCGACGCCGCCGAGAACGCCGTTGACCAGTACGTGCAGGCCGGCTACCGGGCCGTCGGCGAACACACACCGGTGCGCGGTGATACCGGGGATGCCCAGGCACGCGCCGAGGTCGTCGGGCAGCTGGTCGGGAAGGGGGACGGCCAGGTCCCCGGGGACCACGGTGTAGCGGGCGGCGGTGCCGAAGGGGCGGTAGGACTGGGCGCCGTAGACCCACACCCGCTGCCCGACACGTCCCGGGTCGACGCCGTCGCCGACGGTGTCGACGACGCCGGCGGCGTCGCTGTGCGGGACGATGCGCGGATACGGCATGACGGCCCCCGTCCAGCCTCGCCGCTTCTTCGTGTCCCCGGGGTTGACGCCGGAGACGGTGACGCGGACGCGGACTTCGCCGGGTCCGGGGACGGGGTCGGGCAGTTCGCCGACCCGCAGCACCTCTGCCGCCGGGCCTTGCCGGTCGTACCAGGACGCGATCATGCGGGGACTTCCGATCAGGAGTGCGAGTCCGGGGGTTGGTCTGTCCACCACCGGAGGAATGGCGGACGTGTGTGACGGTCCAGCGACCGCGGGGACGACGGGGAGCCCGCCGCCCCCGCGTGTCAAAGGACGTGCACCGGACCCGAGCGGTTCGAAGTAGTCACTACTCCAATCAGCCGCGGCCCGCGAAGACATGAGGCGGAGTTGCTCGACTACGCGGTTCCCACGCCATACCGGAAGGCATGAAGCCTCCCGGACCGGACCTGTGTCCGACTGTCCATGCTTCGTTCGTGATCGAGGTCATGCGCATCGAGATGGGCGAACGGGCTCTGTATCCGGACATCAGGCTTGGATCACCGGCCGATGCCCCTCACGCCTACGGCTGGACGCTCGCACGGGCCCGGGGCATCCTCGGCGGTCCCGCAGGTCGCGAGGGGGTGGTGACCGCGGGTCCGGGCCGGGGGTCACGACGGGGTGGTGACCGCGGTGTCCAGGCCGGGGGTCACGAGGGGGTGGTGACCGTGACCGCGGTGTCCAGGCCGCGGGCCGCGACCACCCGAGCTGTGCCGTCGTCGAGCCGGTAGCACAGTCCGACCACGGCTGCCCGGCCGGCGGCGACCCTCTCGGCGAGTACCCGCGATCGGTCCAGCAGCAGGTCCACGGTGCTCCTTATGTGCTCGGCGAGGACCTCGTCCGGCCGCGTGCGCCCGGCGGCGCGTGCTGCCAGGACGCTGGGGGTCACCCGTTCGACTACGTCACGGACGTACCCTGCCGGTGACTTGCCGTCCTCCAGCGCGGCGCACGCGGCGGCCACCGCGCCGCAGGAGTCGTGGCCGAGGACCACGACCAGCGGGCTGTCCAGCAGGTCCACCCCGTACTCGATGCTGCCCAGCACCTCGGCGCCCACGACATGGCCGGCGGTGCGGACGACGAAGAGGTCGCCCAGGCCGCGGTCGAAGATGATCTCTGCGGCCAGGCGGGAGTCGGAGCAGCCGAACAGCACGGCGAAGGGTCGCTGGGCCGGTGCGGTCTCGGCGCGCCGGGTGGCGTCCTGGTTCGGGTGCTCGGGAGTCCCCGCGACGAAGCGCTGGTTTCCCGCGAGCAGCAGCTCGAAGGCTTCCTTGGGCGAAGGGCCAGGGATATGCGTCATGGGCGCAGCCTACGCACGGCAGGCCTCCGCCGCCGCCCGGGGCCCGGATCGGCGTCGGAGTGGTCGGTCTCGCGGACCGTGGGCACCCGTCAGCGCCGTCGGACACTGCCGGGGGCGTCCCCCGGTCGACGGCCCGGCGCCGGTGCGGAGGCTCAGGGCTGCACGGCATCGCCCGGAACGCGACCGCACCGCATCTACCTCAGCGCCGCTGCGTTGCGTTCGAGGTCGTCTATTCCGCCGCACATGAAGAACGCCTGCTCGGGGAAGTGGTCGTACTCGCCGTCGCAGATCGCGTTGAACGCCGCGATCGACTCGTCCAGCGGAACCGTCGATCCCTCGATGCCGGTGAACTGCTTGGCGACGTAGGTGTTCTGGGACAGGAAGCGCTCCACCCGACGGGCCCGGTGGACGACGAGCTTGTCCTCCTCGCCCAGCTCGTCGATACCGAGGATCGCGATGATGTCCTGGAGGTCCTTGTACTTCTGCAGGACCGTCTTCACGCGCATGGCCGCGTTGTAGTGATCCGCGGCGATGTAGCGCGGGTCCAGGATGCGGGACACGGAGTCCAGCGGGTCCACGGCCGGGTAGATGCCCTTCTCCGAGATCGGACGGGAGAGCACCGTCGTCGCGTCGAGGTGGGCGAAGGTGGTGGCCGGGGCCGGGTCGGTCAGGTCGTCCGCGGGGACGAAGATCGCCTGCATCGAGGTGATCGAGTGACCACGGGTCGAGGTGATGCGCTCCTGCAGGAGGCCCATCTCGTCGGCCAGGTTCGGCTGGTAGCCCACCGCGGACGGCATACGCCCGAGCAGCGTGGAGACCTCGGAACCGGCCTGCGTGAAGCGGAAGATGTTGTCGATGAAGAACAGCACGTCCTGCTTCTGGACGTCACGGAAGTACTCGGCCATGGTGAGGCCGGCCAGCGCGACGCGCAGACGGGTGCCCGGGGGCTCGTCCATCTGACCGAAGACCAGCGCGGTCTTGTCGATGACGCCCGAGTCCGACATCTCCTCGATGAGGTCGTTGCCCTCACGCGTGCGCTCACCGACACCGGCGAACACGGAGACACCGTCGTGGTTGTTGGCGACGCGGTAGATCATCTCCTGGATGAGCACCGTCTTGCCGACACCGGCACCGCCGAACAGACCGATCTTGCCACCCTTGACGTACGGGGTGAGCAGGTCGATGACCTTGACGCCGGTCTCGAACATCTCGGTCTTCGACTCGAGCTCGTCGAACTTCGGTGCCTTGCGGTGGATCGGCCAGCGCTCGCCGGTGTACTTCTCGTCGACGTTCAGCACCTCACCGAGGGTGTTGAACACCTTGCCCCTGGTGAAGTCGCCGACGGGGACGGTGATGGGGGCACCCGTGTCCGTCACGGCGGCCTGGCGGACCAGACCGTCCGTTATCTGCATCGCGATGCACCGGACCAGCCCGTCGGAGAGATGCTGGGCCACTTCGAGCGTCAAGGTGCGCCGCTCGCCCGCGAAGTCCACCTCCACCTCGAGGGCGTTGTAGATCTCGGGCAGCGCGCCCGAGGGGAACTGCACGTCCACGACGGGACCGAGGACGCGGGCGACCCTGCCGACGCCTTGGATGACGGTAGCCATGCGATGGCACTCCTTGCTCTTCACGGAGGGGTGGGATCCACCCCGGACCCATGTCCACAACCATAGTTACGCAACTAAACATGCGCAACTATGGTTGGCAATCCCGGCGGAAGGCCCCTTGAGTGGAACGCCAACTCCTCCGAGCTGCGTCAGCCGCGTCCCCCGGACATCGGCACCCTGCCGACAGGCGCCGCACCGGGATGTCGTGTGCCACCGCAGGCCGAGCTGACGGCCCATGGCTTGAGCCGGCCGCGGCGCTGTCGCTGGCTAGTTCTCGGCGCCATGCCTGCGCGCGAGGCTCCGCCCCCACACGACGCGGCTGGTCCGGGCCGCCGACGCGGGCCGGCGTTCCGCTGGCGCGAGCTCCGGCGCGGCGGATCGGGACGCCACCGGCCCCTATTACCCAACCACGGTTTACCATACGGTCGTGAAGCCGAACCCCGACAGCGATCTGTCCCTCCTGCTCACGGCGGCATCCGCCGGCGCCGACGAAGCGGTGCGGCAAAGGCTGCGGGAAGCGGGATTCACCGACGTCCGCCGCTCGCACGGATACGTGTTCCAGCACCTGCTCGCAGGACCCATCACCGTGGGCAGGCTGGCCGATCTGCTCGGAATGACGGGGCAGGGCGCCTCCAAGGCCGTCAAAGAGCTGGAAGGCCTGGGCTACGTCACCCGCACCGCTGATCCCGAGGACGCCCGGGTGCGCCTCGTGGCCCTGACCGAACGCGGCAGCAGGGCTGTGCAGGAGAGCAGAAGGGCGCGCCGGGAGTATCACGAGGAGGTCAGGAACCTGCTGGGCGACACCGAAATGGACGCCCTCATCCGGAACCTGCACGCACTCGCCGTACACACACAGGGGCTCGATCTGCTCCTCCAGCGCCGGCTGCGGCCCACCGCCGGACGGTGACGGTCACCTCCCGGCCGGGCACGATCACCTCGGCGTCGAACGGCCACGGACGCGCACGTCCGGGAACACGAACGTCGCCGCGGGCGGCGATCGCAGCTCCCTCCTAGCCCTCGCGGTCTCCGGGCGCTTCAGCACCCTCCGCGCCCGAGGCACCCGAGGCACCCGAGGCACCCGAGGCACCACTGTCGCAGAGGGCGTGCAGCACGCGGAGGCAGGCGGCGATCGCGGGTTCGTGCGCCGTACCGTGGCGGACGGCGGTCTCGACCGTGCGGACGAGCGTGCCGTCCGTGACCGACCGGGCGGTGAGCGCCGGCGGCAGGTTCGTCACCGTCGTACGGGGCACGAGGACGACATGCCCACCGCCGGCAGCCAGGGCGATCATGGCGGAGAAGTCGGTGCAGACGTGTCGCACGCGCGGGACGAAGCCGGCCGCCCGGCAGGCCTGGAGGACGGCCTCCCCGCAGGACGACTGCCTCGGGGCGATGACCCAGGAACTGTCCGCCAGTTCCCGCAGATCGATCACGGATCCCGTGGGGCGAGCGGCCGGGTGGTCCTTGCGCAGGACCGCGACCAGCGGCTCGGTCCGCAGGGTGCGGGTCTCGACCCCGGGGTGCGGCGGTACGGCGAGATTCATGTAGCGGTAGACGAGCGCGACGTCGGCTCGACGTTGGAGCAGCAGCCGCACGGCGACGTCGGGCTCGGCCTCGGTGATGTGCAGCGACAGGTCGCCGTGGCGGGTTTCCAGAGCCTCGCCGAGCGGCGCCGCGACCGTCGCGAGGGCACTGGGGAAACAGGCGAGGTGGAGCGGCCCGGACGGTTGCCCGGCCCCGGTCGTCAGACGGTTCTGCGCCTGTTCGAGGGCGGTCAGCACGCGTTCGGTGTCCTCGGCCAACCGGTGCCCGGCCGCGGTGAGGTGCACGGAGCGGCCGGTCCGCTCCATCAGCCGGGCGCGCGTCTCCTCTTCCAGCAGCCGTAGCTGCTGCGATACCGCGGAGGGCGTGACGCCGTGGAGTTCGGCCACGGCGGTCACGGTGCCGTGAGCGGCCAGGTCGCGCAGCAGGATCAGCCGTCTGACATCGAGCATCAGCCCAGCTTAAACAAGTGCTGTAGGGGATGTAGCTGGACATGAGGGCGCGCGAGCGGTGACCCTGGCCACTGCCCCACCCCAAAGCCTTACCGACAGTGCCAACCGACAGTGCAGGAGTGTTTCTCGTGCGTGCCACCGTGATCCACGGCCCCCATGACGTCCGGATCGAGGAGGTGCCCGATCCGGCGATCCACAAGCCCACCGACGCCGTGGTGCGGGTGGTCAGCGCGTGCATCTGCGGCAGTGACCTGTGGGCGTACCGGGGCGTGGCGTCCCGTGTCGCCGGGCAGCGCATCGGCCATGAGTTCCTCGGCGTCGTCGAGGAGACGGGCGGTGAGGTGACGGGCCTCGTACCGGGGGACTTCGTGGTCGCGCCGTTCGTCTGGTCGGACGGCACGTGCCACTTCTGCCGGGAGGGCCTGCACACCTCGTGTCCGGAAGGCGGCTTCTGGGGCGAGGTCGGCTCGGACGGCGGCCAGGGCGAGGCGGTCCGGGTGCCGTTCGCCGACGGGACCCTGGTGAAGCTGCCCGGGGAACTGGCAGGCGAGGAGAAGCTGCTGCCGAGCCTGCTCGCGCTGTCCGACGTGATGAGCACCGGACACCACGCCGCGGTCGCCGCCCGGGTCCGGCCCGGTGCGACGGTGGCCGTCGTCGGTGACGGCGCGGTGGGGCTGTGCGGCGTGCTCGCCGCCCGGCGGCTCGGCGCCGGACGCATCATCGCGCTCGGCCGCCACGAACAGCGCACCGCCATCGCCCGCGAATTCGGCGCCACCGACGTGGTCGCCGAGCGCGGTGCCGCCGCGGTCGAAGCGGTCAGGGAACTGACCCGCGGCGAGGGTGCGCATGCCGTGCTGGAGGCCGTCGGCACCGAGGAGTCGATGCGCACCGCCGTCTCCGTGACCCGGGACGGTGGCGCGGTGGGCTACGTCGGCGTACCGCACGGCGGCTCGGCCGGCGTGGACATAGCCCAGATGTTCGCACGGAACATCGCCGTGGCCGGCGGCGTCGCCCCCGCCCGGGCCTACATCCCCCAGCTGCTGCCCGACGTCCTCTCCGGCGCAATCGAGCCCGGCCTCGTCTTCGACCGCACGGTGCACCTGGACGACGTTCCCGACGGCTACCGCGCCATGGACGACCGCACCGCCCTCAAGGTGCGCATCGCGTTCTAGGTCGGCCCCGCCCTCACCTGGTGCCCCTGCCCCAGCCCAGCCCAGCCCAGCCCAGCCCAGCCCAGCCCAGCCCAGCCCCAGGAGTGTCCATGAAGATCGTGATCGCCGGTGGCCACGGCCGGATCGCCCGGCGCCTTGGCCGGCTCCTCGTGGCCCGCGGCGACAGCGTCGTCGGGGTGATCCGGAACCCGGACCACAGCGGCGACCTGGAACCGGACGGCGTGGAGCCCGTGCTCTGCGACCTCGAGAGGGAGTCGTGCGACCGCCTCGTCAGCGTCGTGTCCGGGGCTGACGCGGTGGTCTTCGCCGCCGGAGCCGGGCCGGGCAGCGGTGCGGCCCGCAAGCACACCGTCGACCACCGGGCCGCGGTCCTCCTCACCGAGGCCGCTCTGCGGGCCGGCGTCCGGCGGTACGTCATGGTGTCCACCCGTGGCGCGGGTGCTCCGCCTCCGGACCATGCCGACGAAGTGTGGGCAGCCTATGTGCACGCCAAGACCGCCGCGGACGAGCACCTCATGGCCCAGGATCTCGACTGGACCATCCTGCGGCCGGCCGCTCTGACGAACGAGCCGGGCACCGGCCGGGTCCGTCTCACCGCCGAGCGGAGCGTCGGCGAGATCACGCGCGACGACGTCGCCGAGGTCCTGGTCTCCCTGCTCGACACACCGGCCACCGCGGGGCTCGTCCTCGAACTCGCCCAGGGGCCCGACCCGGTGGGCGAAGCCGTGTCACGTGCCGCTGAGGCCCGCACGGGGCAGACCTGACCGCACCGGATCGAGGTCGAGCGAAGGGCACCGCTCCTGTCGTCCGGCCGTAATCCCTCCCTCGCCCTCGGCGCCGTCCCGGCCCCGAGGGCGAGGCCGGGGACGTCACGGCGACGAGTGTCAGTCCGTCCCGCCGCTCCCGCTCCCGGATGCGGTGTGCGACCGCTCCGGCCGTGGGGCGGTCAGGGGCGCGGGCTCGGCCCAGAACCGTGGGGATACGTATCGCCAGGCGAGCATGACCAGGACACCCGTCAGTGACAGGAAGAGCGCGATGACCAGAGGCGGTCCCAGGCCGAACCACGACGCTCCACTGTAGGAATGCGCGGGATCGGCCATGTCCCGTACCGACTCCACCAGCAGCCACAGGAGCAGTACGGCGCCGGTCAGGGGCCCCACTCCGAGCAGCAGGAAGTCGCGCGGGCCGGTGGTCAGCAGGTGCCTGTGGTACACGGCGCAGGCCAGCCCGGTGAGGGCGTAGTAGAACGCGATGAGCAGGGACAGGGCGGTGAGGGAGTCGGAGAGCGCGTTGTCGCTCAGCCAGTGCATGACCAGGTACCAGGCGACGGCGATGCCGGACACCCACCACGTGGCGATGTCCGGTGTGTGATGGCGGGGGTGGATGCGTCCGAAGCTGTCGGGCAGGGCACGGCGCCGGGCCATGGACAGGGCGGTACGCGAGGCGGGGATGATCGTGGTCTGGGTCGACGCCAGGGCGGACGTCGCGACGGCCAGCAGTACCACCCAGTCCCAGCCGCCGAGCACCTGCGTGGACAGGGTGGCGAAGACGGCCTCCTCGTCGTCGGCGTGGCCGCTCAGGAAGGCCGGCCCGCAGTAGGCGACCACCGCGAAGGCCACGGACACGTAGGTCACCAGGAGAACGACGGTGGCCCAGATCCCCGCCAGGCCGGGCGCCGTGGTGGCGCCCTCCGTCTCCTCGGTGAGGTTGACCGCCGACTCCCAGCCCCAGAAGGTGAAGACGCCCAGCAGCAGTCCGGCGGTCAGGGCGCCTCCACCGGCACCGAAGGGGTTCAGCCAGTCCATGGCGGGGTGGACCGCGTGCAGTGAGCTGGTTCCGGCGTGGACGCGGTACAGGGCGACCACGGCGAGGACCAGCAGTCCGGCGACCTGGAGCAGCGTCAGGACGTTCTGCAGCCGGGCCGAGGTCTCGGTGCTGCGAACGCACAGTAGGGACATGAGCAGGATGACCAGCACGGTCAGCGAGCGCAGCACGTAGACGTTCGCGGCCAGACCGTCCATGCCCACGGCGAGCAGGGAGAAGCGCACACCCACCTCGGCGAGCGAGCCGATGACGAGCACACCGGTCATGGCGATGGCCCAGCCACCGAGCCAGCCCGTGGTCGGGCCGAGGATCCGGGACACCCAGGAGAAGGTCGTCCCGCAGTCCGGATCGGCGCGGTTGAGATAGTAGAACGCCGAGGCGATGAGCAGCATGGGCACGAACGAAGCGAGCATCACGCCAGGGACGTTGACTCCGACGAACGCGGCGATCGGCCCGATCACCGCCGCCAGCGAGTACGCGGGCGAGGTGGAGTTGAGGCCGATCGCCACGGAGTCGACGAATCCGATGGCGCCGGGGTTCAGGCCGGCGGGTGGGGCGGACGCGTCCGGAGCGTTGCCGCTGTCGGCCATGGAGTGTCTCCTTGCGCATCTGGTCGTCTGTCGCCGCGGGCTCGCGGCCCTCGGCCTGCACGCGGTCCGGTCGAGGAAACGTGTCGAAGCCCGCTCAGGTCAATATCGTTGGCATAAGCGCGAGGCTTCGGCGGGCCGTGACTGGGCCCACCACAAGGCCTCACCCCATGGGCGGCACCACGCGGCCCGCACCGGTGTCGCCGCACCGGCGCACCGGCCCGACCTCTCGATCAGCGCACCGGCACCGCGGGCGATTTGCACCCGATGAACTACGTTAGAGAGGTATGTCCAGTCGGTGGCGGAGCCTGAGGGGGAGGTGTGTCGATGGACCGTCCCGTCGAACGAGTGCTGCTCCTCGCACCGGACCCGGAGACGCCCGTACCGGTGCGCGAGGCCTGGCTCCTCAGCGGCGGCGCCGTGGCGACGCCCGATTCCCGGCGCCTGGTACGAGGGCGACTCGCGCTCTGGGACGTCGCACCGGCGACGGTGGACCGGGTCGTCTTCGCATGCAGCGACATCGTCACCGCCGCCGTGCACTGCGCTCGTTCCCCCGTGCTGTTGTGGCTGGACAGGCTTCCGTCGGCCATCGTGCTCGGACTGCGGTATTCGGGACCTCCCGTGTCGTGGCAGCGCGCGGCATCCGTGCCCGTGGACGGCGAGGAGCCGGAGCCGGACCTGCGGTTCCTCGCCCGTTTCATCGACCGGTGGGAGGACTTCACGCTGCGGGGCACGACGACCGTCGAGGCCACGTTCCGAGTCGGGCCGCCCTGAGTTCACCCGGACGGGCCCAGGGCGGCCGGGCGTTCAGCCCGCCGGGTCGGGGTGGAGGGTGCCGTCCCGCAGCCACCGGGCGCCGCGACGGCTGAGCATGGTCCAGTCCCCTTCCGCGCTGACGCTCAGGTCGTCGACGAGGACCATGTGGTGCCGCAGCCACGCCACGGCCTCACTGATGACCTTCATGGCCTGCGGGTGGGCCCGGTAGGCGCGTCGGATGCGGCGCATCCAGTTCTGGACGCTGGCCGTGGCGTGGCCGGAGCGCGTGAGATCGACCGCGACACTCCGGGCGAGGACGTCCAGTGGAAGAGAGACCATCTCTTCCGGGGAGAGCGAGAAGAGAGCCGGTGCAGCCGGTGCACCGCGTCGCATGCTTTTCATGGTCCTCCTCCTCGATGCCGGCGGGGCGCCGCCGATGCAGTGATTCCTCGGTGCGAGCGGTCCACGCACCCCCCGAGCCCGGCCCCGCGGGCAGTGACCCGCCGCGCGGTACCTGTACTCGACAATTCGCCATGAAAAGCCACGTGGCATGAGTAATGGGTACCCAGGCCGTACTGGGTACCCGGGCCGGCTTCGGGGAGGAGCCGTTCCGTGCCACCGGGGCGCGCCCGGTGTCACCTGTCGAGCAGGTCCGCGAGTTCGCCCCGGGTCGTCACGCCGAGCTTGGTGTACGCACGCTGCAGATGGTTCTCCACGGTGCGCGGCGACAGGTGGAGGGCGTCGGCGATGTCCTTGTTGGCGGCTCCGCGGGCGGCGAGCCGGGCGATCTCGCGCTCTCTGGCGGTGAGCGGTACGGCGTCCGCCCGGGCGGCGCTCAGATCCGCCAGCGCCGGGGTGCGCGCCCCTTCGCACCGGGACGCGGAATCCCGGGCCCGGGAGGCGGCTGCCGTGGCCTGCCGGGGCCGGCCGCCCCGGTCGTGGAGCCGGGCCAGCTCGCCGAAGGCCTCGGCCGCGAACAGGCCGGCGCCCGCCTCGTGGAACACTTCCGCGACCCGGGCCAGCAGCCGGGCGTCATCGAGGGCCAGGGCACGCGTGTAGTCCAGCCGCGCCCGCAGGTAATCCCCCGGCACCGTGACGTCCCAGTACGGCGCGGCCAGGCCGGCCATGCCCAGGCGACCCATGTCGTGGACGACCCATATCCGGTGCAGCGTCTGGCCGAGTTCCGCAGCCCGCTCCGCCGCTTCGATCAGCAGGCGTTCGGTCTCCGGCAGGTCGTTCCGCTGATGCGCGTGCCAGGCACGGGCGATGCGGTTGTCGCAGGCCTCGATGTCGTCGCCGACCGGCGGGAGCAGCCCCGCGTACATGTCGGCCGCCGCGCCCTGCCGCAACACCGCGGCGCAGGTGGTGGCGCCGGCCTGGGCCCACTGGGTGAACAGTTCCCAGTGATCGGTCCCGGTGGCCACCGAGTGCAGCACGCTGAGCGCCGAACGCGGTTTGCCTCGCTCCATCAGGACGAAGCCGAGTCCGATGGCTCGTCGCGCCGCGACCGAGGCCTGCTTCCTGGCGACGGCTTGCCGGTACTGGCGGGCCAGGATCGCCTCGGCCGTCCGCAGATCGCCTTTCAGCGCGTGGGCGTAGGCGTCGACGTCCTCGATGTAGTCGGAGTACAGGGATATGTTCCGCGCTCCCCCGGGCCGTCCAGGGCCGGGGAGGGAGGACCGCAGAGGCTCGAGGACCTCGGCCGCGTCGTCGACGAGTGCGAGGCGCAGCAGGGCCGAGGCGCCGAATATGGCGGCGTCCATGGCGGTCACGGCGTCATCGCTGTCCAGCAGGGGGCGGCAAAACTCGACGCACTCCCGGAAGCGCCCCCGGAAGTAGAGCACGGTCGCCAGCGACAGGCGGCTGCGGGTGTCGTGGCGGTCGCGCAGGAGACGCCGGGCTTCGAGCAGTCTGCCCTGGAGGACGACGTTGTTCACCCGGGCTTCACGGACGGCCGGCCGGTCCGCTTCCAGCACCACGTCCTCGGCCTCCCGCAGGACCCGGTCCGCGTCGTCATGACGGGCGAGCCCGATGAGCGCGGTGGCGTAGCTCAGGGCCGCCTGGGCGGTGCGGGCTTCCCGCCATGCGGCTCGGGAGAGGGTGGCCGCCTGGCTGTAGTCGTTGGCGTGTCGCGCGAGGACCGCGGCTTCGAGCAGGGTGGCGGGGTCGGCGCTGCCGGTGGCGGCCAGGCACCAGGTGGCGATGTGCAGGGCGTCGTCGCGCCGCCGGGCGCCGTGGGCCCTCGTCCGCTCCGCCTGCCGGAGCAGCAGGGCACGCCGGCGGCCACCGGGGATGTCCGCGCGCAGACATTCGCCGTACAGCGGGTGGGCGAACTGCACGGCATGGCGTCCTCGGTCGGCGACGAGACGGATCATCCCGGCGTCCTCCAGACCGCTGAGCACCTCCAGCGAGACGAGCTGCTGGGCGTCGGCCAGGCTCACGGGGTCGCACACGGCCAGCAGTTCGAGCACCGGCCGGGCCCGCGTGTCGGCGGCGTCCAGCCGGTCGGCGATGAGCTGGGTCAGCCGGGGACTGCCCGCCACCCACCCTTCGGCCAGCTCCCAGACACCACCGTCGCCGGCGAGTGTCCCGGCCTGGAGCGCGCTGTCCACCAGCTCACGCAGGTGCAGTGCGTTCCCGCCGGACGCGCTGTGCAGCTCGTGCAGGCTGCGCCGTCCGACCAGGCCGCCGAGGGCGGCGCGCAGCACCTCCTGCGTCTGCTCCTGACGGAACGGGCCGAGATCGATCCTGTGCACGGTGTCTCCGCGCACCAGCACCTCCACCGCTTCGGTGGCCGAAACCCCGGTGCGCACGGTTCCGATCAGGCGGATCACCCCGGCGTCCATCAGCTGGCGCAGCAGCACGGCCGAGGCCGGATCGAGAAGGTGCAGGTCATCGACCCACAGCACGCTCCGGCGGGGACGGCCGGAGCGTGCCGCCAGCGCCTCGGCCACCGCGGCGAAGCCCTTGACCGGGTCGGATAGGTCGACTTCGGCCGGCATCAGGTGTGCGATCGCTCCCAGCGGGACCGTGGCCGCCGACTCCGTCGCCGCGGCCGTGGCGACCGGGGAGCCCTCCTGGGCGGCCCCGGCCAGGCACTCCTCGGCGAACCGTGACTTGCCCACGCCGGCCGGTCCGCAGATGACCACCACCTCGCAGCGCCGCTGCGCCCACACCGCCGCGAAGGCGGCCCGTTCGTCGTCCCGGCCGGCCAGCGGCCACCGCGCCGATCGTTGCTGTACGCCCATGGGGTTCTCCATGACACCCGCGCCGGGCCGGTGACGGCCGACGCACACCTCCCACGCTAGACACTTCGAGGCCGCGAACCACGACGAGGACGCGCCCCGCACCCTGCCCGGAGCACCCCGGAGCCGCAGATCCGCAACAGCCCTACCAGGGCTGCACAACCTTGGTTGCAGTCGAATCAACGGGTTCTGCGTGGGTGGCCGCGCGGGCGTGCGCATCGCCCGCGCACGGCGCCCGCGCTTCGGCTCGTCCGCCTCACGCTCCGTCAACGGCCCACGGCGGAGCGGAGCACGGACCTGTGCGCCCGGGTGACGGGCTCCGGCGAGACGTTCACGACCCCGTCGGTGCCCGGCGGCGTACCCGGTCCGGGGAGCCGGTGACGGCAGTGGTCACGGTGCGATCCACGCCGCGGCCGCACGAACCGCCTTCCGGGCCTCGCCGGCGTCGACGCGGGTGGACAGGGCGTCGTCCCACACCTGCTCGCCGGCCACCCAGACGTCCCGGACTCCTCGCGATCCGCACCCCCAGACGAGATCGGCGAGCAGTTGCCGGTCCGGTACGTCGACGCCGGCCGCGAAGTAGACGTTGTCGGTGCTCATGTGCACCATGTCGGCCCAGGCCCCGGCCTCGAGACGGCCTATGTCCGTGCGGCCCAGGGCCTGGGCCCCGATGCGGGTGGCCATGAGGAAGGCATCGGACGCCGTGAGGGCCTGGGGATCGCCGGCCGCCAGCCGGGCGAACAGCAGCGCGAGGCGCGCCTCCTGCCACAGATCCAGCTGGTCGTTGCTGGCCGGCCCGTCCGTGCCGAGGCCGACGGGGACCCGAGCCGCTCGGAGCCGGTCCACCCGCGCGGTTCCGGACGCGAGCTTGCCGTTCGATCCCGGGCAGTGTGCGACGCCTACGCCGTGTACCCGCAGCACCTCGACGTCGGCCGCCGAGAGGTGGACCGCATGCGCCGCCAGCAGCCGTCCCGGAAGCAGGTTTGCTGCCTGGAGCATCAGGGGCACGGACTGGAACCGCGCCCGTTGAGCGCGGTCCTCCTCCAGCGTCTCGCAGAGATGAATGTGTACGAGCGCTCGCCGGGCGGAGGACTCCTCGCCGGTCCTGCGCAGGGCTTCGAACGGCAGCGAATAGGCCGAGTGCGGGCCGTAGCAGAGTTCGATGCGTTCCCCGGGGCCGAAACGGAGCCCGTCGGAGTCGATCCAACCGCTGGTGAACTCCACCGTTTCCCGCCACCCCCGTCCCGGCGCGTCGAAGTACACCGGTGCGACCAGTGCACGCATGCCGGCGTCCAGCACGGCGGAGACGACCTCCTCGGCGTGGAAGTACATCTCCGCGCTCGTGGTGATGCCGTGTCCGAGCATCTCCAGGCACCCCAGGAGCATTCCCCCGCGGACGTCTGCGGGGCGCATACGGCTCTCGGCGGGCCAGATGACGTCGTTCAGCCAGCTCCCGAGACTCATGTCACCGCCCAGGCCGCGCAGCGGCGTCATGGCGCTGTGAGCGTGGGTGTTGACCATGCCGGGCATGAGGATCCCGCTGAGATCCGTCCTCGGCACGCCCGGCCGGGCGGGGGCGGTCGACGCGCTGCCGCAGTACGAGATGCGGCCGTCGTCGCCGACGTCGACCACCGCGTCGCGCAGCACGCTGCACCGAGCGTCGGCGGGGAGGACGACGGGTGCGTGGAAACGGCGGGCCACACTCATCGGAAGTCCTTCACGTGCACGGGGTCTCCTGTCTCCACCTGGCCGCCGAACGCCGCCCGAGCGGCGTTCTCCTGGACGCGCAGTTCCTCGCCGTCGCCCCATCCCGCGTGGGCGCGGAGCGTCTCGAACTCCCGCCGGAGCGACGTGGAGGACGTCGTACGGGTGTCCGTGCTGATGGTCACGGGCAACCCGGCGTCGAGCAGCGCGGGCGCCGGATGCTCGCCCATGGTGGCGACGGCCCCCGTCTGCACATTGCTGATCGGGCACATCTCCAGCGCGATCCGGTCGGTGCGCAGCCTGCGCAGCAGCGCGGTGTCCGAGACGCAGCGGACACCATGACCGATGCGGCGCGCCCCCAGGACGTCGATGGCCTCCCACACGCTCTCGGGGCCGGCCGCCTCCCCCGCGTGGACCGTGCAGGCCAGCCCCGCCCCGCGGGCGAGGTCGAACGCCGCCCGGTGGGGTTGTGCGCCGTACAGCGTCTCGTCGCCGGCGAGGTCGAGGCCGGCCACGAGGCCGCGGTGACGTGCCGCGCTCTCCGCTACGGCAAGACTCTCGTCCGGGCTCTGGTGGCGCAGACAGCACAGCAGCAGCCCGGTTCGCACGCCGGTGGCGGCGCGCCCCTGGGCCAGACCGACCGCGACGGCTCGGACCGCACCGTCCAGGGACAACCCGTGAGCGCCGTGCAGTTGCGGGGCGAACCGCACCTCGCCGTAGACGACCCCGTCGAGGTGCCAGTCCTCCACGAGTTCACGGGCCGCCCTGGTGAGGGCTTGCGGTGTCTGGAGGACCAGCAGGGGTGTGTCGATGTAGGTGAGGAACTTCGTCAGACTGCCGCACGAGGCGGGGGCCCTGACCAGTTCGTCCACCGGCCCGGGGAGGGTGATCGACTGCTCTCCGGCGAGTTCCGCGACGGTGCGGGGGCGCACGGATCCGTCGAGATGACAGTGGAGTTCGTAGCGGGCGACGCGCGCCTGTGAGGTGTCCAAGACTGGCTCCGGATCAGATGTCGATGGGGGCGCCGGCGTCGGCCGGGTGCGGGACCGGGGTCTCACCCAGGGAGGCGCCGGCGTATGTCGGGTGCGGGACCGGGGAGGCGACCGTGTCGAACAGCAGCCGCTTGAACCCCGCCTCGTCCACTCGCCGGACCAGTGTGATGTTGGGGGCCGGCGCCGAGACGCGCCGGTCCACGATCATCTGCCCGCGCGTCTCGTCCGCGACGGAGATCTGGACGTGGGCTCGCTCCTGCCGGGTCACCAGGCCGGGATCGAGGGCCACGGCCATCGCGACGGGGTCGGGCAGGTCGTAGCCGGGCAGACCGGTCACGTCCCTGGCCCAGTCGGCGACCGTGCGGTTGATGTTGTGCGCGAAGGTCGCCATGGGTGTCCCGATGTCCAGCAGCCGCTGCTGGTCGGACGCGGTCATGACCGCGTCCTGGCGTGACACGTCCCAGCCGATCCACGTGACCTTGTCGGGTGTGGCGGCCCGCGTGACGATCCTCGCCGCCTCCGGGTCCGCCCACACGTTGAACTCCGCCGTGGCCGAGATGTTGCCCGCGAGGTCCGCTGCGCCCGCCATGCAGTAGACGTGCCGGTACCGGCTGAACAGCAGCGGATCCAGCGTCAGTGCGGCGGCGACGTTGGTGAGCGGAGCCAGCGTCACCAGGGTCAGTAGTCCCGGATGGCGGCGGGGATACGACAGCAGGACGTCCACGGCGTGGCTGTCCTCCGGAAGCGTCGACGGCTCGGGCAGCCCTATGTCGCCCATGCCGTCCTCGCCGTGCACGTGCTGCGCACTCGAGAGTGACCGCATCATCGGCCTGCCGCAGCCGGGATGGACGGGGATCTGAGGACAGCCGGCCACCTCCAGTGAGATGAGGGCGTTGCGCGTGGCCGTCCGCAGCGGGACGTTGCCCGCGACGGTGGTGACCGCGTGGATGTCACCCAGCCCGCCGGCCGCGGCCAGCAGCAGGGCCACCGCGTCGTCGGAGCCGGTGTCGGTGTCGATGATCAGGGGGAGGCGCGGCACGTTCGTTGTCCTTCCAGTGTGCGTGAGGCACCGTGCGGCAGGCAGCGAGTGCCGTGTCGCCGGATGGCGTGGCGACCGGAGGGTGCCAGGGCGTTCGCCGCTCACGGCACACACGAACCAGAGCCCGGCCGTCCTCGGCTTACAGCCGCACCCCCTTGTCTAATCGTTTAGAACCAGGAACGCAAGAGGCCGGGGCGAAACAACCCGCGGGGAGGCTCCCGACCCTCGCCGGCGTCGCCCGCACGCGGGGGGACCTCCACGGCCCGCGTGAGCCGCGTGAGGAACGACGGTCCACGTCCCGGCGCCCACCCGGGCACACGCGAGCGCGTCCCGGCCGCGACGCGACCGCAGGGTCCGGGCGATCCGGTGGGTCCGTTGGGTCCGGTGGGTCCGGTGGCCCAGCCCGTCGGCCCGGGGCGAGCTCACGCCGCTCGGCCCAGCCCGGCGGCCCGGGGCGAGCTCACGCCGCTCGGCGACGCCAACTGCTCGGCAGCAGGACGGGCCCGGCCGGCGCGGCCCCGCCGGCCGGGTGTCAGCCGCCGACACCGGCGACCCCGACCCGCAGCTCCCGGCCCGTACGCCCCTGGTGCAGATGCAGTTCGAACGATGCCGAGAGAGCGCCCGAGTGCAGCAGCAGCTCGGAGATGACAAGCAGCGCCCTCTCCACCAGGTCGTGAGGCACGCCCAGACGCCGCAGGGCGGTCCGGGCCGCACGGCGGTCGTCGCCGGGGGATCCGAGCCGTAGCTTCAGGACGACCACGTCACAGGAGCCGGCGCACGAAGGCTCCTCCTGGACAACGAGGGGGACGCCGGCTCCGACGGCCGGCTGTGCGACGGCGGGCGCGGGCGAGAAGGCGGGGCCGGTGTGGACGTGACGCCCACACGCGCAACTGGCCCGGTCATAGCCGGTGATGGGCATGCGGCAGCTCCTTGACGTACTGTGCCGCCCACTGTCCACGTCGCCGGCGCTCTCCTCCTGAGCATCCGATGCTCAACGGGAGCGGCATCCGATCCCCACGGGGCATCGCCGCTCCGCCGGCCTCCCGGCCCACTCGCGTGTCACGTCAGGGCGTCCCTCCCGGGACGGATGATCACCTCGCTGCCCACCGGCACGAAACCCGTGGCCAGGAACGAGCGCAGGGATCTCGCGTTGCCCGGCGAGACCGCCGCGAACACCGGTTCACCGGCGGGCACCAGGGACAGCGCGTCCCGCAGCAGTGAGCGCCCGAGACCACGACCGTGCGCGTTCGCCGCCAGCTCGATGCCGAGCTCCCGCCGCCCGGCCAGTCCCTGGCCGAGGGTGACGAGACCGCGCCCGTCGCCGTACACGCGGATCCCGGTCCGCAGTGCACGGGCATGGCGGACCCTTGGGTGATCATCCCTGTCGTGCCGCTCCGGCAGACCGGCGGCCCCACCCGCTCCGCGTGCCACGAGGGTGACGTCGACGACTCCGATCGTTCCCCGGCGGCCCGCCATGGTTCGCAGGAAGCCCGGAGCGAGGGAGCCGCCGAATCCATCCGGACGCTCGGCAGAGACCTCGCGCCCGGAAAGTGCGGTGGCCACAAAAGCGTGCCCGGTGAGGGCGACCGAACATTCAAGTCCGTCCGGCAGGGGAGGGAAAAGGGTGACGCCCCCGTCCGGAGCCGGAAAAACATCTCTCGCAGCGTCTTCGAATACGGCGAGCAGCGGATGCGGTTCCGGTTGCCCGGCGCTGGGAAGGTTTTTCATCCGCTGGACATTAGACAACTGTTTCCACGTTGACCAGGGGCAGGGGACGGGTATGTGCGGCGAAAGCCATCGCGGGGCCGCCCGGCGCCTGGGGTAGCTCATGCGCGGCCGGGTCGGCCAGGGGTGGAGGGCCGTTCGTGCGCCGGCGGACGAAAATTGAGCATCCGATACTCATAGGAGCCGGACCGGCGAATTCTACACTCAGCCTAATTGATCTCGTTTCGACATAAAGGAACTCGAAGCATGAAGCTGAGGGCTCGTAGACTCCTGCTCGGTCTTGGAATGTCCGCCGTGGCCGTGGCCGGCCTCGCCCCCGCCGCCTCCGCGGCCGATACGCCGTCCGCCCAGTGCACTGGTGATTACGTCTGGGCCGGTGACTACCACAACCTTCTCTGGCCCTACACCGTCGTCATCAAGACACCCAAGAGCAAGTCCAACGACTGGTACTACAACTCGGCGGCCATTCCGTTCCACGCCGAGGGATCGTCGCTGGGCGTCTCCTCCTTCGTCCTGCCGCCCACCCCGCACGCCGGTGTATTCGTGAGGTGCACGTCCGGCCCGATCTACGCCTACTGACCGCTCCGCGGGCGCGGGGGCCCGGGCCCGTCCCGGACCCTCGTGCCCGATCGTGGGTCGCCCCGTCGGGACACGCCCCGCAGGGCACGTCCCGTCGCGGTGTGAGTAGGGCGTACTCAGGCGCCGGGTGTGCCCGCGCCCGCAGCATGGGGTCCGGGGCGGACGACCCGGACCGCGCGAAGCGGCGCAGAGACGAAGCGACCGCCCCGACCGAAGGGGAGTGACGCCGATGGCACCCAGACAGAAGTGGGACTATCTCCCTCCGGCAGCCCACTACGACCGAGTCCCCGAGGACATCGTCGCCGCCGCCCGCAAGACGATCGCCGCGGCCGCTCGCGATGCCCCCGATTGCGAACGCCTGTTGAGCATGCTGGGCCTCATGCCCTCGCCGCCCGCCGACGAGCCGGCGCGTCGCGCCGTCGGCGGCGAGCCCGCACGCGGCACCGCCGAAGAGCCCCGGCGCGGCACCTCTCGCGAGCAGGCCGCGGCTCCGGCGCACAGGCCGGGCGGGGCCGATCCGGGCGAGGGCCTCAGGACCGCCCGTGGTGACACCGACCCACGCGCACACGGCTGACCGGCACCGCCACCGACGGATCTCCGACCGCCTCCAGGACGAGGCTTGACCAGCGCCGATCTCCGGCCACATGGACGCCTCGGCACCGATGTCCTGCTGACGTCGGATCGAAGGCCGCCGAAAGATCCGCACCGGGGTGATCCGGCCGCACATCGCCGACGCGCTGCGTGCGGCGCCGCCGCCCCCCGTGGATCCCGGACCTGCGCAACGGCGGTGTGCCGGAAGCACGCAGGTCGGTCGGGAGCCTCGGGCAGGTGATCGGGCGTTTCCGGCCGGCGCCGGGAAGGTTTCAGGGGGCCTTGGCCGCGCCCGAGTCGGAGGCGGCCTGGAGTCCGGAGACGTCCACCGCCTCGAAGTCGCTGCCCTTGAGGGACTTCAGCGCGTTGAGCTGGTCGTTGTCCCAGCGCTCGTCCTGGTCGCCCGAGACGAACCAGGACGACCCGTTGTCCGCGACCATGGCTCCGTACCGCTTGAGCGCGGTGGCGATGACCTTGGCCTGGGGAGGCAGGCTGGAGATGTCCACCGAGGCCTTGAGCCGCAGGCGAAGGCCCATGGGCGGGAGGTGCTGGTCGCCGGCGGCTCCGGCGTCGTGGCGGGCGGGCCACACGTGCGAGCGGTCGCTGCGCGGCACCGTGATGCGCAGCGCGTGCGCGATGTCGCCCGCGGCGACCTCGTCGTACCGCACCAAGCCCGGCAGGATCGGCAGTCCGGCGGCGTCCGCGGACGTCCAGCCGTCGGGGCGCAGCTTGTTCGACCTGAGGTCGAATATCGCGCCGGATCCGGCATGCCACGTCGCGCTGCCGGTGCGGTGGGCGTCGTAGAGTTCGTAGGAAGCGCACTTGGCGCGGTCCCACACGATCACATGGCGGTCCCCCGTCCCGTCGGGGCCGTTCTCGACCCGTGCGTCGTCGGGGATGCCGTAACCGCCGTGATCGGACTCGTCGTCGTAGTCGAATCCGACCTGGGCCTGTGGTGCGGCGCCGTCGACGACGGTGACCGGGATGCCGAACGGTTTGCCGTCGATGAGGCCGGCTCCGAAGTCCGGGTGCAGGGGCTTGTCGCCGCCGATGGCCGACACATAGGTGCCGGACCGCTGGTGTGCGGGAAGGCCGTCGACCGGCTGCCGCCAGATGCTGTCGGAGGGCGCGACGCCACAGGAACCGTCAGCGGCCTGTTTCGCCTCGTGCGCGCTCTGCTTGGGACCCGGCCGCCCGGCCGGCGCGGTCTTCGTGCGCTTCGGTGCCGACGGCTTCGAGGACGGAGCGGGATCGGCGACGGCAGTGCTCTCCCCCGCCGGGCTCGTGGGCGAAGCGGACGTCGCCGCCCCGGCCCGGTCGGTTGCGTCGTCGTGCGGCATCGCGGCGTGGGCGAACACCGTGCCGACGGCCGCGACGCCGAGGACACCCGTCGCGGCGGCGACCCGGATGCGGGTCCGATGTGCTCTCCGGTGCTTCATTGCGGATTTCCTTCGTGCGGATCGGGGCGGACGCGGCGCCGAGGGACGACACCGGGTTCGCCGGGTCACGACGACCGAACGTAGTGCGGCGCGAGCACGGTCCGGCACACGTGGGACACAACCGATCGAAAATTCGAGCATCAACTACTCAGCGGCCCTCAGCCGGCGATCTGGACGGCATGTGACGGTTTCCACCGAAGCCTCGACGCGACGTACACCGGCGTGGGCCGTGCCGTGCCGCCCGGGCGGGCGGGCGCCGCCGTCCGGCGCCGGCCGCATCACGTGTCCCCTCGGGGAGGCACCCGGGCCAGGTCAAGTAGGCAGTACTCATGGAGCGCCGGTTCAGTGCTGCAACTCTGGGTTTCAACTTCCGCCGCCCGGCCGTGGAACACCGCTGAGGTCTCGGCGACACCCAGGGAGACGGACGCGACAAGAGTCCGAACGCCGGCGACTCGAAGCCGGCGCACACCGAACGACAGCCAGACGAACTCTGCGCGGGACGTGACGGCACACGATACGGACCCAAGAGGAGAGGACGTCAGGTGAAGCGGGAAGGTGCGCGGACACTCGCGGAGGAACGAGCCGCCGATGCGTTGATGCGGGACATCTACGCCGCACATGCGAAGGCTCTGCAGGCGTACATATCCAAGCGCGTGGACGGCGACTCCCATCTCGCCGAGGACCTCACCCAGGAGACCTTTCTACGCGCGATGACGGGGCTGGATCCCACGTCCCTGCACGTCGACGAACTGCGCCCCTGGCTCGTCACCGTGGCCAGACGCCTGATCATCGATGCCTACCGCAAGAAGGAGGCCAGGCCTGCGGAGATGTCCCTGGAGAGACTCCGGCACGACGTGGCGGGTGGCGACGAGATCGGCAGGATCACTCAGGCGCTCGTTCTGATGAAGGCGTTCGAGACCCTCAAACCGATGCATCGCAATGCCTTGTTCGAGGCCTACTTCAACGGACGCAGCTCCATCGAGTCCGCGAGGCTCCTCGGCATAGCGCCGGGAACGATGCGATCGCGGACCTTCTACGCCATTCGTTCTCTGAAGGACGCCCTGGTCGCCATGGACTTCCTCGAAGCCACCGGCTGACCAGTCATCAGTTCGTGCCCGGAGCGGGGCCCGGCGGGGCCCGCTGAATCATGCTGGACCATGCAACGGTTAGGTGAAAGAAGAATGGACATCCCTCAGGCTGAGATCCCGCCCTGCAGAGCCGAGATCTCAGCGTTCAGAGCCGAGCACACGGCCGTCCTGTCCGGGGACGCCGACCCCGCCTCCTTCGCCACCGGACGTGCCGTCAGGCGTCTGACGATGCAGCGCATCCGCGGGCGCCGTTCTCCCGCGATCCCCCTGCAGATCGTCGCCTGGTCGGGTGTGGCGACCGTGCTGTGGCTGTGGTGGCACGACCTGCCGTCCATCCACGACACCACGGACGGGATCCTCGGGGCGGGCCGTCTCGCCGGGCTGCTGGCGGGGTACGCGATGGCTCTGGTCGTCCTGCAGATGGCCCGGGTGCCGGCCCTGGAACGCCGCGTCGGGTCCGACCGGGTGTCGCGATGGCACGCCAGGAGCGGCCGCTACACGCTCTGCCTGATCGTGGCACACGTCTTCCTGACCATGTGGGGCTTCGCCCGGCAGGCCGGCAAGCCGCTCGCCGGCATCGTCGAGGAGACCGTGGCGTCCGTCGACGGCATGCCCGACATGGGGAAAGCGGCCATCGGCACCTCCCTGCTCGTGGTCATCGGCCTGACCTCCCTCGGCGGGATCCGGCGCCGCCTGCCGTACGACCTCTGGTACCACGTCCACGTGCTGACCCACGCGGCCTTCTTCCTGACCTTCTGGCACCAGATCAGCAACGGCACCGACTTCGCCGTCGAGCCCACGGCCATCGGTTTCTGGTACGGCCTGTACGGCTGCGTGACCGCTCTCGTGCTCTGGTACCGCGTCCTCACCCCGATCCGGCTGAACCTGCGGCACCGCATGCACGTCCTGGCGGTGATCGAGGAGACACCGGACATCGTCTCGGTACTCGTCGGAGGCCGGCGACTGCATCGTCTGGGCGCCGAGGCCGGTCAGTTCCTGCGCTGGCGCTTCCTGGCACCCGGCATGCGCTTCAGCTCGCACCCGTACTCGCTGTCGGCACCGCCACGCCCGGACATGCTCCGTATCACGGTGAAGGCCGGCGGGAACCACAGCGCCGCTCTGCGCCATCTCTCCCCCGGCACGCGGGTGTGGGCAGAGGGCCCCTACGGATCGCTCACCTCCCAGCGACGCAAGCGGGACAAGGTGCTCCTCATCGCCGGCGGCGTCGGCATCACCCCGATGCGGGCCCTGTTCCAGACGCTCCCCGGCGCCCCGGGAGCGATCACCCTGCTCTACCGGGCCAGCAGCACCGCGGACCTCGCGTTGTGGAGCGAGCTGACCTCGATAGCGAAGGAACGTTCGGCTCGGCTCTTCTACGCGGTCAACGGGCCGGACGGCGAACGGCCGGTCATCTCGGCGGAGAACCTGCGGCAGACGATCCCCGACATCGACCGCCACGACGTCTACCTCTGCGGTCCCGCGGAGTTCTCCCGGTCGGTGCACCGCGCCGTACGCGCGGCGGGCGTGCCCGCGAACCGCATCCACCAGGAGCTCTTCGTGATGTGAGCGGACGGCCCGGACACCGGGCCGCACCAGCCGAAGAGGGCGGCGGCCTGTATGTTCGCTTCCGCCGCCACTCACGCCCGCCCTCCGGAACCGATCAGCCCGCCCAGGGGCCGAGGGCTGCCTTCCTGCGCCGCTCACGAATGGGTTCGCCGACGCGATGGAGATGGGCCAGGGCCTCGCGGTACGAGCTGATCAGGCCGGTGGCATGGTAGGGGACGTCGATCGCGGCGCAGTAGTCACGGACGATCGGTGCCGCGCGCCGAAGATGGGGCGTCGGCATGCTGGGGAACAGGTGATGCTCGATCTGGTAGTTCAGTCCGCCCAGCATCACGTCCGTCAGCCGTCCGCCGCGCACGTTTCGTGACGTGAGCACCTGACGCCTCAGGAAATCGGGTCGGTCGTCGCCGGTCAGTGTCGGCATTCCCTTGTGATTAGGTGCGAAGGTGCAACCGAGATAGACACCGAACAGACACTGGTTGAGGGCGATGAACGCCAGAGCCTTACCGATCGGGAGCACCGCGAGGACAGCGCTCAGGAATCCGGCGAAATGCAGGAGGAGGAGAAACCCCTCGAGCAACGGCTTCTTCATGGACGGCGAGCGCAGCGCCCGCACACTGGAGACGTGCAGATTAAACCCTTCCAGCATGAGCAGCGGAAAGAAGAGCTGTGCTTGGCGTCCGCCGATGAAACGGGCGAGACCTCGACTGTTCTCAGCCTGTTCATTCGACCAGACAAGAATGTCGGGGGCGACGTCCGGATCCAGCTCTTCGTGATTCGGATTGGCATGGTGGCGTGTGTGTTTGTTCATCCACCACCCGTAGCTCATGCCCACGCCCAGATTTCCGAAGAGCCTTCCCCAGGCCTCGCTCGGCCTGCGGCGACGGAACACCTGCCGATGGGCCAGGTCGTGCGCCAGCAGGGCGGTCTGGCCGAAGACAAGGGCCAGCAAGGCGGCGACGCAAAGTGTCCACCAGGTATTTCCCAGACCGAAGAACAGCACCCAGCCGCTGACGGACAGTCCCGTCACCGTGCCGAGGCGTACGGCGTAGTAGCCGGGCCGGCGTTTGAGCAGGCCGGCCTCGTCGATGAGCTGTGCGAGACGCGCGAAGTCGCTTCCCGTGTGGGAGGTGGGGGCATCAGCGGGCGTTCGCGTGGCACGGACGGCCTGCGAGTGGTCGGCGGATGTCGTCATGGCTGAATTCTCTGGCCGGTCGCCCCGGCGGGACCATGAGGTCCACTCCCGTATCCATACAGGAGCTACCTGGGGTCCGAGGGTAGGGATAACCCGACTGAACGCCGCCCCAACCCTGCTCGCATTTAGCAGTAGATCCAGGTTGCCACAAGAGTAGCGGCTACTCAAGGCATCGGCTGGGGAAAACCCCCCTTACCTGCTTCCGTCAGCCCCCGGTCCAGGTCGGGAGACAGCCGCATTACCCTCGTGGGCGGCCGAAGCGATGCTGGTATTCATGCACCAGCAAAAGACCCGCACCGCCAAGCGTGATGTCTTCATCGACATCATTCGCGCTTCGTCCATTTTCGTCGTCATAGCAGAGCATTGGTTGATGCCTGTCCTGAGTTTCCACGACGGTCGCCTGTTCACCGGAAACGCCTTGAACCACTCTGGCTGGTGGGGGCTCACGTGGCTCACTCAGGTGATGCCCATGGTGTTCTTCGCGGGTGGTGCGGCCAACTTCTTCTCCTATCGGGGCGGCCCGGCCGACGGCACCTGGCTCCGGGCCCGCATCGTGCGTCTTCTGCTTCCCGTCGTTCCCATGGCGGGCGTATGGCTCGTGCTACCGACCGCGCTCGTCGCGGCGGGTGCGCCGGAACAGCCCGCGTTGCTCGCCGGGCATATCGCCGGCCAGCTGCTGTGGTTCCTGGCCGTGTACCTTCTGGTCGTCGCGGCCACGCCGGTCATGGTGCGGCTGCACCACAGGTACGCGTGGCGGGTGCCGGTCGCTCTCGGCCTTCTCGCCCTGCTGGTCGATGCCCTGCGATTCGAGGTCTCCCCCGCCGTCGGGTACGCGAACGCGGTGTTCGTGTGGTTCGCGGTGCACCAGATGGGGTTCTTCTACGCCGACGGCGGCATGCGCCGGTTCTTGTCCGGCGCTGCCGCGAAGTGGTCGGTGGCCGGGTTCGCCGTCACGGCCCTGGCGGTCGCCTTCGGTCCCTATCCCGGGAGCATGATCGGCATGCCCGGGGCCCCGGTGTCGAACATGAGCCCGCCGACCGCGTTGATGATCTCCCTGGCCGTCGGTCAGCTCGGGCTGTGGCTCGCTCTACGGCCCGTCATCCTCCGCCTCGCGTCCCAGGGGCCGGTGGAGAAGGCCCTGCGGTGGAGCGGCTCACGGTTCATGACCCTGTATCTGTGGCACATGCCCGCGCTGGTCGTGATCGCGGGCGTCTCGGTCCTCGGCTTCCACTACGCGACCCCGGCCCCGGGAAGGGTGGCCTGGTTCGCCGCCGTACCGCTCTGGGTCGCCTCGGCGGCGGTCGTCCTGGGGGCGTTCGTGAGGCTCTTCGACCGGTTCGAGCGGCGCAGCGGCTCGGATGGGGCGGACGCGGCGAGCACGGGGCATCTCGCCCTCGCCGCCGTCGCCGCCTCGGGCGGGCTCCTCGGGCTCGCCGCCCGGGGCTTCACCACCAGTCCCCTGACGCTCACCGGGACGGGCCTGTGGGTGTCCCTCGTGCTGCTGGGCCTGCTCACCGCGCACGGAACCGGCCGGCGCCGGACGGCCGCGGCCGAGCGGGGCACCGTCAGCGCGCCGGCCCCAGGGCCACGGGTAGGCTGCTGAATCCGTTGGATATGAAGGACGGTACCGGCCGCATCGCCTCGGGCGCGACGGCCGGCTCGGCCTCGGGGAAACGCTCGAAGAACCGCGGCAGCGCGACGGCCGCCTCCAGCCGGGCCAGGGGCGCGCCGAGGCAGTAGTGGACGCCGTGGCCGAAGGCGAGGTGCTCACTGCTCGCCCTGGTGACGTCGAAGGCGTCGGGTCGCACCGGATGCACCTCGGAGTCACGGCCGGCCGCCGCGTACGCGGCCACCACCGCTTCGCCCTTCCGGATCAGCGTCCCGCCGACGCGGATGTCCTCGATCGCGTAGCGCAGGGGGAGGTTGGCGATGGGTGCTCGCAGACGCAGTGTCTCCTCGATGACGCTGTGCCAGGTCGCCCGGCCCGACATGACCAGCTCCCGCTGGTCCGGATGGACCAGCAGCAGATGGATGGCGTTGCCCAGCAGATTGACCGTCGTCTCGTGCCCGGCGGCGATGAACAGCAGGAGTGTGTCGATCAGTTCGTCCTCGCTGAGCCGTGTCTGCGGGCCGTCGGCGCCGGCCCCGGCCGCCCCGGGCACGGTGCTGTCCCGCTCCTGCATGAGCCGGCTGGTCAGGTCCTGCGACGGGTCCCGCCTTCTGAGTGCCACCAGTTCGCCGAGAACGGACCGCAGTTCGGCGGCGTTCGCGGCGGCCTGTGCCGGGGGCGCGGTGAAGTCCATGAATGCGTCGATGCATCTGCGCAGATCAGGCTGAAGGCCGTCCGGGACACCGAACAGTTCGCAGATCACCCGCATCGGCAAGGGGTAGGTGTAGAACGCCCGGAGATCCACCGGGTCCCGCGGTGACTGTTCGGCGAGCCGGTCGAGCAGGGCGTCGGAGATCTGCTCGATGCGCGGGCGCACCATGTCGGTTCGCCGGGCGGTGAAGGCACCGCCGATCAGGCGCCGCAGCCGTCGGTGGTCGTCACCGTAGGCGTTGAACATGTTCTGGGTGCTCACCCAGTTGCGCAGTGGCCAGTCGGCGGGGACCGCGTCCGTGGCGAACGCCGGCCAGTGCTGTCTCGCGTCCTTGGAGATCCGCGGGTCGGTGAGCAGTTCCCTGAGTTCCCGCTGGCCCGCTACCGACCACGCAACCACCGCACCAGGGAGTTCCACAGGGACGACCGTGGCCTCTCCGTGGATGCGGGCCGCCTCTCCGTGGACGTCCCGTCCGGTCGGGTCGATGGCGAAACGGGGGCAGCGGCTGTCCATGGCGAGGGGGCTCCGATGTGTTCGACGAGGGGAACGGAGGCCGCGGGATCGGCGGCCCTGTGCTGCGCGGTGGTGGCTGTCGTCCGGGGCTCTTCCGGCGGGAAGCGCACCGGAAGCGAGGCGAGTGCCCGGTGGAAGGGCCCCTGGCGCCAGGACAGTCGATCCGCGGGGATCGCGAGGCCGAGGTCGGGCAGTCGGTCGAGGAGCCGTTCGACGGTGATCGTCGCGATCAGCCTTGCGAAGCCCTGCGCGGGGCAGGTGTGCGGTCCGGCCCCCCATGCCAGATGGGCGCGGTTTCCGGCGCGCCGGTCGGTGGCCAGGGCCGGATCGTTGCTCGCGGCGGCGAAGCTGATCAGGACCGGGTCGCCCTCCGCGAGCAGGACGCCACCGAGGTGCACGTCGCGCAGCGGGAAGTGGACTCCGAAGTTGGCGATGGGAGGATCGTTCCAGAGGACTTCGTCCAGCGCCTCCTCCACGGGAAGGCTGCCGCCGGAGAGCGAGCCGGCGAACCGGTCGTCGGAGAGCAGCAGTCGCAGCGCGTTGCTGACCAGGTTCAGCAGCGGTTCCGTGCCGGCACCGAGCATGATGACGAGTTGGTGCAGCATCTCCTCGTCGGTCAGCGCCGCCGGGTGTGCGACCATCCACGACGTCACGTCGGGCCCGGGCTGCGCCCGCTTGAGCGCCACCAGTTCGGCCAGGCAGGTGGCCAGGATCTCGTTGGCGCGCTCGGCGTCGACGCCTTCCATGATGCCGGTCATGCCGTAGACCAGTCGCTCTTCGAAGTCCGCCGGGGCGCCGAACAGTTCGCTCACCACGATCAGGGGCAGCGGTCGTGCGTAGTCGGTGACCAGATCCGCCTCGCCGCGTGCGGCGAAGCGGTCGATGAGGTCGTCCGCGACCCGCTCGACGTAGCCGCGCAGCGCCATGGCTTCGACGCGGTCGAGGCTGTCGGCGATGGCGGCACGCAGCCGCGCGTGCTGTTCCCCGTCGTTCCACAGGCAGCTGGGCCGGTACATCATCATCGGCACGCCCGGATTGTCGGGCGCCACCGTCCCGTTGTTGAGGTCCCGCCATCGACGGGGGTCCGCGGAGAACGTCTCGGTGCTGCGGAGCACCGACAGTGCGGCCGGGTACGAGGTGACCAGAGTGGCTCTGATCCCGGGGAAGACCTCCACGGGGGCCGCGGGGCCGTGCTGTCTGAGCCTGCGGTAGACCGCTTCGGGGTCGGCCGCGAACTCCGCGCCGTGCAGTCTCTCGCGGCCCTGGTCCCGGTGAGCGGGACAGCCTGGCGGGGGGACGGTGCGGTTCACGAACTCTCCAGGTGAGGGTGTCCGGGGGGCGTGGGGGGCTGCGGGCCCCGGCTCGTGAGCCGCTCGTGCCGCGGTTCGTCGGCGTCGCCGGGGTCGTGGGAGGTGACGGACATGTCCCGCAGGTGCTCGACGAGTGTGATCAGAGCCCTGGTGGCCGACTTCCTGTCCCGTGCGTCGCAGGTGACCAGCGGGGTCCGCGGCAGCAGGTCTAGGGCGTCGCGGACCTCCGCCTCGGGATGGTCCGGCGCACCGTCGAAGCGGTTCACGGCGACCGCGTAGGGCAGGCCGTGCTCCTCGACGAGGTCCATCACGGCGAACGACTGCTCCAGGCGGCGGGTGTCGGCCAGGATCAGGGCGCCGAGGGCGCCGTAGGCCATGTCCCGCCACAGGGGCAGGAAGCGGCTCTGGCCGGGTGCTCCGAACAGGTACAGGCACAGGCTGTCGGTGAGCGTGAGGCGCCCGAAGTCCATCGCGACGGTGGTGGTCTCCTTGCCGCGCACGCCCGTCAGGTCGTCGACGAGGGCTCCCGCCCGGGTCATCCGTTCCTCGGTGCGCAGCGGAGGTATCTCCGAGAGCGTCTCGACGAACGTCGTCTTGCCGACGGCGAAGTGGCCCACGATGAGGAGTTTCACCGCCGTGCGGACGGTGGGGCGTACGTAGATGTCAGAGACGGGCCCGGAGGCCATGCAGCACCTCCCTCAAGAGCTCGGGCTCGGGTCGCCACGCGCGCGGCACCGCGGCCCGGGCGAGGATGTGCCCGCTGTCCACGAGGTCGCCGAGCAGTACCTTGACGATGCTCGCGGGGAGTCTCAGGTGGCCGGCGACCTCGGCGACCGAGAGCGACCCGTGAGAGCAGAGCTCCACGATGCGGCGGTGCTCGGGGCCGGCCGTCGCCGGGGGCCGGTTGGCGGCTACGGTGACCAGGGTGACCAGGTCGAAGGTGTTCCGGCTCGGCTGGGACCGGCCGTCGGTCACCACATAGGGCCGGACGAGACTTCGGTCACGCCGGTCCATGGTCACGCCGGGCTTCCGGCGTCGAGCCGGGGCGGGCTCGTCAGTTCGCGTCCCAGGCGGTCGACCAGCTTCTGCATCCGGTAGCTGACCGATTCCATGTCGACGGACTCGCCGGCGGACACGGCCAGGTAGGCGCCGGGGCCGGCTGCCACCAGGAAGACGTAGCTGTCGGCGAACTCGATCAATGTCTGTCGCCAGACGCCGTCCTGCCGGCCGCCGAATCCGGCCGAGGCCCGGCTGATGGACTGCAGACCGGCGAGTGCGGCGGCCTGCCGGTCGGCCTCGTCGCGCGGGATGCCCGCCGAATGGGCTCGCAGCAGTCCGTCGGCCGACAGCAGGATCGCGTGGCGTGCACCGGGTACTTGCAGCGCGTCGTCGAGCATCCAGCCGAGGTCGTTGTTCATGTGGCTGTCGAGTGGGCTGTTCACGCTGGGCGGTTCCCTTCAGGATTCTGATCGGCCCGACCGGCCCTGGTGCCGCGTGTGAACGCGCCCAGCCTTCGTGCGGCCTCCTCGGCCGTGCGCACGGCCATGTCGTCGGCCGGGAAGGAGGTACCGTGCACCTCGCCGCCGGTGGTGGCTTCGGGGTTCGCGTCGGGCGCTGCGGATCGGCGCCGGCGGCGGGGCAGCCCGCCCGGTGTCGGTCGGTGCTGCGGAGGCGGGGTGCCGGTGAATCCGGCTGCCGGATCGGTCCCGTGCCCGGCGCCGACCGGCATGGATTCGGCCGGGTGGTCGAGGGGGACGAGCAGACGCCCGGGCAGGAACACCACCGCCCGCACGCCGCCGTACGGTGAGCGGGTGTCGACGGACACGTGGAACCCGTACTTGGCCGCGAGGACGCCGATGACCGCGAAGCCGAACTGCGGCGGGTCCCCCAGCAGGGTCACCTCGGCGGGACGGGCCCCGCTCATCAGGTGCGACGCCCGCTCGACCTCGCGCGCCTCCATCCCCACCCCGGCGTCGTCGACGACGATGCACGCCCCGTTGTGGGCGGGCGCGAGGTTCACCTGAACCGTGGTGTTGGGCTGGGAATGGCGGGCGGCGTTGTCGAGCAGCTCGGCGAGCGCGAGCACCACCGGTTCCACGACCCGGCTCGTCACCGCGAGGTCCACGTCGCCGCCGAGCTGTACGCGCCGGTAGTCGCGAACCCGGGACTTGGCTCCCCGGACCACGTCGCTCAGCGGGGACGCCCGGCGCTGGCGTCCGGGCCAGGAACCGCACAGCACGGCGATGGCCTGGGCCCGCCTGCCGAACTGCGAGTTGGTGTGGTCGATCTCCAGCAGGTCGCCGAGGATCCGGGGATCGTCGTGCCGGTCCTGCATGGCCGAGATGGCCAGCTGCTGTTCGTTGGCGAGCCCCTGCAGAGAGCGTACGGCGCCCATGAGGGCGATCCGGGCGGCCTGGTCGGCGCGGGCCCGGGCCCGGTCCGCCGCATGGCCGACCTGTTCCACGACGCTGTGTACGTGCCGCGCGTACTCGGTGCCGGCCAGCCGGCCGTCGGCAGGCACGCGCTCCGGCACGGGGCCGCCCGCCGCCAGGGCGGGGACCAGGACGGTCGCGAGATGCCGAGCCTCGGCGTCCCGCGCCTGGAGCGAGTTCTCGAGGCGGCCGACTCGGCTGCGGAGGGTTCCGGTGATGCGTCGCTGACGCGCCAGGAGCGCCGCGCCGACCGGGGCACCTGCCACGAGGCACCACGACACCGCGTCGGGTATTTGGAGGGACATCTCATCCTCGTGAGAACAGGGCGAAGGCCCGCGGATCGAGGGCGCCATCAGCTTATTGAGTGCGTGAATGCGGTGACGGCCAAAAGGCGTCCGGACGGTACTCAAAAAGCAGCGCAATTACTCACGGCGCATTCACCACGACCGGGATAAGCGATCGGGCGCAGTTCCTGTCTGCGGTTCGGTCGGCAATCCCACGAAGAGACAGAATTGCGGAGAAGGTGAGCGATGGCCACTACGCTCACACGAACAAAGCACTCCTCCTCCACAGAAGTGTCACAACGGCGGAGTGGAGGCAATTCACCGACTCGATTCGTCTGCGTTCGCCGGAAACGGCGCCCGTGGCGTCGGGCGCGCGTGCGCCCCGGCCGGCCGGGGCGCATGCGGTCACTTGACGGATCCGGAGATCGCCAGTGCCATCGCCATGATGGTGATCTGCGGATTGACCTCGGGACAGCTCGGCAGCACGGACCCGTCCGCGACGAGGACACCGTGCACCCCGCGCAGCCGGCCCGAGACGTCCACTGGGGCGGTCTGCGGGTCGGCTCCGATCGCGGCCGTGCCGGTCGGATGGAACGCGGACAGGTGGAGTTGCCTGACCGAGACCCCGGTGAGCAACTGGGCGAGTTCGTCTGCCGACCGGGCCCGTGGTGCGGCCGGGATGCCGGTGAGAACCTCCTGCGCGCCGGCGGCGAAGAGGATCCTGCCGCAGGCTTCGACGGCGTCGAGCAGCTTGCGGGCGTCGTCCCGGTGCACGTCGTAGCGCAGGACGCCCCGGCCGGCGCCCAGCACACGGCCGGAGGGACGGTCGGCGATCATCGCGCCGACGGTGGCGAGCGACTCGGCGTCCTCCAGCTCCGCGCGCAGCTCCCCGCCCACGCCGGGCAATACGAAGGAGCCCATGCCGGGCGGCCCCGCGGTCGCCTCGATGAGGATGCCCTCGGCGTGGAACTCCTCGACGCCCACGCTCTGCAGCACACCCCGCCACGCCGTGACCGGTTCGGCGAAGCGGCCCGCGGTGCTGACCGCCGGATGGATGGCGAGGTTCCGGCCGAGACGGGGATGGCCCCCGAGACCCGAGCGGCGCAGCAGCTGGGGCGACTGGAGCGCCCCTGCCGCCACCACGACCAGCGGGCTGAGGATCTCGAAGGAGGATCCGTCGGGGCGTCGCACGAGGACGCCGCCCGCGCGGGGGCCACCCGGGCGGTCCCGGTCCACCAGGATCCGCACGACGCGGGCGTCGGTGACGATGCGGGCCCCGGCGGCGCACGCGTCGGGCAGTACGGACAGCTGGACGCTCTGCTTGGCACCGGTGGGACAGCCGACCACGCACTGGCAGGAACCCTTGCAGCCCGGCGCGTTCCGTCGGAGCGGAGCCGCTGCCCAGCCGAGGGCCTCGGCGCCGCGCAGTGCGGTCCGGCCGTTGGAGCCCAGGACGTCGAGCGGCTGGGTGGCCACGCGGACGGTGCGCTCGACCTCGTCCAGCTGCTCCCCGAAGAAGGCGCCGTCGGCCGTGCCGACGCCGAACTCCTCGCGCCACCGGGCCAGCACGTGGTCCGGAGTGCGGTAACAGGTGCCCGAGTTGACGATCGTGGTGCCGCCCACGGCGCGGCCGGTGGGGATGACCACGGGCGGATTGCCGAGGGCCATCGTCGCCCCGGCGTCCCGGTACATGTCGGCGAACCGGTCCAGCGGCGCACGTCGGCCGAACTCGGCGGTGGTGTGGTGCCTGCCCTCCTCGAGCACCACCACGCTCATGCCGGTGCGGGCCAGTGTCCGGGCCGCCATGGCTCCGCCGGCTCCGGAACCGATGACCACGGCGTCGGCGGTGGCCCGGGCCGGCCACTCGGGCGACGGCACGCAGTCCAGCGGCGGATCGGCGGCGGAGCGGACGGCTGCCGCCGGCTGCTGGTGCAGCATCCGCTCGGTGCCGGCCGCCAGCATCACCGGCACCTTGACCGCGTCGAGCAGCGGCAGCAGCGTGCCGCGCCGGGAGAGCGAGGCGAGCAACTCCTCGCGGCGGTGCGGGCGCAGGGTCCGCAGACCGTGGCCGGTACGCAGCCGGGCGTACGCCTCAAGTGCGGCCGCCGCGCCCCGGACCCCCGTGCGCACCGGGGCCGGCATCGAGCCGAGCAGGCTTTCCAGCCTCTGGGGCACGCCCGCCGTCCAGGACGCGGTGCCGTCGTCCGCGAGGAGAGCGGCGACGAGGCCTTCGATCGGGCTCATCGGCTGCCCACCTCCGCGTGGGCGGTGCCCCGCAGGCTCCACTGGGCCTCCGTGTCCCAGGTGTCGTCCCGCTGGTGTTCGAGCAGGACCTGGACGTCGGCCACCTCGCTGTTCCGGCACACGACCGTGCTCCCGTCGGGGTTGGTGTAGTCGAGGACGAGCGTGCGTTCTTCGGGCAGCGTCACCATGACCTGGATGCGTCGTTCTCCCACGCGGCCGGTCACGGTCCAGACCGGAAAGCCGAGGCGGGCCTCGAAGCGGCCGAGGCCCGCCCAGCCGAACGCGCCGCGCTCGACCCGTCGCGGCCACGTCTCGCCGTCCTTGCGCAGCCGCAGGAACACCAGTGGCGGCAGCCGGTCCAGACCCTTCCTGCTGGACACGGCGGCCACGATCTCCAGGGTGTCGCCTCCGCCCAGGTCGGCGTGGAGCCAGGCCCAGTGGCGGGCGTTGCCGTGGCCGTAGATCCGGGCGGACGCGCCCGGGGCGCCGGACAGCCGCAGTTCGCCGCCCGGGTGGACGACCGTGCCGGTGTACGACGACCGGGGCGACGGCAGGATCTGGGCGGCGGGCAGCAGTTCCCGCCGCCACGACCAGCGGGGAAAGGTGTAGAGGGGGTTCGGGTCTTCGTGGTGCTCGGTGAGCTGCCAGCTGAAGTCGCCGACGTTGCCGACGAGTTCACGGGGCGCGGCCGAGACGTGCTCGGTACGGAAGCCGTGGAGGTCCGGCTGCCACTCCTCGGGGCCGAACCGCGCGTGCCGAACCGGTCCGTCCGGCGGGAAGACGGCCACCCAGCCGTGCGCGTAGGGCGGGGATCCGTCGCTGGGCGCGACCAGCTCGTGGTGCAGCCACAGGCCGGTACGGGTGGCGGGGTCCGTGACCGTGGTGTACCAGACCTCCGTCCGCCCCGCCGTGCCGTCCCAGCGCGGAGCCAGCAGACGGTCGGCCGCTTCGGGGCGCGGGAACCGGAAGCTCGCGAGGAAGGGCAGCAGCGCCGTCGTGACGGGGAAACGCAGTGTCCCCTCCCCGACCCGCTTGCCGTCCTCCTGGAAGAGGCTGAACGGCAGAACCGTCAGGGATTTCGCCGGCCGCGACGGCTCGACGGACTTCCAGCCGTCCAGCCGGTAACGGCGGCCCTCGGCGGTGAAGGTCAGCCGGTAGCGGATGCGACGTCGCGCGAGCGGGGAGATCTCGATCCGTCCGGAGGCGAGCGGATCGTCCGCGACCCCCTGGATGCGTATGCGTCCGGTCAGCCGCGCGTCCGTGGTCCGGTGCAGCAGCATCAACCGGTCGGCCCGCACGGAGAGATCCATCCGCATCCTCCGGGTGACGTCCTCCCCGTCGAGTCGCACCGAGCCGACCATGACCTCGTCGAACGTCGTGCCCCGGCTCATCGGTCGCCCCCCAGGTGCCGCAGCATCGACCGTTCGGTCTTGCGGAGATAGGCGCCGGCGGCGGCCCTGGCCGCGACCGGGTCCCCGGCGACGACGGCGGTGACGAGCGGTTCGAGCCGCCCGCGCGCCGCGCGCGGATCGAGGAACGGCGCGACGAGGTGGGCACGCAGCGGGAGGTAGGCGTTGAAGAGGGTGTTGGTGAGCAGCGTGTAGACGCGGTTGCCGGTGGCTCGGGCCAGCGCCCGGTGCACCTCCGCGTCCGCCAGTTGTGCCGCGTCACCGCCCTCGGCGTCTCCCACGGCGGCGAGCAGGGACTGCAGTTCGTCCCGCTGCCCGGACGTGGCCTGGACCGCTGCGCGCTCGGCGATCATCTCCCCCACGCCGCGGCGTGCCTCGAAGACCTCGCAGAGCAGGCTGGGGCTGTGCCGTACCAGCATGGGCAGCAGGTCGGCGCCGCCGGACCGGGCGAAGTCACGGACGCGGGTGCCGACTCCGTGCCGGGTCTCCAGCAGTCCGGCCTGTACGAGTCTGCCGAGGGCGTGTTTCAGCGTGGTGCGGTTGACGCCGTAGCCGTCCGCCAGCTCGCGTTCCGGTGGGAGGTAGCTCCCTGGGGAGTGGCGTCCCGCGAAGATGTCCTCGCGCAGCCGGGCTTCCAGTATGTCGACGATCGTCTCGCGCGGCAGCGTCTCCACGAATCGCCCCCTCTCGTCAGTGGCTCAGTGGCTGATCCACCGAACCACGCGGTGTGCGCCGGAGACAAGCCCCGCAGTGCAGGGAACCGGTCGGGTTGGGCCGTTGCGGGCGGGTGGCGGCGGAAATGTCCGCACAGGCCGAACCGGCGCCGGGCGGCCGGAGTGGGCTCACCCCCTGGCGCGACCCAGCGCCTCCGCAGCTGCTGGCGCACGGACGGAAGCGGCGCGGGCAAGTGCCGGGCGCGTGGCGGGCCGCGGTCGGCCCACGATGACCAGTACGGCCGCTGCGGCGCCGAGGATCACCCCGGTCTGGACCACCGCTGCCGGCGGGAGCGGCGGCGCGGTTCGCCTACCGGCAGGAGAGCACGTCAGAAATCGAGTTCGTGCTCGATCGCCGCGAGTTCCTCGGTCGTCCCCTGGACCTTCGGCCCCTTGAACCAGTGGCGCGCCGACAGGATCCACCAGACTCCGGCGAATCCGAGGACGAGGAGCACGGCGGCGGGCGTGTAGTTGAAGGTATTGCCGGTCACGGGAGCGGTCGTGGGCAGCATGAACAGCACGGTGATGACGAGTGTCCACCCGACGGCGACGATGCCGACCGGCCGGCTCCAGCGGCCGAGGTGCCAGGGACCGCGCTCGAAGCGGGTCCCCTGACGCAGCCGCAGGAAGATGGGCAGCACGTAGGCGATGTACAGACCGATCACCGCGATGGAGGTGACGGCCGCGTAGGCGGTCGTGTTCCACAGGTAGGGCAGCCCGAGCAGGAAGGCCCCACCGGCCGCCAGCCACACCGCGTTCGTGGGGGTCTTGGTGCGCTTGCTGATGCGGTGCCACACGCGCGAGCCGGGCAGGGCACCGTCCCGGGAGAAGGCGTAGATCATGCGTGAGTTCGCGGTGACCGAGGACATACCGCAGAAGAACTGCGCGCCGATGACGATCAGCAGGAGCAGCTTGCCTCCGGTCGCCCCCAGGGCGTCGATGAAGATCTGCGCCGGGGGCACACCGGTGGAGCTGTGGAGGGCCCCCTGGTAGTCCTGGATGGCGTACGTGATGCCGAGCAGCAGGACCCACCCTGCGGCCAGGGAGACGAGGATCGACATGACGATGCCACGCGGTCCGGACCGGGCCGCGTCACGTGTCTCCTCGGTCATGTGTGCCGAGGCGTCGTATCCGGTGAGTGTGTACTGCGCCAGCAGCAGGCCGAGCAGACCCACGTACAGCCCGGAGTGCCAGCCGGTGGCGTTGACGAAGTGAGTGAACACGAAATCGGCGGACTGGTGCTTCGCCGGGAAGATCACCAACGCCCCGACGATGACGATGACACCGAGGATGTGCCACCAGACGCTGACGTTGCCCAGCAGGGAGACCAGCTTCACGTTGAAGGTGTTCAGGAAACCGTGCGCCGCGAGCATGAGCGCGAAGAGGACGATCGTGTGACCGGGCGTGGCGGAGAACCCGAACTGCAGGTCCAGCAGGGCGTTCAGGAAGGACGCGGCGCCGAAGTCGATGCCCGCGGTCACGGCCACCTGGCCGAGGAAGTTGAACCACCCCGTGAACCAGGCCCAGGCCGCGCCATGGGACGGAGCGAGCTTGGCCGCCCAGTAGTAGAGACCGCCCGCGGTGGGGTAGCTGGAGCAGACCTCGGCCATGGCCAGACCCACCAGGAGAGTCATCGCGCCGACCACCGGCCAGCCCCAGGTGATCAGGGCGGGGCCGCCGGTGACCATGCCGAACCCGTAGAGCGTCAGGCACCCGGAGAGGACGGAGATGATGGTGAAGGAGATGGCGAAGTTCGAGAAGCCCGACATCGAGCGCGCCAGCTCCTGGGCATATCCGAGTTCGTGCAGGCGCTGGGCGTCGCCGAGATGTGGGCTCTGCTGTTCTCGGCCGGGTATCGACTCTTCGGTGGACATACGGGCCTCCTTGGGCTCAGGCCGCCGCCGGGACGTCCGGCGTCGCGTTCCCCCCGCCTCGATGAAGGTGTGACCGGACACCTTTTACGCCGGCGGCCCGGATCGCAAGCTTTTCGCCGGGGAGACCGGTCACGAAACGGCATCAACCCGCTATTTCACCGCGCCCGCGGCCACGCCACGCGTGAGGGACCGCTGGAACAGCAGGAAGAAGACGACCATGGGGATGACGCCCAGGAGCGCGGCGGCACTCATGGAGGTGGGGTCGCTCGAATACTGCCCCTGCATGGCGGCGAGGCCGAGGGGGACGGTCTGGTTGTCGTTGGATATGAGCAGGACGAGCGGGTAGAGGAACTCGTTCCAGCTCCAGACGAAGAAGAAGACACACATCACCGACAGCGTGGGCCAGCTCATGGGCAGGACGATGCGCCACAGGATGGTCCAGCGGCCCGCGCCGTCCAGTGAGGCCGCTTCGATGAGTTCACGGGGAAAGCTGCTGAAGACGGAGGAGAGCAGGTACGTCCCGAAGGCGCTGTAGGTGACGCCGACGAGGACGGTGTAGCCGAGCTTCCCGTCGTAGAGGCCGAGTTCCTTGAAGAGGTAGTAGACCGGGTAGACGAGTCCTTCCTGGGGCAGCACGTTCACGCCCAGGAAGAAGATCAGGAAGGCCGTGCGCCAGCGGATCCGGCCGATGCCGAGGGCGTAGGCGTTGAACAGGGCCAGCACCACGGCGATGACGACGACACCGAGGCTGGTCTGAACGCTGTTGACCAGCTTCTGCGTGAAGTCGACGCGCTGCCAGACATGTTCGACGATGCCCCAGTTCCAGCTGGCGGGCCACGAGAGCGACCCGTGGGCCCGGTAGTCAGCGGTCGACTTGAAGGAGTTGAGCAGGATGATCGCGAACGGCGCGAGGAACGCGAGGACGAAGAGTGTCACCGCGAGCAGGACCGCTCGGGAGCCGCGGGTGGGGCGCGACGCGACGGCACGCCGGGGGTCGCGGGTCCGGTCCCGGGCCGGGGCTCCGACGACGGCCGGTGGTGGCGTGGTGGACCTGGTGCTCATGACTGTCCGTCCTCGCGTGCCTGTCGGGTGAGGAGAGCGCCGGCGGTGCACAGCACGAGCAGTGTCATGGTGCTGGAGATCGCCGAGCCGTAGCCGACGTCGGCACGCTCGAAGAAGTTCTGGTAGGCGAAGTAGGAGGGGACGAGGGTGGCGTTTCCGGGCCCGCCCCCGGTCAGGACGTAGATCTGGGCGAAGACCTTCAGTCCCGCGATGGTCGTAGTGACGAGGGTGACGTAGACCTCCGGCCGCAGCAGAGGGAACGTGATGCGGGTGAAACGGATCCACCACGTGGCTCCGTCGATGTCGGCTGCCTCGTAGAGTTCCGGATCGATCCGCTGCAGGCCGGCGAGGAAGAGGACCAGCGGATAGCCCAGTTGCATCCAGACCAGGACGCCGAGCACGACCCACAGGGCGAGGTGGGGGTCACCGAGCCAGTTCTGGGCGAGGGACTTCAGTCCGAGCTTGGCGAGGACGGTGTTGACGGCGCCCTCCGGTGCGAGGATCCAGCCCCACATGAGTCCGGTGACGGCGACGGGTACGACCTGGGGAAGGTAGAGGGCCGAGCGGAAGAAGCCGACGAAACGGTCGCCGTGCCTCTTCCCCACGTGGTCGAAGAGCAGCGCGGCGAGGAACAGCCCGAGCGCGGTGGGAACGACGGCCATGCCGAGGACCACGAAGCCGATGTTGCGGAAGCTCGCCCAGAAGTCCGCGTCGCCGAGCAGCCGGGTGTAGTTGTCCAGGCCGGTGAAGGCCGCCGGCCCGATACCGGTCCATCTGGTGAGGCTGTAGCCGAAGGTCATCACCAGCGGCACGGCCAGGAACAGCAGGCTGAACAGCATGCCTGGCACGAGGAACACGGCGTAGCCGGTGCTCCGAGGGCGGCGTGGGGTTTTCACGGTGGCTCCAGGGGGTGGCGGGGCAGCGGTGTGCCCGAGTGAGGCGTCGCTGCCGCCGTCGGGGTCGATCGCCCTCATACGGGCCGGTCGTGCGGGTCGGGGCTCAGTGCCGGGTGGAGATGTACTTGTCGTAGGGCGCGGCGAGCTGGTCCAGGACCGAGTCCGCGCCGGCACCGTTGACGAGGTTCTGCGTGGCGGCGACGAAGGCGTCGTAGTAGCCCGGGACCGGCCAGTCGGGATAGAAGGCGAGACCGTTCGAGTGCTGGTACGCGTCGAAGGCGTCGATCAGTTGCCTGGACCGGGCGTTGCCGATCCGGTCCGCCTTGACGGCGAGCGGAATGTTGCCGCTTTCGCCGATGAGCTTCTGGATCTTGTCCGACATGGTGATGCCGATGAAGTCCTCGGCGAGCTTCTTGTTCTTGGCCCGGGTGGGGACGACCCACTGGTTGCCACCGGAGCCGAGGGTCATCGTGGCCCCCGGATAGGGCGCGACCGACCACTTGAAGTTCTTGATGTCGTGGGTCAGTCCGCCGAACCACCAGTTGCCGCTGACCATGATGGGACGCTTCTGGGACACGAACTGCTCGCCCATGTCGTTGCCCTTGAGACCGACGTCCTTCTTTTCGAAGTAGCCCTTGGCCAGCCACTCCTTGTATTTCGCGACGGCCCAGGTCCACTCGGGGCCGTGGAAGTCGACCTTGCCCTTGTAGAGCTGGTAGTCGTCGACCCAGGCGCGGTTCGCCTTCGCGAGCGCGAGCAGGTAGAGCCAGTGCGAGGCCGGGTAGTCGTTGCCCGCGTTGGCGAGCGGGGTGACACCCGCCTCCTTGAACTTCGCCAGGGCCGCTTCGAAGGACTTGAAGTCGGTCGGCTTGGCGATGCCGTGCTTCGCGAAGAGGTCGTCGTTGTAGTACGCGAGGACGAACTCCCCGTAATTGGGCACCCCGTACCACTTGTCGCCCCCCATCTCACCTTTCGTGTCGTACCGGGCGGTGACGGATGCGCTCTGCGCGATCTTCTTGTCCCACCCGCGCGACCTGACGACGGGCGTCAGATCGGTGAGCAGGCCCTGCTTGCCGAGCAGACCCGTGGTGGCGTTGCCCTTGTTGTACTCCAGGACGTCCGGCGCCTTGTCGGAGTTCAGGATCATTCCGGCGTTCTGCTGGATCTGGTCGAACGTCTTCTGCTCGAAGACGACTTTGACGCCGGGGTGGCTGCGCTTGAACTCGGCGATGGCCGCCGTCCACGCCTTGCCCAGCGCGCCGTCGGGGTCTTCGTAGTGCCAGAGGCGGAGTGTCCTGCCGTCCTCGGCTCCCGCTTCGGACCCGCCGCAGGCGGAGGTGAGCGGGGCCATCACGGCGAGGGCTGCCACGGCCGCCAGCACATGGCGACGGGTCGCCGCGGTGGGGGGCACGAGACGCTTCTTCATGGGGTGGCTCCTTGTGGGGGGGGTGGGTAGCAGCCGTCAGGGGCGGGCGGGGATACGGCGGTGCACGCGCGCTTCCCACGGCTGCAGGGTGTGGTGCAAGCCCAGCGGGGTGGCCCCGGGCACATTGGCGATCAGCGTCTCCGTGCCCTGCCAGCCGGACGGGACGGCGACGGCGACGGGCCGGCCGGTGAAGTTGGCCAGCACGAGCAGCTCCGTGCCGGCGCCGCTGCGCGTGAACGCGTAGACCCGCTCGTCGTCGGCGTGCAGCATCCGGAAGTCGCCGTCCCTGATCGCCGGTTCCGTGTGACGCAGCGAGATCAGGCGACGGTAGTAGTGGAAGACCGAATCAGGGTCGGTCCGTTGTGCCTCGGCGTTGACCAGGTCGTGGTCCGGGTTCACGGGGATCCACGGCTCGCCCTCGGTGAAGCCGGCGTTCCGGCCGGCGTTCCACTGCATGGGCGTACGAGCGTTGTCCCTGCCGCGCGCCCGAAGGCCCTCGAGGACCTCCTCCTCCGGTACGCCCAGCGCGACCTGTTCGCGGTGGTGGTTCAGCGACTCGATGTCGCGGAAGTCCGCGATCGTGCCGAACGGGGCGTTCGCCATGCCCAGTTCCTCGCCCTGGTAGACGTACGGGGTGCCGCGGTGCAGGTGGAGGACGGTCGCGAGCATCTTGGCCGACCGCGCCCGGTGTTCGGGACGGTCGTCGCCGAACCGGGAGACGACACGCGGCTGGTCGTGGTTGTTCCAGTAGAGGCTGTTCCAGCCGGTCTCGGCGAGGCCGGTCTGCCATCGGCCCAGGCTGGCCTTGAGGTCCGTGAGCCGGAGCGGCCGGGCATCGAACTTGCTGCTGCCGTGGTCGAGCGCGACGTGCTCGAACTGGAAGACCATGTCCAGCTCGCGACGGCCGGGATCGGTGAAGAGCCGTGCGTCCTCGAGCGTGACTCCGGGCATCTCGCCGACGGTCAGGAAGTGGCCCGGCCGCCCGGCGAACACCTCTCGGTGCATCTCCGCCACGTACTCGTGGACCCGGGGGCCGCAGAGGAAGAAGGGGCTGCCGTCCCCGTGGCGGCAACCGTCGCGGACTTCCCCGTCGGGCAGGGCCGGATCCTTGGAGATGAGGTTGATGACGTCCATGCGGAAGCCGTCCACGCCGCGGTTCAGCCACCAGCGCATCATCCGGTGAACCGCCCCCCTGACCTCGGGGTTGTCCCAGTTCAGGTCAGGCTGCTTGCGGGAGAAGACGTGCAGGAAGTACTCGCCGCTCGCCGCGTCGTACGTCCAGGCGGGGCCGGAGAACCAAGAACCCCAGTTGTTCGGTTCCGCGCCCGGTGTGCCCGGCTCCACTCCCGCGCGCGGCGGCCGCCAGATGTACCAGTCGCGTTGCGGTCCGCCGGGGCCGCCGTCACGGGAGGCGACGAACCAGGGGTGCTCGTCGGAGGTGTGGTTGACGACCAGGTCCATCACGAGTTTCATGCCGCGCTCGTGCACGGCCTCGATCAGCCGGTCGAAGTCGTCCAGGGTGCCGAACAGCGGGTCGATGTCCTGGTAGTCGCTGATGTCGTAGCCGTTGTCGTCCTGCGGTGAGCGACACACCGGTGACAGCCACAGCACGTCGACGCCCAGCTCGGCCAGGTGGTCCAGACGCCCGGCCAGCCCTCGCAGATCGCCGATGCCGTCCCCGTCGGAGTCGGCGAAGGAACGCGGGTAGATCTGGTAGACCACCGCGGTCTTCCACCAGTCGGCGGTGTCGGGAACGTTCAATGGCACGGCACGTCCTTGCGGAGAGGTGAACGGAGACGATGTCGAGCTGACGGGTCTTGGGTAGGGCGGAGCGGACGCCGTCCGTGCGGGCACGGAGGGCACCGCTCACCCTGCTGGTCTCATGCGCCGCGGTCGGGCGTCCGGCCGCTGTCGGCGTCCAGGTGGTTCAGCGCGACGGCCCAGCTTCCGTCGGGCGACTGACCGGCGCGGTGCTCGGAACCTGGGCGGTCTTCGTACCGCTGCGGAAAATCGGCTTCGTACCGCGGCGGATAGTCGGCACGCAGACAGGGAACACCGTAGGCCTTAAGTAGTGCGCACAACCTCGGACGTCCTTGTCGGCACGATCTCCGGCTTCGGCGGCACGGGCAATTCTCGCGTCCCGCCGGCCAATGCCGATCTCGGGTACAGCCCCGATGTCCGGAATGGCGAGCGATATGCCTGATGCGTCGTCAGCGGTCCTGACGCCTGGGCCGAGTGCCCCTCCGATCAGCGCCATGCCGTGCTCCACACGTGATGAGCAAGGCCGATGCGGCTCGATCGGTTGCCTGCCGTGCAGCGAGTCTCTTCCCTCGTCTTTTTCTGCGTCAAGAAATCAAATGGACCGTTTGCAAAAGCGTGACGTGCAACCTCTGCATTGTCCGCAGAAATTCTCGAGTGGAGCAGGAAATACTCTTGACGCCTTCGTGACATCGTTGTCCGCAGCTCGAGTCGTGCTCACCTCGACAGCCGGTTCCGGTGAACGCCTCGGAAGGCCCCCGCACCGGTCTCGCCGGCGCAGGAGCACTCCCTTCCGCACCTCGGTACGGCCTGCCATGGCAGGGGAATGGAAGACAGACCGCAACGCGTGATGCATTCGGGCAACGGGTGCGCGGCACATGGCGGGTAGCGGCCACATGCCCCTTCGCGACACCACGGTGCCCACATCAGCAGACCACGGCCACCTCGTTCGGGACAGAGCATCCGATACTCAATGCCGGCCCGTGCGAGCACCCGCGGCAGACGTCATCCGGCCGTCACGCCGAGCGCTCCGATCCACACGGAACATCCGGGTGTACGCGCCCAGTGACAGCAGGGACGGTTCGCCCACGGCGCTGTCGTCCTGCTCCCCCACGGCCAGTCGATCACCCGCGATCCAGGGCGGCCGCATGGGCCCGGAGCCGGCCGGCGCCGAGCTCACCACCCGATCGCGGGCCGCACGGGACACACCGCGCCGACTCTCCGCTGTGGGGCGGAAGACGGGTCTCCGCACCCCTTGAAGCGCCCCGAAAGTGATCCGCCCGTGGCTGTTCCCGGTAGCGCGGCGCCCGGATTCCCCGTGGGGCCGGATGAGTAACGGGTACTCCGATCGACCGTGGGCTCTTGCCGACGTTCACGGCGGCCATCCACTATCCGCACGTATCCTGCGCCCGGCGAGCGACTTCCCGGAACGGCTTCCGATCCTGCAGAAATCAGGTGACCGGCGCGGACGGCCCTGTTTACCATCGTGCGCTGCAGTTCCTGTCGCCCGTCCCTGATCGGTCACCGCGTGAAGTCCTTCATTCCCCGCGTGCTGCGTGATGAGCCCCAGTTCGCCCGTCTTTTCGTCGGCCAGTCCCTGTCGGTGCTGGGCGATCGTGTGTCGTTCGTGGCGGTGCCCTTCGCCGTGCTGTCGACGGGCGGTTCCGCCTCCGACGTCGGCCTGGTGGCGGCCGCCGGACTGGTGCCCATGCTGCTGTTCACCCTGGCGGGCGGCGTATGGGCCGACCGTTTCCAGCGGCACCGCATCATGCTGGTCTCGGACGTGGTGCGGTTCGCCGTCCAAGGGCTGGCCGCGGCACTCCTGCTGACGGGCGCTGCCGAAGTTCCGCACCTGGTCGTGCTGATGATCGTGTTCGGCACCGCGGACGCGTTCTTCATGCCGGCAGCCACGGGACTGATGCCGCTGATCGTCGGGAAGGACCGGCTCCGGGAAGCCAACGCCCTGCGTGGGTTCGCCCAGTCGACCGGCCTGGTACTCGGTCCCGCCCTGGCCGGCGGCCTGGTCGCGCTGGCCGGCCCCGGTGGCGCCCTGGCCCTGGACTCCCTGACCTTCGCAGTGAGCGCGGCGGTTCTGGCTCGGCTGAGACCTCGCGGCACTGCGTCCGGCACGCCGCGCTCCCCCTCCGGTGCACCGTTCCTCGCGGAGCTGAGCGCCGGCTGGGCACACGTGCGCAGTCGGACGTGGGTGTGGTCCGGCATGGGCGCCATGTCGGTCTACCACATCGTCGTGCTGCCGTCGGTGTTCGTACTGGGACCCGTCCTTGCCGAGCGCGAGTGGGGCGGTGCCGCGAGTTGGTCGGTCGTGACCGCGGGATTCGGTGTCGGCTCCATCCTCGGCGACGTGTGCGCCTACCGGATCCAGGCCACGCGCCCGATGGCGCTCGCCGCTGCGGCGCTCGCCGTCGGCTCCTGCCAGGCGGTCATCATCGGGTCCGGCGCCCCGCTCGCCCTGATCACGATCCTCGAGGCGGTCACCGGTGTCGCGGTCTCCCTCTTCTTCGTCATCTGGGAGACGACGCTGCAGACACACATACCCGAAGCCGCCCTGTCCCGCGTGAGTTCGTACGACTACCTGCTGTCGGCCGGCCTCATGCCCCTGGGCCTGGCGCTCGCCGGTCCGGTGTCCGAGTCCTTCGGTGTACGCCCCACCCTGTACGCGATGACGGTCCTCGCGGTCCCCGCCGCCCTCGCGCTTCTCTGCGTCCCGGCCGTACGGCGCCTCCCGGCTCACAACCCTGGCGCGGCAGGCGGCAGTGACGGCGTCCACCCCGCTTCAAGGTCCACCGAGGCCGCTCTCGCGACGGTATGCACTACTCATATCCCTGAAATCATGTTGAACGGGAACATGTCGGGTGGCGAGAATGCCTGCCATGGGACATCTTGAGGCCGCGCATCTGGAGTACTACCTGCCGGACGGGCGGCCGCTGCTGGGCGACGTCTCCTTCCGTGTCGCGGAAGGGGCGGTGGTCGCCCTGGTCGGCGCGAACGGCGCCGGTAAGACCACACTGCTCCGGCTGCTGTCCGGGGAACTCGCACCGCATGACGGAACCGTCGCGGGCAGCGGCGGCCTCGGGGTGATGCAGCAGTTCGTGGGCGCTGTGCGGGACGACCGCACGGTCCGGGACCTGCTCGTCTCGGTGTCCCAGCCGCGGATCCGGGCGGCGGCGCGTGCTGTCGACGAGGCCGAGCACCTCATCATGACGGTCGACGACGAGGCCGCGCAGATGAAGTACGCGCAGGCCTTGAGCGACTGGGCCGAGGTACAGGGGTACGAGGCCGAGACGGTCTGGGACATGTGCACCACGTCCGCGCTCGGAGTGCCGTACGAGAAGGCGCAGTGGCGACTCGTGCGGACTCTGTCGGGCGGTGAGCAGAAGCGTCTGGTCCTCGAGGCGTTGCTGCGCGGGCCGGACGAGGTGCTGCTGCTCGACGAACCGGACAACTACCTGGACGTCCCGGGCAAGCGGTGGCTGGAAGAGCGGCTGCGCGAGACCCGGAAGACCGTGCTGTTCGTCTCGCACGACCGGGAGCTGCTGGCGCGGGCCGCGCAGAAGATCGTGGCGGTGGAACCGGGGCCGTCGGGCAGCACGGTGTGGGTGCACGGCGGCGGCTTCGGCAGCTTCCACGAGGCGCGGCGGGAACGATTCGCCCGGTTCGAGGAGCTGAGGCGCCGCTGGGACGAGGAGCACGCCCGGTTGAAGGCACTGGTCCACAAGCTGCGTCAGCAGGCGTCGATCAGCCCCGACATGGCGTCCCGCTACCGGGCGATGCAGACGCGGTTGCGAAAGTTCGAGGAGGCCGGTGCGCCACCGGAGCCGCCGCGCGAGCAGACCATCCGGATGCGGTTGAGAGGCGGGCGTACGGGTGTACGGGCGGTGACGTGCACGGGTCTTGAGCTGTCCGGTCTGATGAGACCGTTCGACCTGGAGGTCTTCTACGGGGAGCGGGTCGCGGTGCTCGGGTCGAACGGCTCGGGCAAGTCGCACTTCCTGCGGCTGCTGGCCGGCGAAGACGTGGCACACACCGGCGAGTGGAAGCTGGGCGCCCGCGTCGTACCCGGGCACTTCGCGCAGACCCACGCCCACCCGGAACTCATGGGCCGCACCCTCGTCGACATCCTGTGGTCCGAGCACGCCAAAGAGCGGGGCGGGGCGATGAGCGCGCTGCGGCGCTATGAGCTGGAGGGGCAGGGCGACCAGACGTTCGACCGGCTGTCCGGCGGACAGCAGGCACGCTTCCAGATCCTGCTGCTGGAGCTGCGCGGGACCACGGCGCTGCTGCTGGACGAGCCCACGGACAACCTGGACCTCGAGTCCGCGGAGGCTCTTCAGGACGGGCTGAGGGCCTACGAGGGCACCGTGCTGGCGGTGACGCACGACCGCTGGTTCGCGAAGTCCTTCGACCGCTATCTGGTCTTCGGTGCGGACGGCCGGGTCCGGGAGACGGCCGAACCGGTGTGGGACGAGCGCAGGGTGGAGCGGACGCGGTAACAGGCGCCCGGGTCCGACCGTTCCGCCGCCCCTGGCCCTCGGCCCGGTGCGGGGCGGGACGCCACCCGGTCGTGGTGGAGGGCGACGAGATGGTCGGCGGTGCCGGCGGTCTCACCGAAGAGGCGGCCCCGCTCGAGTGGACGGATCCGGGCCACCGCCTCAGAAAAGGTATCCCAGCATGTCGACGACGCCCGACTCCCACCGCTTCCCGGAAAGTGTCTTCACCATCAGGGCGTCCAGGGGCTTTTCGGCGATACCCAGCGTCTCGTGCTCATTGATCATGAGCCATCTTCCGTCATTCCGGACACACCGGTAGCCATTCGCCAGATACACGCGAGGATCGTCCGCGAAGAGGATGACCGCGTCGGCTCCGGAGGATCGGGCGTCGGATTCGATCTCCGAGATCAGACGACTTGCCAGACCCTGGGAGCGCGCTGACGCGGTGACGCAGAGATCTACGAGCCCGAAGACCCGGAGCGGAGTGCTCCCGTTCCTGATCATCCGATGCTCTACGCCGACATGCCCGACCAGTCCGCCATCCCCCCACGCCAGGTACCTGAACTGTGGAAGCTGCTTGAAGTAGTCCCGCCCGGGATACTCGGGGAAGCATTCGTCAAGGAGCCCGTGAATTTGTTCGTGAAGCTGCGCATATATTTCATGCTCCGGCATCGATTCAATACGCACGGATCCTCCAGGTAGGCCGATTCTGCGACGCCAGAATGCCACGGCTCATCTGATTCCGAAAAGCGCGCGCGACTCGGATCACTGGGTCCGGTTCCGCGTCCACGGGTTGGAGACAGTTTCCTACCACACAGCCTCCTTGACCGCGACCTGCCTCACGGCCGGGGCCGCACACCCTCGTACGGGAGTCACCGGTCGCCGCGCCGGGTGGGCCGGTGGCGGGGGCCCGAGCCGGCAGGGCGACACGTTCACGCCCTGCATCCGAGTAGGGACTACTCAGACCGGCCAATCCTCAGGCCCCTACCCTGGATCGATCTGGCCAAGAGGGAAAGGACATGCGCGTGACGGTCCGCGGCTTCCTGAAGCGGCGCGTCTGGGACGTTGCCGTCGAGGGTCTCATCGGCGCCCTGGCACGCATCGCCCATCTCCTCTCGTAGTCGGTGGGCGTGCAGTTCATCGTCGCCGCATGCTGTCGACGACCAGCATTTGAACAGCCGCCCGCTCGCTGGGACCGGCTCGCTCCCGTGCCGCGTGAGATGCCGACGTAGACCGGTCTGTGCGCATCGATCTCTGAGCCGCGGTGCGGGGTGCCGCCGGTCGTCCGGCCGGGCACCTCGTCGCACCTGCCGACATGTGCCCCCGCCCGAGCGGTCTCGTAGCGTGGCCGGACGCAGCCGCCCGGCACGGACGGCGGCGGCCGCTGGTCCGTGCCGGGCAGGGTGGTCAGCTGAGGTTCCGGTCGGCGTAGGCGGTCATCGCGTCGCGCAGGTACTCGGCCAGTGCCGGGTGCTTGGCGTCGTATCGCGCCCGGAAATCTGGGTGCTGGACGTAGGTACCGCCCAGTTCGGTGAACGACTGGCGGTCGGGCGTCCAGAACGCGGCGACGGCCTGGAACTGGCGCTCCATCAGTTCGAGTGCCACGGGATCCGTCGCCGGGACACCGGCGTTGATCAGCTCGACCGCCGCGTCCTCGACGGCGGCGTACTCGGCGGTGATCTCCTTCGTCCGCGACTTGCCCCACGAGGCCATGCGGCGCTTGCTCTCCGCGATGTGTCGTTCGGCCTCCGGACCGTATTTCGCGATCAGTTCCGATTCGTATCGCGCCTGGTCGGCGGGCGACAGACCCTCGAACAGCTCTTCCGGCTTCACTTCGTTCTCCCTTTCCAGATGGGCGATGGTTCTGGCCACCGTGGCCGCCAGCCGGTCGAACCGGTCACGCTGCGCCAGCAGATTCAGGAGGTGACTGCGAAGGGCCACCACCGCGTCCGTCTCCTGGTCCACGATTCCCGTGATCTCGGACAGGCTCAGGCCCAGCTCGCGCAGTACGAGAATCCGCTGCAGCCGCAACACGGAATCCGCGTCGTAGAAACGCATCCCGCTGCCGCTGACCGCGGTCGCGGGAAGCAGACCGATCTCGTCGTAGTGGCGCAGCGTCCGCGACGTCAGACCGGACGACTTCGCCAGCTCGGCGATCGACCACTCACCACTCACCAGGCACCCGTTTCACACTCTCAGGACGGTGCCGGCCCTCTCGGCCGACAAGAAGAACGCTAGAAGTTGACGCAACGGCAACCACAACCCCGGGATCCGGGTCCTTCCAGGTGACACCCGCCACATGCCGCGGCGCCGTCCTGAAGGTCGATCCACCGGGCGACGGAACACATGCGGGCCGGTCCCCGAAAGCCGCGGCAAGGCGCGCTGTCAGTGCCGCGGGCTACCATGCCGAGGACCGGGCGGCGGCCTCCGGTGCCGGAACATCGGCGGCCCCGCGACCGGCCGTACGTGACCACGCGCCGACGACTGGACGGCCCACGCCGAGAGCGGGCGTCTGGTGCGCGGAGCAGGACGACTGCCGACCACAGGGACAGGACCGCTTGTGAACCCCGATGAACTCTTCGACGACATCGCCGACGACCTCGCCGTCCGAGGCGTGACGGCCGGGGCGATGTTCGGCAAACGCGCCCTCAAGGCACACGGCAAGGCGTTCGCTTGCCTCAAGGACGACCGCCTTGCCTTCAGACTGGGCGACGGCACACCCGCCCACACGCGAGCACTCGCCCTTCCAGGCGCCGAACTCTTCGATCCCTCCGGAAAGCACCGCCCGTTCAAGGACTGGGTCGCCGTTCCCCGGACACATGCCGACCAGTGGCCGCACCTGGCCGAGACCGCGCTCGGCTGCCTCACCGCTTGAGGAACGGCCGGTGCCGGGGTGGGGAGTGCCAAGGCCGACGCAACTACCGCGCTCCCCCAGGTCGTTCGGGCGGGGAGGCCGCCGGCAGAGCGGCTCGAGGCCCGGGGGCACGGGCCTCGTCGTCCTCAAGTCCCTTGTCCTCGAAGGTCGCAGGGCCGCCGTCGCACAGGGTGCGGCAGCCGCTCATCGCCACACCTCGGGCAAGGACGGCGATCGGTGACAGGTCGGCACCGGGCCGCCCGGGGGGTAACGGAGGCCACCCGCCGGTGGGTCACGGCCGCGCTCGCCGCGCCTACCTGAGCGGTGACGCGGGAAGTGTGGCCTTCAGCGAGTAGAGGACGGGGAGGTGTGTGGCGCTGAAGGGCAGATGGTAGAGCCCGTCGGCACGGCGCGGCAGGATTCCGCGCGGATCGAACTCGGCCTCCGTGTGCTCCCGCAGACTGTCGATGTGCAGGCCCGCTCGCACGGCAGCGGTGACGATCTCTCCCAGCGAGTACGGATACTGGGCCGCGTCGAGCGCTTCCATGTGTACGTTCGCGTCGGCGTAGGTGCCGACCACCGTTTCCTGCTGTTGCCGCCCGCCACCGTAGGGCCAGTCGGCGACGAACGGGTCGAACGTGGCCACGGTCTGGAACAGCGGATGCAGATCGACCATGATCAGCGCACCGCCCGGGCGCAGGGTCATGGCCGCGCTCCGCATCCACGCGTCGAGGTCCGCGATCCAGCACAGCACCCCGTAGGTGGCTATCGCCAGATCGAACCGCGCCGCCAGTTCCTGCGGCAGTTGCTGGGCGTCGGCTTCGACGAAGTCGGCCCGCAGCCCGGCCCGGACGGTCAGTTCGCGCGCCCGGCTGATGGCCGCCGGGGAGAAGTCCGTTCCCGTCGCCCGCGCTCCCAGACGTGCCCAGTTGAGGGTGTCCATGCCGAAATGACAGTGCAGATGCAGGAGATCCCGCCCCTTCACATCCCCCGCCAGGTCCCGTTCGATCCCGTACAGCGTCTGCCGGCCGGCCAGGAACGACGGCACGTCGTAGAACCGGTCCTCGGCGGTCGTCCCGTGAACGCGCGCGCGTGCGTCCCACAGTGCCCGGTTCGCTGCTGTCTCTTCATTCATCACAGGTACTTCCGCGTGCGGTCGACATGAACACGCTTGATCATGTCCTGGGCCGTCCGGCGGCGGATGAGTAAGTTCTACTCATCGCGGCCCGTGCGGTGGGTCCGCGTCGGTTCGGCCGGCACCTGCCCGGCCACCCGGCCGCCTGGACCACACCGGGTACCCAAGATCTCCCCTCCCCCTTGACCAGGCAAAACGGCCGTTTTGGCGGGTTTGAGTACGCATTACTCACCCTGTCCGACTTCCATCGGTGTGACATGGCTACAAGGCCGACGCATGACTTCCGAGACACCGAGACAGGCGGTGATCCTCATGAGCCGCACCATCACCCTCGTACCCCGGCACGACCCCGCCGGCCGGCCCTCGGCCGGTCTGCACGGTGCCGCCGGGACGCACGAGCGTGGCGTGCTCGATCTTCACCTGGAAGAGGCGACCACCGCTCCGGCCACCGCGCGCCGGCGGTGCCGCCCCCTGCTGGAGTCGTGGGGGCTGGACGACGACCAGGTCTACGACCTCCTCCTGGTCGTCTCCGAGCTGGTCACCAACGCGATCACCCACGCCCTCCCGCCCTTCGCCCTCCACCTCGTCCTGGACCCCGCCGGCGGCCACGTACGGGTCCATGTCAGCGACGGCGGACCCCGGCCCGCCTCGCGCTCCTGGGCAGCCACCCGGCCGGAGAGCGAACACGGCCGGGGCACCGCACTGATCGACGCCCTCGCCGATCGGGCCGGCATCACCGACGCGGCGGACGGCACGATCGACCACTGGGCCGACCTTCCCCTCGCCTGACCCGATCGGGCACTATGGGCGAAAGGTAATGGATAGTACTTTTCGCCCTGGTATGCCGGGCCGGGTGCACGCCGTCCACTCGGTCGATCGGGGTCGGACGACGATACGGAGGCGGTCATGCGCGCGGAGGACCTGCTCCAGACTCACAGCGTCCGCTGCGACCGTGCGGTACTGCTGCGCGTCTCGGGGGAACTGGACATACTCAGCGCTCCCCTGCTCGACGATGCGGTCGCCTCGTGCCTGGACGCCCAGGTCGAGACGTTCTGCCTCGACCTGGGCCGGCTCAGGTTCTGTGACAGCACCGGCCATCAAGCCCTGCAACGGCTGTGCTCCGGCGTGGCAGCCACGCACGCCGTGCTCCACCTCATCGCCCTCCACCCCCACCTGCGCCGCGTCCTCCCGTACCTGCACGACACCGCCCCCACCTCCTGGGTCCCCCTCCCCCATACCTCGACCGCGGGCACGGCGGCCGCACACGGCTGTCCGGCACGGCTTCGGTTCCGTCGAGGAGGTCGGGCCGTGGACGCGGGCCTCGGACCGCGGCTCCGTGGGCCGGGCCCGCCGGTGAAGGAGCGCGGCGTGTCCCGCTGCGACGGCTGCGGTCAGCCGCCGGCGTGAGCCGCACACACGATTCTGCCGCCGGGTGGCCGGATGCGCGTGAGTACGGTCTACTCACCGCGCTCTCCCCGTGGACGGCGGTGCTCCCGTCACCGCCCCGCTCCCGGCCGACGCGCCGGGACCTCCCGGTCCTTGAGCACGATGAGTGTGCGGGCACGCGTGCCCTGGGCGGCGGACATCAGCAGCCGAAGGCACCGGCCCGGCCGGCGGTGAGGCTTCGCGGCCGGGGCCTGCCCGCCGTGGGTACGGTGCATGTCTCGTCCGCCTGTGCGTCGGGTCCGCTGGTCAGCGGTCTTGCGTACGTTCATCGTGCCCCCGCGGTGGACACTGGGAATGAAGTTGCCCGTCGAGTACTTCCGGGGGATTTCCCCCGTAGGTGACCGGGTGGGAGCGGGACCCGGACCTGAGCGGTCGGCGCTCCCGCGGTCGCCCCCGGAGCAACCGAACGTCCCGGGGCCGCGGCCGCCGTGGGGCAGCGTGATCGGCAGCCTGGCGCCGGTGGCACCCCGCCGAGGGCCCCGGCCGGGGGCCTGAGCTTCGTACGGACGCGGTCCTGGCAGTACTCTTCGGCCGGACCCCGCCCGGACACTTCCATACGCCGGCCGGCTCCCCTGCCCGGTGTGCCGAGGTCCGTGCTGTCACAAGAGCTGTGACAAGAATCGAGTGATGTGATCGCTCCTGGACGGCGGGCCCCCGCCGTCTGGAGACGAATGCCGTCGGGAGGCACCGTGAGAGGGGCGGATCCGGGTGCGCCATGGCCGCTGACCGGACGGAGCGGCGAGACGAGCGCGTTCACCGCCGTGTGGGCGAACCGCCGCTGTCAGGCGGTGGTGATCTACGGTCCGGCGGGAGTGGGCAAGACGCGGCTGGCCGAAGACTTCCTGGCCAGAGCGGTCGCCGAGGGCTTCGAGGGGGCACGGGCCACCGCGACGGCGGCCGCCGCCACGGTGCCGCTCGGCGCGATCGCCCATCTGATCCCGGCCGACGTGGACCTGTCGGACCCCGTCAGGGGGTTCGCCGCGGTGGCCGGGGCGCTGGCCGGACACCCTCGGAAACGACGCAGGTGGGCGCTGTCGGTCGATGATCTGCATCTGCTGGACGCGGCATCGGCGATGCTCGTGCGCCAGTTGATGGACGCCGGCGTGGTGCGCCTGATCGGTACGGTCCGCACGGGGGAACCGGTGACCGACGCCGTGGCCGCCCTGGCGGGCGGTGACACGGTGTACCGCTTCGACCTGGAGGCCTTCGACGCGCAGAACACGGAAGCCGTGCTCCAGGCGGCTCTCGGCGGCCCCGTCGGCAGACGCACCCTGCGGGAACTGCACTCCGCCTCCGGCGGAAACGTGCTCTTCCTGCGGGAACTGGTCCTGGGCGCGCTGCGCGCCGGGACGCTGACGAGCGACGGAGAGATCTGGCATCTGGCCGACGACCGGCCGATGGGCACGCCACGCCTGACCGAGCTGATCCGCGGCCGGCTGGCCACCGCGGACGCACGCGCCCGGCCCGCACTGGAACTGCTGGCCCTGTGTGAACCGCTCTCCCTCGACGACATCCGGCAGACGGCCTCGCTCGACGGGCTGGCCGGGCTGGAAGCGGCGGGACTGGTCCGGGTCATCACCGACCGGCGCCGCACCGTCGTCCGTCTCGCCCACCCCCTGTACGGAGAGGTCCTGCGCGGCGAGATCTCGGGTCTGCGCCGCCGCGCCCTGCTCCTGGCCCAGGCCGACCGGGTCCGGTCACACGGGGCCCGCCGCCGCGACGACGCCCTGCACCTCGCCACCTGGCAGCTGGCCGCCACCGGCACCGCCGATCCGGCCTCGCTCGTCCGAGCCGCCGCCCTGGCGCGTCACGCACACGACTACCCTCAGGTGGTGACCCTGCTCGCGGCCCTGCGCGATGGCCGGCGGACCATCGCCACCGACCTGATGCTCGGGGAGGCCTTCTTCCAGATGGGCCGCTGGGACGAGGCCGAGGTGGTCCTCGCCCGCGCCGACGGCAGTGCCCGCGGCGAGACGGACGTGCTCTCGGTCGTCCTGGCCAGATCGGCGAACCTGCTGTGGAGCGGCGCTCCCTTCGAGCGGGCTCTCGCCGTCAACGACGACGCCCTGGGCCGGCTCACCGGCCCGGCCGGCCGACGCGCACTGCGCACCAACGAGGGCTACATGCGCGTCGCGGTCGGCCAGCCCGTGCGGGGACTGGAGCTGCTGGCGGACCTGGAGACCGACGTGGACGAGGCACCGGACATCAACGCGTGGCTGCGCGGCGCCCTCACCAAGCCCACGGCTCTCGCCCTGGTCGGCCGCACGCGTGAGGCCATGGAAGATGCCGGGCGGGCCTACGACGTCCACCGCCGCATCGACGAACGGGCGTTGGTCTCCCATCCCGCGGTGGAAACCATCCCCCTCGTCCTCGCACTCAGCGAGGCCGGCCGGCTCGCCGATGCCCGTACCGCGGGCGAGCGTGCCTACACCGAGCTGGCGGCCGCGGGCAACCTGGTGCGGGTCTGGATGGCGGTACTCGTGGGGCGGGTGGAATGGCTGAGTGGCCACCCCGTCCTGGCGCGACGCTGGTGGGCGGAGGCCGCTGCCCTGGCCCGCTCCATCCACCTCGACATGGCCTTGCGTCTCCTGCTCGGCTACCTGGCCGCCTGTGCAGCGGTGCTCGGGGACCACGACGCGGCCGAGGCCGCGCTGGCCGAGCGGCGCTCGCTCGCCGAGCTGCCGCCCGGTTTCCTGTCCGCGGGGGAGGAACGTCTCGGCGAGGCCTGGCTGTTGGTCGCCCGCGGCCATCTGGCGCGGGCGCGGTCCGTGCTCCTCGACGCGGCTGGAGCCGCCCGGAGCACCGGCCACTCCGCCAGCGAGGCGCTGCTGCTCACCGACGTCGCGCGCCTCGGCGGGGCCCGGGAGGCGGCCCCGCGCCTGTCCGTGCTGGCAGGTGTGTGCGACGGCGAACTGGCTCCGGCCAGAAGCCTCTTCGCCTCGGCGCTGGTCACCGACGACGCCGAGCAGCTCCTCGCGGCGGCCGGCCGACTGGGCGCCATCGGCGCGAACCTGCTGGTGGCCGAGGCCACGACCGCGGCCGCGGCAGCGTGGCAGCGGAACGGCGACATCCGGCGCGCGGCGGCCGCGAGACAGCGGGCCGATGCCTTCCTGCCGCTCTGCCAGGGGGCGAGGACCCCGCTGCTGACCACGGCTCAGACGACCGTCCCACTGACCGCCCGGGAGAAGGAGGTCGCCTTCCTCGCGGCGGCCGGTACACCGAGCAAGGAGATCGCCACGGCCCTGCACGTGTCCGTGCGCACGGTCGACAACCATCTCCAGCGCGTCTTCGCCAAACTGGGCGTCACCACCCGACGCGAGCTGGCCGACGTACTGAACCCGCCGCCGGTCTCCCCCGCCGGATGACGCCCCGCGACGCGGCGCCCCGCGTGACCGCTGCCGTCCTCCGCACCGGCCGCCGCCGGGATCCGCGTCCGAGACGGATCCGGGTCAGGCCCCTGTGCCCGCCGCCCGGGCTATGAGCCTGAGGGACTCCTGCCGAAGGCCCGCGTCGGGCAGGAAGTTGCCGGTGACCATGATCTCGTCCGCCGATGTCCGCGCCCGGGTGTGCTCCAGCCGCTCCACCACGTGTTCGGCCGATCCCCACGCGAGGTTCGCGGTGATCGCCGCCGTGGCGCGGCTCGCCGGGGAGCCGGCCGTGATGTCGCTGCGGAGCACCGAGCGGATCACCCGCGTGGCCTCGCGGTGGGACGTCGAGGCGAAGGCTCGGACACAGACCATGGCATAAGGCTCCCGCAGGGCACACGAGGGGCGGAAGTGGTCGCGGTAGTGCGCGATCGCCGCCACGGCGTCGTCGGGGTTGAGGTGGTGTGCGAAGGTGAAGGGCCGTCCGAACCGCGCGGCGATGCCGGCGCTCGTCCGGGTGGCGCCGAGGATCCACAGCGGGAGGCCGGCGTTCTCGTCCGCGTCCGCCGCGCCCGCGACCGACATGCCGTGGTAGCGGTGCCCCGGGGGGAAGGTGCCGGTGAGGAAACCCGTCAGCTCCCGGATCTGTTCCTCGTAGTCACCGCTCTGCCGGCGCAGGGCGGCGTCGAGCGTGGGATCGGTGCCGGGGTCCCGGCCGATTCCCAGGTCGATCCGGTGGCCGTGCAGCGCGTGCAGGGTGGCGTACTGCTCGGCCACCGCGAGGGGAGCGTGGTTGGGCAGCAGCGTCGCGCCGGAACCTATCCGCAGGGTGGACGTCATCGCGGCCAGGTGGGCGATGAGCACCGGTGGACAGCTGCCGGCCACGGCCCTGTTGGCGTGGTGCTCGGTGACCCACATCCGGTGGTAGCCCCAGTCCTCCGCCCTGCGCGCCAGGGTGGTCGTCTCCCGTAGCGCGTCCGCGGCCGTCGTCCCCGGGTCGATGGGCGAGCTGTCCAGAATCGACAGGGGGACGTTCAGGTGTCCTGTCCGGTGCGCGCCGGTCCGGTGGTCACCGCGGGGTGTCATGAGCGGTTCCCTTCCTGGTCGAGCGTCCGGTGCCGGAGGCTTTGCGGCAGGCGAAGGTGCCCGCGCAGTGTGGTGGCGGTGTACTCGGACCGGCAGATGCCGCGTTCCTGCAGGAGTGGCAGCACGTCGTCGACGAAGTCGTCCAGTCCTTCCGGGGCGGTGGACGGCAGGAGCACGAGACCGTCGACCGCGGTGTTCCGAGCGTGGCGCGCTATCTCGTCCGCGACGCCGGACGGGGTGCCGACGAAGGTGAGCGGTCCCTTCAGGTGGATGACGAGGTCGCGGACGGACAGCCGCCTCGCCTCGGCCAGGGAGCGCCAGCGCTGGACGAGTTCGCCGTCTGCCGGGTCGGCCGGCTCCTGCGACGGCAGCGGGCCGTCGGGATCGAGGCCGGAGAGGTCGCGTTGCCATATCCGTTCGAGGAACGCGACTGCGGCGGTCGGACTCGTCTGTGCCCGCCGTGTCTCCCGGGCCTTCTCCCAGGCTTGTTCCCGGGTGGCTCCGAGGGCCCAGCCGGCACCGTGCATGACCTTGACGTGGCCGGGGTCGCGGCGGTGCGCGCGTGCTCGGCGTTTGATGTCGTCGGCGAACTCCGCGGCGTAGGACAGGGGTCCGGGCAGACCGAAGACCACGTCGGCGGTCGACGCGCCGAAGTCCCGCCCTTCGCCGGAGTTGCCGGCCTGGATCAGCACGGGGTCCCCCGGCCCGTCGTCGCCGACGGGGTGCCGGGGCTGCCGCGGAGGCCGGAGCGCGGTGGCGGAGGGGTCGGCGGGGGGTGCGCCGGCGGCCAGGTCTCCGGCCGCCCACCGGCGCCGGGTGGCCCGGGTGAAGTGGGTCGCCCTGAGGTAGCGCTGTTCGGGCGGCAGGTAGGGACCGCAGCGGAAGTTCGCCCCGATGGCGGGTGACGGGTCGGTGACGATGTTCCAGGCGCAGCGTCCCTCGGAGAGGCGGTGCAGCGAGGCGAGCCGGTGGGCGACGTCGCCGGGCTCGTTGTAGGTGGTGCTGAGCGTGGCGGCGAGCCCGATCCGCCGGGTGGTGGCCGCGAGGGCGGAGAGAGCGGTGATCGGCTCCGGCCTGCCGACCTGGCCGTACTCCTCCAGGAGGCCGTGGTGTTCGGGCAGTCGCAGGCTCTCGGCGAGCAGGAAGAAGTCGAACAGTCCGCGCTCGGCGGTGCCCGCCATGTGCCGGAGGGCCGCCGGGTCCGTCTGGCTGCCCGGCGACGAGGCGCTCCACTGCGCGTCGTGCCCGTGCGGATACATCACCGCGAGGTGGAAGGGGTGGTCGTTCATGGGGTGGGGGCGGTCCGTATCTCGTGAGGCGCGGGAAGTCCCAGTCTTCCGCGCAGTGTCGTGGCCGTGCTGAGCGTGGACAGCGGCCGGAGCCGGCGCAGCACACTGGTAAGGGTCGCGAGGATCGCGGGCAGGTCGTCGGGGGTGGCCGGGACGAAGTGGTAACCGTCGGCGATGCCTTCGCGATGCCACTCCGTCAATTGCTCCAGCAGCGCGGTGCCGGACAGGCCGAGGGCGTTCGACGACGCAGGTTCCGGCGCCGAGCCGGTCACGCCGCCGGGGGATCCGGGGCGAGCCGTGGTCATGTCGACCGACCACAGGCAGCGGGGCTGTCCCGGCGGGCGGCCGGCGCCGCGGGCTCGCCGTACGACCTGCCGGCGGACGGCGTCCACGGCGGCGGCGGTGTGGGCCTGGACGAGGATGACGTCGGCCAGTTCCGCCGCGGTGGCCCACTGTTCGGGCGGCGACGTCTCGCGCAGGCCCGTGACGATGACCGGACGGCCCTGCGGGGGCCGGGGTACGTAGGACGGTCCGCGGATGGAGAAGAGGTCACTGCGGTAGTCGATGTGCCGGATCCTCGCCCGGTCGATGAACCGGCCGGCGGCCGTGTCCCGGATCTCCGCGTCCGGCTCCCAGCTCTCCCACAGCTGCGCGGCCGCGCTGACGACGTGACGGGCCTCGTTCCACAGCTCCGTGTCGTCCGGGGACGCGAGTGCTGTGGAGAGGGATGCGGGGGTGACGTACCAGCCGGCGCGCCCTGCGCTCATGTGGTCCAGGGTGGCGATCGCGGCGGACAGATGGAGCGGTTCGCCGTGGGTGGGGGTGAGGGCGGGGACCAGGCCCAGCCGGGTCGTCAGAGGCGCCGTGTAGGCGAGGGCTGCACAGGGATCGAGTCCCGCGTCGTCGCCGGTGACGGGGCCGGCGGTCACGAAGTCGGCCCCGGCGCTCTCGGCCTGGCGGGCCAGTGCCGCCCAGTGTGCGCCCGGCCGGACGGAGGCGTGGTGCGGCCCGTGTTGCGCAGTGAGGGAGACGGCCAGGTGAGGTGCGCGGTCGGGTGCGGTAGCCGCGGTCGCGCGGGCGAGTGGGACGTGCGTGGTCGGAAGCCTTTGGTCGTGCATGGTCGGAAACCTCTGGTTCGGACGGTGGGCGTGCGGAGGGGACGGTGAGGTGCGGACGGGACGGGGAGTGTGCGGAGGGGACGGTGCGGTACGGACCGGACGGGGAGTGTTCGGACGGGACGGGGAGTGTGCGGACGGGACGGTGCGGTGCGGACCAGACGGTGAGTGCGCGGAGGGGGCCCCGTGCCCGGGGTTGTCGGCCCGGTGTGCGGGCTGGGGCGGCCGTGTGCGGCGCCGGTCACGCGGCCGGCAGGGGGGGTGTCACGGAGACGGGCCCGTGAGAGCGCCGGGTGACGGGCTGGTGGGCGAGTCGGCCGCGGCCAGCCGCGCGTAGGGTCCGGCCGCGTCGCGCAGGACGTGCGGCGGCCCGGCTTCGACCACGCGCCCCTCCTCCATGACCACCACGCGGTCGGCGCGGTCGGCGGTGTCGATCCGGTGGGTGACGATGAAGGTGGTCCGGTTCGCCGACATGTGGCGGACGGCCCGGCTCACGATGTGTCCGGTCTCGGGGTCCAAAGTGGCCGTGGGTTCGTCGAGCAGGAGGATGACCGGTTGTGTCAGAGCGGCGCGCGCAAGGGTCAGCAGCTGTCGCTGGCCGCTTGAGAGCCGGCTGCCTCCCGGGTCGAGGCGGTGTCCGTACCTCGCGGGCAGGCGGGTGATGAAGTCGTGGGCCCCGACCGCCCTGGCCGCCTGTTCGATCTCGGCCTGGGCGGCGTCCGGGCGTCCGTAGGCGATGGCGTCGGCGACGGTGCCCGGGAAGAGATAGGCGTGCTGAGGCACGTACCCGATGCGTGTGCGCAGGCCGTCGCCGGCGTAGTGGCGGATGTCCAGCCCGTCGATCCTGATCGTGCCCGAGTCGGCGTCGTGCAGTCCTGCGAGGAGTTTCAGGACGGTGGTCTTGCCTGCGCCGCTCGTGCCGACCAGGGCGATGGTCTGTCCCGCCGGCACGTGGAGCGAGACGTTCTCGAGGCTCGCCCCGCCCGCGGCGCCGGGGTGGCGGAAGTGGACGTCGTGGAAGGTGACCTCGCCCCTGAGTCCCGCGGTGCCGACTCCGCTGCGGCGACGTTCGGCCGGCGTGTCGAGCAGCGAGGCCACACGGCCGAACCCGGATGCGGCGAGCCGGTACGACTCCAGGGTCTGGGAGAGTGTGTCCAGCGGTGCGAAGACGAGCGTGAGGTAGCTCAGGGCCGCGACCAGGCTGCCGGTCGTCATCGACGGCGCGAAGCCCCCCGGCATGGCGCAGTACAGCGTGAGAGCGGTGGCCAGGCAGGTCATCGCGTCGGCCAGCGGGGCGTAGGCGGCTGACGCCAGTTCGGCCCGGGACTGCACGCCCAGATAGGCGCGGCTGTGTTCGGTGTAGCGGGTGATGTGGTGGCGGTGCCTGCCGAAAGTTCGGATGACCCTCAGTCCGCCGAGGCTCTCGTGCAGGTCGTCGGTCAGTTCGTCCTCCGCGTGGCGGGCCCGGTTCTGGAGCTTTCGCGTGGTGTTGCTGAACCAACGGGCGGCGGCGGCGAGCGGGATCACGGCGGCGAGTGCCGGGATCAGCAGATGCGGGTCGAGCAGGCAGAGGCAGCCGACCACGCCCAGCAGCGTCGTGGCGCCGACGAGTGCCGTCACGACGCCTTGCTGGACGAAGGCCGACACCAGGTCCAGGTCCGTCGTCAGGCGGTTGACGAGCGTTCCGGTGCCGAGTGAGGCGAGCGCGGCGGGGCGCAGTCGCTGCATGTGGCCGAAGACGCGCACGCGGAGGCGGAACAGCAGCCCTTCACCGGCCAGCCCCACGACCCGGACAGCGCCGGCCTGGGCAGCCCAGTGCGCCGTGGTGAGCACGAAGGCGATGGAGGCGGTGGCCAGCGCGGTCCCGGGCGCGCCGGCGGCGACGCCGGCGTCGACGCCGGCGTCGACTCCGTGGCGGAGGAGAAGCGGGAAGGCCAGCTGGAGAACCGAGTCCAGCAGCGACAGCAATACGCCCACCACGACTGCGGTTCTGATCGATCGGACGAGGTCCAGCACCCTGAGCCGGGACAGCACCGAAGACGTCGCCGTCGAGGCCGCCGGCAAGGATCCGGGCGAGGTTGCCGACGCACGCCCAGCCGGGAAAGTCCCCGGTGAGGCCGGCAACCGCTCCGGCGAAACGTCTGTGCGTGATGCCTCCGCCGCGGTGCACGGTGAGACCGTGGACGGCTCCTCTCGGCCCGCGTGCCCCGCGTAACCCGCCTGCTCGGCGGGCCGGGACCGGGTGGGCAGATCCTCATCCCCGTCCCGGCTTCCCGGCGTGGCGGGCGGCGACGCCGGGTGGTCGTGCCGGCCTGCCGTGAGCCGGCGGAAGACGTCGCAGCGGCGTGCCAGCTCGGCCGGGGTGCCGACGTCGACCAGGCGGCCCCGGTCCATCACCGCGACCCGGTCGGCGAGGGAGAGCGCGGAGAGCCGATTGGTGCTCCACATGATCGTCCTGCGCCCCTTGAAGGTGCGGAGGCCTTCGAGAACCCGGGCCTCGGTGGGGGCGTCGAGTGCGGAGGTGGCGTCGTCCAGCACCAGGACCGGAGCGGGCGAGAGCAGCGCCCGGGCCAGGGCGATGCGCTGGCGCTGCCCGCCCGAGAGCGTGTGGCCACCGGCGCCGACCCGGGTGTCGTAGGACGCGGGCAACCGCTCGACGAAAGCGTCGGCTCCCGCGGCCCGAGAGGCCGCTTCGATCTCGTGCCGGGTGGCGTCCGGCCGGCCGTAGGCGATGTTGGCGCCGATGCTCCCGCGGAAGAGGTAGTCCTCCTGCGACACCGCGGCGACCAGGGCGCCGAGGCTGCCGGCCGGCAGTTCCCGCAGGTCGTACCCCGCGATGCGGACGGTTCCTGCGGCGGGGTGCTCGTGCCCCGCCGCCAGGGCGCACAGCGCGGACTTGCCGGATCCCGTGGCCCCGACCACGACGACCGTCTCGCCGGCCCGTACGTTCAGGTCGGCGCCCCGCCCGCCCCCACCGGCCGAGCAGGTGCCGGGGAGGCGAACGGCGTCGAATTCCAGCGTGGGCGGCCGGGAGTCGTCGGGCCGGGGCCGCGCCGTGCCGGGACCCGGCCGGGAATGCGGCGCCGCGAAGGCCCGGAGTCGCTCGATGCTGACCCGGGCCTCCTGGAACGACGACGAGCCGAGAGCCAGCAGCCATACGGGGTGGTCCATCCGGGCCAGGTAGGTGGAGCAGGCCACGAACGTGCCCAGTGTCATGTCGCCCCGGATGGCCAGGAGGCCGCCGACCGCGAAGACGGCGACCTGTCCCAGGGCGGGGACGGCCCGCATCAGCGGCTCGTATCGCGCACCGACCGTCACCATGCGCCGGCGGGCTGCGAGATGGCGGCGGGCGGCGGCCGTGAACCGTCGCAGTTCCCGTTCTTCCTGACCGAAGACGGTGGTCACCTCGCGCCCGGCCAGTGTCCGGTCCACCGTGCTGACCATCGCGCCGGACTCTGCCTGGGCGTCGCGGAACGCCTTGACGGTGTGCGGGCGGCTGACGCGTATCGCCCACCACAGGGCGGGGCAGACGAGCAGGCCGACCGCGGCGAGGAGTGGCGACAGCCATGTCACGGCCGCCAGGAGGCTGGTCAGGCTGACCACGGCGGTGGCCAGTTGGGGCAGGAGGGTGAGCATGCCCCGGACCTGGCGAGTGTCGGAGTTCATACGGGTGATGACGTCTCCGGTGTCCATCTCGGCCGCGGCGGGGCCCCCGCCGCGAAGCAACGCCTCGTAGGTCCGGGTGCGCAGGCCGTGCTCGACGGCGAGCGCGGCTCGTCGGCTGAGGTACCGCCGGGACACGCCGCAGAGGTAGGCGAGCAGGCCGAGGCAGACGAGCAATCCGAGCCATGGCGTCGCCCGGCGGTGCTGCGCCGTGACGGCCGTGTCCACGATGAACCGGACGACGAGGGGCATGGCGACGAGCGCGGCGGCCTCCCCCACGGCCGACACCGCGGCCACTGCCAGGGTGTACTTCTGCCGGCCGCACGCCTCGGCGACCCACTGCCACTCCCCGAGCCTCCTGCGGGCGAGGTGCCCGATGCTGCTGTTCGCGTTCATCGGGTGGCGCCTGCTGCGGGGCCGTTGCTTCCCGTTCCGGCACGGGGAACAGCGATCGGGAGGGCCCCGGCGAGACGGGCGGGCAGGGCACCGGGCGCGCGCTCGAGGAAGCTTCCGTTCCAGACGCGGGTGGCGGGGTCGTCGAGGATCCTGGCCTTGGGGAAGAGCCGGAACAACGAGGACAGGGCGACCTCGATCTCCAGTACCGCGAGAGCGCCGCCCGGGCAGTAGTGCGGTCCGAGACCGAAGGCCAGGTGTCCGGTCGTGGTGGAGCGGTGCGGATCGAAGGTCGCCGGATCGGCGTGCCGGTTCGGATCCCGGTTGGCGGAAGCGAAGCAGAGGTACACCTCCGCGCCCTTCGGCAGGGTGGCGTGTGTCAGCGGCACGTCGGCCGTCGCGGTGCGGCGGGTGCTGAAGGGGGTGACCGTCTCCCAGCGCAGCAGTTCGTGCACGAGCCGGTCGGCCGGGAGGTCGCCCCGGCACAGCTCGTCGACGAGGTGGGGGCGCTCCAGCAGGGCGAGGAGACCGGTGCCGATCATGTGCGCGGTGACCCCGGAGGCGGTCAGCAGCATGGTCTCGCACAGGGTCACCACGAGGTCCTCCCCCAGACCGGGGTCGGCGGACCAGGCCTGGGCGACGCGGTCCATGCCGTCACGACTTCCGGGGTGCCTGCGGCGTCGGCGCAGTTCCTCGCCGAGCCGGGCCCGTACTCGTGCCCGATGGTGATCGACCAGGTGGCCCGGGTGACGCGCCGGGTTCTGCAGGACGGACGCCGAGCGGAACAGGCTCGCGCGATGGCGTGGCGGCAGCCCGAGCGTGTCGCAGATGGTGTGGAAGCTGAGCGGGACGGCGTAGTCCCGTACGAGGTCGACGTGGTCGACGGACCTCAGTTGACGCGCGATGCGTTCGGCGCGCCGCTCCACCGCGGCTCTCTGGTGACGCACCGCACGCAGGGAGAGCGCCCGCCCCGCGAGCCGGCGCAGACGCAGGTGTTCCGGGCCGTCCATCTCCAGCAGTGTGCGGGTGCCGGGGCCCGCCACGGGCGCGGCGGTGCCCTGGCCCGCCAGAGCTGTGGCGGTGTCCGGGCACTGCGTGGGCGCTGCGGAATCCGAGCCCGGCGTTGGCGCTGTGTGCGACAGGGACAGGCGCGTGTCACGAAGGCAGGACCGGACATCCGCGTCGTGCGTGACGAGCCAGACGGTCCGGCCGGTGGGGTGCGTCACCCGGTGCAAGGAGCCTCTCGCCAGCAACCCGTCGACGACGGGGTGCGGGTCGGCGAGGAAGCTGGGGGTGAACACGGCGCGGCCCGGCTCGGTGGCGGGTGCCGGTGGGGACGGCACGTGGTGGGTGTTCACCGGGCGTACGCCCCCGCTCCGCCGGCCGGAACGCCGCTCCTGTTCGGTGCGCCAGGCGACCACCAGCCGTCGCCGCCGTGGGCGAGGCGCCAGAGAAAGGCGACGATCCCGGACGCACCGTGGCTGAAGCCGACCGGTGGACGGCTCGTCGTCCGGGACGCGCCCGTGATCACCACACCGTCCCCGGCGCGGCGCGACCGCAGCACGGCTGCCAGTGACTCGGCCGCGGCCCGGTGCGTGCCGTCCTGTGTCGTCCGTTCGAGGTCCAGGAGGAACTCGCCCAGCCCGGCCAGCCCGCAACACGCCGTGGAGGCCTGCTGCCACCGCAGCGCCACCGCCGCGTCCGCCGCCTGCCGGGCCAGGTCCACCCAGTCGTCCCGTCCGGCGAGTTCACCGGCTCGTGCCAGGAAGCCGGCGATCCCGGCGGCGCCGTTGCACCAGCCCACATGGGGCCGGGTCGCGTCCGCGGACCACCAGATGCCGGGCACTCGGGACCGCGCCGTGCGGGCCAGCTCGTCAGCATGGGCCAGTGCCGTGTCCCAGTACGCCGATGAGCCCGTGGCGTGTCCCGCCTCCAGCAGGAAGGCACTCATCCCCGCCCTTCCGTGTGCGAACCCGGCGGATGCCTGCCGGGCCACCTTTTCCCGTACGGCGTCGGCCCTGGCCGTCAGGGCTTGCAGGAGTCGCGGGTCGTGCGACGTCTGCCACAGGTGGAGCGTCGCGAGGCCGCTGCCCGCGAGGCCTCGGTACACGTCCGCGTCCTCGCCGTCGGACGGCGGGGGTACCAGCGCCTCGGCGGCGGCGGTACGAAGCGACTGATCGTCCAGCTGACGACCCACGTCGTAGGTCGCCCAGATCCCTCCGGCGTGGCCGTCGAAGAGCCCTGGTGCGTGCGGAGTGCCGGGGCGGGCGGGGAGCAGGGCCCGGGCCAGCCCGCCGGCCGCGCGCAGCATGGGCGTGTCACCCGACGTGGCGGCGACACGGGAGAGCACCCTGAGAGCGCCCGCTGCGCCGGTTCCGGCGCTCAGTTCCGCAGCGTCGGTGTCCCTCGTCCGGCCGCCCTCGCCGATGTGCCGGACCGCCCGGAGCAGGTGTCGCACTCCGTCGGCCGCCATCCGCCCGGGATCGGGCTCAGCGGCGCGAGCGGCCCGCGGCGAACGGGTCGGCGCCGGACGGCGCCGGTCCGCGTCCGGACCGTCTCCGCGCAGGTGACGCAAGGCCTGCCGCGCATCCCACCGCTGCTCGGGATCCAGGTGTGTGAGGCCCGCTATCAGGGGCGTGAGATGCCGTACCGCCGGCTCGGTCGCACCGATGCCGTCCAGGAGCCGACGCACGTTGGCGGCGAGGGTTTCGGAGGTGTCAGCGCCGTCACGAGGGCACGAGTGCCACAGTGGCGCAGCGGTGACCGCGAACAGGATGGTCATGCCCAGGCTGAAGAGGTCGGACGCCACGCACGTCCGGGCCGGTGCGGAGCCGGCCGGGAGGTCCTGCTCCGGTGCGGTGAATCCGGGTGAGAAGACCGCCCGTTGTGCCGTCGTGCCGGAACGGTGCGCGTGCTCGAGGTCGATCAGCCGGAGTTCGCCGTCAGGCCGGCGGACGATGTTGCTGGGTTTGAAGTCACGCAGGACGAAACCCTGTTCGTGGACCGCGGACATCATCGCGGTCAGTGTCTCCGCGGTGGCGAGGGCGGCGGCGAGAGGCAGTGCCTGTGCCTGCTGTGTGTCCGTGCGCCGTTGCGCCCACCTCTCCAGGGTCTCCCCCGGTACGTGTTCACGGGCGAGGAACAGATCGCCCTGTTGCTCGAACACCCGGACAACGCGAGGCGCCAGTCCGTGGACGGACAGGGCTTCGCACATCTCCGCCTCATGACGGAGCAGATCTCTCGCATCGGTGCCGTCCGGGCCGCAGTCCACATGGGGTCTCGCCTGCTTGACGACCACCTGTCGGCCGGTCGATTCGTCATGAGCGGCATAGACGCCTCCGCGATAGGACTGCCGCAGAGCGCGTGAGACGCGGAATCGTCCGGCAAGGTGAACGGCGGAAGGTGTTTCCGCCGGACGGGAGCGCATGCGCTCCGACGTCTCGAAGGGATCGCGGGCCCAGTCCGGGCAGGTGAAATAGGGTTTCGGTGAGTCCTCCACCTGACGCCCCTGCGGATCCAGGAGAAAGGACCGGCGACCCCCCGAACGCCCCACGGCAGAACGGCCGGTGAAGACGCCGTAGCGATAATGGACGATTCCCCCTGACCGCACCGCACGGTCGGACAGAACGGCTGGACCGGAGAATTCCCGAGTCGCCTCGTCGAGTTCCAGCGCCAGTTCCCGAACGTTTCGGGCCGGGTAGACGGTGATGAATTTCCCTCCGCCGACCCGGTCGGCTTTGGAGGATGTCAGCAGGGCCACACCCTCGGTTGTCCTGGCGAACTTGAAGGCGCACCGGGCGCGCAGCAGGACGGGCAGCGCCCTGGCGAGCACAGCGGCGCACGACAGCGGGGTGGCGGATACGTGCAACTTCCAGCCCTGGTGGGGCAGGTGGCCGTCCCGGGGAAGGTACGCACACCAGAAGTCGCCCTCGCTCACGAGCCACTGGTCCGGCGATCCGCCTTGTTCGAGCGCGGCGCTTGCGATGCCGGTCAGCGAGCGCGTGCCGAGATCCTTGTTCACTTGGGGCCCTGAGATTTCGTGGGTTCGTCGTCGGTGAAGTCGAAAAGAAGCGCCTGGCGCTGCCGGAATCAGACGGCAGCGCCAGGCGGTTCACATCATGACGCTCTGATTGTCAGCCGTCACACTTCTTCGTCCAGGGGTTGACGATCTCGGTGGGCGGAATCATCGCCACCTCCTCTTCCTCGGAGATGAGCGCCTGCAGGCCGATGACGTCGGTCGCATCCATGGAAAACTCCTTACGACATTTCCGCGGTCCAACTGGTCCGCGAATAAAGACGACTTGAGCACCGGGATGTTCGGTGATCAAGGTGTGAAGCAATCGTAAAGCCGCTTGGTGATCCGCCGTGAGTATCGGCTACTTCATAGACGATCATGGTCCGGAACGGCGGAATCCGGTTACGTTCGCGCAATGGGACCGGCCGCCCGAGATCCACGTTCGGCATCGCCAGTCAGCCATCCAGCGCGGTCGGCCGTGACCGAGACGTGGTCACCCCTGGGTCCGTCCCGCTCCGTCGCGGACTTGGGGGCCGATCGAGTACCGCTGTGCGAACCGCCGGTCAGAGCACTCCGGGTGCGACCAGTTCGGCGAAGACCTCCATCGCCTCGCGCACGTCTCGGTCGGCGGTGGTGCCGACGAAGTCGAACCATGCGACGAACCTGCCCATGCCGAGGTCCCGCGCCAGTGAGCCGAGCATCTCCAAGCAGGCGTCCGGCGTCCCGAACACGGCCGCACGGTCGCGCGTCATACCGGCGACGTCGAGCCGGTGCAGGCCGTCCAGGATGCGCTGGAAGGCCGGCGCCTTCTGCGGATCGCGGCCGATGATGGCATCGAGGTTGGCGCGCATGAGCGCCGCATAGCGGCGCACGGCCGGAGCCATGGCGTCTTCGACGGCCTTCGTGCCGGTCGCCACGAACGCCGGTGCGAGGACGGTGATGTCGTCGGGCGTGGCGTCCGGGTGCCCGGCCGCGGCGCGTGCGGCACGGTACTCGTCCAGCAGGCCCGTGAGCACGGACGGAGGGTTGATGTGGGTGGCCGTCATGACGGGCAGCCCGAGCCTGCCCGCCAGCCGGAAGGTGTCCGAACTGTTGGCCGCCAGGCGGACGGGCGGGCCGCCCTGCTGGATCGGGGCCGGCACCACGCGCGACTTCCTGGCCCGGTAGTAGCGCCCCTCGAAGTCGAAGGGGGCACCAGGGAGGGCTGCCCGCAGGTAGGCCAGGCCCTCTTCGAGCCGCCCTCTGCTCTCCTCGGCCCGTGCCCCGAAGGCGGCGAAGTGGTCGGGGTGCGTTCCCCGGCCCACGCCGAACTCGGCCCGGCCGCCGCTGATGACGTCCAGCGTGCAGATCTCCTCGGCCGAACGCATGGGATGGGAGAGCGGAACCTGGGTGATGGCCGTGCCGAGGCGGACGTTTTGGGTGCGCGCGGCGACCGCGGCGAGGAACACGACGGGGCAGGACAGCAGCGACTGGGAGGGCCTGCCGTGCTGTTCGGCCGGCCAGATCGACTCGAATCCCAACCCGTCGGCCAGCACGCTCTGTTCCAGAGCGGAGTGGTAGCGCGCGGCGGGAGTCTGGTCCTCGCTCCCGGGAACCTCACCTCCGGGAAGAAGGAAGTGCACTCCGAACTTCATCTTCACGCTCCTGTCCGGGATCGGACCGTGCGAGCTGTGCGGAATCCGGCGGTCAGGTGCCCGGTGACACGGATCCCGGCCAGAGATCCGTGGCTGGCCCGACCGGCGACGCGGACGGAGTCGCCGGCGCCGGACTCCGGTCTCACGTTCGGATGTGCCGCGCGGGGTCCGCCAAGTCGGATTGCCGGCATTCGGCAAGACGCCGGTCCCGGTCCGGTCCCGTTTCCCGGTCCGGTTCGCCGGCAGGACAATCGCTGCTCCGGCCGGCGCGACAGCGCCCTTCCCGAAGAAACCGGCGTTCGTGGACGGAAGCGCGCCAGAGCCGTTGTGGCCCGGTCGCCGCTCCTTCAGTCCCTCACTGGGCCTGCTCGTACGCCTCACGGATGTTGGCCGGCACCCGCCCCCTGTTGCTGACCTGCAGGCCGTTGTCGCGCGCCCAGATCCGCAGTTCCTCCGCGCTCGGCCCCACCGCACTCGGCCTGCGGGTGCCACGCACGGCCTTCGTGCGGCCGACCTTGCGACCACCGTCGATGAACGGCGCGAGCGCCTCGTACAACTGGTCGTAACTATCGGACACGAGATCGATCTCGTAGTTCACCCCGTCCAGCGAAAAGGTGTGCGTTTGCACCTCCTCGGATTCCTGCCCGGTGAGGTCATCGGTGTATACCGTCATGATCTTCTTAGCCATACTCGGATAGTACCCACACGGTCGGGGCCGAAGAAAGCGGTAAGCGATATTCGATCCGGCACGGGTTACGCCCTTCTCCTTGGGGCCTCCACAGGCTTCGGCCGCTGCCGGTCAGGCGCCCGGCCATGCGCCGATCACCACCCCGGCGCGTGCACCGGCCCGGCATCTTCCTTCGCTTCCGCGCGCCGCGCCGGGCCCGCATCCGCCCGCCGGTTCCGCTTTCCCAACCGTCGATAATCGGCCGCCGCCGGACCGATTCAGGCGGGAAAGTATTTCGGCGCCGGACACCTGCCTGCCGCGTGGGCGGCTCCGTTCCGCTTACCTCCGGGGACGGCCGGCTCCACGATGCACGTCGGCGTACGGGCGGTCCGCCGGTCCCGCGCAGTTGAGTAGCGGGTACTCGGACCGCCGGCCGGCCCGGCGTGCGTCACCGTGCACGTCCGAGGAAACGACGCCTTTGCCGACCTAAGGGACGGGGGCCGTCGACGGTCAGAATTCTTACCGATGGGCGGATGAGGAAGAAGAATGTGCGACGCGGCGGCGGACTCGCTGCCACCGCTGTCGCAGCGTTCGGTCTGCTGACCGGAAATGCGGCAACACCGGCAACGGCCGACGGCCCCCCGAATGCTCCCACCCTTTCCGCCGGGGAGAACGCCGGCGGGGTGTACATCCCGGGCGTCACTGATGCCTCCGACCGGATTCCGCGGAGTTCGTCCGGTACGGGCGGTGGGGTCGGGACGATCATGCCGACGCCACCGCGGCGGTCGCGCCGACGCCCCGCGTCTCCTCGTGCTTCTAGGTACCCATTGCTCATGCATCGGGGAGCATCATCATGAATTGTCGGTTCTGAGAGGTACACGCAGATCGTCCTCACGTACGCGAGAGGAACGCAGAAGATGAGCCGTCTCTCCGACCCGATGACGCATGGTGTCGCCGAGTCACGCATCGCAACGGAAGCGCACCGGGCCTACCTCTGCGACGGCAGAGCCTCGTGCACACCCCGGGTTCGCCGCCTCGTGCAAAGGCAGCTACGGCTGTGGGGCGTGGATCCCCAGGCCGTCGATCGGATCGCGCTGGCCTGCAGCGACATCCTGGCGAACGTGGCTCCGTGCGCCCGGTCCTCCGTCCTGCTGTGGGTGGACCGGCGTGCCTACACTGTGGTTCTCGGAGTGCGCTACCGCGGCCACTGCCCGGGATGCCCGCCGGACACGCGCCGTGGCGCCGAGGCGACGAGCCACGAGCCCGAGTTCGGCCTCCGGCTGCTGACCTGCTTCGTCGATCACTGGGAAGCGGCCACGGTCCGGGGCAGGACGACTCTGGAGGCGTTCGTCCGGCTCTAGCGGCGGGACGGTGAGATGGCGAAACAATCCGGCGCATCGTCACAGGGGCTCTCCCCACCTGCCGACCGGGTGTTCGTCGGGCGCACGGAGGAACTGGCCCTGATCGCCGGCCTGGCGCGCCGAGCGGCGGACGGCGAGCCCGCCATGGTCCTGATCCGGGGAGAGCCCGGAATAGGCAAGACCGCCCTCCTGCACACTTGCATCGGCCGGCTGCGCGGCTTCCGCGTGCTGAACGCCACCGCCGATCGGCACGAGACGGACTACCCCGGCGCGGTTCTCACTCAATTGCTCTCGGCTCTGGACGCCGATGCCGTCCGGTCTCATCCGCACCTTTCTCCCGACGCGGGCCGCACCACCCCGTTCGCCGCAGGAGTGCAGCTGCTCTCACTCATGGGAGAGCTTCAGGCACATGGTCCGGTGGCCATCTCGGTCGACGATCTGCAATGGATCGACGACTTCTCCCTGCGGGTGCTTCTGTTCATGTGGCGGCGCCTGCGCGTCGACAATGTGATCAGCGTTCTGACCGCTCGGCACGAGACACAGAATTCGAATCTCGCCGATGTCGTTTCCTTCGTCCGCGCCTCCCCCGGCGCCGAAGAGATCGAGGTCACCGGCCTGCGATGCGCGGAGACGGCCGAACTCGCCCGTGCCGTCCTGGGCGAGGACCTGCCCCACGCCGATGTCTCCCGACTGCAGGAGCAGACCGGCGGGCACGCCATGTTCGCGAGAACGCTCCTGACCGAGATGCCCCTCGAAAGCCTCAGAAGCGGCGACCGGCTCGCGGTTCCGCCGTCGTTGTCCTCTGCGATCTACCAGCTGCTGGCGGCTCTGCCCCCGGACGCCCGCGGGCTCATCGACGCGCTGGCCGTACTGGACGCAGCGACACCCCTGCCCCGCGTGGCGCAGCTGGCGGAGCTGCCGAGCGCGGAGGCGGTCGCCCGCGCCCTCGACGCCGCCGTGCAGACAGGGCTGGCCGAGTGGTGGCCCCTGGAACCGACCACGCCCGTCGCCCTGCGCCACAGTCTCCAGCGCGAGGCGGTCTACGGGCTGATGCCGGCGCAGCGGCGGCACGCACTGCACTCCCGTGCGGCGGACATCGTGCACGGCGCCGCCGCCTGGGGTCACCGGGTCGCCGCGGCGGCCGGCCCCGATGCGGTGCTTGCGGACGAGCTGGAGCGACTGGCAACCGAGGAGAGCGCACTCGGGAAACACGCCATGGCCGGCACCCACCTGCTCTGGGCGTCCGAACTCAGTGGGACCCGCGGTGTCCGGGAGCGCAGGTTCCTTTCAGCGGCCTTGGAGTCGATAGCCGCCAACCAGGTGGTGCGAGTACTACGCAGAAAATCGGACATCGAAGCATGCGAGTCGCACTTCAACCGGGATCTGATTCTGCTGGCACTGCACATCTTCACCGGTGAGCACGAGCATGCCGGGAGGATTTCCAAGCAATTGTTCGCTGAGCTGAAGAATGCGACCGAGAGATCAGACATAGCCATACAGGCCGGATATCTGCTGCCGTGGGGGCTGCTGGTCTCCGGCGCGGCCAGGGAGGCGATCGAGGCGGCTCACCTCATATTGGACAATCCCGGAACAGACCCGTTGACCGCTTCGAGTGCCTGGCCTCTCGTGAGCGGTGCCGTGGCGACGCTGGAGGGGCCGGCGGAAGCGCTCCGCTCCCTGGCGAGCATGCCCGGCCCCGACCCGAAGGCGTCGGCGGAGCACCCGGACGCCCTGGGCACCCGCGGGGTCTGGAGGGTGATCGAGGGGGATCTGACGTCCGGTCTCGCGGACCTTCGTCTCGCCATGAAGTCCGCGCGTGAGGGTGCGCCGGTCACCGGGTGCCGCAGGATGTGGGGGTACGCGGCCTGGGGGCACTTCCTCCTCGGCGACTGGGACGAGTCACTGCTGCTCGCGGAGACCGCCGTGGACGAGGCCCTGGCCGGCGGCTACGCGTTCGACTACCCCTTCGAGCAACTGATCCGCATCTTCGTGCCGGCCGCCCGGGGAGACGTGGACCTCGCCGGGCGCCTTCTCGGCGAAATGGCCGAGGCCGGCGGGGAGGCCGGGGCACTGCTCCACGCCACCGGTAAGGCTCTCCTCGCCCAGGCCACTTCGGACTACCCGGCCATGTACGCGGCCCTGTGCCCCTGGCACGACGAGTCACCGGACCACATCGACATCGTGATGACAGAGCGCTGGTGGCGGCCCCTGCTCGCCGAAGCCGAAGTCGGAACGGGCCGGTTCGACATGGCGGAAGAGACGCTGGAACGCCTCGCGCCGACGTCGTACGTCCCCTATCTGCGCATGCAGGTGGCTCAGCTCAGGGGCCGGCTGCTGGAGGGACGGGGAAGAAGGTCCGCCGCTCTCGCCGCCTACCAGGAGGCCCTGGGCGCTCCGCCCTCGGAGAACGATTCCGCCCCCTTCCGCGGCCTGACGCACCTGCACGCGGGACGGCTGCTGCTCGAGGACGGTCACAGACGACCGGCAGCGGACCATCTGCGCAGTGCCCACGGGACCCTCACGCGCCTGCGCGCCGCGCCCGGCGTACGGCTCTGCGAGTCGCTGCTGGCCCGGTGCGGCGTGCGCAGCACGGCAGGGACCGGGATCGGCGCCGACCAACTCACCGAGCGCGAACGGGAGATCGCTCGATACGTGGGTCTGGGCACCACCAACCGTGAGATCGCCGAGAACCTGTACATCAGTCCCAAGACGGTGGAGTTCCATCTGGGCAGGGTCTACACGAAGCTCGGCCTCGACGGACGCAAGGAGTTGCGCCGGAATCTGCAGGCGGGCCACCTGGAGCTGTGACGATGCCGCGAACACCGACAACGCGGTTCCGCGCCGCGCGAGGGCCCGGCGCCGCGTCGCCCCCGCCCCCGCCCCGCCGGAGCCTCCACCGGCGGCACGGAATGGGTACCCGTTACTCATGTGCTCAGGGTGGCGAATCCTGTTCTATAGGGACATCACGAACCACATGCCGCTATGAGGTTCGTCGAGGTCGCGGTTCGAACCAGCAGCCGCGCCCGCCGAGGGCCCGGAAATCGCCTCTTGTCCCTTCCCCAGGGTCGATGACGCCGCCCGAGCCCTCACCAGGGCCTTCACCCGTACCCCTGCGGGTGGAGGCCCTCCACCCGAGGCGGTGTCGCACCGCTCGTGCACCGCCCCGCACTTCCTGCCCGCCGCGACCGCGCACCGCAGCGCCACGCCACCGGCGGACGGACAGCACGGCAACCAGCCATCACCGCTTGGGAACGAGAGATGTCACCGAAGGCCACCGTCCTGCCGGACACCGACCATCGCCACGTGGAGCACGCGCAGGCGCGGACCCTGCGGGTCCTGGTCGGCTCCCAGATCTTCAGCGGCGCCGGACTCGCCGCCGGCGTCACCGTAGGTGCCCTCCTCGCGCAGGACATGCTGGGAAGCACGGATCTCGCCGGTCTGCCCAGCGCCCTGTTCACCGCCGGCAGCGCCGTCGCCGCCATCGTGGTGGGCCGTGTGTCCCAGGCACGGGGCCGGCGGCCCGGTCTCTCGGCCGGGTATGTCGTGGGCGCGGTGGGCGGGGCGGGAGTCGTCCTGGCCGCGGTCGTGAACAGTCCCGCGCTGCTGTTCCTCGCCCTGTTCCTGTACGGCTCGGGCACCGCCACCAATCTCCAGGCACGCTACGCGGGTGCCGATCTCGCGGCGGCCGGCCACCGTGCCCGCGCGGTGTCGACCGTACTCGTCTCCACCGCGGTCGGAGGGGTGGTCGGCCCCGCGCTCGCCACCCCCGCGGGCTCAATGGCGGCGGCGATCGGCATACCCCGGTTGTCCGGCCTGTTCCTGCTGGCCGCCGCGGCCTATGCGGCGGCCGCCCTCGTGCTCGCCCTGTGGTTGCGGCCCGACCCGCTGCTCCTGGCCCAGGCCCTGCACGCCGCGGCGGCGGAGGCCGGCCCCGAGTCCTCACGTCAGGACGATCCGACGCGACGGGACGGTCACCCACGACGAGAAGGGGTCGCACGAAAGGACGAGGCCGCCCGGGCACCCGAGGCTGCCGGGCCGCGGGGCGGCGTCGTACTCGGCACGGTGGTGCAGGTGCTCAGCCAGCTCATCATGGTGGCCGTGATGACCATGACCCCGGTCCACATGCACGATCACGGGCTCGGCACGGGATCGTTCGGACTGGTCATCGCCGTCCACATCGGCTCGATGTACCTGCCCTCGCCGCTCACCGGTCATCTCGTGGACCGCTTCGGGCGGCTCACCATGGCCGCCGCTTCGGGCCTGACGTTCCTGGCCGCGGGGCTCACGGCGGCCTTCGCCCCGGGAGATTCGGTCGCTCTCATGTCCGTCGCCCTCGGCCTGCTCGGCATCGGGTGGAACTTCGGTCTGGTCTCGGGTACGGCGATCGTCACCGATGCCGTACCCCTGGCGACCCGCGCCAGGACGCAGGGACTGGTCGACGTCGCGATCGCCATCGCCGGCGCCACCGGTGGCCTGGCGTCCGGGATCGTGGTGGCGACCCTCAGCTACCCGGCGCTCGCCCTGGGCAGTGGGGTGCTCGCGCTGTCCGTCCTCCCGGCCGTGGCGGCCACCGCCCACAGCCGGGTGCAGGTCCGGGGCTGATCCCGGCTCCCGCCTCCCACGACCGCGCCCGCACGGGGTCGCGTGGGTAATCTGTAGCCTGAGAACCGGCCACTTGCGAACCGGCCCATGACGCATGACGTCGCCGTCGTATCGCCCCGAGCGCCGCCGGGAGGCTGTCATGGGAGAACAGACCGGGCTGGCACGTTGGCCGCTGACCGAGCGCGACAGGGAACTGTCCGCCTTCACCTCGGCCTGGGCGGCGGCGGGCTGTACGGGCGCGTTCATCTGGGGGCCGGCCGGCGTCGGCAAGTCACGTCTGGCCGAAGAATGCCTGGCCCAGGCGGTGCGGCAGGGCTGGAGACCGCTGCGGGCCACCGCCAGCGCGGCAGCCGGAGCCGTCCCGCTGGGAGCGATCGCGCACCTCCTTCCCCCGGAGGTGGACCTGACCGACCCGGTGAAGGGTTTCGCGCAGGTGGCCGCGGCACTGGCCGGCCCCGAGCGCAAGCGTCGATGGGCCGTGTGGGTCGACGACGTGCACTTGCTGGACGCCACGTCCGCGATGCTGCTGCGCCAGCTCATGGACGCCGCGGTGGTGCGCCTGATCGGTACGGTCCGCGCGGGCGAGCCGCCCGTCGACGCGGTCGACACGCTCTCCGGCGGCGACTCCGTGCTCCGGATCGATCTGACGGCCTTCGACCGTGCACAGGCGAGAGCCGTTCTGGAAGCGGCCCTGGGCGGCCCGGTCGGTCGGCACACCCTGCACGAATTCCACACCGCCTCCGGGGGGAACGCGCTCTACCTGCGTGAACTGGTGGCAGGCGCCCTGCAGTCGGGTGCCCTGCGCTACGGCGACGACCTGTGGGAGCTGACGGAGGGCCGGACGCTCGGCACACAGAAGCTGACGGAGCTGATCCAGGCACGGCTGAACGGCGCCGGTCCCCAGGCACGTCCGCTGCTGGAACTGCTGGCGTTGTGTGGCCCGGTCTCACTGGCCGACGCCGAGCAGCACTGCACGGCCGCCGTGCTCGCGGAACTCCAGGACGCCGGGCTGATCGAGTCGCGCACCGACCGGCGACGGGTCACCTTGGCTCTCTCCCATCCCCTCTACGGGGAGATGCTCCGCGACAGGATATCCGTGCTGCGCCGGCGCAGCCTGCTGATGTCCCAGGCCGAGCGCACCAGCGCGGCCGGTGCCCGCCGGCGCGACGACGCTCTGCATCTGGCGGTGTGGCGGCTGGCCGCCACGGGCAGCGCCGAGCCCGCTCTGCTCGTCCAGGCGGCGGCCCTGGCCCGCCAGGCGCACGACTACCAGCAGGTGGTCACCCTGCTGGAGGCGCTGCCCGACCGGCACCACACCACCAGATCGCGCCTGCTGTACGGAGAGTGCCTCACCGAGCTGGGCAACTGGGACCAGGCGGAGGGCATCTTCGCCGAAGCCGACGCCAAGGCCGTCGGTGACGCGGAGATCGTCGCCGTGACGATCTCCCGGACCTTCAACCTCTTCTGGCTCGCGGGCCGCACCGACGAGGCACTGGTGGTGAACGACGCCGCGCGCCGGCGGCTGGCCACTCCGGCCAGCCGCCGAGCCCTGGACGTCAACGAGGGGTCGATGTACGCCGTTTCGGGACGGCCCACACGTGCCGTGACGCTCCTGAACGCGCTGGAGCCCGACGTCCACCAGGCCGCGGACGTCACCGCCTGGCTCCTTGGCGCGATCTTCCGGCCCGCGGCCCTGGCCATGGTCGGCCGCACCGCTGAAGCGGTCGCGGCCGCCGAGGCCGCCTACACGACGCACCTGGCGAGCAATGACATAGCTCTGGCACCGCACGCGGCTTCCCATCTGACGTCCCTGGTCCTGGCTCTGGCCGAAGCCGGTGAACTCGACCGGGCCCGCTCGACGGGCGAGCAGGCCTTCGGCGACCTGCTGAACGCGCGGGCTCCCGTCCCGCGGGTCTGGACGGCCATCAACCTGGCACGAGCGGAGTGGCTGGCCGGCCGGGTCGGCGACGCCCGGCGCTGGTATGCCGAGGCGGCCACGCTGGCCCGGATCCACCGCCAGCCTCGAGCCCTCGCCCCCGCCCTGACCGGCCTGATCTCCACGACGGCGCTGCTGGGAGACCTGGACGCGGCGGCCCGCATCCAGCGTCAACGGGACGACGTCCGCTCCTCCGCACAGCCCCAGCTGTTCGTCGGCGAGGAGCGCCTGGCCGACGTCTGGCTGCATGCCGCACGAGGTCAACTGGCCCAGGCCCGGGCGATCCTCACGGAGGCGGCCGAGAGTGCCCGGGCGGCCGGTCACCTGGCATCCGAAGCGCTGCTGCTCACCGATCTCGCCCGACTCGGGGGCGCCGCGGGCTGTGCCGACCGCCTGGCCGAACTCGCCGCACGCTGCGACGGGGCGTTCGCACCGGCCAGAGCCGGTTTCGCGGCCGCACTCGCGGCCGACGATCCCGAACGGCTCGTGCGCGCGGCCGGGGAACTGGAGGCGGTGGGTGCCCACTTGCTGGCCGCCGAGGCGGCGACGGTGGCCGCCGAGGGCTTTCGCCGGGCCGGTTACCCGCGTAGGGCCGCTGCGGCTCAGCAGACGGCCCAGGGCTACGCGGCCGGCTGCCAGGGCGCTCGTACACCTCTGCTGACGTCCACGGAGGCGGCCGCCGCGCTGACGCCCCGTGAACGGGAGATAGCCCTGCTCGCCGCGACCGGCCATGCCAGCAAGGACATCGCGGAGACCCTGCACCTCTCGGTGCGTACGGTCAACAACCACTTGCAGCACGCGTACGCCAAACTGGGCGTCACGACCCGCCGCGAACTCGCCGGTGCGCTGGGCGTCAGCCCGACGGGTGTGCGCGGCGGTTGACGCGGGCCCGCTCCGCGAACGTGCGCCCGTACCCGTACCCACACCGGCAGCCGCACGGGCACCGGCACGGCACGTCCTACACGGATGCGCGCTCGCTCCAGCGGCGTCGCCGAGGCCGACGAGCCCGTGCTCGAACGGCCGGACCGGATCCCTCTCGGGCAGGTCCGCCGAGTCGAGGGCGGAGGCCGTACGGACTGCGCACCTAGCCGGTGCACGGCTCGAAGCGCACGGTGAACACCAGGCCGCCGCCGGAGCGGGGCTCGGCTGCGACGGTCGCGCCGTGTGCCTGGGCGATCGACCGGACGATCGACAGCCCGAGGCCGGCACCGGGGGTGGGCCGGGGGTGTGTCGCCTCGTGGCGCCGGAACGGCTCGAAGAGCGAGCCGAGGCAGTCCTCCTCGACGGGCGCGCCACTGTTGGCGACGCGCAGAACGCCCTTGGAGACGGTGACGGTCACCCAGCCGTCGTCGGTGTTGTAGGCGAGCGCGTTCGTCAGCAGATTGCCGATGAGATGCCGCAACAGGACGGGGTGCGCCTGCACCCGGGTGTCGTCGGCGGAGCAGGACACCCGTACGCCCGTCTCGGCGGCCCTCTCGCCGTACTGGGCGATCGTCTGCGATACCACCGAGCCGAGCCGGGTCGGCGTCGTCTGGTCGAGTCCGCAGTCGCTCTCGGCCAGGGTCCTGAGCCCTGACACCAGGCGGTCCAGGCGCCGGTTGCCGTCCAGCAACAGTGCCTTGACCCGCTCGACCGCGGCCGGATCCGACGGTCGCAGTCGCACCTCGAGGATCGTCCGCTGGACGGCCAGCGGGGTGCAGAACTCGTGCGACACCTGGGCTATGAAGCGCCGTTGGGCCTCGAAGGCCCGTTGCAGCCGCTCCAGCAGGCCGTCGAAGGCATCCGCGAGGCGTTTGATCTCGTCGTCCGGTCCGGTGAGCGCGATGCGCTGATGGAGATCGTCCTGGGACAGTCGTCCCGCGACCCTGGCCATGTGCGCCACGGGACTCAGCAGGCGGCCCGAGACCCACCATCCGAGCAGGGCGGACATGACGGCCAGCAGGATCAGTGCCGTGAGCGAGGCACCGAGCAGTTCCCGCATGAAGGACCGGGACAGGGCGTGGACGATGCTGTCGAGTCGGGCCGTCTGCCCATCCGCCGGGCGAAGACGTGGGTGCCCCGCTCGGCTCGGCCCGGTGACGCCGTCGGGTACGAGATGGATCTCGACGGGGACCACACGGGCGCTGCGTCGCGCGACCATCACGTAGACGAGTGCCAGAAGCACCGCTCCGCCGCCGAGGAACGTCGCGGCCAGCAGGATCGCCAGCCGGGACCTCGCCGGAAGCCGCACCACGGCCCTTCTCCCGACCGCCGTCCTCATGCGAGGTCGGCCATGCGGTAGCCCACGCCCACGACCGTCACGATCGGCGGCGGTGCACCCAGCTTGGCGCGCAGCTTGGAGACGGTCACCCGGACCGTGCTGGTGAACGGGTCGATGTTCTCGTCCCAGGCTCGCTCGAGCAGTTCTTCGCTGCTGACGATCCTGCCGGGTTCGGTCATGAGGACCCGTAGGACGGCGAACTCCTTGAGCGACAGGGCGAGATTGGTGCCCCGGCGTGTCACCGTGATGCGGCTGGGGTCCAGGACCAGGTCCCCGTGGCGCAGGATCGGCGGAACCGCTCGGGTGGACCGGCGCCCGAGAGCCTGTACGCGTGCCACCAGCTCGGCGAAGTCGAACGGTTTGGCCAGGTAGTCGTCCGCCCCGAGCGTCAGTCCGTGGACGCGATCGGTGACGCTGCCGGAGGCCGTCACCATCAGGATCCGGGTCCGCAGGGAGGCTTCGGCCATCCGAGCGCAGACCTCGTCCCCGTGGATCCCGGGTATGTCGCGGTCCAGCAGGATCACGTCGTAGTCGTTGACGTCGAGCTTGAACACCGCTTCGTGACCGTCGTGGACGATGTCGGCGGCGATGGAGTATTCGCGCAGTCCCTCGCGGATCAGCTCGGCCAACAGCACATCGTCTTCGACGATCAGAACTCGCATCGCACTTCCGAAGGTTTTCCCGTGAGCCGCGGATGACGTCCGGGATTCATGACGGGTGGGGGTCCCGTCCGACACGTGCATGGGGCATCGAGGCCGGATCGGGCGTGAGCCGATGTTGCCACCTCGGTGCGGACACCGTCCACCGCGAAGTCGCGGAGAACCACGGTTTTCGGCGATTTACATTCCGGCAACACCCGCAGGCGTAAGAAGTGTTCGAGCAGCCGGCGATGTGCCGGCTGCCCTACTGTCCGGATGCCATCCGTAGGAGGAATCATGAGCCGTCTCAGCAGGAAGCGGGCCTTCGGCGTGTTCGTCGGGGTGGGCGCGGGTGTCGCCGTCGCGGTCGGCGGCGTGTCGATGGGCACCGCCTGGGCCACCACTTCGGCGGCCCAGTCCACTCATACGGCCGTCGGGCGCGCGGCCGGCGCCGCACGGTCCGACGGGTCGTGGACCTCTGTCTCCGACCTGGTCAAGGCCTCGCCGAAGAGCTACAGCCGTCAGGTCGTGTGCCTGGTGGACAAGGGCGTGAAGATCAGCGTCAGCGGCTCGGGCGCGGGGCGGCGCATGTCTGTCGAGGGGGCGTCGCACGAGGACGTCGCGGCCTGCCGCTGACGGCGGCCACCGCCCGGATCCCACCGTCTGCACCGTCGTCATCCGGACGCCCGAGTAGCGGATCACCTCGCTGTGGCAGTAGCCAATCGGCGCGCTTGGGTAGTCGGTACTCACACGGGGGAGTCGTGGGGGCGGTTAAATGGAGATCGACACGGACTCCGCGACGGCGGGGGTTTCGTGTAGGTCACGGAGTTTTACTCGTGGGGAGATATCCGTGACCGGGGTCGGCCCTGACCACGTCTTCCGTTGCTTTCCCCCGAAGAAACGCAAGACAAAGGGCTGAACCCTGGGCCCTCATTCGCGCCCCTGTGAATGAGGGCCCTTTTCGCGTCCCGGGATCGGATCGGCGCCCGGCGATCCGCCCTTGCCGACGGCATAGGGTCTTGCAATCCCGGTCGCGTGGCGCGTGTGCGCCTGACGTCGGCTGCAGCAGCCCTCATCCTCCTGAGTAGCAGTACTCAACCGCCAGGCAACTACTTGCCCGCAGGGAAACCAGTAACTACGTTCTCCTCGGGCAAGTTGCTCTCAAGACGCACAGGAGGCCCCCATGACCGGACGCCCGTCCACCGACCGAGCGACCTCGGACCTGCTACTGGCCGACCGGATGCGGCGACAGGGGCCGGCAACCCGCGCCGAACCGGGACGGGTCAAGGTGATGGCGGCTCTGCTGGGCCTGGCCACCGCCGCCTGCTACGACGTCTTCGACGATCCGGGCATGGCACCCATATGCGTTGCCGCCGCCATCCAGTTGGGCCACTTCTGGGCCGTACGCACGCGCCGGGGCTCCGCGGCCCTGGGCTACGCGTCCACCGGCCTGCGTGACCTGCCGGCGGCGTACACCGCCGTCATGCTGGCCGCCGGCGCCGCGCTGATCGCGGCCGAGGGTGTCGGGCTCCGGCTCACCAGGGGATACCTGAACGCGCACGTTCCCGCCTGGCATACGCTTGCCATGCTCGTGCTGATCGCCGTGGCGTTCGCACTGGCGCCGCTCGAACGCCGCGGACGGGAACGGCTTGCCACACGCACTCACAAGCAGGGGAGCAAGTGACAGAAGCACAGGTCGATCCGGCGCTCGTGGATCCCACCCGCCTGGCCATCGTGTCTCTGCTCTCGTCGACGAAGTGGGTGGAGTTCGCTTTCGTCCGCGACACCGTGGGCCTCTCCGACTCGGCGCTGTCCAAGCAGATCGCGAAGCTGGAGGGCCGCGACTACGTCGAGGCCAAGCGTGGCTATGTCGGAAAGCGCCCGAGAACCTGGCTCGCCCTCACGAAGACCGGCCGGGAAGCCCTGGACAGCCACCTCTCGGCCCTCCAGAACATCGTCGCCGCTTCCCGGCGTACCGGCGAGAGCTACAGCCCCGGCGCGGATCAACCCGGCTGACCGTGACGCCGCGGGGCCGGCGCGAGGACCGCTCGTCTCCCCCACGGGAGCCTGGCCTCCCGGTGCGGCGGCACGACGGCCGGTACCGGCTCCTCGGAAACACGAAGTGACCGCCACCCCGCAGGCGGTGGCGGTCACTTCCTGTTTCTCAGTGGTCGAGCTTGCCGAGCAGCTCGACCGGGTTCTTGTGATCGCGGACGATGCTCTGGTTGAGCTGGTTCTGGATCTTTGTCAGGTTGGCCTTGTCGGCGGCGCCGGCGTCGGCGACCACCACCGCGTAGTGCCAGGTGTCGTCGGTCTCCCCCGCGTCGGGGTCGTCCCAGACCATGAGCCGGTGACCACGCGAGGTGGATCCGTCCGTCCCGGAGTCCTGGGTCATCAGGACCTCGTTCGGCGTGTTGCTCGGCGTCTCCTGGTCACCGAACCCGGACTTCGTGATCCTGTCCGTGATCACAGCGGTGGAAGCCGGGTTGAAGCCCGGCGGCAGGGCGATCTCCGTGGGCGCGGCGGAGTGCCGGCTCCGCCAGGTGACGAGGGCGAACTTCTTGCCCTGGAAGTAGTGGTCCTGCGTCCCCTGGGGTGCGAGGCCGTACCAGTCGAGCGGGGTGTTCCAGCCGTCCTTGGACATGTCGTTGTAGGTGAAGTTCATCAGGTCGCCCTGGATCGCCCGCGGGTAGACCCGCTGGGCGTTGTTCGGGTCGATGTTGAACGAGACGGGCCCGCTGGTGCCCTTGTCGACGACGGAGAAGTTCTCGTCGTTCCAGGCGTCTCCCTTCGTGATGATCTTGTCCTGGTCGCCGTTCATGGCTTCGTGGTGCTTGTCGTGGTAGATGTCCCAGTGCCACTGGGTCCCCGAGACCAGCGGGGTGTAGGCATCGATACGGTTCGCACCGTTGGCGGCCTTGTCCTGGTCGCTCTGTTCCATGCCCTGGTAGGTGGCCTTGATCATCCGGTTCGTGTCGGATGCGCCGATGTCGTTCAGCCACATGCCGAACTCGGACATGAACATCGGGATGCCGAGGTAGCGAGCCTCCTTGCGGACGTCCTGGAGCTGCGGAAGATAGGTGTTGTTGTCGACTCCGTCGGGGTTCGGCCCCATCCGGCCCGAGTCGTAGAAGTGGGTGTTGAACACGAATCCGGGACCGGGCTTCTGCTTGAGGTAGTGGCCACCGGTGGCGGGGGCGAAGATCCCGGCCTGTGAGTTCCAGAAGACGAGGGGCTCGGCGAACACCTGGTTGGTGCTGAAACCGGTGTCGTCCATGACCTTGCGGACCTTCTTGTAGAAGGGCCACAGGAAGTCGTTGTCCATCTTCGCCCAGTCGCTGCCGACCAGGCCACCGTCGGCGGGCTCGTTGAAGGGGTCGACGCCGAGGAAGTGGTCCCGGTCCTCGGCGTGCAGCTGCGGGCTCAGGTACTGCAGTGCCTGGGACATCTGCCACAGGAAGGCGTCCTGCACCCGGGACTGCTCGGCCGGCAGCGTGCCGGTCTGGCCCAGGTCCTTGATGGGTGTGTTGTTCCAGAAGCTGCGGTAGGCGCTCCGGATCAGCTCGTTGGTCTGCAGGTTCTGCCCCCAGTGGGCGCAGACGATTCCGCAGTACTCGTCACCCTTGGGCACCGCCCAGGCGGGCGCGCCGTTGCCGGTGTACCAGGAGTCCTTCTTCCACAGGTGGCGGGAGTAGAGGTCCTGGTGCCAGTCGAGGAGCACATAGATGCCTCGGCTGGTCGCCTCCTTGATCTGCGCCGCGACCTGGTCCAGGTAGGCGTGGTCGATGACGCCCGGCTTCGGGTTGACGCCCTCCCAGGAGATGAGGAACCGGACCACGTTGGTGCCCGTGAGGTTCCGCATCTGCTGGAAGGCGGCCGCGGCGTCGGCCGTCGTCTTGAACGGCTTGAAACCGGCCTCGGCGATCTTCGTCTCGCCGGAGGTGTTCCAGCCGCGCAGCGTCACCTCGCGTCCGGTGCCGTCGCGGAAGACCTTGTCGGTCACGGTGGCGCCGCCGGCGGTGACGGTCTTGTCGCCCACGGTGACACGGGCCGCGCCCGGCTGCCATTCGTAGTCCAGGCTGTGGTGGACTGTGTCGGCCGCGTCCGCGGGCGTCGCGGCCATACCGGCGGCCATCGCGACGAAGGCGGCGGCGAGCGCCGAGGTCCGCCGGAAGCGCGTGAGGGGCCTTGCCTTTGCGTGCATGTGTCTCAGCCTTGTCTGCTGTGTTCGGTTGCGGGGGGTCGGAGCGTCCGGAGGGGGCTCAGCCGTTCGTGACGTACATGCCGTCGTATCCCTGCCCAGGCGTGTTGTGGCACTTCCAGGTGCCGCCGCCGGTGGTCCAGATGCGGGCCAGGCAGCGGCCCAGGGCCAACTGGCCGTAGGCGTTGGGGTGGAGCGACTCCTTCAGCTCTCCCTGCAGGGCTCCGGTGTTGAAGTAACGGACCCAGTCACTGGACGCGGCGGACGGCGGGTGAGTGGCGTCCGCCATGCGGGAACTCTTGGAGCAGGCCTCGTGGCCCTGCAGGGCGTCGCTGAGGTCCAGGAAGTCCGCGCTGTTGTTCCGTGCCTCCGTACGGAGGCCGTCCGTGAGGCGCGGCATGAGGCTGTCACGCGCCCAGTCGAGGTCGGAGTTGTACATGGGGCAGCCCTCGTACGTCCGGGACCCGTTCTCGGGGTAGCGCATCTCCCCACCGCGCGGCAGCGGTGACGAGTACGACTGCACGACCAGCCGGTAGTCGGTGAACGCATAGCCCGCGGAGGCCATCGCGCCGCGGATCTCCTTGATGGACTTGTCGACGGCGGCCATGGCCCCGGCGAAGGCGGTCTGCACCTGTGCCTGCTGAGCGGTGTGGCAGGAACCACCGCCGGTCATGTACCCGGTGATGCAGGACTGGAGGATGTCTCCGAAGCCCAGATCGTTGCCGCCCACCGACAGGACGACCATCCGGACGTTGCTGGTGCGGGCCACGCTGGCCAGAGCGTCGGCCTGGGGCTGTTCGTCCTCCCAGGACCGTCCGCCGTGCGAGGCACGCCAGATGTTCGGGGACTCGGCGCCCGAGCAGGCGAGGTTGATCGCCTGGTCCACCGCGATGCCGGTGCTGCGGATCTCCGCGACGTCCGACCGGAAGCAGCCGCCGTCCGTGTCTCCGTAGACCTTGCCCACGTCGTAGCCGTTGGGGACCGCTGCCCGGTCCGTGCCGCTGCGGTCTCCGAACGGGTCGTCGCTGTTGCCGCGCCACCTGCCTGCGTTGCCCGCGATGAAGCTGTCCCCCAGGGACACGATGGCGGTCGGCTTGGCCGGTGCGGCATCGGCGTGCGCGACCGGTGTGAGGAGCAACGAACCCGCGCAGAGCATGACGGCGAGAGTGCGTGCGGGGAGGGAAGGGGAATCGAGTGTGCCCATGTGTGCTGTCCGGGGTCGCTGGGATGGGAGGTGCATCCGCCGTGCCTGGAAACGGCGGTGGCGGATGCCGGCGGCCAGGGACGTGGCCGGGAAGGCGGCGTGCCCGTTGGAGTCGTGGCGCGTGCGGCCGGCCGGCGTCGATCCGTGAGGTGAGGAGTCGCGCGGTCGGGGAAGGGGCGAGTCGCGGGTCCGCGAGGTGAGCGGCAGCGCGGGATCCGGCTACCGGCCCTGGTGTGACGCCGGTGTTCGCCGTCGGGGCCGCTGGGCGCCTGGGGCGGGAACGCTAGGCGCAGTCGCGTACGGGGTTGTCATGCGTGACGGCGCAGGCGAGCAGGGTGCCCTGCTGGGGGCCGTAGGTGGCGGCGAGAGCGTCGCGGAAGCTCTTCCACTGCGCCCGCGTGTCCTGGACCGCGGTCTGCACGGCCCGGGCGAAGTTCCCGGCGACCTTGCCTCGGGGGGTGGTCGGGTTCGACGTCGCACCGGTGACGGGGTCGATGGTCCCCGTGTCCTTGTTGATCGTCTCGTGGGTCACCCTGTCACCGCAGCCCCACCCGAAGGGAGCGACGGTGAAGCAGTCGGTACTGAGCTGCACGGGGATGCTGGACGCCGCGGGTGACGGCGCGCCCAGGCTCATGAAGGGAGCCGGTGTCGAGTGCGCGAGGCCAGGGGGGTTGCCGACGCCGATCGGCCTGGAAGTATCCGGTGCGTCGGCCCAGTTGCTGTGGGCGTAGAAGTCCTGTGTGCCGTGCAGGGCACGACCGAGTCCCTCGATGGCGTTGCACTTGGCCCGCCCGGGGACGCCCAGCGTGAAGGTGCAGCTCGAGGAGAGATCGACCTCGGACGAGACTATCCGCCCCGCGGAGAGGAGGCCCTTGGCGCTGCCGACACCCGCTTTGAACTCGGAGGTGAGATGACCGATGCAGTTCAGGAGCACGGTCGTGGCCTGCGCTCGGGTCTGCGGATAGTCCGGGGTGTTGAGGAAGTCCGCCCCGTCGCAGTGGGCGGCTTGGAGGAATGTCTGGTCGGAGTCGGGCGCACCTACCGCGCCGAAGGTGCCGGCCGCTCCCGCCAGTTGATTCAACGACCCGGGCTCGAAACAGGAGTTGTCCGTCTCGCCGCCCTTGCAGGCGAGTGCCGCGCGGGTGATCTTCTCGTGCTCCGCCGACTGCCCCAAGCCGTTGATCGTGCCGAAGTCGGCGACGGGCGGGGTCGGTACGGCCGACGCGGCCGGTCGGTCCTGCGCGGCGATCGCGCTGTCCACTCCGTATCCCCCGGCGGCGACGGCCAGGAGCGCCGACAGCCCGCAGAGGATCGAACGTCGGAATCTTCGATGCATTGGTAACTGCCCCAACCGATCGTGGCTGAACAATGGTGAATTCCTGAAACTCTCCGAGTCGTCCGGCAGCCGGAGGCCATTCTCGGCGTCATTGATCGCACGATCGAACGTCACTGCAGATGGCATCCGGTAACGCCGCGACGAGCGATACCTCTCGTGTTCGCAAGAACCATGCCATCGGCTGGGCTGTGCGACGTGAGTAGTCGCGACTCAATTGATTCGCACCGGCGTTGGGCAGGCCCGCGCGGCAGCACGGCCGGGTCCGGTGGTCGCCGGTGCGGGCCGCCCGCGGGCCGTTTCCGGCAGGGCCCACGTCCTGCCCCGGTGGTTCCGTCCGCCGGCCCGGGGCCTTGCGGGAGCGCGTCGACTCAGGCCTCGGATCGCGCCAGGAACCCACTTGTCCGCATCACGCGGGCCAGTTCCCGGCGATTCTTCACCCCCAGCTTCACGTAAGCACGCTGCAGGTGGTTCTCCACGGTCCTCACGGACAGGTTCAGCCGATCCGCGATCTCCCGGTTCGGCACACTGGAGACCGCCAGCGTCACCACCTCGACCTCCCGTGCGGTCAGGTTCATCACCTGCCGGGACGTCTCCAGCAGCATGGTGGCGGCCTTGCCGCACCTCTGGGTCATCGTGTGCGCCCGGTTCAGGCACTCCGTGGCCCTGCGCTGCTCGCCCGAACGGCCGTACCCCTGTGCCGCCTGGGTGTAGGCCTCGGCGGCCAGCAGCGAGGCGCCGAGGCGGTTCAGTCCGTCACCCACGCGCATCAAGGCTTCAGCGTCCTGCTCCGCCAGCGCGGTCACGAATTCGGCGCGCACGGCCATGAACGGGCTGTCGCTCGCCGCCGTCGACTCCTGCAGCGCCACGGCGGCCTCCTTCGCGCCGCCCAGCCTCGCGAGGTCTGTGAGGAGCGCGCTCGCGGACATCACCTGGCCGGTCCGGGCGGCTCGTTCGGCGGCACCCCTCAGCACGGCTCGGGCGTCCTGGTACCTGCCGTCCGCGGCCAGCAGCCAGGCTTCTCCGAGCCTTTCCTCGCCGGCGAAGAAGCCCATGTGCGGGTATCTCTCCGCCTGCTCACAGGCCGACTGCGCATTGTGGAGGTCACCCATCACCGCAGCCGCGGCCGCCAGACCCGACAAAGCCAGCCGCATGGATTTCACATATCCGTGGGAGCGGGCCAGTGACACGGCCTCCGCGAAATAGTGCCGAGCCTCCTCCATCCTGCCGGCATGCCATTCAGCCCGGCCTATCTGCACCGAGAGCCAGATTCTGTTCATGGGCTGAGGAGATTCGATGAGTTCGGCGTAAGCACGTCTTCCGAATTCCGAGGCATCGCGCAGTCGGCCCGCTTCGACCAGGGCATGGACCAGGGATATCCTCTGGCCGGACGGATGCGGAAGAATATGAGTCCGATGAAGGTTCTCATGCTGCTCGAGAGCGGACGTGGCCAGTCCGACGCCTTTTTCCGCATCACCGGTCGCCGCAGCGGCGGAAGCCTTCCAGGCAGCGCAGATCGACCACAGGGCGGGGTTGAGCTCCTTGTCGTAATCGTCCGGAATTCTGCTGAGAAGCTCCAGCCCCGTGGCCGGTTCGCCCGCCGCTGCCCGCATCATCCCCTCGTTGGCGTCGAGCATCGCCAGCGCCGACCCGCTGGTGACGCGTGCACGCGCCTCCTGGTTCACTTCGAGCGCCCGTGCCACCTGGGCACCGGCCCAGAACAGGTTCATCGTGCGCGTCGCGGCCAGTTCCATCGTCTCGGCCTCCGGACCGGCCACTTCGGCCGCAGACGCGTAGGCGTCCTCCGCCCGCCGCCAGTCCCCCAGGTCACGCAGAGCGTTCCCGAGCATGATCCACGTGTCGAAGGTCGCGTGTTCCTCCGGGAGGGCGGCCAGGAACGCCACCACCTGAGTGTTGTCATTCGCCAATGAGGCGAACGAGGCGGCGCGCACGAGCAGCGCCGGCTCTGCGGTGCCCGTCGCCTCCAGCTGCCACGACGCCATGCGCAGCGCGTCGCCGCTGCGCCGGGCGCCGTGACCTTGTGCGCGCGTGAACTGCGCGCCGAAAAGTTCTCGGCGCCTGCCGGGCGAAATGCCATCGCGAATCACCTCCCCGTACAACGGATGGGAGAGTGTCAACGCGATACGGCGATCCGCGTACGACGCCACGATCAGCCCGGCCGCTTCCAGATCCTGGAGGCTTTCCTGCGGCAGAACGTCCTGGGCATCGCTCAGGGAAAGCGGTTCGCAGAGCGCCAACGATTCCAGGAATTCCCTGGACCTGTCGTCGACGGTACTGAACCTCTCATGTATAAGTTCCCTGATTCCCGGCGTCACAGCGAGCTGACGATCGGTTCGCAGACTCCAGACGCCGTCGTCGAATTCCAGCGCTCCGCTCTTGGCGGCACCCAGTACGATCTCTCGGATGTAGAGCGGATTTCCTTGGCTGGCGGCGTGGATGTGATGCCTCGCCGAGATCGAGACCCGGCCGGCCAGCGCGGCTTCGAGAAGTGTGCCCGTCTCGGGCAGGGTCAGCTCCTCGAGATCGAAGCGTCGCAGGTTCCGCAGGATCGTCGTCGTGACGTCGTTGGCCTCGAATCCGCTCCGGAAGGTACCGATGACGAACGCCTTGCCGCTGTCGAGCAGTTGCCGTACGAGTACCGCGGACGTCGTGTCGAGAAGGTGTATGTCGTCGAGCCACAGCGCGACCCTCTCTTCCCTTGCTCCGGTCAGCGCTCGCACGGACGCACGGAACGCCGAAACCGGATCACTGACGTCGATGTCCCGTGGCAGCAGATGAGCGATGGCACCCAGCGGAATCCTCGACGCCGCGGCCGTGGCGACCGCCTTCTTGCAGACGAGGCCGGCTTCTCTCGCCGTCCGCCAGATCTCCTCGGCGAGCCTCGACTTGCCGACGCCCCCGGGGCCGTGGATGACACAACCCTCCGCCCGAGGCGAGGCGAGCAAAGACCTGATCTCGCCGATCTGCCGCGACCTGGCCACGAACGGCCATTCTCGGGCAATGACCGCAGCATCCACGCCGATCCTCCAGACGCCGTCGGTTCCTGGGCCGCACAGCTCGTCTCCCGGGCCCTTGACTCATCTTCTCAGGACGGCCCGCGATGCGCGGCCTGCCGTCGGCTCGCTTCGAGGCGGTCAGGGGCCGGCCGGCTCCCGGTACACCCTCCGCGGACCGGATGATCAGATCGGGTGCCCCCCGCGGTTCATGAGTGCCTGCAGCTCCCGGCGGTTGGCCGCACCCACCTTCCGGTACACCCGGTACAGGGTGTTACTGACAGTACGCACGGACAGACAGAGCCGGCCTGCTATTTCCTTGTCCTGTAGCCCGCGAGCCGCCAGCCTCGCAATCTGCTGTTCACGGTCCGTGAGCAACACCGACTCTCCCAGAAAGTGCAGCGGCGGGGTCTGTACCGGACCGCACCGGCGCAGAAGCTCCCGGGCCTGTACGGTCGCGGCGTTGGCCGCCTTGGACGCTCCACAGCGCTGGTGCAGCCTCGCCTGCTCCGCGTATGCCTCGGCGGCGAAGAGGAACGCCCCCATGTCCGCGAAGAGGCGGGCGACACGTCCGAGCCTCTTGGCGTCCCCGGCGCTCTGCGCCAGGGCGTAGTCCACGCGCGCCTGGAGGAAGCCGCCCTCCAGGCGAAGCCCATGGTGATCGACGGCTGGGAGCGGCAGGGAGAGCCGTGCGCACTCGTGCATGCCGACGACGGCGTCGGCATGTGCCTTTCTGCGCACGGCGGCCGCCACCATCTCGTGCAGGATGTGTGTGGCCGCCTCGGTCTCACCCTGCTCGTGATAGCGCCGGGCCTTCACCACGGCCAGGAGAACGGCGCAGTGTCCGGCGTCGTCCAGGGACAGCGTCTCCGGCAGCGGATCGGCCGGGCGGAGCGTGTGGGGCAGCGAACTCGAGGCGAGGGCGACGTAGATGCCTGCCTTGATCTGCCACTGCCGCCAGCCCACGCGGTAGCTCGGGCCGAAGTCCGCGCATTTCAGAGCGGCTTCGATCTCCCCACGGTCGTGCAGGAGCTGCGCCAGGGCCAGGCCGCGCTGAGCCTCGATGCGAACGTGATGTCTCTCCGAGGCCTCGATGTACTCACGGCGGTAGATCCTCTCGGCATCGTCGAGCCGACCGCAGTAGTGCAGGGCGGTCGCGTGCAGCTCCTCGAGCGAATCCGCGTGGAAGCGATACGAGTGGTCCGAACTCTGCTCCAGTTCCTCGCCGAGGCGCTGGTACAGCGCCAGTGCCTGTTCGGGGAGCCCCATGTGGCAGAGCGATCCCATCATGATGAGACCGGCTTCCAGGGCTTGGTGCTGCGGCCCGTTCCGGCGCAGGCCCTCGGCCTCGGCGTACGCGCGGACGAAGTCTCCTCGGAAGTAGTGGGTCGTCATCCGGTAGTAGTCCTGCTCGGTGACGGGGAGCGCGGGCAGGGACTCGTCCAGTTCCTCGTAGCGCGCCTGGAGCAGCAGCGCATGCGCCTCGCTCTTCTGCATCGCGCGTGTGTAGGCGGGCTCGCAGCGGCGGACATCGGCGGCGAACGAGGCGAGGCCGGCGAAATCGGCTACGGCGGTGAGGGCCTGCGCATGCAGCGATGCCGTGTCCTCGGCCGGATAGTGCTGCCAGCCGGCGCCGGTGAGGCGGACCGCTCTCGGCAGGGACTGCGCACGGAAGCTCTGCTTGACCGCTCGGTCCAGCAGCTCCCTCGGTGGCACCTCCAGTGCGTCCAGATGCCACTCGGCGAGACGTCCGCAGTCGGCGTGTGGCAGGAGAGCCTGCAGTCCGCCATGCGCGCTCAGCCAGTCCCGCAGCAGCCGACGTTGCCGGAGCGCCGGAAGCCCGTGGGAGAGTGCGTAGCGCACCAGCGGATGAACGATGCGAACTCGTGCCCGGCCGTCGACGTGGACTGCGCGGATGAGGTCCCGGTGTTCCAGGCGCTCCAGGCGCCCGACGTCGCAGAACTTCTCGATCGAGTCGAGTGAGGGCTCGTCGGCGAGCGCCACCAGGTCCAGGACGAGCCGGTCCGACTCGTCGAGCTTCTCCAGCTCCGGCGCCGTCATCTCCAGGAGCGAGGGCGGGACGGTGAACTGCGCGGGGTCGAAGTGCCAGCAGTCGTCGACGAGCCGAAGCGCTCGCTGCTCCACGGCGGTGCGGACGATCTCCAGCAGCAGTCTGGGATTCCCGTCGCACATGTAGGTGAGCCGCGCTGCGCCGGTGTGCTCGATGCCCCCGTTCAGAAGGGAGTTGGTCAGCTCCCTGACGTCGGTCATCGCCAGTGGACACAGGTCGAGCCTCTTGAACGAGGTGTCACTCAGCAACGCTCGTACGGCCGAGGGCAGCGCTCCGCCGTTGCTGGTCGCGGAGACCAGCAGCTTGATGCCGGGGTTGCGCAGGGCGTGGAAGAGGAGTGGGATCACCTCCGCGCTGAGGTGATCGACGTCGTCGACGATCAACAGCGAGGAGTCGGACACGGGCATCGCGCTGTAACGGGCCAGTTCGCTGCGCAGCTGGGTCAGCGAGGACACCGACGGTGGACCACCCCTGGAGGCGGTCACCGATATCTGTGCCCGCGGATGCAAACTCACCACGCGCCGTTGAGGAGCTGCGGCCTGCGCCTCGTCGAGCAGCCGGCTCTTGCCGATTCCCGCCGGTCCGACGGCGAGGACGCCACGTGCTCCGCGCTGGGTCGCCAGTACGTGGTGTATCTGGTCCAGTTCCTTCTTTCTGCCCACGAAGACGGGGCCGGTTTGCGCGAGGGACGGGTGCGGGAGACGACTTGAACGCTGCATGCTGTTCTCTGGTGATGACCACTGCCAGCCGAAACCATCCGGCGTGCGCCTGATGGGAATGACGGTGTGTCGTCCTCTCAGCTGCTCAGATGTGGGGGGGATTGTCCGGGGACACGACTCGGGGCGACAGCCATCGGAACGATGGCTTTCTTCTTTCGCCGGCGTATTCAGTCTTCCTTCTCTGCCTGTTTACACGACTTGATCATCTCGTCGTCACCAGTCTCGGCAGGGCCACCACGGACCGCATGGGTAGTTACTACTCAACTCCGCACGCACCCGGCCCGGCCCACTGATGGGCGGCCGGCACCGCCGTGCGGCGGTGCCGCCCAGCTCGGTCACGTCGTCGGCGAAAGTGCGGCGAGGCCCAGCACCGGAGCCGCCCCGTCGCGCCAGCGATACGGAGCGCTCTCCTCCTGTTCCGTCGTTACGTCGGCTTCGGGGTCCGTCGTCGCGTCGGCTTCGGGGAGACGTCGACGGAGGCCCTCATGCACGGCCATGGCACTCTCACGCGCTCAGACGACACCGAGGATGTCGACGACGAACACCAGTGAGGCGTTCTTCCCCATGGCACTGTTGGGCGGCGGCTTGTCACCGTAGGCCAGGTCCGCAGGAATCACGACTTCCACACGGTCACCCACGTGCTTGTCCGCCAGGCCCAGCTCCCAGCCCTTGATCAGCATTCCGGAACCCAGCGGGTACAGGCCCGGATCACTCGACTTGTAGGTGTTCTGGAATTCCTTGCCACTGTTGAGTGACCAGCCGCGAGACTGCGCTATGACGGTCTGCCCCACCTTCACCGCCTCCCCTGAACCATGCACGACGGCGAAGCTGCGAAGCACCTTGGGCGTCGCGGCATTCTTGGGGATCTCGACCTCGGGGACCGTGGCTTTGGGCTGCCTGAGACCGGGAATATCCGCAGGGGGCGCAGCGGACTTTCCGCGGGAAATGACGTTCTCGTCCACCGAGGTGGCCCCTACGACGTCGATGACGAACGCCAGAACATCGGACTTCTTCATACCCGGCGGGAGCTGCGACCCGAATGCCTTGCCGGCCTGCTCGGTGACGAGGAGGCGACTGCCCACCCGCTTCCCGTACAACCCCTTCGCGAGCACCGGCGGCGACTGCGCGGATCCAAGGTGCAGGACATTGGGGGCCTTCGCCCCCTGGTACGTACTGACGGGCTTACCTTTTCCCCACACCTGCGACGTGATATGAAACTTCACAAAGTCGTGAGCACCGATTCGACGCCCACTGCCCGATGTCACGACGCTTTCGTGATAGCGCGCGTCGGGCACTCCATCACCAAAACTCACATGCGGTTGCACGCCGAATTTTCCCGAGACATGGGGAGAAGATGCGGAATGTTCACCACCGCAGGCGGTGAGGGAAGCTATCAGGAGCGCTGCTGCAGCAGCTGCCTTACGGTGAAGCATTCAGTGAACCTTTTCCTTGCCCTGGCGCAGAAGCGCGCCGCGAACGAATACGCGCAAGGGGCCTCGGGGCAGCCAAACAATTCGGACATCTACGGCGAGGCACCACTTCTTCTCTCAGACTAGGTGAGCACCCGCGGGCCGCATGAGTAATCAATACCCAGGCCCTGAGCGTGTGGGCCGCGAGCACCGAGAAGGCCGGCACCCCTCCAGCACAGCGCCGCGCACTGGAAAGCGCTCCGGATCGGAGACCGAGGCTGCGCAGCCCCGGAAGGCCTGTCCGGGCGACCGCGGCACGGCGCGCGCGTCCGGCCGTCCACACGCGTCATCCACCCGGCCACCCGGCCACCCGGTCACCCGGTCACCCGGTCACCCCGCCCCCGCCACCCGCCACCCGCCACCCGCCACCCAGGTGAGACATTCCGGATGTAATACCCGTCATCTGTCACGGAGTTGAGTAATCGTTTTGGCCAACTACCCTTGCTGACGGCGGGAAATGTTCCATAGCCTCATCACCAGCCACCGCACATCGAGTGGCCGTCTCGTCATGACGACGTCCGATCCACGGCATCGACACGACGACGCCTGATCACCGGCTCCATTCCGTCACCCCCATCCGAAGGTGGTTGTCATGCATCTGACATACCCATATCGCCTTTCGGTCGCCGGCCTGGAGCCCCCATATCCCCCACGGAGGGCAGTTCATTGCAGTCCCGTCGCAGATGGACCCCGGCACGCCGCAATGCGTCGACGTTCCTTGCTGCAGCAGCCCTGATCACCGGCGGCCTGACCGTCTCCGCACAGTCGGCCGCCTTCGCCACGTCGCACGTCGCCACATCGCACGTCGCGCCGTCCACCGCGTCGCCGGTGCACACCCGCGAGCTGTGTTCGCAACCGAGCAAGCCTGGTCACATGGCGTGCAAGGCCGTCGTTCGCACCGACATCAAGTCGCGGAGGAGCCTGAGCCGCGACGCCGATCCCAAGGGGCTCGGACCGGCCGACCTCAAGTCGGCCTACAACCTCCCCGACGACGGCGGCAAGGACGCGACCGTCGCGATCGTCGACGCTTACGACGACCCGAACGCCGAGAAGGACCTGGCCGCCTACCGTGCCCAGTACGGGCTGCCGGAATGCAGCACGGACAACGGCTGCTTCCAGAAGATCGACCAGGACGGCGGCACCGACTACCCCGAGGCGGACGCGGGTTGGGCCGGCGAGATCTCGCTGGACCTGGACATGGTCAGCGCTGCCTGCCCGCAGTGCCACATCCTGCTCGTCGAGTCCAAGTCGGCGAACATGGACGACCTCGGCGCGGCCGTGAACCAGGCCGTCAAGCAGGGCGCCAAGTACGTCTCCAACAGCTACGGGGGTGACGAAGAGGCCGGCGACACCTCCGCCGACGAGCAGTACTTCAACCACGCGGGTGTGACCATCACCGCCAGCTCCGGCGACAGCGGCTACGGCACCGAGTACCCGGCCGCCTCCCCCAACGTGACGGCGGTCGGGGGCACATCGCTCAGGAAGGATGACAGCACCCGCGGTTGGTCCGAGTCCGTCTGGGGCACGTCGGCCGGCGGGGACGGAGCGGGCTCGGGCTGCTCGAAGTACTCGGCCAAGCCGTCCTGGCAGAAGGACACCGGTTGCGACAAGCGTGCCGTGGCCGACGTCGCGGCCGTGGCGGACCCGGCCACCGGCGTCGCCGTCTACGACACGTACGAGGCCGACGGATGGAACGTCTACGGCGGCACAAGCGCCTCCGCCCCGTTCATCGCCGGCGTGTACGCCCTCGCCGGCACTCCGGGATCCGACGACGTGCCGGCCGCGTACCCGTACGCCCACCCGGACGAGCTCAACGACGTCACCGACGGCGCCAACGGGTCCTGTGACTCGTACCTGTGCAAGGCCGGGACGGGCTATGACGGTCCGACCGGTCTGGGCACGCCCAACGGCGTGGCCGCCTTCACCAAGTAGCACCGGCCGGGACGGGCCGCCCACCGGATGAGGCCCTTCCCGAGCCACCTGGGCTGCTGGTTCACGGCAGCGGGCACGGGCAGGCACCGCCGGCCCGACTGCCTCCACCGGCAGCACTTGGCCCCGCCGGAAGCCCGGCGGGGCCAAGTGCTCTCCGTGTGACGGAGCGGCCGTCACCCGACGGCAGCCGGGTCAGGCCGGCGAGTTCGAGTGGTACATGCCCTTCCGTGGACCGGACGGTACAGACCGCCGATCAGGACGGTAGTAGGCGACGGCTCGGCCGCGACACGATCGACCTGCTGCGCGGGCACATGGACGACCCCGCGATCCCACTCGAGGAGAGGTCCGATCGCAGGACACCTGTCAGACTGTTCACCCTGACCGCTTGGCAGAGGACTTCCGCAGGGACACGGGGTGGTGGTCGAGCACGCGGTCTCGGCGGGCGCACTCGACACCGCACGCTATGAGCCGAGCCGGCACGCCGACGCCGGGCGTCATGCCCGGATGCTCCTCTATAAGGGCCGTGTAGCGATGGTCAAGCGCTACCTGCCTCCGGTGGAGGAGGGAGAACGCGCGCTGGTCTTCATCGCCGACGCGTTCAGCCGCGCGGTACGGGAGGGGCCTGTGCTGACGGAGTCCGGTGTGATCGACGAAGGGCGGATCCCGCACCCTGACGTGACCTCGCATCACCCGACCGACGAGGAGATCAACGTCGTGTCGGCTGCGCGGGCCGTTGTCCCGTCATCCGAGTCCCCCCTGTTCGTACGCGTGGATCTGGCCCTGGACGGCGGGAGACATCGATCGAGCCGTTGTGCCTCGATGGGGCGACGTCACGACGGTCGGTGCAGGCGGGGGCTCGACTCCTCGCGCGGGGAGGTGAGTAGTCACTGCTCCTTTCGACGGCTGACCGGCCGCGGCTTCGCTACCTGCAGGTAACGTACGAGGCCCGCCATCGCAATGACAAGGAGACGAATAAGTCGTGTTCTCCGACTGCCCTCGGACTGCCGCCACTGTCCTGGTCCTCATGTCCGCGGTCACCGCTCTGACATCGTGTGCCGGCGGAGACGGCGGTGAGTTCGTCAGCCGATCCGGGAAGGGTTCGACCTCTGCGCACACGGGGGTTGCTGCGTCGGCGTCCTCGTCACCATGCAGGATGAGCAACCTCACCGCTCACGTCAGGGTGCTGTCCGAGAAGGGCAGGCGGGGTGAAGGCGAGGTCGTCATCGAGAACTGGTCGTCGAAGCCGTGTGTACTGCCGAAGCTACTGGACGGCACCTTCATCAACGTCGGGAAGACCAACAACGACGTCGACCTGCAGACCAGTCCGGCGCAGGAGGCGATCACGCTGAAGTCCGCGACCTCAACCGCCGCCAGGTTCACCTACGTCGTGGACCCGGAGCATTCCCCTGTGCGCGGTGGAGTGCTGGCCTTCGGAAAGGCGAGTTTCGTGTCAGCACCGAGGACGGGCCGGAACATGTTCATGGGCGACGGTCCGGTGGACATCGAGCCCTTCCGGCCCTGCGACATCCCGCCGGGCTCCCCATCCACTTGCGATAAGTAGCGGACGAGCCGAAGTCGGTGGCTCCGACGTGATGAACTCGAACCCCAATGACCATGCCGACATGCTCCGGTACCGACCACGGCGACCTCCTGGCCAAAATGGAGTCCAACCTCGCTGAGCGCGCATGCCACCTGCACCGGCACATGGCCGGCGCGACGGTCACGGAGACGGGTGACCTCCTGATCGCCGACAGTGGACTGGCCGACGACACCTTCAACATCGTCGCAGCCGCACGGTTCACACCTCGCACCGCTGATGCCCGCATCGCCCAGACCCTCCAGGCCCTCACCACCACCCGCCGTCCGTTCTCCTGGTGGGTCGGCCCAGCCTCGACACCTCCCGGCCTCTCCGCCCGTCTGGCGGCCGCCGGGCTGGAAGCGGCGGAGAGCGAGACGGCCATGTGGGCCCTGCTCGACGGCCTGCCCAGCAGGCCGTCTCTGCCCGAACTCCACATCCGGCGAGTCGCCACGCCCGCACAGATCGCCGACTACGCCACCGTCCTTGCCGCGAACTGGGACCCGCCGGCCCCCGCGGTCGTCCGCTTCTTCGGCCGGGCCGCCCGCCGGATGCTCGCTCCCGGCTGCCCGGGCCGCTACCTGATCGGCTACCACCGCGGCCGCCCGGTCTGTTCTGCCGAGATCTTCCACCACGCAGGCGTCGCCGGGGTCTACAACGTCAGCACCCTGCCCACGCACCGCCATCGGGGATACGGAGGTGCCATCACCCTCGCCGCGCTGGACTCGGCCCGCGAGGAGGGACGACGGATCGCGGTACTGCAGGCCTCACCGGAAGGCGAACGGGTCTACCGGCGACTGGGCTTCGTGCCCTGCGGCCGCTTCACCGAGCACCCCATCGGCTGAGCCGCCCTCATCGACCTGCCCCGTGGGAGCCGGGCGGTGCGGCGACGCGAAAGGACGGAGCCCGCAGCGGCCGTGCCGCAGAGCCGTGATCCACCATCTCGGCGTCCGGGTGTCGCCTGGGTGCCGTGCACCCACGAGAACCACGTCCTGGTCGGTGCTCTTCGGGCAGCCCAGACTCGCCTCCGTCGGCGCGTACGAGGTCTCCCCCATCGCGGCCGTCTACTGCGCCACTAACTTCGCCGTCCGCGCGCTCTTCGAGGGGCTGCGCCAGGAGTCCCCGGGGGACATCCGGGTCACTCTCGTCTCCCCCGGGGTGACCGAGTCCGAACTCGCCGAGGGGATCTCCGACCCCCCACCCGGGAGGTCATGCGGGCCTACCGTGCCGAGACCGTGCCCGCCTCCGCCGTCGCGGGGGCCATCGCCTCCGCCGTGTCGCAGCCGGCCGATGTCGATGTCGATGTCGATGTCGATGTCACCGAGATCGTCGTTCGGGCCGCCGCCTGCGCCCGATGATCTGTCCGGAAGTGGGCGGATGATGCGGCACGAGGGCTGCGTACGGCAGCTGCTGCCGATCCCTGCGACCGCGGCGGCGGGCGATGCCGTCGCGCAGGCGACGTCCGGTCACCCCGGGGCCGGGCACGGCCCCGGGTCTTCACAGGCGGTCAGTGGTTGGGCGCGGGCGATGAGGAGGGCGACGTCGTCGTGGTCGGCGGGGTGGCGCAGCGCCTGCAGGAGCCGGTCGCAGGTCTTCTCCACGGAGTCGTACGGCGCCGACAGCAGACGCAGGAGCTCGTCCAGGCGCTCGTCGATGGGGTCGTCACGGGTCTCGACCAGCCCGTCGGTGTACAGCACGAGCTGATCGCCGGGATCCAGGTCGAGGGTGGCGGCCTCGAAGGGGACACCGCCGACGCCCAGCGGGGTGCCGGTGGGCAGGTCGAGCAGTTCGGGCCGGCCGTCGGCCCGCACCAGGACCGGGGGCAGATGGCCTGCGGAGGCCACGTGCAAGCGGCCGTGGTGCGGGTCGTAGACCGCGTACACGCAGGTGGCGATGTAGGGGTCCAGACCGTGGGTGATCTTGTCGAGGTGGGTGAGGATGCGGACGGGGTCGAGATCGAGGTCCGCGAGGGTGGAGGTGGCGGTGCGCAGGCGGCCCATGGCCGTGGCGGCCGGGATACCGCTTCCCATGACGTCGCCCACCGTCAGTGCGGTGCGGTCCCCGTCGAGCGGGATGACGTCGTACCAGTCGCCGCCGACCTCGCTGAACGCCTGCGCGGGCCGGTAGCGGGCCGCGACCTCGAGGCCGGGGTGGCGGGGCGAGAGCTGCGGCAGCAGGCTGCGCTGCAGCGTTTCGGCGGCGCTGCGGACGTGCTGGTGCAGGACGGCGTTGTCGATGCTCAGCGCGGCGGACGAGGCCAGCTCGCAGGCGAGGGTGAGGTCGTCCTCGTCGAACGGCAGGGGATTGCGGGCGCGCGCCAGGCCCATGACGCCGATGACCTGCCCGCGGGCGATGAGCGGCACGGCCAGGTTCGTGTGCACACCGGCCTGGGCGAACAGCCGGGCGCCGTCGGAGTCGGAGGCGATGCGGCCGAGATCCGCCCGGTCCAGATGTCTGGTCAGCAGGGGCCGGCCGGTGCGGATGCAGTGGGCGGCCGGGTGGTCAGGGTGGTAGGTGGCCAGGCGGCCGGACTGGACGATCGCCTGGGCGGCGTCCGTGGGATAGGCGGTCTTCACCGCCAGGGCACGGAACAATGCCGATCCCTCGCCCAGGTCCGTGCGCCCCCTCTGCAGGACGGAGTCCAGGAGGTCCACCGCGACCATGTCGGCCACGTCGGGGACCAGGACGTCGGCCAGCTCCCGCGCGGTCCGCTCCACTTCCAGGGTGGTGCCGATGCGGGTCGAGCCGTTCGCCACCATGCGCAGGCGCTGCTGGGCTCGGTCGGCCTTCTTGGCCGCCTGGTAGCGGTCGGTGACGTCCACCACCACGTTCGCGATGCCGAGCACATGACCGTTCTGGTCGTCCAGCCGGTAGAACGAGGCCATCCAGGCGTGCTCGTGCTCCGGGTCGGCGGCGGTGTGGCCCACCACCTGCTCGTCCACCACGGCGACGCCGCTGACCAGGGCCTGCCGCATCGCGGTCTCCGCGCCGGCGAACGGCGCACCGGGCAGGATCTCCCGGAAGCCACGGCCGACGTGGTCGGCCGCCGGAACGCCGTGCATGTCTGCCAGAGCGGGGTTGACGACCACGTACCTCAGGTCGGTGTCCAGGATGGCCAGCCCGATCGGCGCCTGGCTGACCAGCCGGGTGGACAGGGCCACATTGCGCTCCACCTGGCGCAGCGTGGACCGGTCCGTGGCCAGGCCCAGCGCGTAGTGGTCGCCGATGCTGTCCGTGAGGCGCATGTTGCGGAATTCCACGAGCCTGGTGCTGCCGTCCTTGTGCCGGACGGGGAACGCCCCGGCCCAGTCCCGGCCGGTCTCCATCACCTCGGCGAAGAGCCGGATCGCCGCCTCCTGGTTCTCCGGGCGGAGGAGCAGGGGTGCCGCGTACTGCCCCACCGCTTCGTCGCAGGTGTAGCCGAACAGTTCCTCCGCCTGCGGACTCCACATGTCGATCCGGCCGTCGGTCTCCACCAGCACCGCGGCGACGCCCAGCAGATCCATCAATCCGCTCGGACCCGACGCCTCGTCGTACGTCGGGTCCGACTGCTCCGGGCGGTGCTCAGCCGGGCTCATCGCACGCCTTCCTTCCGCCTGCCGGCCTCACCGGCGCACCCGGCACGGCGCGCGAGGTGCGCGAGCGGTCTTCCGGCAGGTCAGCGGCCAGTACGGGATGCGGCAAGGACCGTCGACGGCCGGGGAGCCACCGGGAAGCGCGTCTGAAGTCGGCTCTCATGTTCTCGGACGGCCCGTACAAGATCCATACTGTCCCATCTCGCCGGGCCCGTCATCACCACCCGTCTACCCGCGGAGCGGCGGTTTCGGAGCCCGGACGCCAGGAAATCTGGAGCCCCGGACGCGAGGCGAAGGGAGACACGCGGACCGGGAGGGGGCGCGGGAGTCGCGGACGCCGGGATTCCCGGGGCTACGACGCGGGGGTGGAGCGGCAGAGGCCAGGGGGCGCCGTCGCCGGCCCGGAGCGGGCGCCGCCCCGGGGCCCCGGCGGCGTCAGCCGTGGAAGGCGCCGGGCCCCGGCCCTCCCGTTAGCCCACCCGGGTTCCCTGGACCCCTCGGACACGATCGCGGCGGTGCGCCCCCGTGGCCGCCACCCCTGCGGTGGGCCATCTTGCTGACCGTCGAAGCGATCGGCACCGGCCGGATCCGAGGGAGGCCCGCGGTGGGTGAGCTGTACATCGACGGCGAGTGGACACAGGCGGCGGCCGGCGGCCGGCGGGAGGTGGTCGATCCGTACGACGCCTCCGTCGTCACCACCGTCGACGAGGCCGACGCCACCGACGTGGACCGCGCCGTGCGCGCCGCCCGGCGCGCCTTCGACGAGGGGGACTGGGCGAACGCACCCACCCGCCACCGCGCCGACCTCCTGCTGCGCGTCAGCGGCCTGCTGCTGCGCGACAGGGAGGAGATCGCCCGCACCGAGACACTGGACACCGGCAAGACGCTGACCGAGGCCCGGATCGACGTGGAGGACGTGGCGAACGCCTTCCGCTACTTCGCCGAGATCGCGGACAAGGACGGCGGCCGGGTCGTGGACGTCGGTCCGGACGTCCTCAGCCGCGTCGTCTATCAGCCGATCGGCGTCTGCGCGCTCATCGCCCCCTGGAACTACCCGTTGCTGCAGGCCTCCTGGAAGGTGGCCCCCGCGCTGGCCGCCGGCAACACCTTCGTCCTGAAGCCCAGTGAGATCACACCGCTCTCCACGATCGCCATGGTCCGGCTCATCGCGGAGGCCGGCGCTCCACCCGGCGTCGCCAACCTGGTCCTGGGATCCGGGGCGACCGTCGGCGCGGCCCTGACCGACCACCCGGAGGTCGATCTGGTGTCGTTCACCGGCGGTCTGGCCACCGGGCGGACCATCATGGCCGGCGCCGCCAAGGGACCGAAGAACATCGCCCTGGAACTGGGGGGCAAGAACCCCAACATCGTCTTCGAGGACGCCGACTTCGCCGCCGCCGTGGACCACGCGCTGGACGCGGCCTTCCTGCACTCGGGGCAGGTCTGCTCGGCCGGTTCACGGCTGCTGGTCCAGGACTCCCTGCACGACCGTTTCGTCGACGCCCTCGCTCTGCGTGCGCGGGCTATCCGGCTCGGCAGCGGCCTGGCGGAGGGCACCGAGAGCGGGCCGCTCAGCTCGGCCGAGCACCGCGAGAAGGTCGAGCGCTACATCGCCGTCGGCCGGGAGGAGGGCGCGCGTCTCGTCACGGGGGGCACCCGGCCCGACGACCCCGACCTGAGCCGCGGGTTCTTCCTGCTGCCGACGATCTTCGCCGACTGCGACCGGTCCATGCGGATCGTCCAGGAGGAGGTCTTCGGCCCGGTGGTCACCATCGAGCGTTTCGGCACCGAGGACGAAGCGGTGCGTCTGGCGAACGACACCCGCTACGGCCTGGCCGGCGGTGTGTGGACCTCCGACGCGAGTCGCGCACAGCGCGTCGCCCAGCGGCTGCGGCACGGCACCGTGTGGATCAACGACTTCCACCCCTATCTGCCGCAGGCCGAGTGGGGCGGCTTCGGCCGCTCCGGTGTCGGCCGCGAGCTGGGCCCCACCGGACTGCGTGAGTACCAGGAGGCGAAGCACATCTACCAGAACCTCGCCCCCGCCCCCTCCGGCTGGTTCAAGGGCTGACCGTCCGCAGCCGGCCGCCCGCCCGCGGCACGACGGTCACCGAAGAAAGGCACCGCATGGCCCCCACCACCCCGTACGGCGCCGAGCCCGCCTACGACTACGTGATCGTCGGCGGCGGCACGGCCGGCTGCGTGCTCGCCGCCCGTCTGAGCGAAGACCCCGACTGTCGCGTCTGCCTCATCGAGGGCGGCCCCAGTGATGTCGGCGACGACCGCATCCTGCGCCTGCGCAACTGGATCAACCTGCTCGGCTCGGAGTTCGACTACGGATACACCACCGTCGAGCAGCCGCGCGGCAACTCGCACATCCTGCACTCGCGTGCGCGCGTACTCGGCGGCTGCTCCTCCCACAACACGCTGATCAGTTTCCTGCCGCTGCCGCAGGATCTCGACGACTGGGTGGCTCGCGGCTGCACCGGCTGGGATCCGGCGACGATCCTCCCCTACCGCGACCGGCTGCTGACCCGCATCGTCCCGGTGGCGGAGGCCGACCGCAATCCCATCGCCAGGGACTTCGTCACGGCGGCCGCCCGCGCCCTGGGCGTCCCCGTCGTCGACGACTTCAACGCCGAGCCGTTCGCCGACGGCACCGGCTTCTTCTCGCTGGCCTACCAGCCGGAGGGCAACCTGCGCTCCTCCGCGTCGGTCGCCTATCTGCACCCGGTCATGGACCGGCCCAACCTCACCGTGCGTCTGGAGACCTGGGCCCACCGGCTGCTCGACGACGAGTCGGGGAGGCCGACCCGCGTGGCCGTCCGCGACGTCGGCGGCGGGACGGCCACCGTGCGCGCCGAGCGCGAACTCCTCCTGTGCGCCGGCGCCATCGACACCCCGCGTCTGCTGATGCTCTCCGGGATCGGGCCGGCCGACGACCTGCGCGCCCTGGGCCTCGACGTACGAGCCGATCTGCCCGGCGTCGGGGAGAACCTGCTCGACCACCCCGAGTCCGTGATCGTCTGGGAGACCGCAGGCCCGCTGCCGCCCAACTCGGCGATGGATTCCGACGCGGGTCTGTTCCTGCGCCGCGACACCGGTCAGCCGCGCCCGGACCTGATGTTCCACTTCTACCAGGTGCCGTTCACCGTCAACACCGAGCGCCTGGGCTTTCCCGTTCCCGAGCACGGGGTGTGCATGACGCCGAACGTGCCGCGTGCCCGCTCCACCGGCCGTATGTGGCTGCGCAGCGCCGACCCGGCCGTACATCCCGCCCTGGACTTCCGGTACTTCACCGATCCGGACGGCCACGACGAGCGCACCGTCGTGGACGGCCTGCGGGTCGCCCGCGAGGTGGCCGCCACCGACCCGCTGCGGCGCTGGCTCGTGCGCGAGGTCGCGCCCGGCCCGGACGTCACGTCCGACGCGGACCTGTCCGAGTACGGGCGCCGTGCGGCCCACACCGTCTACCACCCGGCGGGCACCTGCCGCATGGGGGCCCAGGACGATCCGATGGCCGTCTGCGACTCCCGGCTGAGGCTGCGCGGCGTCGAAGGTGTGCGCATCGTCGACGCATCGGTCTTCCCGACGATGCCCACCATCAATCCCATGGTGACCGTCCTGCTCGCCGCCGAACGCGCCGCCGATCTCATCACCGGCCGCCCCGGGTCCGCGCGTCAGGAGGGCGGGAAGTGACCGGTCCTCAGCCTCCCGCACCGGCGGCCGGTACCCCGCCCGGGGAAGCGGGCTCGGAGTTCCGCAAGGACATGGGCCCCTGGGCGAACTTCGCGCTCGGCTTCACCTACCTCTCCCCCGTGGTCAGCACGTACACCCTCTTCGGTACCGCGCTCGCCACGGGCGGGCCGCCGATGATCTGGGCGTTCCTGCTCGCCGGCTGCGGCCAGTTCCTCGTCACGCTCGTCTTCGGCGAGATCGTCGCCCAGTACCCCATCGCCGGCGGTGTCTACCCGTGGGCCAGGCGCCTGTGGGGCAAACGCTGGGCGTGGATGACCGGCTGGGTGTACATGTGGGCGCTGCTGGTGACCATCACCTCCGTCGCATACGGCGCCGGCCCCTACATCGCCATCCTCTTCGGCTTCCGGCCCACCGTGCACACCACGGTGCTGTGCACGGTGGTGCTCATCCTGGTCGCCGTCCTCATCAACTACGCCGGCACCAAGGCGCTCTCGGCGGCCGCGGTGATCGGCTTCACCGGGGAGCTGGTCGGCGCGCTCGTCGTCGGCGTCTACCTGCTGACCACCCACCGCGCCCACGGCATCGGCGTCATCTTCGACTCCTACGGCACCGCCGGGAACGGCTCCTACATTCCGGTGTTCCTGGCATCGGCCATCATCGGCTTCTACCAGTACTACGGCTTCGAGGCGTGCGGTGACACCGCCGAGGAGGTCGCCGACCCCGGGCGCGTCATCCCCAGGGCGATGCGCCGCACCATCTACGTCGGCGGCGCGGCGGCCACCTTCACCTGTCTGTCCCTGCTGCTCTCGGTCACGGACTACCACGCGGTCATCTCGGGCAGGGACAGCGATCCGGTGGTGCGCGTGCTGTACGACGCGATGGGTGAGGTGGGCGCCAGGCTGGTGATGGCGGTGGTGCTGATCTCGTTCCTGTCCTGCACCATCAGCCTGCAGGCCGCCGCCGGACGGCTCATCTACTCCTACGCCCGCGACGAGATGGTCGTCGGACACCAGTTGCTGCGGCGCTTCTCCCACGCCCGCGCCGTACCGGGGTACGCGTTGCTCGTCGCGGCCCTGGTGCCGATGCTCATCGCCTTCGGGTCGCTGGTCTCCGCCGACGCCCTCACCAAGATCGTCTCCTTCGCCATCCTCGGTATCTACGGCTCGTTCCAGATGGTGGTGCTGGCCGCGCTGCGTGCCCGGCTGAAGGGATGGCGGCCGCAGGGGAAGTTCACCATGGGGCGCTACGGCCTCGCGGTGAACATCGCGGCGCTGGCCTACGGCATCTTCGCCATCGTCAACATCGCCTGGGCCCGCACCCCGCAGGAGCCCTGGTACGACAACTGGATCGTCCTGCTGTGCGGTGCGGTGGTCGTGGCCACCGGTCTCCTCTACATGTTCACCACCCACCATTACGGGCGAGGGACCTCACCCGCCGGTGACGCCGTATCGACGCAGTGACCGGGTGACGGCCTGCCGACGCGGCTGATCGCCCGCGACCGCCCCGGCGGCCGGCAACGCCAGCGCGGGGAACGGCAGGGCGGCACTCGGTCTCGTCAGCGACGGGAGGCCGCTCGCGTGGGCGGTGCTATGCGGACCGGTGTCTCCGCGGGCGCGTTCTCGAGGTCGTCGAGCTGCGCGACGATCGCGTGGCGCAGGGTGTCGTAGTCGTCGAAGGAGTGGTCGTTGAAGAGGGTGTAGCCCGTCCACATCAGATTGGCGCACACCCGTGCCGGCACCCGGCCGGTCTGGGCACCCATACCCACCAGGGCCACCGACCGGATGCTGCCCGGCGCCTTCCTGTTCTGCTGGTGGATCGCCTGGAACGCCGCGGCACAGGCCAACGCCACGTTCAAGGTGTCGCTGACGTTCTCCGACGACGTCTCCATCGTCGGGGTCGAGATCAGGAACCTCGGCTTGACCGCCCCGGACGGAACACACACCGCACTGCCCACCGGCAGCACTCCCGCGAACTGACCGCGGATCGCCTTCTGTACCCGCAACTGGATGCCGGCGCCGAGATACCGCTTGACGACCGCGTCGACCCCACCGTCCATCCGGCCCCGGGAGTTGGTGGGGCTGACCCAGGCGTCGACGTCCTCGTCGAGCAGCGAGCCGTTGCGGACCTCGATCCCGGGGTCGTCGGCGAACGCCGCCCGCCAGGCCTCCACCACTGCGGAGTTGATGTCGGTCAGCACCACCCTCAGGGGTGACTGCACGCGGTCTACGGTCATGGTCCACTCCGATCAGCAGCGGTCACTCAACTGATCGAAACGCTAGCGCGGCCCACTGACAACGCCCCGCCCATCCGCTGTCCGGACGAACCCGACGGCGCTGTCAGTGGGCTGTCCTACTCTCTTGAGGACTTCGCCGATCAGGCCTTCCACCTGCACAGTTCGAGCACATCGGAGTTCGTCCGCCATGAGCGATGCCCGCACCCCCGCCACCCCCGACCCGAACGACCCGCTGGCACTCACGGAGCTGTTCAAGGGCGGCGGTGAACCGTGGCTTCCGCTGTTGAAGCCGGTCATCGAGACCCAGCCGGATGCGGCCGCCTTCATCGGCCCCGGCCGCGGACCCGAGGTCGTCCCCGTCCGCGAACTGACCTTCCAGGCGCTCAAGCCCAACGCGCCGCACAAGTGGAAGGTCGTCGTCTTCGGCCAGAACCCCTACCCGCGGCCGGAGAGCGCCACCGGCATCGCCATGTTCGACAACACCTTCCACGACTGGAAGGACAGCCGGTTCGGCAGGGTCGTCAGCATCCGCTGCATCATCAAGGCGGCGGCGATGTGGAAGTACGGCATCCCCAAGAAGACTCCGATGGCCGATCTCCGTGCGCTGCTGAAGAAGCAGGACACCGTCCAGCCGCCGGAGTGGTTCCAGGCGATGCTGACGCAGGGCGTGCTCCTGCTGAACGCGGCGCTGACGGCCAGCGGTGACGGGGCGATAGCCACCGACGGGCACACCCGGTTCTGGCGGCCGGTCGCCGAGCGGATCGTCGAGGAGATCCTGAAGGCCAAGCAGAACGCCGAAGAGGCGGACCGCGGGGTCGTCTTCGCGTGGTGGGGAGCGCACGCGCGCGGACTCAAGAAGGTCGTTCTCGAACTGCAGAAGAAGTACCCGGAGGTCGAGGTGCGGCACATCGACCACGCCAACCCCGCGGCGCAGGGTGACCTCTTCTGCGACGGCGAGCACTTCGCGACGGTGAACGCCGCCCTCGCGTCGCTGGGCGCCGACGAAGTCGACTGGCTGCCGAGCACCGGCTGGAAGAAGCCTGCGGCCGGGACCGACGGAGCCGGCGGCGGCGTCGCCGACCGTATGGGCGCCTTCATCGCGTCCACCATGGAGCTTCACCAGCTCTATCTCGACCGGCTCGCCGGCGTCAAAGACGAGGGCCTCGTCCTAGACGCGATCACGGGAGTGTTCGACACCCCCCTCATGGACTTCCGCGACGCCGTCGCCCCGGTGACCGCACTGCTCTCCGGTCTGGGCCGGCACGTCGACAGATCCCACGATTTCGGCAAGCTGCGCTCGGACGATGTGTACGGCGGCCTGTCCGCCGACGCGATCGCCGCGTTGTACCTGTACACCTGCGAGTCCGCGTTCTACCGGGAGATCAACGCCATCCTGCGCTCCCCGGACCGGACCAAGCTCCAGCCCTACCTGCCGTATCTGCGGCTGCTGTTCTCGGCGGTGTCACAACTCCCGGCCCGGACCGAGCCGTTGTGGCGTGGCGTCTCGCTCGACCTGCGTGCGCAGTACCCGCTCGGTCGGACCGTGACCTGGTGGGGTGTGTCCTCGTGCACCTCCGAGCTGGGCGTGGCCAAGGCGTTCCTCGGCAGCCGCGGCAAGCGGACCCTGTTCGAGGTGACTCCCGCCCGGGCCGTGGGCATTCGCGCGTTCTCCGCGTTCACCGGGGAGGAGGAGTTCATCCTCCCGCCGGGCACCCAGCTGAAGGTGACGGACGTCAGAGCCGAACGCGGTGGCCTGTGCACGGTGAAGCTGACCGAGCTCGAAGAGCAGACGCTGGTGTCGTGACGGGACGTCGGCAGTCCGACGTAGGGGCCCGTCGCACGGGCGGGTCTCCGGTCGTGCCCGGCGGCGGTCGGCCCGGCCCCGCCGGGGGGTGCGGGCGCGACTGCCTTCGGGGGCTGCTGATCCGGTTATCCTCGGGGGCTCCGGTTATCCTCGGGGGCTGCTGATCCGGTCCGGTTCGATGACGTAGATGACGCGGACCTGGTCCCGTCCGCCGAACCACGGGTAGGGGCCGCCGAGATAACGCTGAGCGAGCGCCTCGATGTGCTCGACGGCTCCGTCGGTCGTCACCTTGACCACGCGGCCGCGGATCTGGGTGTACGACGTCGGGTTCGCGGGATCGGCCACGGCCACCGCGACGCGTGGGTCGCGGGCGATGTTGCGGGTCTTCTGGTGGGACTCCACGCTGTTGACGAGCACGTGCCGTCCGTCGGTGTCCACCCACGTCTGGGTGAGCTGGGGGGAGCCGTCCGGCATGACGGTGGCGATGTAGCAGGTGCTCGGCCGGCGCAGCAGCGCCACGAGGTCCTCGCTGAGGGGCACGGGCACGGAGTCCTCCTTTTTCGATCTTCGAAGAGAGCACGTCACGATAGTCGGGTTCCGGCCACGAATCCTCGCGGGACCCTTCGACACCAGCCGCTTTCACGGCGGGCGCCGTCGGATGCGGAGTTCGCCTGGGCATGGCGGCTGCCGCCCTCTACCCTCGGTGCCCGGCCTCGGCCTCTTCCCCCAAGGAGGGCGTACGACGATGAGACGTGGAACGCACGGCACCCGCACACGGCGTTCGGCGGCCGGCCCGGTCGCCCTGATCCTCGCCGTCGTGGCACTGGTGATGGGCGGCGGCGGCGCGCAAGCGGCCCCGGTGGCGCCGGCGGGACGGGCCTTAGCCGCGACGGTGGACCTGTCGCGATGGATGGGCGACATGCACGGCTACCTCGACGGTCTGCCGCTGAACCGGATCGCGATGCCCGGCAGCCATGATTCCGGGAGCTGGAGCATCCCGGCCGACCCTGCGCTGTGCACCAGCGGCTGATCCTACAACGTCGCCTCTGCCGACCCGCGGCTGGCCGCGAGCATCTCGCGGTCCCAGCGGGGCAGCCTCACCGAACAGCTCGATCAGGGTGCCCGCTATCTCGACCTGAGGCTGTGCTTGGAGGGCGGGCAGTGGAGGACCTTCCACGGCGCCCCGATGGGCGGACCGTTCTTCGACGATGCCACCGGCGAGGCGCCCTCGCTCGAGCGCTGGGCCGACGAGCATCCGTCGGAGGTCGTGATCATCAGCGTGTCGACCGCCGTACCCGCCGGGGCGGACGCCCAGGAGCCGCTGATGAGACTCCGGGACCTGTTCGGCGACCACGTCGCGAGCCGGACCGAGCTGTCCCCGGGCTCCTCCTACGGCGACTTCGTGAAGGCCGGGAAGAACATCGTGCTCGTCGACGCCTCGGCGGCGGTCGACCAGCCCTGGGCCTGGCACGCCGACAGCGTCTCCGACCGGGGCAGCTACCCCGCGGGCGACCCGTCCTGGTGGGAGATCCTCAAGTCCTTCTTCGAAGGAAGTCCGCCGCAGCGCATCTACGACCAGACGCTGTCCCTCAACCAGGCGGCCCTCGCCCGCGACCCCGGTGCGGACGCCGGCCGGTTCTTCGTGCTGTCGAGCGTCGTGCAGCCCGATCTGCAGATACCCCAGCTGTTCCTGATCCGGTTGCTTTCGCCGTTCTTTCCCGCCTCCATGCGGGAAAACTACCTCATGTACCTGGCCAACGGCCTGAATCCGCAGCTCGTCACCAAGCTGAGCACGGACTGGCGGGCGCCCGCACTGGCCCGCAACATGAACATCGTGGCCGTGGACGATCTGGGCGGCCGGCCGCAGGGTGACCTTCAGCGGGCCGTCATCGACATCAACACCCTGACCGGCCGCACCACCTGATGGCGTCCGGGTCGTAAATCATGTGTGCCGGTGAGCCGGGTGGGTTAGGGTCGTTCGCATGAACGTCATCGGCGAAAGCACCAGCGCGACCGCGCGAGCGACCAGCTCGCCGGTTGCCGCCGCCTGACCTTCTCCTCTTCCCACCGGCGACCGGAAACGGCTCGCCGGTGGTTCCCAGGCGTCCTTGCCCTGGTGTGATCAACCCGCGGTCCCGTTGTCCGGTGCCTCCCCCGCTTGCCGCGAAGGAGCCACCCCCATGAACACCGAACACCTGGTCCGTACGTTCATCGAGTATTTCGAGGAGCGCGGACACCGCCGCATCACCGGTTCCACGCTGCTTCCTCCACCCGGCGACCCGGTGCTGTTCACCACCTCCGGCATGCATCCGCTCACCCCGTATCTGGAGGGTCTTGCCCATCCGCAGGGCCGGCGGCTGGTCAACGTACAGCGCTGTCTGCGCACCACGGACCTGGACGAGGTCGGCGACTCCACGCATCTGACCGTCTTCGAGATGCTCGGCACCTGGTCGCTGGGCGACTACGAGGGTTCCCTGAGCCTCGGCTGGGCCTACGATCTGCTCACCGAGGGACTGGGCGTCGACCCGGGCCTGCTGCACGCCACCGTCTACGGCGGCGACGACCGGATCGGGCCGGACACCGACTCCCTGCAGCTGTGGCAGGAGCGCGGCGTTCCCGTGGAACTCACCGTGGAGGACAACTGGTGGTCCAACGGTCCGGTCGGTCCGTGCGGCCCCGATTCGGAGATCTTCCTGTGGAGCGGTGAGGGGCCGCCCCGGTCGACGCCCACCCGTGACGACCGCTGGGTCGAGGTGTGGAACCACGTGATGATGCGTCATCGCCGGCTGGAGGACGGTTCCCTCGTCCCGCTGCCCCAACGCAACATCGACACCGGGCTCGGCCTGGAGCGGCTCGTGTCCCTGCTGCAGGGCAGATCGTCGGTGTTCGAATGCGACCTCTTCGACCCCTGGCGGCGCCTCGTGCCGGCCGTGTGGCCGCTGGACGAGCCTTCGTTCCGCCTGGTCTGCGACCACCTTCGCTCGGCCGTCGTGGTACTGGGCGACGGAGTGCGCCCCGCCAGCACCGGTCAGGGCTATGTGCTGCGCCGGCTGGTGCGACGGCTGCTCACCGTGCTGTGGCGGGACGACCCGTCGCGCAGCCTCGGAGACCTGCCGGACGAACTGGTCCCCCACACCCTGGACCACTTCCGGCAGCCCGTGGAACCCGGCGACGTGCGGCGGGAACTGCTGGCCGAGGAGGGGCGGTTCGCCCGGCTCCTGCAACGCGGCCGGCAGGTGCTCTCCCGGCCCCGGTTCCGGGGCCCGTTGACGGACGACGACTTCCACTACCTGCACGACACCCACGGTCTGCCCCGCGAGCTGGTGACGAGCCTGCGCGAGGAGTGACGGAGCGGGCGGACGAGTCGGCCCGTCCCGTCAACTGCGAGCGGCCGCCGTACTGTCAGGGCGTCAGGGCGTCAGTGTGCCGTCCAGGCGCGGAGCTTGTCGGGGTTGAGTACGGCCCAGACGTGGTTGATCCGATCGCCGGTGATGTCGAAGGCCATCACCGACACGGTGACGCCGTCCAGTTGGGTCACCAGGCCCGGCTGGCCGTTGACCGTGCATTCCACCAGGGTCAGGTCGGGTGCCGCACCGCGCCGGTCGGCGAAGAAGCGCGCGACCTGCTCCGCGCCCTCGACCGGGTGCAGCGCGGCCGTGACGAGCCCGCCGCCGTCCCCGGTCGCCGTGGCGTCGGGGGCGAGCAGGCCGATGAGGCCGTCGATGTCCTTGGCCTCCCAGGCCTGTTTGAAGGCTCGGACGACATCGGCGCGCTGGGCCGCCGAGACCGCGTCGGGTTGCGACGTGCGAATGCGGCGGCGGGCCGAGGAGGCCAGCTGGCGGCAGGCCGCGGGGGTCCGGCCGACGATCTCGGCCACTTCGGTGAAGGGATAGCGGAAGACGTCGTGCAGCATGAAGGCGACGCGCTCGGCAGGGGTCATCGCTTCGAGCACGACGAGGAAGGCCATGTTGACCGACTCGTCGAGGGTGACGCGGTCGGCCGGGTCGACGATCCCGGCGCCCGGCCGCCCGCTGATCCACTCCGTGCGGTCGGGCAGCGGTTCCGGGATCCATTCGCCCACGTAGCGCTCGCGCCTGGCCCGCGCCGAGCCGAGCAGATCGAGGCAGATCCGGCTGGCGACGGTCGTCAGCCAGGCACCGGGAGAATCGATGGCCTCCCGCTGCCGTTCGGTCATGGCGTACCAGCGGGCGTACGTCTCCTGCACGACGTCCTCCGCGTCGGCGAGCGAGCCCAGCAGCCGGTACGCGAGGTTGGTCAGCTGACGCCGCTCGCTCATGATCGCGCTCAGCCCCGGATCGGGCCGGCCCTGTCCCGGCTCGGATGGGTTGGTCATGGTGTCACCGGCTCCCTCGGTCGTTCTTGCTCACTCTGTACGACGAACCGTCGCATCCGACTGTCAGGCCGGCACGCGACCTCACATCTCGCGGGGCTCTGTCGTCGTACCCGTCAGAACCACCCAGGAAGGAAAACATTCATGTCACCCGTGAACGTCGCGATCATCTACTACAGCTCCACCGGCACCATCCACGCCCTGGCCAAGGCCGCCGTCGAGGGCGCGGAGAAGGCCGGCGCCGACGTCCGGCTGCGCAAGGTCGCCGAGACGGCCCCACCGCAGGCGGTCGGCGCCAGGCCGGAGTGGGCCCGGCACCTGGAGGAGACCGCCGACGTCGCCGAGGTCGGCCACGAGGACCTGGAGTGGGCCGACGCGGTGCTCTTCGGCACCCCGACCCGCTTCGGCAATCCGGCCAGCCAGCTCAGGGCGTTCATCGACACCACGGGTCCTCTGTGGTTCCAGGGCAAGCTCGCGAACAAGGTGTATTCGGCCTTCACCGCCTCCAACACCATGCACGGCGGGCAGGAATCCACCATTCTGGCGTTGACGAACACGTTCTACCACTGGGGAGGCATCATCGTGCCGCCCGGCTACACCGACCCCATCCAGTTCCAGTTGGGCAACCCTTACGGCACCTCGCACGTGGCCACCGACGGCCCGCCCGGTGAGGTGCCCCTGCAGGCGGCCCGCTACCAGGCCCGCCGCGTCGTGGACACGGCAGCCGCCCTCAAGGCGGGCCGCCCCGCCTGACCCGGCACGGGCGGCACCCCCGCCCGTCCCACAGGTCGAGTGCCCTCACCACAAGCCCGTGGTGAGGGCACTCACTGCGTGCGGTCGCCGCTCGTCACCCCTATGGTGTCGGGGCCGCGGCACGTGGTGTGCGTCGCTGTGCAATCGCGGAGATTCCGAGGTTGCACAGCGAGTTGCGGCATGGTCCGGCCCCGCCCCCATCCGCTGCCGGCCCATGCCCGTTCGCCGGCGCACTGCGTTCGGCGGAGGGTCAGCGGATCCTCATGGTCGCCATCATGCCCATCGCCGAGTGGTCGAGCATGTGGCAGTGGTACACGAAGTCCCCGGCGTAGGTGTCGAACGTCGCCTGGAGTTTGACCGTCTCCCCCGGCTGGAGCACCACGGTGTCCTTCAGGCCCGACTCTGCGGGCCCCGGCGCGTTCCCGTTGCGTTCGACCACCCGGAACTGGACCAGGTGCATGTGGAAGTTGTGCGCGGCCTTGACGTTGGTGTTGGTGACCGTCCAGATCTCGCTGGCGCCGTGCCGGACGTTGGCGTCGATCCGCGCGGGATCGTAGAGCTTCTCGTCCATGAAGGCCTGCGGGTCGGGGCGGCCGTCCTCGTCCATGCGCATCACGACGGTGCGGCTGCCGGTTGGCGTGGGCAGCGGCGCCAGCGTGCGCAGCACCGACGGAACGGAGCTGGGGTCGTCGGCGGTGTGCGTCACGTCGAAGCGCATCACCTGCCCGACCTGCTCGACGGGACCGCGGCCGGCGGTGTTCTGCAGGACTATCTGGGTGCCGACCGGGTACCGCGAGAAGTCGATGACGACGTCGGCGCGTTCGCCCGAGGACAGGTAGACCGACTTGGTGGTGTTCGGGCTCGGGAGCAGTCCCCCGTCCGAGCCGATCTGGATCATGTCGCTGCCGTCGGCGAGGCTCAGCTCGAAGAAACGCATGTTGGACGTGTTGGCGAGGCGCAGCCGGTACTTGCGGGCGGCGACCTCGAAGTACGGGTAGGGCACACCGTTGGCCAGGAGGGTGTTGCGGTTGCGGTCGCTCATGGCGTACAGCAGCTGGCCCGTGGTGTCGAAGTCCGCGTCGCGCAACTGGATCAGCACGTCGTACTTGCCCTTGGGCAGGGGCAGGGCGTCCTCGGTGGAGTCGCCGATCAGGTAGCTGCCCTGCATCCCCCGGTAGACGTTCTCCGACTCCTGGTGGTGGGCGTGGTCGTGGTACCAGAGCGAGGCGTGCGGCTGTCTGTTGGGGTAGTAGTACACCCGCTTGCCGCCCGGTTCGATCGTGTCCATCGGGCCGCCGTCGCTCTCCTGCGGCACCGACGCGCCGTGCAGATGGCGGGAGATGGGGACGTCCAGCCCGTTGCGCTGGATGATGCGGACGGGGCGGTTCTTGCGTGCCTTGAAGGTCGCGCCCGGGAACTGGCCGTCGTACGTGAACAGTTCGGTCTGGATGCCGGGCACGATCTCCTTGGTGACCTTGCGCGTGGTGACCTCGTAGGTGTCCACGCCGCCGGCGGTGGAGACGGGCCGTGCCACGGGTATCAAGGGCAAGGGCACCTTGAAGAGCTCTATGGCCAGGGGCGTGGTGCCGGTCGCCGGTGCGTCCGCGGCCTCGGCGGCGCGGGCGGAGAGCAGGGGCACCAGCGACGCCCCGGTGATTGCCGCGGATCCGGCCGCGATTCCCGCGGCCAGCACACGGCGTCTGGTGGCCATGATGTGTCGTCCTCCTTGGGTGGTGCCTCGTCGTACCGATCGGGCGTGCCGGGGCGCGACGGTTCAGGTGGGAATGCCCTCGCGCTTGATCTCCGGGACGGCGATGCCGAGCGCGCGCAGCTGCTCGAAGGGGTTCATGAACTCGCGGTTCTGCACGATCTTTCCGTCATCGAGCTGGAAGGAGTGCAGGAAGTGGTTCTCGTAGTGGCCCTCGGGGTAGCCCGGGAAGCGGATCTTGCCGTGGCCGTCGCACTCGACCCAGAAGAAGTTCGGGTCCTGCGTCTCGAAGACCTGGATGTTGTACCACTCCCAGTCGGGGAAGCACTCCAGCGACCAGACTCCGTGCTCGGCCAGCCGGTCGCGGCCCTTGATGACGATGGGCTCTCCGGTGTCGTTGGTCCACAGACCGCCGCTGCCGTGCTCGACGAACAGCTCGTGCCGCTTCAGCCGGGCCGGCCCCTTGGTGTCCGCGAGGTACTTCTCGACGGTGGCGCGGTTCTTGCGCCGCAGTTCGGCGGCGGCGTCGGTGAAGCCCTGCGGTGTGTCGTCGGTCATGTCTCCCCCAGCAGCGTGTCAAGGCCCTCAGCAGGCACGGGTGTTGTCACTGTGGCTCGGGACCGGGTCGAGAAGTGTTCGAGGGCCTGTGGCGTGCCGGGGTATGGCTCCCGCCAGTCTCGAGCGGAACACGATGTCTCGGGTGCAGGCTGGGGCACAGCATGCCGAGCCGTGTGCGGGATCGTTTGCGCCCCTGGACTTCGCGGGGCACGAGAAAGGGGACCTTACCGATGGCAGGCGCTCGTCCGGAGGCCGCAGCGGTCTCGAAGACCACTCCCGACCCGCACGGTACGGACGGGCCGGTGCCCGATCCCGCCGCCACGCAGTCGGAGTCGGAGTCGGGTGAGCTGCTCGAACTGGCCCTGGGTTACCTGTACTCGGCGGCCCTGCACACGGCGGCGCGCTTCGGCATCGCCGACCACCTGGTGGACGGTCCCCGGACGGCCGCCGAACTCGCCGAGGCCGCCGGGGCCGACGGTCCCTACCTGTACCGGTTGTTGCGGTTCCTGGCCACGAAGGGTGTCTTCCGTGAGGACGCCGAGGGCCGCTTCCATCTGACCCCGCTCGCCCGGCCGTTGTGCACGGACGGAGAGCGATCGCTGCGGGACTACATCATGGTGCGCGGCGAGTCGGTCTTCTGGGAGTCGGCCGGCCGGCTCCACGAGGCGGTCCGCACGGGCACGACCGCCTTCGAGGGCCTGTACGGCGTCCCCTTCTACGACCATGTCGCGGCGGACCCCGCACTCGGCAGGGCCTTCAACTCCAGCATGGCGGCGTTCTCCGAGACACTCAGCAACGACGTGGCCGAGGCCTGGGATTTCTCCGAGGTCAAGAGCGCCGTCGATGTGGGAGGTGGGCGCGGTGGCCTGCTGCGCGCGATCCTGCGCCGCAACGCGCACATGACGGGCACCTTGTTCGACCTCGAGTCCGTGGTGGCCGGCCATGTCCTGGACGTGCCCGAGCTGGCAGGGCGGTGGAGCGCGACGGGCGGAGACTTCTTCACCTCCGTGCCCGCCGGCGGCGACGTCTATCTCCTCAAGCACGTGCTGGCCAGCTGGCCGGACGAGGAATGCGTGCGGATCCTGCGGACGTGCCGCGCCGCCATGCCCGCGCACGCTCGGCTGCTGGCCGTCAACGCCATGATCCCGGCGGGCAACGACCCGCATCCGGGCAAGACCATCGACATGCTGATGATGACGGTTCTGAACGGAAAGGGCCGCACCCGCGCCGAGTACGAGGCGCTGCTCACGGAGGCGGGCTTCACGGTCACCCGCGTGCTGGAGCCCTCGCCGCACGCATCGGTGATGGAAGCGGTCGCGGCGGCCTGAGCCACCGGAACCCGCGCTCATGGGCCACCGGACCCCACTGGCCCCGTGCCCTGGGTCGCCCCTTTTGTGCGTCAACGCGTGTCGGGCGGCCCCCATGTGCGTCAACGCGTGCCGGGGCCCCGTGTGCGTCAACGCGTGCCGGGCGGGCCGCTCCCGCCGCTCCGGGCCGCCGTCGCACACCGTGCGCGGCCGCAGGGGAAGCGGGCGGCCGCGCACGGTGTGCCGCTAGGGCTGGAGCCGGCTGAACCGCCATCCCTGGTCGGTGCGGTCGTAACGCAGCCGTTCGTGCAGCCGGTCGGTGCCGTTGGCCCAGAACTCCACGACGGCGGGGGCGAGCCGGTACACGGCGTAGGCCGGGGGCCGCGGGAGCGGCCGCTGGGACTCCCCCAGTGCGAGGGCCCTGGACCGCAGGTCCGCGAGGTGGTCGAGGTCGTCCACGGGCCGGCTCTGCCGGGAGGCGGTCGTCATGGCGTGGGTGAAGACGGGCCGCGCGGACCACTGGGCCTCGGCCTCGGCGTCCGAGAGCCGTTGCACGGGGCCCGCCACGGTGATCTGCTGGCTGGTCTCCCTCCAGTACAGGACGCCGGAGGCCCACGGGTTCCCGGCCAGTTCGCGGCCCTTCTGGCTGTCGGCGTGCGTGGCGAAACCCAGCCCCGCGTCCGTGACCGAGGTGAGCGCGACGATGCGGGAGGAAGTGCGGCCCCGGGTGTCGGCGGTGGCCAGGGCCAGCGCCCTCGGCTCGCGCACCCCGTGGCCGGCGGCGGCCTCCAGCCAGGCCGCCAGCAGCGGCATCGGCTCGGCGGGCGGTGCGAGGAATTCGGGGAAGTCCACCGTGATGGTGGCGGTGAGCGATTCGGAGCGGGTGGAGCCCGGACGGCCGCCGGCCGCGGCGGAGGTCTCGCCGGCGCCCTCGGGCACGCCGACCACGGCGGAGGCCTTGCGCGCTTCCTCCCGCCCGCCGGGCGCGGCGGCGGAGGTGTCGTTCGCGCGGGACGGGTCAGACATGGAGCACCCCTTCGATGGTGACGACGCCGTGGCCGGAGACCTCGACGGAGTCGACCCGGTCGCCCTCCCCGTGCACGAGTGCGCCCATGGGAGAGGGCCGGCCGATCTCGACGCCTTGAGTGATCTCGATGCGCTGTCCGTAGGCGCCGAGGCCGTGCCGGGCGAGATGGATGGCGATGGGCCCCGCCGCTGAGCCGGTGGCGGCGTCCTCGACGACTCCGTAGGCGGGCGAGAACATGCGGTTGCGCCACGCACCGCCCGAGCCCGCGTAGCAGTTGGTCGCCATGTCGGGGAAGCCGGCCAGGGCGCGGTGGTCGGGGTCCACCTTCGACAGGGCCTCGATGCTCTCGAAGCCGACGAGGACGTGCCGCGGGCCGTTGCGGTAGATCTCCACCGGGAGCGTCGACGCGCCGACTCCGAGTGCGTCGAGCAGCTCGGCCGTCCGGTCGAAGGGTTCCCACACGGGCACCGGCTGGCGCATGCTCGCCGCGACGACCTTGCCGTGCGCCCGTTCGAGTGCGAAGGGGATCACGCCCATGGCGGTCTCGATCCGCAGCCGGTCGGCGTCGGTGCGCCCGCCAAGGGCGATGGCCGTGCCGAGCAACGGGTGCCCTGCGAACGGGAGTTCGTTGACCGGGGTGAAGATCCGCACATGGGCGTCGGTGCCGTCCTGCCTGGGGCGGAGCACGAACGTGGATTCGGAGAGGTTCATCTCCCGTGCGATGCGCTGCATCTGTTCGGCGGTCAGGTCGTCGCTTCCGAAGAACACCGCCACCGGGTTGCCGGTCAGGGGCACTCGCGCGAACGCGTCGACGACGACGTAGGTGTGCATCGGTTCTCGTTCTCCCACTCGTGATACGGGTGCGGGCCTCGCCGCGTCCCGGCACCGTTAGGGGTGCCGGAACGGGCGGGTGCCGGGCCGGTGTACGGGGGTGGCCACCGGCCCGGCGGTCTGGGGGATTCCGGTCGGGTCTCGCGGATCAGGCCGGGTCCGGGACGCGGCCGGGCGCACGGTCGGGCATGCGGTCGGGCGCGCGGTCGGGCATGCGGTCCGGGACGAGCAGCTGGGACAGGAGGGTGCCGACGATGCGTGGCCCCTGCCGGGTGAGCACGGACTCGGCGTGGAACTGCAGGGAGGCGAAGTGGGGGCCGTGCAGGGCGTGGATCTCCCCGGTGGCCGCGTCACGGCTCACCCGGACCGGCCCCACGCCGTCCGCGTTGAACGTGTCCCCCTCGCCGACCAGGGCGAAGGTGTTGTAGAAGCCGACGTGTTCGGTGGCGCCGAACAGGTCGATCTCCTTCTGCACCCCCTGGTTGGGTACGGTCCTGCGGCGCAGCGGCAGTCCGAGCCGGAGCCCGAGGACCTGGTGGCTGAGGCATACGGCGAAGAACGGCCGCCCCTCGGCGAGCAGCGTGTCGACGGCGTTGTGCAGGTGCCGGATCCTGGGGTGCGCGGTCTCCTGCGGATCGCCAGGCCCCGGCCCCATCACGACGAGGTCGTGGCCGGGGAAGGCGTACGGCTCGTCGTAGCGGCGGACCGTGACGTGCAGTCCCAGGGACCTGAGTTGCTGGTGGATCATCGAGGTGAAGGTGTCCTCGGCGTCCACGACGAGGACCCTGCGCCCGACCAGTTCCGGCAGTTCGCAGGCCCGGGCCTCGGTGTCGGACAGCCAGAAACCGGCGAGGGAGTCGTTGCGCAGCTCGAGTGTCCGGCGCACGCTGGGGTGCTCGGCGAAGCGCTGTTTGTGGCCGCCGCCCAGCGCGGCGACGAGTCCGGCCGCCTTGGCGCGCGTCTCGTCGGCTTCGGAGGCGGGGTCGGAGTGCCGCACGATGGTGGCGCCCACGGCGATGCCGATGCGTCCCTGCGGAGAGATGTCCGCGGTGCGGATGAGAATGGCGGAGTCCATGGACCGCTGTCCGGCGGCGTCCCGTCCGATGAGCGCCGCGACGCCGCTGTAGTAACCGCGGCCGTTCGCCTCGTACTGGTGGATGATGCGGCAGGCGCTCTGCAGCGGGCTGCCGGTGACGGTGGGGGCGAACATGGTCTCGCGCAGGATGTCGCGCACATCGCGGTCGGTGCGGCCCTCGATGAAGTACTCCGTGTGCGCGAGCCGGGCCATTTCCTTCAGATAGGGGCCCACGGCGCGGCCGCCTTCGGGGCAGATCCGGGCCATCATCTTCAGTTCCTCGTCGAGGACCATGTACAGCTCGTCGGTCTCCTTGCGGTCACCGAGGAAGTCCAGCACGCCCGGCAGGGTCGGGCCCGAGGGTGGATAGCGGTAGGTGCCGCTGATGGGGTTCATCACGGCCGTACCGCCTTCGAGGCTGACATGCCGCTCCGGCGAGGCGCCGACCAGGATCCGGGTACCCGTGTGGATCAGGAACGTCCAGTGGGCGCCCGACTCGTGTTCCATCAGCCGGCGGAACAGCGCGGGCGCGCTGTGCGGGCCGTAGCCGGTGATGTCGGCGACGAAGGTCCGCTTGATGACGAAGTTCGCGCCCTCGCCGGTGCCGATCATCTCCTTCACGATGCGGCGTACGGTGTCCTCGTAGGCCGCGTCGTCCACATCGAAGTCCGCGTCCGTCAGCGGGGTCGGCACATCGGGGATGCGTGCCAGCACCCGGTCGAGGGGCAGTTGCTGCTGGTCGGTGATCGTCATGGCCACCAGCGGCGTGGCGTCGTCGGCGCAGGCGAAGCCGCGCTCGGTCAGCTGCCGGTAGGGGACGACGACCAGGACCTCGTGGTGCGCGCCGGTGCCCGGCTCGGGGGCGGGGGGCAGGGGGATGTCGGCGAGGGTGGCCGGCAGGGACACCGAGCCGGCGACGACCTCCACGACGCCGGATCCCGTCGTGGCGGGCCGGTGCAGCAGGGCGTACGGCTGCGGCTTCCCGGTCAGCACCTGTTCGAGCAGATCACCGGCCTCTGTGTCGCCGGGGGCCCGGCGCGGACGCGATGTCATGCGAACAGCCCCTTGACCGTGGTGACCAGGGCACAGCACTCGGCGGCGTGGTCGAGTGCCCGGCGGTGGTGGTGGGGGGTGAAGTCGGCGGTGGCGTCGGCGACGAGGAACGGCTGGATGTCGTGGGTGAAGGCCTCCACGGCGGTGGCCAGCACACCGACGTGTGCGTAGACACCGCACAGGATCAGCTGGTCGCGGCCCTCGGCGCGCATGCGCTGCAGCAGGTCGGTGCGGAAGAACGCGCTGTAGCGCCACTTGGTGAACTGCCAGTCCCCGGGTGCCGGTTCGAGGGCGTCGACCACCTGGCGGTCCGCGGGGTCGGGGCGCATGCCCGGGCCCCAGAAGTCCTTGAGCAGGCCGCGCTGTTCGTCACTCATGCCGCCGGGCTGCGCGGTGTAGGCGACGCGGACGCCGAGGTCCGCGCAGCGGTCGCGCAACAGGGCCGCGTTGCGGACCAGTTCCCGGCGCATGCCGTCGGCGAAGGGGGTGAGGAAGTACCGCTGCATGTCGTGGACGAGAAGGACCGAGCGTCCGGGCTCGGCGTTCCAGTGCACGACGGGCGTGGGCAGGTCGCCCTCGGCGGGCAGCGGGTACGGGCTGATGGGGGGTATGCCGGTCATGGCTCCAGTTCCTGGCTCGCCTGGTCGGAAGAAGGGTGCGCAGAGCGACGTCGGGCACACGGGGCCGGGTCAGGTGTTCCAGGACGAGACCACGGAGACGGCCTGCCACGGGTTGAGCCGGGGGTCGCAGTGCGAGGTGTAGCGCTCGCCCACGGTGTCGAGTCCGGCCTCGGTGGCGGCGCATTCGGTGACGTCGTCCGGTGTGGTCTCCAGGTGCAGTCCGCCGGCGACGCCGCCCGCGCCGCGCACCGCCCGCACGAAGCGGGAGACCTCACGCGAGACGGTGGGCACGAGCCGCGTCTTCAGGCCACCGGGTGCCGTCACGGTGTTGCCGTGCATGGGGTCGGTGAGCCAGATGACGGGGTGGCCCGCGGCGCGCACGGCTTCGACGAGGCGGGGCAGCCGGTCCGTGACGCGGTCGGCTCCCATGCGGGCGATGAGGGTGAGGCGGCCGGGGTCGCGCCACGGGTCGAGCCGTTCGCACAGGGCGAGCAGCTCGCCGGGTTCCATGGCGGGACCGACCTTGCACGCCACCGGGTTGCCCACCTGGGCGAGCAGGGCGACGTGGGCGCCCTCGACCTGGCGGGTGCGTTCGCCGATCCACGGCCAGTGGGTCGAGCCGAGGAACGGTCTTCCGGCCTCGTCGGTGCGGAGCATGGGCACCTCGTAGTCGAGGAGCAGTGCCTCGTGGCTGGTCCACACCACCGGCTCGACGGTGTCGGGCCGTGCGGCACGGTGGCGCCAGCCGAGGTGCTCGACGATGTCGCAGGCGGCCATGTAGCTGGTGAGGATCCGCAGCGGGTCGGGGCGGCGGCTGTCGTGGTCGGGCTCCGGGCCGTTGACCATGTGGCCGCGGAAGACGGGGAGTTCCACTCCGTCGACTGCTTCGGTGGGCTTGGAGCGGGGCTTGGCGAACTGCCCCGCGATGCGTCCCGCGCGCAGGACGGGCTTGCCGGTGATGAGGCCGAGTGTCCCGGCGAGCACGTCGAGGAGCGCGGCCTTGCGTGCGACGTGGTCGCGGGTGCACTCCCCCGGGTCCTCGGCGCAGTCCCCGCTCTGCAGCACCATGGCCTCGCCGAGCGCCACCTTGCCCAGCAGGGACCTCAGCGCGGCCACGTCGTCGGCTCTGACGAGCGTGGGGCGTTGCCCGAGTGCTTCGGCCACCCGGCTCACTTGCCGGAGGTCGCTCCATTCGGGCTGTTGTAATGCCCCGCGGATACGAATCTCCCGTACGACGTCTTCCATGACGATCTCCGATACCGAGCAGCTGCCGGAAGGGGTTCATGAACTCACGGTTCTGCTTGTCTTCCGATTTCGAGGCAACTGAATGACAGGAGAGAAGATCCCAGCAGGTTGCTCTCGGCACGCATGATCCCGAACGCGATCCTGCACCAGGAGACAAGCGTCCGCAATGAACATCTACGAACGGTCGACGAACACTCGAGGCGTATTCGATCGGGACCCCATCGGTGGATATGAAAACCGGCTGACTGGTTTTCCGGAATGCCGTGGGTAATCCGTTGGTAAATTATGCTCGGTGGTGCCCTGTTCAGTGCGCTGCCGACGCCGTCCGCCACAGCCGCGGGCCACTGCGGCCACGATCGCGGCAGTCCCCCTCACGGACATCGGCGCGCCCGTCGGCATGCGAGGTGGACGCCCGGCCGTGCCGGGTCCTCGCCGCCTTCCTCACCGGCCGCACGGTGGACCCCCCGCCACCGGCGGGGCGAGGGGGCCGGTTCAGCGGGTTCCGCGGGTACGGCTCCCGGGCGAGCCGGCACCGGTCGTCAGGGCCTCGGCCGCCCGGTGCCGGTCGAGCCGGAGGCGGCGGAGGTAGGAGCGTGCCATCGGCCCCGGCGGAACGCCCCGGGCGAAGGCCCGCATGTTGCGCTCCCCGGCGTTGTAGCCCAGGGCGAGGAGTTCGTCCCGGGTGTAGCGGCGCGTGCGGCGTTCCGGCAGCCTGCGGTCGAGATCCGCCAGGTGCAGGGCCGCGGCGTGGACGGCGAAGGCGGGGTCGTCGCGCAGGTCCTCCCACCGGCCGTCGAGGCCGTGCGCCCGCCGCACCTGCTCGAACGTCGCACGGTGCATGTTGGCGATGCCGAAGGACGCGTCGGGCTTCCACCACTGCCACAGCCGTTCCAGCAGGGGATGGTGCGGCTTGTACGCCTCGTTGTGGAGTACGCCCATCAGCAGCAGCGGTGACACGCCCGTCTCCGCGGCGCTGCGCAGCACGAGAGGGGCGTAGTCGGCCGGGTCGTACCCACCCGGACGCAGCGGCGGGGTCCGGACGCCGTCACCCTCGGCCGGCCCCGGCCGTTCCGCCACCGTCTCGGTCACATCCTCGGTCATCCGGCCCATCCTCCCTGTTCGCCACCACCGGCACGGTGGCCCGCCGGGGCACGCACCGGCGTGACGTCTCGTGCCCCCGCGGGCGAGTCTCAATCAGCCGGGCCGTGCTCCGCCGGACGCCTCGGGGGCGGTCCCCCGCGGCGGGCGCGGCCCCTCGGGCGCCGCGGGCTACTCCGGCGTCTCCGGCGCGGCTTCATCCGCGTCGCGCAGGCCCTCCGGGCGGCGGCCCCGTGGCTGCTGCGGCTCGGGGCGCACCGGTGCGGGCGGCACGGGACGGTCCACCGCGGCATCGGCGGTCACGGTCATCGGCTCCCCGTGATGCAGCACCACCAGCGGTTCGCCCTCCACCAGCCGGTAGCGCGCCCGGGTCTGCTCGAGATCCACTGTCAGCCTGCGTCCGCGCACCAGCACCGTGAACGCCACCCTGGACAGCGCCTCGGGCAACCGGGGGGCGAAGCCCAGCAGGTCCTGCTGCCCGTCCTCGCCGGCGTAGCGGCGCAGGCCGCCGAAGCCCGCGACCAGGGCGATCCACGTCCCGGCGAGGGAGGCGATGTGCAGCCCGTCACGGGTGTTGTGCTCAAGATCGCCCAGGTCCATCAGCGCGGCCTCGGTGAGGTACGCGTAGGCCAGCCGCAGATGCCCGGTCTCGGCCGCGAGTACGGCCTGGCAGCATGCCGACAGGGAGGAGTCGCGCACGGTCAGCGCTTCGTAGTAGGCGAAGTTGCGGGCCTTTTCCTCGTCGGAGAAGGCGTCCGGGCACTCCACCATCGCCAGCACCACGTCGGCCTGCTTGACCACCTGTTTGCGGTACAGGTCGAAGTAGGGATAGTGCAGCAGCAGCGGATAGTGCTCGGCGGGGGTCGCCTCGAAGTCCCAGCGCTGGAATCGGGTGAAACCGGCCGACTGCTCGTGCACACCGAGGGCCTCGTTGTACGGCTGCGCCATGCGGGCGGCGGCGTCCCGCCAGACGGCGGCCTCCTCGTCGTCGACACCCAGCTCGGCTGCCCGGTCCGGATGGCGCATGGTCACGGCCGCCGCGGCCATCAGGTTCTGCCGGGCCATCAGGTTGGTGTACAGGTTGTCCCGGGCGATGGCGCTGTACTCGTCGGGTCCGGTGACCCCGTCGATGTGGAAGACGCCGTCCGCGTCGTGATGTCCGAGGGAGCGCCACAGCCGGGCGGTGTCCACGAGGAGTTCGATCCCCTCGCCGCGCTCGAAGTCCGTGTCGCCGCTCACCATGACGTAGCGGATCGCGGCCATGGCGATGTCGGCGTTGATGTGGAAGGCGGCCGTCCCGGCCGGCCAGTAGGCGGAGCACTCCGCGCCGTCGATCGTCCGCCAGGGGAACGTCGCGCCCGACAGCCCGAGTTGTCGCGCGCGTTCGCGTGCCGCGGGCAGTGTCCCGTGCCGCCACCTCAGTGCCGAGGCGACGGCCTCCGGCGCGGTGAACGTCAGCAGGGGCAGCACATAGGACTCGGTGTCCCAGAAGGAGTGCCCGTCGTATCCGGTCCCGGTCAGTCCCTTGGCGGGGATGGCCCGGTTCTCCCCGCGGGCCGCTGCCTGGAGCACGTGGAAGAGGGCGAAGCGCACCGCCTGCTGGATCTGCGCGTCACCCTCCACCTCGACGTCCGCGCCGGCCCAGAACCGGTCGAGGTAGGCCCGCTGCGCGTCGACCAGCCCCTCCCAGCCGGTGCTGACCGCGGCCGCCACGGCCCCGTCCACCTGGTCGTGCACGGCCGGCAGCGACCGCTCCCCCGACCAGCCGTAGGCCACGAACTTGATTAGCCGCAGCGGCTGCCCGGGCACCAGATCCGCGGTCACCGTCAGGCGGCTGACGTCGGGCTCGCTCTGCGACGTCCAGCCGGTGCCCTCGGGGCCCTCGACGAGGTGGTCGGCCGCCGCACCCACCCGCAGGACGCTGCCGCCGGTGCGGTGCACGAGCCGCAGCCGGGTCCCCTGCGCGAAGTCCTCCTCGGCGATCAACGGGGAATCGGTGGCCGCGGCCACCCGCGGGTCCCCCTCGAAGCGGGGCAGTTGTTCGTTGGCCACCAGCTCGGACTGGACGGCCACCGAGACCTGCCCGTCGACCGGCTCGACCTCGTAGACGATCGCGGCCACGGCTCGCTGGGTGAAGGAGACCAGTCGCCGTGAGGTGATCCGGACCGTGCTCCCGCCGGGCGAGGTCCACCGCGCGGTGCGGCTGAGCACACCGGAGCGGAAGTCCAGGACCCGCTCGTGCTCCAGCAGCCGGCCGTAGCGCAGATCGCAGGGGTGATCGTCGACGAGGAGCCGGATGATCTTTCCGTCGGTGACGTTGATCAGTGTCTGTCCGGACTCCGGATAGCCGTAGCCCGCTTCGGCGTAGGGCAGCGGATGCCGCTCGTGGACACCGTTGAGGTAGGCGCCGGGCAGTCCGTGGGGTTCGCCCTCGTCGAGGTTCCCGCGCCATCCGATGTGCCCGTTGGACAGTGCGAACACCGATTCGCTCTGCGCGAGGACGTCCAGGTTCAGATCGGTCTCCCGCAGGCACCACGGCTCGACGGTGAAGCTGGGATGGGTGATCACGGCCCCTCCAGAAGTTCGGCCAGGTCACGTACGACCACATCGGCCCCGTGCGCCCGCAGCTGGTCCGCCTGTCCCACCCGGTCCACTCCCACGACCACCCCGAAGCGTCCCGCCCGGCCCGCCTCCACACCGGCCAGCGCGTCCTCGAAGACGGCGGCCGCGTCCGGCTGTACCCCCAGCCCGCGGGCCGCTTCCAGGTAGGTGTCCGGAGCGGGCTTGCCGTGCAGCCGGCGGTCGCGTGCCACGATCCCGTCGATCCGTTCGTCGAAGAGGTCCTCGATGCCGGCCGCCACCAGGACGTCACGGCAGTTCGCGCTGGACGAGACCACCGCGCAGCGCAGACCGGCTTCCCGCACGGCGTGGACGTAGCGGACCGACCCCTCGTAGGGCTCCACGCCGTCCTGGCGGATCCGGTCGAGCACGAGGTCGTTCTTGCGGGTGCCCAGTCCGTTCACGGTCTCGGCCTCCGGCGGGTCCTGCGGCGTTCCCTCGGGCAGTCGCACGCCGCGAGCGGCGAGGAACGTGCGCACGCCGTCCTCCCGGGGCCGCCCGTCCACGTACTCGTCGTAGTCCTCGACGGCGTCGAAGGGCACGAACGAGGTTCCCTCGCGTGCGGCGCGCTCGCGGAGGTAGTCGTCGAACATCTCCTTCCAGGCGGCCGCGTGTACTTTCGCGGTCTGCGTGAGCACCCCGTCGAGGTCGAACAGGCAGACACGGACATGAGCAGGAAGCCCCAGCATGCGGACCAGGCTAGGAGGCACCGGTGCCGGCGGCCGGGGAGACACGGTCCGGCGCGCCGGAAGGCACCCGCTCGGTCGAGGTGTGACCACAAGCGTCGGCCGGCCGACCCCCCGGCCGGCGACCGATCGGCGCTGTTCGCACTGACGGTGCGGCGGTCGTACCGCCCGGCCGGCCACCGGACGCATGCGGGTGGGTGTTGCGCCGCTCAGGGGTGGCGGCGCGATCGTGCGCTCGGCCGCGTCACCTGCTCCAGTATTTCCTCAGCTGGCCCTCCATGAACGGATGCGGACTCGCGCTCACTTCGCCGGCGAAGGGGTGGTCGAGGACGAGGACGAGGGTGAGGCTCAGGCCTACCAGCAACGCGATCGACCCCACGAAGAGGAGCTGCACCTTGGCGTTCTCCACCCCGTAGAGCAAGGTGACCAGCATGACGACCAGCGCTCCCCCGTAGGTGAGGACCTGCAGGAGGATGGGCAGTTGTTGTGTCGCGGCCAGAATGCGGGTTCTGCGCTGTGCGGTCACATCGTTCAGCCGCTCCACCGACTCGCTGTAGAAAGCCTGTTCGGAATTGCTTTTCGGATCATAATCCTGAAGGACTCCATACAGTGCCTCCAACTTGCCCGATGTCGCGCTGAGGCTGTTTTTCCCGTCGCGCATCAGCGGCCATGCCTGTTCTACGACTGCGTGGACGTAGCCCCCGATCGCGCCGTCCAGTTTTTTCTGCACATCACCTGGAAACGAATGCGCGTTGCGGGAAATCACGGCGAGATCCGTGGCCTCCGAAGTCACCACCGCCTGCACTTGCTCGAGTTCGGTCCACAAGGTCACGATGACGAAGGCAAGGACGATTCCGTAGATGGCTCCGAACAGCTCAAGTACCGTGCGGGACACATCATTGGTGACCCCGTTGATCAACGCGGGAAACACACGGCGCGCCACAAGGCAGGCGGCGAGCGACAGAACAACAACGCCTCCAACGATGAGAATCGCGAGGCTGGCAGTGTTCAGGTTGTTGAGCAGCCAAAGTCCCACGCAGGCGACTGTACCAGGCACAACCGCCTCTATTGCTGATACCAAATGCAGCCACCCGCCATTTTCGCCGCGTCGAGCCTTTCCCACCTGTCTTGTGGGCCGTGTGGCCGAAGTGCCGAACGGGTGAAGCGAGCGCGAAGTACCCCTGTGCCCCTGGAGGCGCTCCAGGTAGAGGGTCGCCTGGAGGCGCTCCGGGTACTCGCATGTGCAGGTTTGGATTGCGCAGTCCGGGCTTGCGATGGCCGGAGGTCCGGCGTGGAGCCCGTCCCGACGGCGGGCAACGTCACACCGCGGTTCAGCCCTCCCCCACGCATCGCACCGCGCGGACGTGGAAGAAGGGCCCCATGACTGCGCTGACGGAACACCAGAACGCCGCGGATTTCTACGACTTCGAGGCAGCCCTCACCGAGGAGGAGCGCAAGGTCCTGCACAGGACCCGGACGTTCATGCGCGAAGAGGTCCAGCCCCTGGTGGCCGAGCACTGGGCCGAGGGCACGTTCCCGGCGGAACTGATCACCCGCTTCCGGGAGAGCGGGCTGGTCGGGCTGCCGTACGAGGGCTACGGCGAACCCGGCCCCGCCGCGAGCCACTTGCTGTCGGGGATGATGGCCATGGAGATGAGCCGCGTCGACGCCTCCGTCGCCACCTTCTTCGGCGTCCACAACGGACTCGCCATGTACGCCATCCAGGTCGGAGGCGACCAGGCCCAGCGCGACCGCTGGCTGCCGGGTATGGCGAGCATGGACACCGTCGGGGCGTTCGCCCTCACGGAGCCGCTGGACGGTTCCGACATCGCTGCCGGTATGCGTACGACGGCCCGGCGTGACGGTGACGCGTGGGTGCTCGACGGCGCCAAGCGCTGGATCGGCAACGCGACGTTCGCCGACCATGTCGTCGTGTGGGCACGCGACGTCGCCGACGACCAGGTCAAGGGTTTCGTCGTGGGCAAGGGCACACCGGGGTTCAAGGCAGAGAAGATCGCCCACAAGACCTCGCTGCGCATCGTCGAGAACGCGGACGTCACCCTCGACGGCGTCCGGGTGCCGGAGGCCGACCGGCTGCAGAACGTGTCCTCCTTCCGTGAGGTCGCCGAGATCCTGCGCGCCACGCGCAGCGGTGTGGCCTGGCAGGCCCTCGGTGTCATGATCGGCGCGTACGAACTGGCGCTGCGCTACGCCACGGAGAGGCAGCAGTTCGGCCGGCCGCTCGCGGGGTTCCAGCTCGTGCAGGACCTGCTGGTGAAGAGCCTGGGGAACATCACGTCGAGCTGGGGCATGCTGCTCCAGCTCGCCCGGCTGCAGGACGCGGGGGTGTTCCGTGACGAACACTCGTCCCTGGCCAAGGCCCATGTCACCGGCCGTATGCGCGAGGTCGTGGCCTGGGCCCGCGAGATATTCGGGGGCAACGGCATCGTCCTGGACTACGACGTCGCCCGCTTCTTCGCCGACGCGGAGGCGATCTATTCCTTCGAGGGGACCCGGGAGATGAACACGCTGATCGTCGGAAAGTCGATCACCGGCGAGAGCGCCTTCGTCTGACCGGTGCTCCCCGAGGTCCGCCGGCTCCCCCGCCCTCGCCCCCGTCCGGCGGCGTGCGTGAGCGAGTACCGGAAGAGGCGTCGTCTGGCCTCACGGAGGCTACGCGTGGCATTCGCACCCACTAGGCCGCGGGTGCGAATGCCACGCGTAGCCTCGCCAGCATGAGCCGGGCAGCCGGGGAGCGCTGGTCTGGCCGGATGGCCAGGCCGAGGCAGGCGCGCGTCGCGGCGTCTGTGATGGGTACGCTGTGAAGGCCCTCGCCGGCTCCCGAGGACGGGCTCAGGACGGCGACTCCGGCCCCTCGCCGGGCAAGCCCGATCAGGGTCTGGGGTGAACTGGCGTCGATGTCCACACGCGGTTCGACTCCCGCCTGAAGGCACGAGCGCTCATACGCCTCCCGGATGCCGGTACCGTGCGGCAGGCAGAGGACCTTCTCCGCTTGCACGTCGGTGAGCCGCACGGAGGCCCGGTTCAGCCGGTGGCCATCGGGTACGACCACGGCGATCGGTTCGTCGACGATCACGCTGATGTCCAACCCGGGCTCGGTCTGCCCGGCGAACGCGACCAGGGCCAGGTCGAGCGAGCGGGCGAGTACCTGAGACTGCAGCGCCCGCGAGTCGTTCTCGTGCAGACTCACGACGATGCCCGGGTGCGTCGCCCCGATCCCGGCCACGGCATCCAGGAAGCCGGGAATCGAACAGCCCATGATCATGCCCAGGCGGACGCGGCCCCGGGTGGCCTGCGCGAACTCGGCCGCCGTGTGCTCGATGCCGTCGAGCGTCTCCAGAGCCTCGCGGGCGAGCGGCAACACCGCTTCCCCCGCGGCCGTCAGCCGGATATGGCGTCCCGAGCGCTCCAGGAGCTGCTGCCCCAGCTCCCGTTCGAGCTTGCCCACCTGCGTGCTGATGCCCGACTGGCTGACGTGCAGCCGTGCCGCCGCCGCTGTGAACGTGCCCTCGTCCACCACCGCAGCGAGGTAGCGCAGCTGATGTACTTCCATAACCAATGATGATACCGAGTATCTGAATCATCTGTTAGACGGATGGCCGAGCCTTCGCGACCATGGCCGTATGACGACTCCTGCACAGATTTCCGAGAAGTACTTCACCGCCTGGCAGGCAGGCGACTTCGACACCCTGCGCGGGCTCCTGGCCGACGACGTCGACTTCGTCGGCACGCTCGGCCGGGCCTCTGGGGTGGAGGAGTGCCTTGGCGGCCTGCGCGGACTGGGTCAGATCCTGGAACGGATCGAAGTGCATGCCCGGGTGGCGAACGAAACCGACGTGATCACGTGGTTCGACCTGCACACCGCCGGCGCACCGCCCACCCCTACGGCGAACTGGAGCCATGTTCAGGACGGGAGAATCACCAGGATCCGAGTCACCTTCGACCCACGGGGGATCCTCGCGACGGACCGGTGATCAGTCTCCTTGACCGCGCCCGTCCGCCCGACCAGGGTTCCCGGTCGGGCGGACCGGGCAAGCTGCACCCCGGTTCTCCGGGTCGGCCGACCGGGGTCAGCGCTCCTCGCGCAGGCCCCAGGGAGAGCCGTACTCCGTCAGGAGGTCGAGGAAGGGGCGGGGTTCCAGGGCCTCGGGGCCGAGGACTCCCCGGCCCGTCCAGACGCCGGTGGCGAGGAGTTCGAGGGCGACGACCGGGTTGACGGCGGTCTGCCAGACCACGGCCTGGCAGCCGTACTCGCGCATCGACCACTGGTTGTCGACCACGTGGTACAGGTACACCTCGCGCGGTGCGCCGTCCTTCGTGCCCTTCACCCAGGTGCCCGCGCAGGTCTTGCCGGTCATCCGGTCGCCCAGGGTGGCGGGGTCGGGCAGGCAGGCGGCGACCACGTCGCGCGGGGACACCCGCACCGGCCCGTCCTCGCCCGGGACGGTGACCTTCGCGGTGGAGTCCAGCCCCAGCTCGTGCAGCGTCTTCAGCTTGGCGATGAAGTCGTCGCCCAGGCCGTACTTGAAGGTCACCCGGCGTGCGTCCACCCAGCGTGGGATCAGCAGCACCTCCTCGTGCTCGACGTTCACGCACTCGACCGGGCCGATGCCCTCCGGGAAGTCGAAGACCTCCGGCTCGCTGAACGGCGCCGTGGTGAACCAGCCGCGGTCCTTCTCGTAGACCACCGGGGGGTTCAGGCACTCCTCGATCGTGGTCCAGATGCTGAAGGACGGCGCGAAGTCGTAGCCCTCCACGGTCAGGTCGGCTCCGTCGCGGACGCCTATCTCCTCGACGTCGTCGAAGAGTTCGTCGGCGGCGTACCGGGCGAAGACGTCGGACAGGCCGGGCTCCACGCCCATGCCGACCAGGGCCAGCCGGTCCGAGTCCGCCCAGCGTCCGGCCAGCTCGAACTGGCCGTCGCCGAGCTTGACGCCGCACTCCTCGTACGGGCGCTCGGCGTGCGGGGCGGACAGGGACATCGCCATGTCCACATAGTGCGCACCCGCCGCGAGCGCCGCCCGGAACAGATGCATCACGAACCGCGGGTCGGTCGCGTTGAGCAGCACGTCGCAGCGTTCCTCGGCGAGCAGCCGGCGTACGGCGTCCTCGTCCGAGGCGTCCAGGCGCCGTGCGCTGAACCGGTCGCCGTGCTCCTTCAGCGCGGCGACGGCCGCCTCCGCCCGGGAGAGGTCGTAGTCGGCCACGACCATGTGGGTCAGGAAGTCGCGGCGGGCCGCGATCCGGGTGACGGCCGTCCCGACGCCGCCCGCGCCCACGAGGAGTACTCGCATGTCAGACACCTTTCTTCCGCGGCATACGCCTGTGCGGATGACCTCTGCGGATGACCTGATGCAACGGGACCGCGCAAGGTAAAGTCAATGGCGTTGGCATAAGGCTCGTCGGCACGGCGCCGAGAAGGAGTGGTTCGCATGGCCAAGCAGGTGGTGCCCGAGCCGGCGCGGCGCAGGCGCCGGCCCACCCGGCAGGGCACCGTGCTGTCCGAGACGCTCATCGTGCGCACGGCGCTGCGGGTGCTGCACGAGCACGGCAGCACCGGTCTGACCGCGCGCCGGCTGGGCACCGCTCTCGGCGCCGACCCGAGCACCCTCTACCGCTACTTCGCCGGTATGGACGACCTGACCCGGGCCATCGGCGAGGAGCTGATGGGACGGGCACTGGACAGCTGGTCGGCCACGGGTGAGTGGCGGGCCGATCTGCGGGCACTCGGGCTCGCCATCCACTCCTCGTACCTCGCACATCCGCATGCCGCCGCACTGACCGCCAGCCGGGTGACCGGCCGGCCCCGGGAGATCGCGGTCGACGAGACGATCCTCGGCATCCTGCGCTCCGCGGGCTTCCCGGACAAGGCGGCGGTCCGCGTCTACCACGCCTTCATCGACCTGAGCCTGGCCTTCGCGGCGCTGGATGCCGGAGCGCTGGCCCTGACGCACGAGGCGCGCGCGGCGGACGAGGAGATGTGGACCTCCACGTATGCCCGGCTCCCCGCGGAGTCCTACCCGCACATCGCCGCGACCGCCCGTCTGCTGGCGGCCCGCATGCCGCACAGTGCGTACCCGGTCGTCCTCGACACACTGCTGGACGGCGCCGCCGCACAGCTGGCCGCCGCCCGGTGCACGGTCTCCGCCGAGCGGGCCGCCGGAGACCGGTCCGGCCGGACTCAGTAGCGCTGCGCCTTGGCCAGGCGGGGCGTGAGCCGGGCGTCGGGCGGCTGGTGACTGAAGACGACCGGCTGTTCCTTCTTCCCCGGCTCCAGGTTCTCCGCGCCGGTGTACCTGGTCTCGACGACGTGGTGGTCCGCGTCCTCGAAGTCGACCTGCACGGCGTAGGACGCCTTGCGGTCGGTCTTGTTGGTGATGGTGACCAGGACGGCGAGCAGTCCCCCGGTCTGCGCCTTGGGCATGCCGGTCATGCTCACCTCGGACACGGCGTTGCCTCGGCCCTTGACGCTCTTGAGTTCCTTCTCGGCCGCCGCGGTCCTGCGGGCGGACTCGGCCGACACCGACGCCTCGAACTCGGAGGCGCGCGCCGAGGCCGAGGAGGCGGCCGCCGAGGCCGACGCGCGGGCGGAGGCGACGGCGGAGGACGCGGAGGAGGCCAGGGCCGAGGGCAGAGTTCCGCTGAAGGAGGCCGTGTCCGGGGCGGTGGGCGTGGCGCTGGGCGCGGAGCCGGTGCCACCTCCGCCGTCGCCGCATCCGGTGAGCGCGGCCGCGAGGCAGCAACAGGTCACGGTGATCGAAGCCAGGGCCCAGGGGCGGCGGACGCCGTGACGTCCGTTTCGGCGAAGGGAGGGCATGCGGTCGTCCTTGCCTGGGAGAGATCTTGTCCTCATCGTCGGCGGTACGGGTACACCTCGCGAGTCGGGCCGCCGCCGGACCGGTCCGCTGTCCGGCGGCGCCGGCACTCGTTCGGAGCAGCCGGCGCCGTGGCCGGCAGGGTGCCCGGCCGGCCGTGACGAGTGCAGGGGTGGCCGACCCGGTACTCGGCCGACCCGCGTGTCGGGGCGGCCGCGTGTCGGGGCGGCGGGGTGACGGGGCGGCCGTGTTACGGGGCGGCCGCGTGACGGGAGGGCCGCGTGACGGGGCGGCCGCGTGACGGGGCGGCCGTGTGACGGGGCGCCGGTGTGTCGGGGCCGGTGAGATGTCTTTCCGATCGCTGTCACGGGGGCGCCGGGCCGGACACATCTACCCTGCGTAGCCGAACACTCTGGCTGGATAAGTGAGCTGACGGGGCGTCGGACGCCGCGATACTCGGGCTGGGCAATCCGCCCCCATTCGCGACCTCGGAGGCCACCGATGTCTCAGACCACCGTCCACACCGCCGCCGTACTCGAAGCCTGGCTGTCCGGCGCGGAGAGCGCGTACGGCCAGCTCAACCCCGCCGGTCCGCTGTACGTCGGCGGCGCCGCCGCGGAGGCCGCGCTGACCGACCCGAGCGACTCCCTGTACGGCTTCTGCTCCAGCCCGAGCGGTTCGCACGGCAGTTGGTGCTGCTGACCTCTCGCTGTCCTGCCGGTGCCGCTGGTCGTCCACGGCACCGGCGGGTTCCCGGAGCACCGTGCCGGCCGCCGCGGGGCCGTCCCGGGCATCCGGGTACGGGGCCATGCGCTGTACGTGCCGTGCTCCGCGTTCCGACGGCGCGCCCGACCGGGCGATGCCGCGCCGACGAGCAGAAAGGGTGGAGGGTGAGCGGATCCGCACCTGACGGTGCACAGCAGGCGGAGTGGTTCGCCGGTCCTGTACGCGCCGTCGCGCGCCCGTGGCGGGAGGACCTGGCCCGGCGGCTGACGGCCGTGGACGCTCTGGACCGCGAGGAGCGGGACGTGCTGCTGGAGGCGGGCCACACCGCACTGCTCAGGTCGCTGCACGCCAAGCTCTCCCGGCTCTTCCTGGTGGAACTGCACGCACTGCGCATGGCCCGGGGCGCCGGTCCGCGGCCCGCCCGGCCCGCGGCGGAGCCGGACACCGGGACCTGGGCCGCCTTCATCGAACAGGCCGGTGCCGAGGGCTATCTCGACAAGCTGGCCGGCCGTTACCCCGCCGCCGGTCCGCGGATCGCCACGGTGGCCCGGATGTCCGTGGCGGCCACGGTCGATCTCGCGGAGCGGCTCGCCACCGACCGCGCACTGCTGGCACCACTGCTGGAAGCGCCCGCGGGCCGGATCCGTGCCGTGGCGTTCGGGGCGGGCGACAGCCACCGGGGCGGCCAGACCGTCAGCCGCGTGGACCTCACCGGCGGGACCGTCATGTACAAGCCACGTCCGTCGGAGGCGGACGTCGCTCTCGGCGCCCTCCTGGACGAGGTGTTCACGGATCTGCCCGGTGCCCCGGCGCCGGAGGCACGCATCCGGGTGCCCCGCACCGTGGCACGCGACGGCTACGGCTGGGCCGAGTTCGTCGCACACCGCTACTGCGCGGGCAACGCCGAACTCGCCGCCTTCTACCGCAACATGGGACACTGGCTGGCCGTACTCCGCTTCACCGGCGGTACCGACATGCACGCCGAGAACATGGTCGCGGCCGGCCCGGTGCCGGTGATCGTGGACGCCGAGACGCTCTTCGACGCCCCCGCCCCGTTCCCGCCCAGCGGCCGGGGCGACGCGGTGGACGTGGCGGCCGCGGCCATCCGCCGGACGGTGCTGCGCACCGGTCTGCTGCCCGTGCGCGGCACCGGGTTCGCCCTGGGCGGGGTGGACATCTCCGGTGTGGGGGCGCTGCCCGGCCAGCAGCCGCTGATCCCCAACCCGGTGATCGCGGACGGCGGCACCGCGGCGGCCCGCTTCGAGGTGGACATGGTGGCGATGCCGACCGCGGTCAACCATCCCAGTCCGACCCCGGTGCTGAGCGTGTACTGGGACCGGATCCTGGCCGGTTTCCGCGAGATGACCGCCCATCTGCGCCGGCCCGAAGTGGACCCGTGCCGCCTGCTGCGCCGCTTCGAGGGGGCCCGGGCGCGCCGGATCCTGCGGCCGACCCAGGCCTACGTCGACATCGGCCGGATGCTGTGGCACCCCGCGTCGCTGCACGACGAGGCCGCCGCCGTGGAGCGGGCCCGGGACATCCTGCGCCGCAACGCGGACGTGCTGCCGGGCGCACCGACGGACCGCGCCGCCATCGACGGCGAGATCGCCGACCTGCTGGCCGGTGACGTGCCGATGTTCGGCTTCACCGTGGACGCCGCCGCCGTGCGGAACACGGTCGAGGACTGGTCCACCGCCGACTTCACGCTTGAGGAGTCGGTGATCCAGGACGCCCTGGTGGGCGCGTACCTGAACGAGCGTTCGCTGCCCGCGCGGGTGCAGGCCGCCGCGGAACGGCCGCACGCCCGGGACCGGGAGCGACGCCGGCGGCGGCTGGCGGCGCTGATGGTGCGCCGGCTGTGCGACGGGGCGGTGCGCGGCGCGGACGGCACGGTCACCTGGATCAGCCCGGTCTTCACGCCGGCGGGCTGGTCCATCAGGGTGCTGCCCGCCGATCTCTACACGGGGCAGGGCGGAGTGGCCCTGGCCCTCGCGGAGTACCTGAGCGAGGTCCGGGCGGGACGGGCGGACGAGGTTCCGGGTGTCCCGGAGACCTTCGAGGGCGCGCTGCGCGTCCTGATCGGCACCGAGGAGCGGACACCCACGCCGTCGGCCGGTGCCTTCAGCGGTGCCGCATCACAGGTGTGGACGTGGCTGGCGTTGCACCGGGTGCTCGGCGAGGAGTGGCCGCTCGCGCGGGCGGCCGAACGGGCCGCGCTGCTCGAAGGGCGCCTCGTCGACGACGACATCGAGGTGGACCTGCTCAACGGCGCGGCCGGCGGCATCGTCCCGCTGCTCGGTCTGGCCGAGGCGACCGGGCAGGAGCGCTGGCTGGCCGCGGCCGCGCACATCGGCCGCCGGCTGGCGCGGCTGGCCGGCGTCGACTCCGCCGGGGCCCGCTGGACGACCCGGCTCAACCCGGAGGGCATCGGCGGTTTCGCGCACGGCGCCACCGGCGTCGGCTGGGCACTGGCCCGGCTCGCGATGAGCGAGGCGGGTACCGCGGCGGACCGGCGCGACTGGCACCACCTCGCCGAACGGGCCTTCGCCTTCCAGGAGTCCCTGTGGCGGCCCGGCCAGGGCAACTGGCTCGACGTACGCGTCGGCGCCGAGGAGGACTTCTTCACCAGCTGGTGCCACGGCAGCGCCGGGGTCGGCGTCGGCATGCTCGACCTGTACCGGCGCGCGGGCGATCCGGCCCATCTCGACATGGCCCGCAGAGCCGCCCGGGCCTGTGCCGCCGAGGGCTTCGGCTGGAGCCACACGCTGTGCCACGGCGACCTGGGTCTGTGGCGGTTCCTCACGTCGATGGGTTTCGGTGACCCCGACGATCTCGACGCGGAGATCCTCAGCGGGCTGGAGGAGCGCGGCCCGGTCGGCGGCCTGGCCCGCGAGGCCTTCTCCCCCAGCCTCATGTCGGGGCTCTCGGGAGTCGTGCACAGCCTTCTGACCATGCACCGGTCGGCTTCCCTGCCCGATCCCCTGCTCCTCGACTGACCGGTGCCCGCCGTCCGGCGGGAGGCGTTCGCTCAGCCGTCGTAGGGCATGACCTTGAGTACCCTGCCCTCGGGGTCCGCCTGCAGGTAGCCGCTCTGGCTGTAGGCGTTGCTCAGGTACACGGACATCCCGGCGGGGGTGTCGAAGACCGTGTCCGGCGGGTTCAGCACCAGGTAGCGGGTGGTCACATGGTCGACCTTGAGCTTCTTCCCGCCCTCGCGCAGCAGCGCCGGCACCGCGTCCCAGTGGAAGCCGTCCAGGGTGACCGGGGTCGTGTTGATCAGCGACCCGCGGATGATGCCCTTCTCCACGCCCTGCCCGGCCCGGTAGGTGAACGTGTCGTACTTGGTGTCGCTGCCCTTCACCATCAGTTCGGCGGAGACGTAGTCCGGATACACCGTCAGGCTTCCGAACCGGTCCCGGCCGGTCTGCTTCGTGAGGGCCGCGACGGCGGTGCGGATCCCGGCCGGGGTCAGCAGGTCCGTCCTGCCGGTCGTGTCGTTCTCCGCCGGCGTGGCGGAGCCGTCGTGACCGCCCTGCGCCGGCGTGGCGGAGCCGTCGTGAGCGCCCTGCGCCGGTGTGCGCACGGTCGACGCGGTGGAGCCGGAGGGCTCGGGGGCACCGGAGGCGCGGGTGCCGCCGTCCGGCCACTGGTTCGCTATGAGGCCGCCGGCGAGAGCCACTCCCACGACGGGCAGGCCCACCAGCGGCCAGCGCGGAGAGCGTCGAGGCCGTACGGCCACGCTCGTGCTCGTGCCCGTGGAGGAAGGACGCGCGCCCCCGGGCCCGGACGGCACGGTGTACGCGGGCCGGGCGTCGTACGGGCCCGGGAGCGTCCCCGTCCCGGAACCGGCAGGTGTCGCGGCGGACGGTCCCGTCCAGGGGCCGGACGTCGGTACCGCGGGCATCCCCGTCCCCGAATCGGCAGGGGCCGCGGCGGCGGGCGTTGCCTGCCAGGGGCCGAAGGCCGGTGCGGTGGACGGGGGTTGGAGGGCGTAGGACGTGGGCGGTTCCGTCGCGCGGGCCGCGGCGTCCAGCATCCGGTCCAGCTCCGCGGCGTCGGGCCGTGCCGCGGGATCGCGGACGAGCACCCGGACCAGGACCTCCGTGAGTGCGCCGGCCCGGACCGGTCGCGGGATCTCTTCGCTGAGGACGGCGGCGAGCGTCGCCAGCGTCGAGCCCCTGCGCAGCGGATGGTGATCCTCCACGGCGGCGTACAGCATCATCGCCAGTGACCACAGGTCGGATGCGGGGCCGCCGTCATGGCCCGAGACCCGCTCCGGCGCCATGTAGTCCGGTGTGCCGATGACCGAACCCGTGGCGGTGAGGGAGGTCGACTCACGGATCGCCGCGATGCCGAAGTCGGTGAGCACCGGGCGGCCGTCGGGCCGCAGCAGCACGTTGGCCGGCTTGACGTCACGGTGCTGGATACCGGCGGCATGCGCCGCGCGCAGCGCGGCCAGCACCTCGCGCCCGAGCAGCGCCGCCTCCCCGGGTTCCATGGGCCGCTGGGCGAGACGGTCGGCCAGGGAACCGCCGGTGACGAGTTCCATGACGATCCAGGGATAGCTTCCCGGTCCGCCGTCCACGATGTGGTGGATCGTCACCACGTTGGGGTGGTCCACCCGCGCGAGGGCGCGGGCCTCCCGCAGCACCCGTTCGCGCAGCAACTGCGCGGCCGGCGGATCGTACTCGGCGAGGTCCGGATCGGGGGGCCGTACCTCCTTGACGGCCACGCTGCGGTGCAGCACCAGGTCGCGGGCCAGCCACACCATGCCCATGCCGCCGCCGCCGAGCCGTTTCTCCAGCTCGAACCGTCCGTCGACCACCCGTCTGCCGCTGTCGCTGCCCGCTCCGCTCATGCGCGGGAGCATAGTTGCCGCCGCCGACAGCGGCGGCACGGGCCTCCCCGGGGGCACGCCCCGGCAGGAAGGACCTGGCGGCGTTTCACGTCCTCCGTCGCTGCCGGGCCACCTTCAGGTCGTCGGCTTCAGCGAAAAGGGAGTAACGAGTACTCTCGCTCGTCCGCCACCTCTGGGTATTTTGGAGCCGAACTCCCCCCCGAGGGAAAGAGAAGAATATGTTCTTCCTCAGTGATCGTCGGGTCGCTTCGATTACTTCTCGGCAGGCGCTCCTTTCTGTATGGAGGGCGAGCTCGACACGTTCACGGCGCTGACGGTAGACGGGGAGACCAGAGCCGTCGCGCACGACTGGGTGACGATTCCGCCGACGTACAGCTCACACGTGGGGGGACCGACTTTCGGAAACATACGACGCACGCTCCCCGCCCACGGGGAATCGGTTCTGCAGGAAAGGGAAACAATGTCTACAGGACGCAGGATTCGCGCGGCGGTCACTACAGCCGCAATGGCTGTCGCCGCACTCGGGGCCGGCTCCGTGAGCGCCCATGCAGAGGATCCGTCTGGCACCTGCACGGGTGACTGGCAGCAAGTGGGGGTTTATCACAATGCCTTGTGGAACTACAACGTCAATCTTTACGTGTACGACTGGCAGTTCGGCGACGAGTCCAGCTGGTACCAACTCCAGTCCGTGGCTCTTCCGTTCTACAACTCCGATCATTTTGGGACCAGTCGGAACGTGAACCTGCTGCCGAGTCCCTCGACGTGGCTCGACATCAAGTGCAAGCCGGGCAGGCACTGGCGGGCCGTGAACAAGGGCTGGTGATCCGGGGCACCCGGAAGTGGACGAGAGGGCCGCCCCCCACGTCGGAAATCCAGAATGTGGGGGGCGGTGCTCTTTCGTGATCCTGCCCGGTGCGTCACCGGCCGGGATCGACTCCAGTCCTCACCCATGCTTCGTCCGGTCGGCGCCCCGCACCACCCCGTCGGCGGCCCGGTGCCGGCCTCCGGCGGGCTACGGCGCAGGCAGGAGCACTCCGGGGTTGAGGACGCCGGCCGGGTCCAGGGCCGCCTTCGCGGCGGACAGCGCGGTGGCGAAGGGGTCGGGGCGCTGGCGGTCGTACCAGGGGCGGTGATCGCGCCCGACCGCATGGTGATGGGTGATGGTCCCACCGTGCGCCTCGATCGCCTCGGACACCGCGGCCTTGATGTGGTCCCACTGGGACACGGTGCTGCCCCAGCGGCCGGGTGCGTACACGCCGAAGTACGGTGCCGGGCCGTCCGGGTAGACGTGGGTGAACCGGCAGGTGACCACCCCGGCGCCGGTGACCTCGCGCATGGCTTGCCGCGCCGCCTCGGTGACCGCCCGGTGCAGCGCGTCGAACCGGTCCCAGGTGCAGGCGGTCTCGAACGTCTCGGCGATCATCGAGTGACGGGCCAGCGCGTCCCGCTGGTAGGGCATCCGCAGGAACGACGAGCGCCAGGTCTCCGCGGCCGACCCACCGGACGCGCCCCCGCCGGAGTCCCGCGCGGAATTCTCGCCGCACGTCCCGGCGGCCTCCTCGCCCGCGTCACCGCCCGATCCGCCGGGGGGATCGGCGAGCGGCTCTCCGCCGTGGTCGCGGCAGAGTTCCACGGCCCGCTCCAGGCTCCGGCGAACCGGGTGGTCCGCCGATTCGAAGGCGAGGACGAGTACGCCGCCGCCCACGCTCACACCCGCGTTGATCAGCGACTCGGCCGCGTCGAGCAGGCGGCAGTTCGCCGGGTGCAGCCCGCTCTGCGCGATGGCCCGGGTGGCCGCGACCGCCGCCGGGTAGTCGTCGAACCGCACCGACGCCTTGGCACGCCAGCGGGGGCGTTCCTGCAACCGCATCCACGCCTCCGTGATGACGCCCAGCGTTCCCTCACTGCCCAGGAAGAGCCGGTCGGGCGACGGGCCCGCGCCGGAGCCCGGCAGCCGCCGCGACGCGCTGACCCCGCTCGGCGTGACCACCCGCATCGACTCGACCATGTCGTCGATGTGCGTGTACAGCGTCGCGTAGTGGCCGCCGGCGCGCGTGGCGAGCCAGCCGCCCAGCGTGGAGAACTCGAACGACTGCGGAAAGTGCCGCAGGGTCAGCCCGTGGGGACGCAACTGGTCCTCCAGATGCGGACCGAACACGCCGGCCTGGATGCGCGCGGCCCGGCTCGTCCGGTCGATCTCCAGCACCCGGTCCAGGCGCTCGAGATCGAGGGTGACCACGGCCGGGTGACCGTCGAAGCGCGGCTCCACGCCGCCGACCACCGAACTGCCGCCGCCGAACGGGACGACGGCGATCCCCTCGCCCGAGCACCAGTCGAGGAGGTCGGTCACGTCACGCTCGTCGCGGGGCCGGGCGACGAGGTCAGGTACGTGGCGCAGATCCCCGTGCAGGTTGCGCACCACGTCCCGGAACGCCTTGCCGTGCGCGTGCGCGGCGCGGTCGGCCGGCTCGGCGGAGCACAGCCCGGCGAGCGCGGCGGGTGCGGACACCCGGGGCTCTCGCAGGCCGAGCGAGGCGATGTCCGGCGGCTCGTGCTCGGTGAGGTCGCCCGGTGTCAGCGCTCGCACCCGGGCCAGCAGCGTGCGGAGTTCGGCACCGGACACCGCGTCCTCGATGTTTCCCCATCCCCACCACGATCGCGTCACGATGGCGCGCCCCTTCAATTGACCCATGGGTAAATTACCTCTAGGTCACATGGTGGGCTAGAGTGGCCCTCATGGGCAAGGCCGGAACCAAGGGCGTCTCCCGGGCGGACCGGGAGCGACAGATCGTCGACATGGGCGTGGAGGAGTTCGGCAGACACGGGTACGCGGGAGTCTCCGTCGCCGCGGTCGCGGGGCGCGCGGGCATCTCGAAACCGCTGGTGTACAGCTACTTCGACTCCAAGGACGGCCTGTACCTGGCCTGCGTCCACCGGGTCGGCGGGCTACTGGTGGACGCCGTGGCCGCCGCCCGGTCCCGCAGCGGCTCGACGGACCACGCGCTGGACACCCTCGGGGCGATCTTCACGACGGTCGAGCGGTGCCGGCACGCCTGGTCCGTCCTCTACGACCCGGCTCTCCCGCCGACCGGAGAGCTGCGCGAGGCCGTGCATCTCTACCGCGGGCGGCTCGCCGCCATGGGCGCCGCGGGCGCCGCCGGGCTCCTCAGCCGTGCCGGGCACGACGACCCGCTCGACCACCAACTGCTCAATCACGTCTGGCAGTACACCGTGACCGCCGTCATGCGCTGGTGGTCCGACCACCCCGAGCAGAGCGCGGCCGAGATGACGGCCCGGTGCGTACGGCTCCTCACCGCGCTCGGCGCCGGCTGAGCGGCCCCCCGCCGGCCCGTACCGGTGGTGCGGTGGCGTCGCGGCTGTACCGGCGGCGTCAGGGCCGCACGCGTGATGCAGGGGCGTGGGATCAGCGGACGCGCGCGACGCCTACGTAGATGCCGCTCTCCTCCGGGGCGGGAGCCGGGGTCCCCTTGAACCACTCCGGGGCGGTCACCAGCCCGGGCTCCACCAGATCCAGGCCCTCGAAGAAGCGCAGGACACCGGCGCGCGTCCGGAATCCCAGCCGTATGCCGCCCTTGGCGTACTCGGCCGTGACCTGTTCCGCGAGTTCGGGGAGGATGTCGGACGCTGCGTGCGACAGCACGAGGTGACTGCCGGGGGGCAGTTCGGCCAGCATCTCGCGCACCAGAGCATGGGGGTTCTGGTCGTCGCCGAGAAAGTGCATCAGCGCGATCAGGGACAGCGCGACGGGCCGGCTGAAGTCGAGGATCTGGCGCGCGTGCCCCATGATCGCGGCCGGGTCCCGGACATCGGCCTCCACATAGTCCGTGACACCCTCCGGGCGGCCCACGAGCAGGGCCTCCGCGTGCCGCAGGACGATCGGGTCGTTGTCCGTGTAGACGACGCGTGCCGTCGGCACGATGTGCTGGACGATCTGGTGGAGGTTCGGCTCGGTGGGAATGCCGGTGCCGATGTCGAGGAACTGGTCGATGCCCTGTCCGGCGAGCCAGGCGACCGCGCGGTTCATGAACGCCCGGTTCTGTCGCGCGGCGTCACGGGCTTGCGGGGGAAGTCTGTCCCCCACCGCCTCGTCGACGGGATAGTTGTCCTTGCCGCCGAGCAGCCAGTCGTAGACGCGGGCCGGGTGGGCCGTGCTCGTGTCGATCTGCCGGGGTATCGAGGTGCCAGGCGTCATGGCGGGCTCCGTCGCGCGTCGTTGACCGGTGGATGTTGGCGATCAACGAGTGTCGCACACCGTTCGCCTTACCCCGCAAGGCCGTTGGCGGGTCCGGGGCCGCTGATGTCCGGCTGCGCCATTCGGCTGGGACTCGCCGAGCAGCGGAGCTGCGGCGGGCAAGCGGCGTTCGGTGGGCCTATGTTCGGGACATGAAGCTCCTGCGAGCCATGTGCCGGCCTCGGCCGGGCGGGTGCCACCCGGCCGGTCGGCCACAGCCCGCCCGGGGACCGGCACGACAGGTGTGGTCGTGAACGGGTCGCCGTCGCCTTCGCCGGACGGCGCGGACACCGGGGACGACGACGCGGGCGGCCGGGGCGCCGGGGATGCCGGGGACACCCGGGCTGCCGGGGACGCCGGGGACGGGCGCTACGGAGAAGACCTCTTCGAGCCGGACCGCCCGGGGGAAGCCGCGCGGCTCGACGCCGCCGCGCTGGCCTTCGACCCCATGACCACACGCCGGCTGCGGGCTCTCGGCGCGGGCCCGGGCAGCCGCTGTCTGGAAGTGGGAGCGGGGACCGGGACGGTGGCGCGCTGGCTGCTGGAAGAGGCGGGTGTCGAGGAGGTCGTCGCCCTCGACCGGGACACCAGCGGACTGGACGCCATGGCGGGCCCCCGGCTGCGGGTGGTGAACGCCGACGTCGCCGACGAGGGCCTGGACCTCGGCGGCTTCGACCTCATCCACGCCAGGTTCGTCCTCATGCACCTGCCCCAGCGCCGCCGGCTCGTCGCACGGCTCGCGGGCTGGCTCGGACCGGGAGGCCGGCTGGTGCTCGGCGATGCCGTGGAGCTGCCGAGCCCCCTGGACGCCTCCTCCGCCTATCGGCGGACCATGGACGCCATGTGGCGGGCACTGCGATCGACGATCGGAACCGACATCTCCGCCGTCCCGGCCTATCCGCACTTCCTGAGGGAGGAGGGCCTGCACGAGGTCGCCGCGGAGCTGTTCTGCCCGCCGCTGGTCGCGGGCAGCCCGCTCGCCGGATTCTGGGCCGGGACATGGAGCCGGATGCGCCCCGCTCTGGAGGACACCGGTCTGGTGGACGCCGCCGTCGTCGACGAGGCCCTCGCGTACCTGGCATCGCCCCGGCTCGCCGAGCTGGGGCCCGGCATGGCGATGGCCTGGGGGCAGCGCCGCCGGTGACAGGGCGGGGCCGGGGGTGGCGCTCCTCGTGGTGCGCCCGGTGGCCCGTGCGCGGTGTCCCGGAGGAGGTTTGGCAGGCTGTGCTGCATGAGCAGCGCGGCAGGTGAAGTGGTGAGGGCGCCGAGAATTCTGGTCGTCGACGACGAGCCCGAGGTGCGGTACGCCGTAGAGGACGGGCTCGCGGTGGAGGGCTACACCGTGCGCGGGGCCGCGGACGGACTCGGGGCGCTGGCCCTCGTCGCCGACTGGGAGCCCGACGCGATGGTGCTCGACGTGATGCTGCCGGGAATGAACGGGCTGGCGGTGTGCCGCCGGCTCCGGGCCGTGGGCGACCGTACTCCCGTGCTGGTGCTGACGGCCCTGGGCTCGGTGCGGGAACGCGTGGACGGCCTCGACGCGGGCGCCGACGACTACCTGGTCAAGCCCTTCGCCCTGGACGAGCTGGTGGCGCGTCTGCGGGCACTGCTGCGCCGCACTGCGCCCACCGAGCCGGCAGCCGTGACGGAACTGTCCTTCGCCGACCTCGTCGTCGATCCGGCCACGCGCAGCGGACGGCGTGGCTCGCGTGCCGTCGAGTTCAGCCGGACCGAGTTCTCGCTGCTGGAGCTGCTGCTGCGGCACCCCGGGCAGGTGCTGCCGAGAGACACCATCCAGGAGCGGGTGTGGGGCTGCGACTTCGGACCCGAGTCCAACTCCCTGGCCGTGTACGTCGGCTATCTGCGGCGCAAGCTGGAAGCCGGGGGTGAGCCCCGGCTGGTGCACACCGTGCACGGCGTCGGCTATCGCCTGGACCTGCCGTGAGGAACCGGCCGGGGCACATGGACGGGCCTGAGCACGCGGACCGGCAGGAGACCGACTCGGACCGGCACGGCGCCCCGAACCGGCAGGCGGACTCGGGACGACCGAAGCACTCCGACCGGCACAGCGACTCGTACCGGCCTCCCGGGGTCCGGTACGGACGGTGGCCCCGGCACCGGCTGCGCACCCGGCTGACTCTCGCGGCTTCGGCCGCCGTGGCCGTCGTCGTGATCGGCGTGTGCGCCGCCGCGTTCCTGGTGATCCGGCACCAGCTGCTGCACCAGCTCGACCTGCAGCTGACCCAGTCGGCGCGGCTGGCCGCCCAGCAGTACCGCGACGAACCCCCGGGCGTCGTACAGGGCGAGTGCCGGTTCCTCGCCGCGCCGGCCTGCACCCAGCTGGTCCCGGCCCGGCCCGGCGACGATCCGGCCAAGCCCTATCTGCTGCCCGTGACCACCGCCACCCGGCAGGTCGCGGCCGGCACGCACGGCCCGTACCTCAGCGAGATCCGCCTCGCCGGTCACCGCGCCCGGATACTGACCACACCCCTGGGCGACGGCCGGGCCGTGCAGGTGGCCGTGCGGGCCGACACCGTCGACCAGGGGGTACGGCAGGCCGCAGGACTGCTCTCCGCCGTCGGTGCGGCCGGGGTGGTCCTGGCCGGTGGGCTCGGCTTCTGGGTCTCCCGTACCGGACTCGCTCCGGTCGCCCGGCTCACCGCGACCGCCGAGCGCATCGCCACCACGCGCGATGCCCGGCACCGCATCGAACTGCCGGCGGACCGCGCCCATGGCGAGGACGAGATCACGCGGCTCGCCGCGTCGTTCAACACCATGCTCGAGGAGCTGGAGAAGTCGGTGACCGCACAGCGCAGGCTGGTCGCCGACGCCTCCCACGAGCTGCGCACCCCGCTCACGGCGCTGCGCACCAACGCCGAACTGCTCGCCCGTGCACACCGTCTGACGGAGGCTCAGCGCGAGCGGGCGGCCACCGCGCTCGGCGGGCAGCTGCGTGAGGTCACCGTCCTGGTCAACGACCTGATCGAGCTGGCCCGCGACGAGGAACCGGACCCCCTCGTCGAGGAGGTCGACCTGGCGTCCGTCGTCAGCCATGTGGTCCACGCGGCGCGGGGCCACTGGCCGGGCGTGCCCTTCGGACTCCGGGTCGCCCCGGACGCACGCGACGGCACGGTCGCCGGAGTACCGGCCCGGCTCTCCCGTCTGCTGTCGAGCCTGCTGGACAACGCGGCCAAGTTCAGCCCGCCCGGCCGCCCCGTGGAAGTGACGCTCACCCGCGTGGCGGGGCATCCGGTCGTCGAGGTCCGCGACCACGGTCCCGGCATCGCCGACGAAGACCTGCCCTACGTGTTCGACCGCTTCTACCGCGCCCGCACGGCCCGCGCCCTGCCGGGCTCCGGGCTGGGCCTGGCCATGGCCCGCCAGATCGCCCGCGCCCACCACGCCGACCTCACCGCGCGGCGCGCGCCCGGCGGCGGCGCGCTCTTCCGGCTACGGATGCCGTCCGGCGGCCCGCAGCCGCGCTGAGCACCGGCCCGGATGGGCAAGGGCCCGGCTGAGCACGCGGCCCGGCGGCCGGGCTCTCACAAGTCTCTTATGCCGACTCGCGAGAGTGACCGACCATGAAGGCCAGGAAGATCAGGAAGACCAGGAAGAAGCTCATCGCGGTGAGCGGGGCCCTCACGGTGATCGCCGTGGTCGGCACGGCCACCGCGTTCGGCACGGGCACCGATGATCGTCGGCAGGTCGAAGTGCACGGGGGGCAGGTCACCGTGCCCGTCGCGGGAGGCCGCACGGTGGTGGACACCGCGTCCCTGGCCGTGCGGGCCCAGGCCGACGACGGCCGGGCCTGGCAGCTCTCCGCACCCGCTGCCGACAGGCTCGGCTCCGCCGGAAAGGTGTCGGTGCGCGGCGGGCGGGCCACGTGGCGCTACGCGGCGAAGGGGCTCACGGTCACGGTGTCCGCGCGCGACGGACGGCTGGCGGTGTCCGTGCACTCCGACCGCGAGGCCACCTTGCGCTGGCCCGTGACCGGCGTCGACCCGGCCACCCGGGAACTGCAGGTGCCGCGCGGTGAGGGCCTGTCGGTGCCGGTCGCCGACAAGTGGTGGAACTCGGAACGGGGCGGGCTCGCGGGCTCGGAGGCGGGTGTGGCCGACGGCCTGACGATGCCGTTCTGGGGCACCGGCCTGCCGGGAGGGCACGGTGCGAGCTACATCGCCGAGTCCGACATCGGCACGACACTGAAGTTCGTCTCCGAGGCCGGCCGTCTGCACACCGAGGCCCGGCACGCGTTCTCGCCGAAGGAGGACACGAAGGACTACAAGGTGACCTTCGCGCTGACCGACGGCTCGCCGGTGGCCGCGGCCCGCGACTACCGCGCCTGGCTGTCCGGGCACGGTGGCATCACCACCCTGCGCGAGAAGATCGCCCGCAATCCCGGGGTCGGCAAGCTGGTGGGCGCGTTCCACGCCTACACCTGGGGGCAGGCGCGCACCGCCGAGGGCGTACGGCGGCTGCGGGAGCTGGGCATCGACCGGATGTGGCTGGGCTACGACGCCGACGACGCGCCCATGACCGCCGGGGCCACGAGCCTGGCCGAGCGGTCCGGCTATCTCGTGGGGCCGTACGACTCCTGGGCCAACGCCCAGGACCCCGGCTCGGCGGACACCCCGGTGTCGAAGTGGCCCGCCCCGGTGTGGCAGGACGCCTGTGTGCGTGGAGCGGACGGCGAGGTCGTCAGCGGCTTCCACGATCGCGGCTGCTACGTCAGCTCCGAGGCGCTCCGGCGCGCCGAGCCCTCCCGGCACTATCTGGCCGACCGCACCCGGGAGATGACCGCGAACGGCGCCGGCAGCTACTTCCTCGACGTCGACGCCGCGGGTGAGCTGTTCTCCGACCACACGCCCGAGCATCCGATGACCGAGGCCCGGGACCGCCGGAACCGGCTGGAGCGCATGGCGTGGCTGTCCGGCGACCGGAAGCTGGTGCTCGGTTCGGAGAGCGCCGGTTCCTGGTCGAACGGCGTGCTGTCCTTCAGCCACGGCTCCGGCACCCCGGTCACCGACGCGCTGTGGAAGCTGGAGAAGGACCGTACGGTGTGGGGCGGTTACGCGCCCTACAACGCGCCCGCGATCTTCTTCAAGCCCGTCCGCCTCCCGGACGACGTCGCCAGGGCGATGTACGACCCGAGGTACCGGGTGCCGCTCTACCAGACGGTGCTGCACGACTCGGTGATCAGCACCGAGCGCTGGGAGCTGCCGTGGTCGAAGCTGCCGGCCCAGAGCCGGGACCGCGCCCTGCTGGCGATGCTGTACAACGTGCCGCTCAACCTCGTGCTCGACCAGTCCGAACTCGACCGGCACGGCGAGCAGATCGCCCGGCTGCAGAAGTACTTCGAACCCCTGCACAAGGCGGCGGCGACCTCGCCGATGACCGACTTCCGCCGGCTGACGCCGGACCGGCAGGTGCAGCGGACCACGTTCGGGCACGGCGAGCTGACCGTGACCGCCAACTTCTCGGCCACGGCTCACGACGGACTGCCCGGAGGATGTGTCGACGCGGTGGTCAAGGGCGGCAAGGCCCGGCGGTTGTGTCCCGAGGGTCTCTGACAGACGGGGAGGCCGTCTTGGTCCGACGGAAGCCGGTCCCCGGGGCTGTCCCCGGGGCGTGCGTGCTCCAGCCATTCCCGGTAGGCCGGTGACTCGTGGGCCACCGCCCAGTAGGCCTCTTCCAACTGCGGGAAGACACTGTCCAGTTCGGCCTCCGTGCGGGCGGCCAGCAGGAGACGCACCCCGATCGGGTTGCCCTCCAGGGGCCGGATCGCGAGGTCGGGGCGGGGGTGGGCGGTCGGCTGGCTGACCGTGACCACCTCTCCGGTGGCGGCCAGGGAGTAGGCGGTGAGGTAGTCGCCGTGCAGCATCTCCGGCTCCAGGCCCGCCGCCCGCAGCACCCGGAACAGGGCGTCCCACTCGCCGTCGACCGTGGAGTCGATCATCCAGCGGTCGCCGGCCAGGTCGGCGAGCCTCACCTGCCGCCCGGACGCCGCCGGATGGTCCGCGGCGAGCGTGACGAACTGCGGTTCGCGTTCGAGGAGCACGCGCAGGCGGAGGCCGGGCGGCACCCGCAGCGGGCTGCCCTCCACCTCGTGCACGAAGGCCATGTCGAGCCTGCCCGCGGCGACCATGCCGAGCAGGGTGTTGGCGGACACGTTCATCTGCAATGTCGGTTCGATCCGCGGCACCCGTGCCCGCAGCAGGCGCAGCCAGCCGGGGATCGCCCGGCTGGCCGTGGCGCCGATGCGCAGCTGGAACCGGCCGGCGGCACGGGCGGCCGCCGCCCGGGTCTCGGTGACGATCGCCGCGAACTCCGTGATCAGCGGCCTGGACCGGCTCAGGACCGTGAGCCCCAGCGGGGTGGGGCGGCAGCCGGTCCGGGCGCGCACGAAGAGCTGGGCACCGAGCGCCTGCTCTATGCGGCGCAGCTGAGTGCTCAACGAGGGCTGTGCCAGGCCGAGTTCTCGTGCCGCTTTGTGCAGGCTGCCGGTGTCGGCGATGGCGCAGAGAACGCGCAGATGCCTCACCTCGAGCTCCATGGAGGGAGCGTAGGGCGGCAGGGGGCGTGACACCAGATGTTCAAGGTCCAACGAAAGTGGACGAGTTGCCCGCCGATAGCCCCGTGCTATCCCCGATTGCCATCATCCCCGGAACCGTTGGCCTGCCTGAGACTCACTGGCAACCGATCGTTCAACCCCACAGGACGAGAAGGAGCCCCCACATGGCCTCGTTCCGCCACAACACCGGCCGGAAGAACCCCAGACGAATCCTGGCCCTCGCGCTCGGCCTCGGTCTGGCCTCGGCCGCGCTCGGCACCGCGAGCCCGGCGAACGCCCAGAGCCCCGCCAAGGCCCCCGCCCCCACCACCGCCGCCGGCTACGTGGGTTCGGCCGAGAACGCCGGCAACAAGGCGTTCTTCGACGCCGTGCTGAAGTCGGTCGCCAAGAGGCAGGCCGCCCAGCCCTCCCTGAAGGCGGTGACCGTCTACTACAACGCCTCCCAGGCCCCGAGCTTCCGTTCCCAGATATCGAGCGCCGCTTCCATCTGGAACAGCTCGGTGTCGAACGTCAAGCTCCAGGCGACGTCCGGCGGCGCCGACTTCTCCTACTACGAGGGCAACGACTCACGCGGGTCCTACGCCTCCACCAACGGTCACGGCAGTGGCTACATCTTCCTGGACTACGCGCAGAACCAGCAGTACGACTCCATCCGGGTCGCCGCGCACGAGACCGGTCACGTGCTCGGGCTGCCCGACCACTACAGCGGACCGTGCAGCGAGCTGATGTCCGGTGGCGGCCCCGGCCCGTCCTGCACCAACCGGTACCCGAACTCCACCGAGCGCTCCAGGGTCAACCAGTTGTGGGTCAACGGCCTGGCCAAGGCCATCGCGCGGGTGAACGCGTCGCGCTGACCCTGTGAACGTGCCGGGCCGACCTCCCCACGGCCCAGCCCGGCCCCTTCCGGTACGGACCGCGGCGCCGACCGCGGTCCGTACCGCTGCTGTGTGCGCCGGCGCCGAGCGGCCGTGCCCGGGTGTGCCGGTGGAAGCCGGTCGCCGACGTACGGCAGCGGCGGACGGGGCGTCACATACGCGCGTTGGTGAGGCGGGTGAGGGGGCCGTACGTGTGCCGCTGGGCCCGGCGGCCCATCGCGTACGACGCGGCGGTCAGCGCGGTGAGGCCCGCGCCCACGCCTGCGACGACCACCTTACGGTGGGCGACCACCGCCCAGGCCGTCTTGGCCGTGGCCGCCACCTGGCCCGAGGCCGTGATGAGCGCCTGCCGGCCGGTCTCGACGCCCTGGGCAGCGGTACGGGCGGCGGCGCCGGTCGCCCCGGCCGCACGATCGGTGCCGGACTTCGCGGCCGACACCGCGTCATCGGTGGTCGCCGCGGCCTTCTTCGCCGCGCGTCCGGCGGGTGCCGTCGCCTTGTCCGCCGCCTGCCGCGCCTTCGACGCCGTCTCCTTCGCTGCTGCGGACTTGCGGCTCGTCTCACTGTTCGGTTCAGTCATGGACTTCGCGTTGCCCGACCCCGCCCGGGCAAACGTGTGAACGCCCCGGCACGGAAATTCAAGTGGCCTCGACCCGCCTTCGGGATAGGGTCGCGCCGTGCCCGAGTTGCAGCGGCTGCATGCCGGCCATGCCCAGGAGGTTCTGGCCTTCGAGCTGGCGAACCGCGCCTACTTCGCCGCGTCCGTCTCCGACCGCGGCGACGAGTTCTTCGCCCGGTTCGCCGAGCGGTACGACGCTTTGCTGGCCGAGCAGGAGAACGGCGTCTGCGCCTTCCACGTGCTCGTCGCCGAGGACGGCTCGGTGCTCGGCAGGTTCAACCTGGTCGACATCGAGGACCGCACCGCACAACTCGGTTACCGGATTGCGCAGCACGCGGCCGGCCAAGGCCTGGCGACCGCCGCCGTGCGGGAGTTGTGCGGGGCGGCGGCGGCACGGTACGGGTTGCGCACGCTCCTGGCGGCCACCGCCCACGAGAACGCGGCGTCCCGGAAGGTGCTGACGAAGGCCGGGTTCACCCTGCTCGGCCCGGCCGACCCCGCCGACCTCGGGGGCAGGCCGGGTACCTGGTACCGGCGCAGCGTCGAGGAGGGCGACCGGTGAGCGGCCGGTACCGGGGTGCGACCGCGAGGAGATTCCGCCTGGCGCTCGGGTGGCGGCCGGACGCCGGCGTCACCGGCGCCGGCGGCTTCCGCGTGGGCGTCATTCCCGCAGCGCTTTGCCCAGGAGCGCGCCGACGACGATGAGGGCCACGCCCAGCCACCAGGTGTTGTCGAGGATGAGCACGGCGATCCCGATCGGGATGAGCAGACCGGCCAGCGGCAGCAGCAGGCCGGCGAGCCGGGGCGGATCGGGGACCGGCAGTCCCTGGTCTCGCCGGGCCCGGGCACGGACCACGTCGGGGTACCAGGCGGTGAAGCGGAGTGCCACGACGATGGCCAGGATCTGGATGATCCAGCCGGTCCAGATGTTGTCCGGGTTGCGCAGGACGAGGTCGCCGTAGCCACCCGCGGCGGCGGCGACCAGGAACGCCAGCCCCCACACACCGGTGATCGTGTAGTTGGCGTGCAGGAACGCGGGCGTGTGCCATCGGGTCCGGTCGACCTGTTCGCGGGCGTACTGGAGGGTGAACGGCATCCCGGCCACCATCGATCCGAAGGCGATCAGGACGAGGGCGACGTTGGACACCTCACCGGCGTACACCTCCAGCCAGCGCAGCGTGCCCGCGCTCGCCAGGGCGCCGACGACGGCCAGGCCGGCGAAGAAGACCAGGTCGGCCAGCTCCAGGAGTTTCCACGAGCTGCCCCGGTTCATGAGTCTGCCGGCGGACACGAGGACGACGGTGCAGGCCAGGGCCAGGGCCACCGCGATCTCGAACCTGCCCGGTCCGACCAGCAGGGAGAAGACGATCCACGGGGCCATGCCGACGATGGGGCTCTCCAGGAGCCGGTTCGAGCCGGTGGCCGCGACGGTGCTCATGCTTCCAGGGTGGGGACGAGCCACGCGGACGACCACTCGCGGACCCACGGGGTAACGGCGTCGCGACGTCACCAGCGGGAACGGCGGCAAGAAGCGCCCGCCGCCCGGACCCGAGCCCGGACGGCGGGGAAGCGCTTCGCCAGGACGCCGTGCGCACGATTCGGTGCGTTCGGTTCCCGCGCGCTCGACGCGGCGACGCTGCGTGCCCCGTTCAGTCCTGGTCGACGTGCAGCCTGATGATCTTGCGGTTGGTCCCGTCGATGTCGAAGGTCGTCTTGTTCCAGTCCTGGGCCGTCACGACGTCGACGGACCACTTCGGCGCACCGCTGTCGGTGTCGCCGAGCTCGACCGCGGTCACGGTGCCCTTGGTGTTGCCCGTGGCCGTCTGCACGGCCTGCTGGACGGTCACGGTGGCCTTGCTCAGCCGGTCCGCCAGCTCACGCTTGTCGTCGGAGTCCTGGCCCTGCTCGACCTGCCCCTGAGCGGCCTTGCCGGTGACCGCGTCGACGCGAAGGTGGTGGACGGTCCCGTCCGCGGTGGCCACCGCGGCCTCCCAGCCGGGACTGTCGGCCGGTCCCTTCAGCTCGATCCCGACCGGCTTCGACTTCGGCACCGCCGCCGTCGCGGCGCTCAGCGCCTTGTCGTAGCCGACCTTGACCTTCGCGAGAAGGGCCTTGCGCTGGGCCTGGTCCTCGGTGAGGGTGCCTCCGCTCGCCGAGGCGGAGGTCGACGACGCCGGGCTGGAGGAGGACGTCGCGGGGGCGGAGGGCGATATCGCCGGGGCGGAGGGCGACGATGTCGTCGGGGCCACCTGGGCGGCCTCGACCGCAGTGGTCCCGGTGGCACTGGTGCCGCCCTTGGCGCAGCCCGTGATCAGGGCGCCCGCCGCGGCCGCGACACACACCAGGCCGATGCCTCGCGAGACCGGCAGACGTTCACGCTGTGCAGTCATACCATCTCTGTTTGTCACCATATTGGCACATTAGGTGAGCTTTTCACCCTCGGCCACTTGGGGGGTCCCGCGGCCGGCGCGGTGTGTCCGCCGCCGGCCGCGGTGCGCTGCTGTGCCATGCGGTGCGGTCAGAACCTGGGCGCCGCGGACCGGGCCTGGACGAGTTCGGCGGCCTCCTCCTCCGTCTCGACGGAGGGCGGGGACCCGGCCAGGGGTTTGTTGGCGGTCTCCCGCATGCACAGGACGGCGACGACGCCGACCACCGCCGCGGCCGTGGCGTAGTAGGCCGGCATGAGGTTGGTGTGGAAAGCGCTGATCAGAGCGGTCACCACCAGGGGGGTCGTACCACCGAACAGCGAGGTGGCGAGGTTGTACGCGACCGAGAGCGAGCCGTAGCGGACGTGGGTGGGGAAGATCGCCGGGAGCGCCGCCGACATCGTGCCGAGCATCATCACCAGGGAGAGACCCATCAGAAGCAGGCCCAGGGTGATGAGGACGATGCTGCCCTGCCGGATGAGGAGGAAGGACGGCACGGAGAGGAAGAGGAAGCCGAGCATCCCCGCCATCAGCAGCGGCTTGCGCCCGAAACGGTCCGAGAGGCGGCCGACCTGGTTGATGACGCACATCTGGACGATCATCACGACGAGCAGGATCAGCAGCCCGCGGTTGGTGCCGTAGCCGAGTTCGTCGGACAGATACGTCGGCATGTACGACAGCAGCATGTAGTCGGTGATGTTGTACGCCGCGACGAGCGCGAGGCAGAGCACCAGCGGCCGCCAGTAGCGGGTGAAGATCTTGCCGAGGTCGGCGGTGGCCGAGCTCTCGACGGCGTCGGCGGCCTCGGTCGCCTTGGCCTGGCCGCCTTCCAGCTTCTGGAAGGCGGGCGTCTCGTCCAGCTTGAGCCGCAGATAGAGGCCGATCAGCCCGAGCGGGGCCGCGACCAGGAACGGGATGCGCCAGCCCCACTGGAGCATCTGGTCCTCGGTGAAGACGCTGGAGAGGATGACGACGAGGCCGGAGGCGCCGACGTACCCGGCGAGTGTGCCGAACTCCAGGAAGCTGCCGAAGAATCCGCGGCGCTTGTCGGGCGCGTACTCCGCGATGAAGGTCGAGGCGCCCCCGTACTCCCCACCGGTCGAGAAGCCCTGCACCAGCCGGAAGAAGATCAGCAGGACGGGAGCCCACAGACCGATGGCGGTGTGCGAGGGGATGAGACCGATGGCGAAGGTCCCCACCGCCATCATGATCATGGTGATGGAGAGGATGCTCTTGCGGCCGATCTTGTCGCCGAGGGGCCCGAAGACCATCCCGCCGACCGGCCGCACCAGGAACGCCACCGCGAAGGTGGCGAAGGAGCCGAGCAACTGGGCGGTGTCGCTCCCCGAGGGGAAGAAGACCTTCCCGATGGTCGACGCCAGATAGCTGTAGATGCCGAAGTCGTACCACTCCATCGCGTTGCCGAGGGCGGCGGCCTTGGTGGCGCGCTTGACCGCCGCCTCGTCGGTCACGGTGATGTCGCTGCGGCGCAGCTTCGGGTGACGTCGCCTCTCGATCGCGCGGAACAGCACCCTGTGGCGTCTGACCGCGGCGAGGTCTGCCGACTCGTCGTTGTCGGTCGCCGTCATGACTTGATCCTTTCGCCGGTCGCCTTCCGCCTGCACAGTTCTCGTCCGTTCAAACCGCCCCCTTCGCACGGCACCCCTCCGGTCACCGTGAGTGACGGTCGAAGACGGTCCGGGGCGGACTTTCCCCTGCGGCGATCCGGTCGCAGGCTGTGGTGTGTGCCCGTGCCCGGTGCGGGAACCTGGTTCGCCCGGGCACCGGTCCGGTGAGAGGAGCGCGAGCACGTGACAGCGGCGGCGTCAGCGGCGGGCGGCCGGAACACGGGCGTCCAGGAAAGCGGGTACGAGCCGGACCCGCAGCGATGGCGGGCCCTGTGGGTCACTCTGGTGGCCGGCTTCATGAGCCTGCTGGACGTGACCATCGTGGCCGTCGCCCTGCCCACCATCCAGCGCGACCTGCACGCCTCCCCCGCGCAGGTGCAGTGGGTGGTGTCCGGGTACGCCCTCACCTTCGCCCTCGCCCTCGTCACCGCGGGACGGCTCGGCGACGCCCTGGACCGGCGGCGCATCTTCCTGCTGGCCCTCAGCGGTTTCGTGCTCTTCAGCGCGGCGTGCGGGGCGGCGCCGGACATCACCCTGCTGGTGGTGGCCCGCCTCGCCCAGGGCCTGGCGGCCGGTTTCATGGCGCCGCAGAACTCCGCTCTCATCCAGCAGATGTTCCGTGGCGCCGAACGCGGCCGCGCGTTCGGATTCTTCGGCGCGACCGTCGGCGTCTCCTCGGCCGCCGGGCCCATCACCGCGGGCGTCATCCTCGCCCTGGCCTCCGGCGCCCAGGGCTGGCGGTGGATCTTCTACGTCAACGTCCCCATCGGCATCCTCGCGGTCCTGCTGGGCCGCCGGCTGCTGCCCCGCACGCGCCGGTCCGGCAGGGGGCACGTGGACGTGCCCGGCGTCCTCCTCCTCGGGATCGGCGTCCTCGCGCTCATGTATCCACTGGTCCAGGCGGACTCGGGCGGCATCAGCCGCCTCTGGTGGCTGTTCCCCGTCGGCGCCGCGCTCCTCGCCGGCTTCGCCCGGTGGCAACGTCACCTCGTCGCCCGGGAGGCCCAGCCACTGCTCGACCCGCGCCTGTTCACCACCGTCCGCGGCTACGCCGTGGGCGCCGGCGTCGGCACGTTGTACTTCATCGGCTTCAGCGGTGTCTGGCTGGTCTTCGCCCTCTTCTACCAGCGCGGCCTCGGCTTCTCGCCGCTGCGGTCCGGTCTCGCCGTGACCCCGTTCGCGCTCGGCTCGGCGATCGCCGCCGTGATCTCGGGCCGGCTGGTGGACCGGTTCGGCCGGCTGCTCACCGTGTGCGGCCTGACGGGTGTGATCGTCGGCCTGGGCGGCACCGCGCTGCTGCTGCGGTTCGTACCGCTCGGCGTCGCTCCCTGGGTCGCCGCGCCGCTCCTGTTCCTCGGTGGCATAGGGGGCGGCTTCGTGGTGTCCCCGAACATCACCATGACGCTGCGGGACGTGCCCGTGCACATGGCGGGCGCGGCCGGCGGCGCCCTGCAGACGGGGCAGCGGCTCGGCGCCGCGGTGGGCACCGCCGCCCTGCCCGGCCTCTTCTACCTGGTGCTCGGCGGAAGCAGCGACTACCGCGGTGCCGTCGTCACCGCACTGGCCGCGGCTCTCGTCGGTATGCTGGCGTCCCTGGCCCTCGCGACGTTCGACTGGCAGCGCGACCGGCGCGGACACCAACCGCACCGCACGTGCCCCGACGAGGTCGCCAACAGCCCGGTGCACGCGCGGCAGACGTGAGACCCCGCGGTGCAGAACCGCCGGGTCCGCGGGTGGATTTCCGTCAAACCGCTTGTTCCAGGCCTTACTTCGAGTAGGACTTGCGTACTGGGTAGTACTATGTGCTGAAATCAGCCGATGCGTACCCCCCACATACAGACGCATCAACCCTCCCACTCCGACGGTTCCGCCGCCGAGCGGGTTCCATCCGCCCGCAATCCCTACGAGGAACTGGCCTCGCTGGCCGACGACCCGCTGGACGAATTCCTCACCGAGGACGACAAACCGGCCCCCCGGAGCGTGGGCGCCGAGGAGGACGCCTGGGAACCGCCCAACCACCGGAAGGGCAGCCGCCGCCGCAATCGCGCCACCGGCCTGCCCGTCCTGGTCAGACTTCTGGCCTGGGCGCTCGTCCTCAGCTGCGTCGTCGTACTCGCCGATCGCTGGGCGTTGCTCTACGCCGAGCGCAAGGCCTCCGACCGGCTCAAGGACCAGTTGCACCTCGCCGCCGCCCCCGAGGTACGCATCGGCGGCTTCCCGTTCCTCACTCAGCTGGCCGACCGGCGTCTGGACTCGGTCCAGATCACCGTGCCGGATATTCCGGCCCACCGGGTCACGCTCACCCAGGTCACGGCTACCGCGCACGACATACGCATCGACGGCGACGGGCTGACCGCGGTGCGGGGCGCGCTGGTTCCACAGATGCACGGTCAGGTCCTGCTCTCCTACGCCGACATGAACCGCGAACTCGGGGCGTCCCAGGTCTCGTTCACACCGCACGGACCGGGCCGGGTCCAGGCGCTCGGCGATCTGCGTGTCGCGGGCCGCGAGGTGCGGGTGCGGGCCGACGCCCGTGTCCGGCGTCAGGGAGAGCGCTCCGTCGCCACCTCGGTCGACGGCATGCGGCTGGACGTCGGCGACCTGGCGACGTACCGGCCCGGGACGGGCCCCGGTGAGGGTCTGCACCTCACCCGGGCCTCGGCGCGCCGGCTCACCCGCGAGGCGGAGAAGATGAAGGCGCTGCTCGGCGTGCCGGAGATCGTGCGCCGGCTGGGTGTCCCGGACAGCGCGGTGCGCGCCGCCCTTCGCGACGAGGACGAGCTGCACCGCCTCACCGGCGCGCCGCGCTTCCTGCACGACCTGACCCGCGTGAACCTCGTGGACACGGCCGTCGCCCATCCGCGGCTCCTGGAGCGGCTGGGCATCGACGTGTCCCTGCTCACCGCGCTGACCAAGCTCACCCGCCCCCAGATCGCCGACCGCTTCGCCTTCTCCTTCCAGCTCCCGAAGCCGCCCGCGGGCGCCCTGCGCCTGCAGCGGGTGACGGTGGGCAAGGACGGCATCCACGCCGAGGTGAGCGGCGCGGGACTACTCCTGGGCCACTGAGACCGCGGGGCCGGCCGGGAGCAGGCCGGCCCAGAGGCGGAATGGTTGCTTGCTCTTTGGGCTTCGATGGGACGCGTTGTCGGCCAAAGAGAAATCCACGCCCGCCCTGTCACCGCCGTCGGTGCCGGGCGATCGCCGACGGGGTGCTCGGGCCGGGCAGGCCGGGGCGCGCCCGCGGCTGCGAACGCCTTCGTTTCGGGCCGCAACTCCCGGACCCGGACCGCGCGGCACCTGTGTGCCGGTCCGTGCGACACCACGCGGACGTCGGCGTTTGCCGGTGACAGCGGCGGCGTCGGGTTGCGGGCGGACGGGGCCCGGACTCCTTGGAGTGCGCTGTCGCGAAGTGCCGCGCCCCCTACACGGCGGCACGTGGACGGGACCGCCGCGGTACCGCAGCGCGGACGCCGGTCGCGAGCGAGGGGCTAGTCGACTGTCGGCCAACTTGCGTGCGGCGCAGGGGAGCGAGGCGACCACCGGGCCCTTGTTCCCCCGGCACCGGGGTGATTAGGCTCCGGCTCGCTTTCGCACTTCGCACACATTTTCCACACATGGCGGCCGGTTCCGGCGTGCGCCGTGTGCTTCCGCACGCCTCTGCCGGTCACCTCCGGCGGCGGCCGCCGGGCGTTTCAGGGGGTGGGGGAGATCGACGTGTCTGGCGTACCGCGGCATGTGGACGGCGAGCCGGCGCCCTCGCCGGTGTCCGCTCCCCCGCGGCAGGAGGCCGGGGCCGGCAAGGGCGGCCGCCGCGACACAGCCGTTCTGTGGTGGGTCAACGCCGTGGACGCGCTCGGCAGTCAGGCCTCCGGACTGGTCTTCCCGCTCCTGCTCCTGGATCTGGGCCACGGCCCGGCGACCGCGGGCGCGTTCGCCAGTGCCGCCGCGATCGCCGGAGTGCTGCTGGGGCCACTGATCGCCGTGCCGGCCGACCGGGGCCACCGGCGGGCCCTCATGACCGCGTCGGCGGTGCTGGCCGCGCTGGCCATGGCCGGACTGGCCGTCTCCTGCCTGCGCCATCCGCCGCTGTGGGTCCTGCTGGGTCTGGCGCTCACCGAGCGCCTGTCCGCGACGGCGTACGAGGCGGCGGCGCGCGGTGCGCTGTCCCGGCTGGCGGCGCCGGACGACATGCCACGGGCCGTGGCCGGCCTGCAGGCGGGCGATCAGGCGGCGCTGGTGCTGGGACCGGCGCTGGGCGGTGTCCTGTTCGGCGTGAGCCGCTTCCTGCCGTTCGCCGTCGACGCGGTCACCTACGCCGTGGCGGCGCTCGGCACGCGGGCGATCCGCGGGCGCCTCGACCCGCACACCGCGCCGGCACAGCCGACGGGCGGTACGGCCGAGCCGCCGCCCGGCACCACCCGAACACCCCCCACGATCAACGCAACCCGCGCGATCGACACAACCGGCACGATCGACACAACCGGCATGACCGGAACGACCGGCACGACCGGTGTTCCAGGACGGATCGGGGGCGAGCTGGGGGCCGGTGTGGAGGTGGTGCTCCGCTCCCCCGTGCTGCGGTTGGTGCTGCTGTGGTCGTCGGTGGCGAGCGGAATGCTCGCCCTGCTCTTCTACACCGCCCTGTTCGTGCTGGGCGGCCGGTCGGGCGGTGCCGTGACCGGAGGGGTGCTCACGGTGTCCGGGGCGGCGGGACTGGCCGGCTCGCTGGTGGCGGCCCGAGTGGTACGGCGGCTCGGCGCACACCGCTCGCTGGCGGCGGCCACCTGGCTGCTCCTGCCGCCGTGTGCGGCGCTGTCGGTGGCCGAGGGGCCGTGGGTGTGGGCCCTGTGCTTCTCCACGCTGTGTGCGGTGCTGCCCGTGGTGACCGTCGTGCTCGGGGCGGCGGCCGTGCTGGCCGCACCGCAGGAGCTGCAGTCGCGGGCCGGCGCCGTACTGGCCGCCGGTGCGACGACGACCGCCGCCCTGGCCCCGGTGTGCGCGGCCGCCCTGGTCGGCTGGGGCGGAGGCCGGCTCCCGGCCCTGTGCTGCGGAGCCGTCCTCGCCGTACTGGCGGTGCACACCCAGCGATCCGCGGCCACGGTGCCGGGCCCACCCGGGCCGGCGGACGGACCCGGGCGCACCGGCCCGTCGACGCGTTCGGCGGCGGGAGACCGGCCATGACCGACGCGTACCAGGTGTTCCTCGCCGCCCTGCCCGACGTGTGCCCTGCCGACCGGCGCCGCATGGTCTTCACCGCGGACGCCGCCGGACGTTGTGAGGTCTTCACGTGGGACGCGGAGAGCCGTCGGGTCCGGCAGGTCACGAGCAGCCGGGTGGGCACCGTGCACCGGGCGATCGACGCCGACGGCTACGTGTGGTGGTTCGACGAGGACGCGTCGGGCGCGGGCCGCTGGTGGTTCCAGCGCTTCGAGGGCGGCCCGCGATTACCGGGACTGCCCGGGGCGCCGGCCGGACTGCCGCGCGGGCTGGCCGTCACCGCGGACGGGACGGTGGCCGCCGCCGTCGCCGGGCGACGGTGCACCGTGGTGGCGATGGGCCGGCGGGGCCAGGTCCCGCGCGAGGTGCTGCGTACGACGCGGCCGTGCCGGCTCGCCGGCGTCAGCCCGGACGGCGAACTGATCGCCCTGGCCGCCTCGGCCGACGACGCGGTGGCCGTCTCGGTCGTCACACGTGACGGCCGGACCGTCGCCGACCTGACCGGTCCCGGACTGTGGTGCCAGGGCTTCGCGTCCACCGGCGGGCGCGGCGAGCTGCTCCTGGTCCGGGATGTCGGAGACGGTTACGCCCTGGCCACGTGGACGGCACGGCAGGGTCTGCGCACCCACCACTGGTGCACCTTCGACACCGAGGTCAGCGCCGGGTGGTATCCGGACGGCCGCGAGGTGCTGGTACGTCAGGACCGTCACGGGCGCTCCCTGCTGCACCGGGTGAACCTCGGCACGAGGCACCGCGGCCTCGTGCCGACGCCCGCCGGCACCCTGCTGGACGCGGCGCCGCGCGCCGTCGGAGCGGTCGACTACCTGTGGACCGCGACCACCCACCGGCCGGTCCTGCGGGCCACGGACGGCATCGCCCTGCCGCCGGCCGGCCCCGCGGTCGTCGTCCCCGGCCGGCACACGGACTGCTGGACGCCCACGGCGTCGGGACCCGTGCACACCCTGCTCGGCCTGCCCGAGCCGGCCGGCAGCGCGCCGCCGCCCGCCGTCTTCCTGGTCCACGGCGGGCCGGCCGACCACGACCGGGACGCCTACGACGGCACGGTGCACTCCCTGGTGGCGTCCGGATACGCGGTCGTCCGCGTCAACTACCGCGGCTCCACCGGGTACGGGCCGCGCTGGCGGCGCGCCTTCCCGGCGGGAGTGGGGCACACCCAGGTGGAGGATCTGGACGCGGTCCGGGCCGATCTCGTCTCCCGCGGGCTGATCGCCGGTGACGCCGTCGCGCTGTGGGGGGTGTCCTGGGGCGCCTATCTGGTGCTGCTCGCGCTCGGCAGCCGTCCCGGGCGGTGGCAGGCCGGAGTGGCCGTCAAACCGGTCGCGGACTGGGCCGCCGCGCACCGGGCGACCACCCCGGCCCTGCGGGCCCTGGACGTCCGGATGTTCGGCGGCACCCCGGACGAGGTGCCCGAGCGCTATGCCGGCAGCTCGCCCCTCACCTACGCGTCCTCGGTCACGGCGCCGCTGCTCGTCGTCGGCGCCGACCGTGACACCAAGTGCCCGCCCGGGCAGATCCGCACCTATCTCCAGGCGCTGACCGCCGCGGGCGTACCCCACGAGGCCATGTGGCTCGACACCGGCCACGACGGCTACGACGGCGCGGCGCACGTAGCGGTGCTGCGCCGCTCGCTTTCTTTCCTGCGCGCGCGGCTGCCCCGACCGGCGCCCCGCGCCCCTGGACGTCCTCCGGCTCCGGCCGGAGGGCCCCGGTCCCGCTGAGGCCACAGCGGGACCGGGTGTGCACAGCACCACGCCACTCACAGAAGGAGAAGCACCGTGCAGAAGGACATCATCCACAACGACCCGCTCGCGGGCGACGAGCAGAACCGCAAGCCGGGCATCGGCATCACCATCACCGTCCCGTTCCGCAACGCGGACGAGGGCGACGACAACGAGGAGTGACTCACCGTCCGGCCGGCCCGCGTGCGCGCGGGCCGGCCGGGCTCGCCGTCCCTCCCGACCGTCACCCCACGCTCTCATCCAAGGAGCCGTCCGTGCGCGTTCTCCTCCTCAACATGCCGTGGTCGCCCATCGACCTGCCCTCCCTGGCCCTGGGCATCCTCAAACGCAGTGTCGACGAGCGCGTCGCGGGCGCGACGTGCGAAGTGCTGCACGCCAACCTCGAGTTCACCGACTGGATCACCCGGCGCACCGAGTTCTCCGCCGAGGACTACGAGTACTACGCGCTGTCCTCCTACTTCCTCGGCTGCGGCGACTGGGTGTTCTCCAGCGCCCTGTACGACGACCCCGCCTGGAAGGACGCCGAGTTCACCAAGGTGATGAGCGGCAAGCTGCGCTCCTCGCGGATGCGGATGACCCGGGAACTGCACGCCGTCGTACCGGAGTTCGTGGAGCAGATCGCGCAGCGGGTGGCGGACCTCGCCCCCGACGTGGTGGGCCTGACGTCCACCTTCCAGCAGAACACCGCCGCGCTGGCGGCCGCCCGGCACATCAAGCGGCTCGCTCCGCAGATCGTGACGGTCATGGGCGGCGCCAACTGCGACGCCGAACAGGGCGCGGCCGTGCACCGGAACTTCCCCTTCGTCGACTTCGTGGTGCGCGGTGAGGGCGAGGACGCCTTCCCGCGGCTGCTGGAGTCGCTGCGCGACGGCGCGGGCGCCGACGCGGCGGCCGGGCTCCCGGGGCTGTGCCATCGCAAGGACGGCACCTCGGTCGCCAACCCGATGCCCACCGGACCGTTGCCGCCGGCCGCCATCCTGCCGCCCGACTACAGCGGCTACTTCGAACGCCTCGCCGCCTCCGTGGCACGCAACTGGGTGGAGCCGAAGCTGGTGGTCGAGGGCGCCCGCGGCTGCTGGTGGGGCGAGAAGCACCACTGCACCTTCTGCGGTCTGAACGGCTCGTTCATGGAGTTCCGCAGCAAGAGCCCCGACACCTTCTACCAGGAGATCATGGACCTGGCGGAGCGTCACCGCGTCCTGGACATGTACGTCGTCGACAACATCCTCGACATGCGGTACCTCACCACTGTGCTGCCCCGGATCATCGACAGCGGTTACGACCTGCGCATGCACATCGAGATCAAGGCGAACATGCGCCGCCCGCAGCTGCAGGTCCTGGCCGACGCCGGGCTCATCTACGTCCAGCCCGGCATCGAGAGCCTCAACAGCAGGGTGCTCGACCTGATGGACAAGGGGGTCAGCGGCTGCCAGAACGTACGGATGCTCCGGGACGCGGCCGAGACGGGCCTGTCGGTGTCCTGGAACTACCTGCACGGCTTCCCCGGGGAGACGGCCGAGGACTACGACCCCGTCATCCGCCAGCTGCCCGCGCTCGAGCATCTGAACCCGCCGGTCGACCTGTCCGCCAGGATCGCCATCGAACGCTTCAGCCCCTACTTCAACCGGCCCGAACTGGGCTTCACCGGCCTGCGTCCGGAGGAGCACTACCTGTTCACCTACGACCTGCCGGAGGAGGAACTGCACGGCCTGGCCTATGTCTTCCAGGCGCCGGAACGCGGCATCGGCGAGGACACGGTGAGCGGGCTGAACGACGGTATCGCCGCGTGGAAGAAGCACCACACCGACTCCCGGCTCACCCACACCGACCTCGGTGAGGAGATCGTGCTGGTCAGCCGGCGGCACTCGTTCGACTGGCGGACGCTTCGCCTGACCGACCCGTTCGGCGTCGCGCTCTTCCGGCTCCTCGACCAACCGCACTCCCCCGCCGCCCTGCACCGCAAGGCCACGGCGGACCCCGCGCTCGCCGATCGGACCCTGGAGCAGGTCCAGGCGCTTCTGGACGAGTGGACGGCGCTGGGGGTGACCTTCACCGACGCCGGCCAGTACGTCCACATCGCACCCGCGTCCGTCAACCAGGACCTGCTGCGCCTCGACTACATGAACCACCTGTACGCCCGCCCCGCGTCGGAACCGCCGTCGGGTGCCGTCACGACGGCCCGTCCCGCTCCGGCTCCGGCACTGCCCTGAAGCCCGCCCGCCCGCGGCGCCGCTCTCGCGTCCCCTCCCCTCTGATCCGGTCCGCCCCGTACGCCTCCCGGCCAAGCACAAGGAGCCGTCATGCCAGCCAGTCCACCGCCCCCGGCCGTCCTGGCCTGGCGCGACCACGACCCCCTCGCCCGGACGCTGCCGGGCATGTCCCTGGGCCGCATCCCACTCGCCCCGGAACCCGGCGCCGCCGAACGACTGTGGAGCATGGGCGCGCGCCGCGCCGAACTCGACCGCCCGGTGGACCTCGCCACGCCCGGGTGGGCCGCCGCCCGGGCCGCGATCGACCGGCTCTGCCTGGTCCGCGACCTGACGGCGCGGGCCGTACAGGTCGACTGGGACCTGCACCTGCCGGCGGGGCCCGCCGAGGAGACCTGGAAGGTGCTGTCGCACCTGCAGCCGCCCCGCACCGTGACCGGCCCCACCGAGGCCGACACCGCGCTGCAGGCCTGGCGGACCCGGCACTACCTGTGCAAACTCGTGTGGCGTCAGGGCCCTGGGTTCCTGCAGATCCGCGACCGGCGCTGGGGCGACCTGCGCCGCTTCACCGCCGACGACCCCCGCTATCCGGGGGCCGTCGCCCGGCTCGACCGGGGCGCCCACCACACCGAGGTCGCCGGCGACATCCTGGAGGAACTCACTGCCGAGCATCTCGTCCTGCGAGCGGACGACCTCGCCTGGTGGCTGCCGTACCGGGTGGCCCGCTGGTTGCAGGAGGCGATGGCCGTGTAGGGCCCGTCACGGGAGTGGATCCCGATCGTCGACGATCACCTGCCGTGCGGCGGGGGGATCCGACGAACGGCAGGCGGGCCCGGCTCGAACCGCTGCCACCACGCGGCGTCAAGCCGGGCCGTCCGGGTGCGGACGCGACGGCGGCTCACGGACGGCGTACGACCGTGCTGGTCGCGGTACCGGGCGAACGGCCGTGCCCAGCAGCGGAATCGCTATCATCCGCAAGCTTGTAGCCGGGGACAGAGGGCCAGCGGACCGTCAGCACCACGGACTCCTCCTCCGCGAACCAGGAGTGGTCGACGCCTCGGCCCCACACGACGTAGTCCCCCTGGTGGGCCAGCAGAACGCTGCGGCCCGGCAGTTGCACCCGGAAGCGCCCGCTGATGAGCACCAGCAGGGCGGTGCGCTCTTCGCCGGTCACCCATCGAGCCCGCTCGTCGCCCTGCGGGTGGACGCCCCATCTGATCTCCACGTCCTCGCTGTGCCGGGGATCGGAGGCGTCCTTGAAGTGCCCCAGCAGCCACCCCCGGTCCAGTGCCGCGTCCCTGCCCGCATTGCCCACGTACACGCTGTCGGTCATGTCTCCGGAAGGTAGCAGCCGGCCGCGTCAGCACCCACGGGGCAGCCGGCGCCTCGGGCAACAGGCCGGGGCGGGCAGGCCGCAGGGGCCGCCGGAGCGGCGTGCGGTGTCGGCGGCGGTGTCGGCACGCGGTGTTCAGGACATTCCGCTTCTGTCGATCAGCATGTCGATGACGGCGTCGAGACCGCCTTCGGCCAGCGCCTGACGCTGGCGGTCCGCGCCGGTTCCCTGCTGCAGCAGCCGGTGGACCAGGGAGGTGACCTCACGGGTGTCGCCCGCGGCGCGCAGAGCGGGTCCGACGTGCTCCACCAGCCCGTACACGGCATCGCCCGCCCGGCAGCGCTCGCCCCGGGGGGTGACCAGGTCGCCGCTCAGTCCGTGGCGGGCCGCCTGCCACATCGCCACGTCCACCAGTTCGGCATGCGCCTCCGGCGCCGCCGTGCCGGCTGCCACCTCCCCCATCGCCGTGTCGACCAGGGCACGTACGAGCCCGGCGAACATCACGGCCTCGTCGGTGCGCAGCTGCACGTCCGGGCAGCGGACTTCGACCGTGGGGTAGCTGTCGGAGACGCGGGCCTGCCAGTACAGCTGACCGGTGTCCGCGATGACCCCGGTCGACAGCAGCAGCCGTACCCGTGCGTCGTATTCGGTGTCGTCGGTGAAGCACGGCGGGACGCCGCTGACCGGCCAGCGGTCGAACACCACGGTGCGCCAGCTGGCGAAGCCGGTGTCGTGCCCGTCCCACAACGGGCTGTTCGCCGCCATGGCGGTCAGCACCGGAAGCCAGACCCGGATCCGGTTGAGGACCTGGACGCCCATGTGCCGGCTGGGGACGGCGACGTGCACGTGCATGCCGTTGACCATCTGCTCGGCCACCAGCTGGGGTGCCTGCTGCTGCAAGGCGCGGTAGCGGGCCTGATCGGTGACGGGGACGGGCAGGGCCTGGCGCAGCGGCGGTGTGCCGCTCGCGACGAGGCGGCACCCGTGTGCCTCGGCGGCCCCGGCCACGGCGTGCCGCAGCCGCACCAGATGGCCCCCGACCTCGTCCAGCGACTCGCAGACCGGGGTGACGGCCTCGACCTGCGCCTGGAGGAGTTCCGGCTGGATCTCCCGAGCCGCGACGAAGGGCTCGAGGCCGGCCGCGGAGCGTACCTTCTCCGCTCGGGCCGCGAGCCGCCCGCTGACCGGCTCCACCAGCAGGTACTCCTCTTCGACGCCGACGGTCGTCATCATGGGCCTCCCGTCATCCGGCGTCGCCCCGTCCGTGTGCCGGGACGCTCCAAGTGCCACCGCGGCCGGAGTTCCAAACGCGCTGGCGGGTCAGGTGTCGAAGGCGTCCACCGCCGGGTGGAGTGTGAAGATCTGGTCGAGGCCGACGCCGGTGAGCACGCGCAGGAATCCGGCGCACCCGTCGGCGCGCAGGACGAGAGCCGGGGGTGGCCGCCGGACGCGAGATGCACGGACGCGAGCCGTCCGGGCCGGGTTCGACCATGCCGAACATGCAGGTGCGGTGCCGCGGATCACCGCCGGCGGACGCCGGTCGGGACACGCCGGAGGACACGCCAGGGCTCCGCGCTCCGCGTTCCGGTCGCGGGATGCCCGTCGCAGGCCGGCGGGACCGCGGTCGCGTCAGGTCGCCAGGTGCCGTTGGATCCAGTCGGCGGCCGTGCGGCGGAAGAGGCGGCGGTTGTCCGCGCGCCGGAACTCGTGCCCCTCCTCGTGCAGCAGCAGGAGTTCGGCGTCCAGTCCGCGCTCCCTCGCAGCCCTGACGAACTGCTCCGACTCCCCCACCGGCACGTTGGTGTCGTGCTCGCCGTGCACGGCCAGCACGGGGACGCGCAGCGCGTCGACGCGGCTCATCGGCGACAGGGCCCGCAGCAGCTCGCGGTCGCGCTCGGGGTGACCGTACTTGTGGGCCGCCGACTCGGCGATCCACGGTTCGGTGCCGGCGAAGAAGGTCGTCAGGTCCGACATCCCGCACACCGCCACGCCGGTGCGGAACAGCTCCGGGTGCCAGACGAGCGAAGCCATCGTCAGATAGCCGCCGTACGAACGGCCCATCACGGCGAGCCGGCGCGGGTCGGCCAGTCCTGCCACGATCACGTGGGCGGCGCAGGCGGCGACGTCTTCGAGCGCGGCGAAGCGGCCGTCGCCGAGGTCCGCGTCGACGAAGGAACGGCCGTATCCGGACGAGCCCCGGATGTCGGGGGCGAAGACGTCAAGTCCCCGGCCGAGCAGTTCGTGGTAGAGCGGCTCCAGCACCGGGCGCTCCTGCTCCTCGGGACCGCCGTGCAGATGCAGGACGCAGGGGGCCGGCTCCTCCGGGGAACGGCCCGGCGCACGGTAGTACCAGCCGCCGAGCTCCAGCCCGTCCCGCGCGACGGGGCGCAGCGGGACGGGCCGGACGGGCGGGCGGCCGCCGGGGACGGTGTCCTCGTCGCGCGCGGACCAGGGCATGCGCAGCGCCACACCCCGGGGCACCCACCACACGCCCGGCCGGCGCCGGGACCCCGACAGCGCCACCACCGGGCCGTCCGCGGCCGGGGTGGGTGCCACCCGGGTGACCACCTCGTGGGGCAGTTCGAGGGCATGGGACGGGCCCGCGGTCGCGGGCGGCTCGGCCTGGCCGGCGCCGTCCGCGTCCGGTACGGCCACGCTCAGCGTGGTGACCTCCAACTCGCTGACGCCGCGCACGTTCCATGACAGCACCGCGGTGTGCCCGGCCCGGCCGAGGGCGAGCAGTTCCAGGTCGCAGCCCGGGCGGGCCGCGGCGACCCGCCGGCCGAGCAACTGTCCCTGCGGGCCGAGCCGGACCGCCACCAGTGCGGCGAACTCCTGCCCGGCGTCGCTGCGCAGCCACACGGTACCGCCGTCGGGCGAGAAGCCGCCGATCCACGGATCCCCGTCGGCGACGCGGACGGATCCGGTGACGGCGCCGTCCCGCAGCCGTACGACGAGTGCCTCGCGGCGCCCGCGCGGCCCCCGGCGCAGCAGGGCGAGTCCGCCGTCCCGGCTCAGGGCGCACACGCGCAGGGTCGGCGCCCCGGCTTCGCTCGCGAGCAGCACCGGAGCGGTGGCGCCTTCGGGATCGACGAGGTAGGCCGCGAGGGCGCGGTGGCCCGGCTCTGTGGCGGGCACGGTGTGTGTCCCGCGCGTCACGGTCCTCACCGGCCCCTCGTGGGGCGGGTGGGAGGGGAAGGTGAGGTGAGGTCCGCCCAGGAGGATCGCGCGGCCGTCGCGGCCGGCCCAGTCGCCCACGTGGGCGGCCGCCGCCGGGTCCGGCGTCGCGGCCGGCCCCTCCGGTTCGGCGGGCGCGAGGCCCGCGGGCGCGGGTTCGGTCACGGTCACGGCGACGGCGGCGCCGTCCGGGGACCAGCAGCCGAGGTGCGCGGAGGCGCCCGGTTCGCCGCCGGCCAGCAGGCGCCGGCCGGTGCCGTCGGGGCGCACGCACAGGACGCGGGTGAGTTCACCGCCCCCGGGGGCGGTCGTGTAGGCGATCCACCGGCCGTCGGGGGACCAGGACACCTCGATCACCGGGTCCGGGTCCGCGTCCAGCAGATGCACCTGTTCGCCGTCCACGGGACCGGCCCACAGCTGCGGCACACCGGTGCGGTCGCAGATGAAGGCGACCTGCCGGCCGCCGGGGTCCACGGAGGGGTACCAGCAGGCGTGGGCGATCAGCGGCTGCGGTACGTCGAGCGGAGCGGAGGTGTCGGGCAGCGGAACGGGCTCGGGCGCCGGTCGCGCCCCCGACATCGCGAGGCCGCGGGCGGGCGCCGCGGGGCTTCCGGCATACCCGGCGAGGGCTCCGGCGGGCGCCACAGAGCTTCCGGTAGCTGCGGCGAGGGCTCCGGCGGGCGCCACAGAGCCTTCGGCGGGCGCGTCGAGTGCTCCTGCCGGCGCCGCTCCGGTCACCGTGCCGCCCTCCCCCGACACCGCCGCCCCCTTCCGCGACACCGCCTCCGCGGCCGCCCGGCCCCCTGCCGACGCGGACGAGCCCACCGGCGTACGGCCTTCCGCCGCTGCCATGCCCCCCGCCGACGCGGACGACCCCACCCGAGCACCGTCTTCCGCAGCCGCCGGGCCCCCCGCGGACGCGGGCGCCCCCGCTGACGCACCGCCTTCCGCCGGTGCGCGGCCTCCCGCTGGTGCGGGGCTTCCGGTCCATGTCTCCCCCGCCGAGGCGCGTCCGGCGGCGGCGCCGTCGCGTGGTTCGGTACCGGGTGGGCGGGCCGCCGGGCCGGCGCCGGGGAGCGGCGCCGCCTGCCTCTCGGCGCCCGGTGCCCGGCCGGTCAGCGGACGCCGTGCGTCTGCAGCCATGTCTCCAGCAGCGCTACCTGCCACAGTGTGTTCGCTCCTCGCCGGGTGCGGTGCGCGTTGGGTGCCGCGAGCAGTTCGGCGACGTACTCCTGGCGGAAGACGCCGCGCTTCCTGGCCTCGGGGGCGGTGAGCGCCTCACGGACCCGCTGCAGCACCGGGCCTGCCATGTGCTTGATCGCCGGGACCGGGAAGTACCCCTTGGGCCGGTCGACGACCTCCCGCGGGAGGACCTTGCGCCCGGCGGCCTTCAGGACGCCCTTGCCGCCGTCCGCGAGCTTCAGCTCGGGCGGGCAGGCGGCGGCCAGCTCGACCAGCTCGTGGTCGAGGAAGGGCACCCGGGCCTCCAGGCCCCAGTCCATCGTCATGTTGTCCACCCGCTTGACGGGATCGTCGACCATCATCACGTGCGTGTCCAGCCGGAGGTCGGCGTCCAGCGCCGTGTCCGCACCCTCGGCCGCCAGGTGGGCGCGCACGAACTCGGCGGAGCTGTCCCGCTCGGTCAGGAAGGCGGGCTCGATGATGCGGGACAGCTCCGCGTGGGTCCGGTCGAAGTAGGTGTCGATGTAGGCGTCCGCGGCCCGCTGCCGGGACACGTCCGCCATCGCCGGGTACCAGTGGTAGCCGGCGAACACCTCGTCGGCGCCCTGGCCGCTCTGGACGACCTTCACCTCCTTGGCGACCTGCTCGGACAGCAGGTGGAAGGCCACCACGTCGTGGCTCATCATGGGTTCGCTCATGGCGCCGACGGCCGCCTCCAGCGCCCCCGACACCCGGTCGGACGGCACCATCAGCTGGTGGTGACGGGTGTCGAAGTGCCGTGCGACGAGGTCGGAGTAGTGGAATTCGTCCCCCTCCTCGCCGCCCTCGGACTCGAACCCGACGCTGAAGGTCGCGAGGTCGTGCTGTCCCTCGTCGGCCAGCAGGGCCACGATGAGGCTCGAGTCCAGACCGCCGGACAGCAGTACGCCCACGGGCACGTCGGCCACCATGCGGCGGCGCACGGCGGTGCGCAGCGCGTCCAGCACGGCGTCCGTCCAGTCCTGCGCGCTCAGGGCCGTGTGCTCCGGACGGCGCGTGTAGGCGGGCTGCCAGTAGCAGCGGTCGCTGTGGGTTCCGTCCGGTTCCACCACGCGCACGGTGGCCGGGGGAAGCTTGCCCACGCCGCTCAGCACGGTGTGCGGCGCGGCCACGGTCGCGTGCCAGCTGAAGTACTGGTGCAGCGCCACCGGATCGAGCGAGGTGTCGACGTCGCCGCCCGCCAGCAGGGCCGGCAGCGTGGAGGCGAACCGCAGCCGGTCGGTGGTCCGGGCGACGTAGAGCGGCTTGATGCCGAGCCGGTCGCGGGCCAGCACCACGCGTCCGGTGTCCAGCTCGACGATCGCGAAGGCGAACATGCCGAAGAAGCGCCCGACGCAGTCGGTGCCCCACTGCCGGTAGGCCTTGAGCACCACCTCGGTGTCGGAGTCGGAGAAGAACTCGTGGCCGAGCGCACGCAGTTCGTCACGCAGCTCGCGGTAGTTGTACACGCAGCCGTTGAAGACGCCGGCGATTCTCGCGTGGGGATCCGCCATCGGCTGGGAGCCGCTGTCCGACAAGTCGATGATCTTCAGACGGCGGTGGCCGAGAGCCACCGGCCCTTGCGACCACAGCCCGCGCCCGTCGGGGCCGCGCGGCGCGAGCCGGTCGGTCATCCGTTCCACCGCGGCGACGTCCGGCCGCTCGCCGTCGAACCGTATCTCCCCACTGAGACCGCACATCAGAGGCTCCCCCTCCCCCGGACTGCGGGCCGCACGGCGCAGCCCGCGCGGCCCGTACGGCCGTGCCGGCAGCCGGACGGTGCTGCTCTCCCGGGCTGCCCCGGGAGCGGACGATCGGGGGCCGGAAGATCCTTCGTCGCGTGCATGGAAGTGTGACTCTCCTTGGTCGGGCAACGGTCGCCGGTCGGACGGAGGGGGCCCCGCCCGTTCGAGGACCGTCGGCAGGTTGGGCGGATCACGCGCTCGGCGTCGGCGCGGTGGATCTGCCGGCGTACGGGTGACCGCCCAGCGGGTCCGGCTGGAGGGTGGTGCGCCGGGAGCCGGCCGACGGGCGTCGCGCCGGGCGTTCGCCGCGGGTCTCGGCCGTCATCAGGTCGATGCTGGCGCGGAGGTCCTCGGCCTGGGCGGCCCGGCGCAGCCGGTGCGCCGCGCTGCCCACGGACAGCGCCTCCTCGAGCAGTGCCCGCACGGTCTCCCGGTCTCCGGTCGCCTCCAGCGCGGGACGCAGCCCCGCCAGCATCCCCGTCAGCACGACGGGGGCGGGTGCCGGGGCGAGCGTCACGGGGTCGACCAGCGCACCCTCCAGGCCCGACCGGGCCGCACGCCAGGTGGCCGCCCGCAGCCGGTCGTGGCGGCCGTCGCACAGCGGGCCGTCGGTGCGGGACAGGCGCTCGCAGGCGTCGTGCACCAGGGCGCGGAAGAGGCCCGCGACCAGCACCACGGTCTCCACCCGCGGGCAGGCGTCACAGATCCGCAGCTCCAGGGTGCGCTGATGGGCGGAGGGCCGTACATCGTGGTAGATCATGCCGGCGTCGCTGATGACGCCCGAGCGGATCAGCTCCGCGAGGGTCCGGTCGTAGTCGGCGGCGTCCGGGTGGCAGCCGGCCGGACCCGCGGTGGGCCACCGCTGCCACAGCATGGTCCGCCAGCTGGCGTAGCCGGTGTCGGAGCCCAGCCAGAACGGCGAGCTTGCCGACAGGGCCAGCAGGGGCGGCAGCCAGGGCGAGATCAGGCACATGGCGCGGACGGCGGTGTCCCGGTCGGGGACGTCGACGTGGATCTGCGCGCTGCAGATCAGCTGTTCGTCGGCGACGAGCCGGTAGTCGTCGGCCATGCGCTGGTAGCGGGGATCGGCGGTGACGCCCCGGGGTTCGACGCCGGCCAGCGGAACCGTGCCGGCGGCCACCACCGCCAGGCCGAGGGGGGCTGCCGTGGCGTCGAGGCGGCGCCGGGCCGAGGCCAGGTCCGTCCACAGGCCGTCGAGCGAGTCGTGCACGCCGCTGTTGTCCTCCACCACCGACTGCTGCAACTCGCCGGTGAAGCCGGGTCTCTCGATGCGGCCGAGCAGTTCGCCGGCGCGTGGTACGAGGTGGCCGCTTTCCACGTCCAGCACGTGAAACTCTTCTTCTGCTCCGAGGCGCGCTGTCACGGGCTCTCCCCTGCGAGTAGTCCACAGCCGCCCGTTACGCCGAGTTGCCGACGGCCTGGGCGGTTGACGTGCTCCGAGTTCCCCTGATCAGCCTCCGACACGCCTCATAGTTCACATCTTATGACAAATGGCGCTCAAACGAGCTTTGCGTTGCACGCATGGGCGGGGTGTCCACCTCGCGTGCAGCACCACGGGCGGGGTGCCGACTGTCGCGTGCAGCACGCATGGGCGGGGTGCCGACCGTCGCGTGCGCGCCGGCACCCCTGCCCTCGCTTCAGCCGTTGCGGCGCCGGAGGGTCAGCCAGGCCAGGACGGCCGCACCGCCGGCCGCCAGCAGCAGGGTGCGGTTGTCCCGGGCCACCCGTGCGCCCTGGAGCGTCCTCGCGCGCACCGGCTCGGGCGCGTTCTCCTCCCAGAGCCTGCCGACCCGGGCGGCCTCCTCGCCGGCCCGCCGGGCTCCCAGGGCGGCCTTGTCCCTGACCGGGTCCGGGAGCTTGTCCTGTGCCTGGTGGACGACGTCGGCGGCCTTGGCCTTCAGTGTGCCCACCTGGGTCGCGGCCCGTTCCCGCAACTCCCCGGCCTTGGCGGCGGCCTGTTCCCTGGCCTCGGCGGCCTTCTCCTGCGCACGGGCCTTGACGTCGGCCTTGCCCGCGAGCGCCTCGACGGTCTCGCCGAGTTCGTGGCGGGTCCGCTCGATCTGCTCGCGCAGTTCCTCGGGGCCGGAGGCGGTGGGCTCGTCGTGGGGCGGCTGGGTCATCGGTGTGCACTCTCCTTGATCTCGGCCACGTCGGCCTTCACGTTCTCGATCGTCTGCTGGGGCGTGGGCGGCGCGGCCTGTGCGACCGCCTTCCTCCCGGTCAGCGCCATCACCGCGGCGATCACACCCAGCACCGCGGTCACGATGAGGGCCGCGGCCCACACCGGCAGCGGTACCGCCAGCGCCGCGATCGCGGTGGCCACCAGGGCCTGGAGCATCAGGAAGCCCACGACGCCGGCGCCGCCGAACATCCCGCCGCCCTTGCCGTAGCGCCTGCCCTTCTCCTTCATCTCCGCCTGCGCCAGACGCAGCTCCCCGCGCACCAGCTCCGTCAGTTGCTGCGAAGCACGCTGGACCAGCTCTCCCACCGGTTCCGTGCCCGGCGCATGCCGATCGGACGCGTTGTGCGGCTGGGTACTCGTCACGGCGATCACCTCCCGTCAGTCGTTGCCGTGGGGACGAAAGCGCCGCGGCGCCGTCCCGTGTGGGCGCGGGTACCCCGAAGGGCCCGGTTCAGGACGTGCGGCTTCGCCGGCCTGCACGGCACCGCTCCCGTCGTCGCCCCCGACCGCCTCCCTCGCGTGTTCGAACGACTTGACCCGCTCCGGTGGTTGACGGGGTGCTCAGCCACAATTCGCGGCGTCGGTCGCCGTCCGGAGGCTTGTCGGGACCGCCCTGCGGGCAGCCGGAAGCACAAGGAGAAGCCGTTACGACGACGGTGATGCCAGGAGGAGGTCGGCAATGGTGTGGTGGGCTTGGGTGGTCTTCCTCATCGCGGTGGTCGGACTGCTGGGCGCGGCGATGCTGGCGGTTCAGGCCAAGCGGCGTGCCGGGACGGTGATCGCGGTGCGCGGTGGCCGCCGGTCCGGCCGGGGAGGCCGGCCGTGACGGGGCTGATGCTCGCTTCCGAGCTGCACAAGCTCGTGGTCGTGACCCTGGGCGGGGAGGCGGTGGCGCAGATCAAGGACACCGTCTTCGACGCGGGGGGCGGACGTGTCACCGGGTTCACGCTCAGCGGGCGGGGCCTGCTGGCCGGACCGATGAGGCGGAGCCTGCCGTTCTCGGGGGTGCACGCCCTGGGGCCCGCGGCCGTGATGATTCCGGGCGAGGCGGTCTTCGAGGACCGGGACGCGGTCGTGGCGAAGGGCGAGGCCGGGCACGGCCGGGTGATCGGTGTGCCCGTGGTCACCGATCAGGGCACCGAGGTGGGCACGGTGCGTGACGTGGTGATCGAGGCCGGTACGAGTGGACGGGTGATCGGCTTCGAGGTCGCCGCCCACGAGAACGCGGACCAGCCCCGGCGCAAGGTGTTCATCCCCCGCGGACAGACGATGGCCGTATCCGGAGAGGCCGTGGTCGTGCCCGCGCGGGCGAGCCACTTCGTCGCCGAGGACCTTTCCAGCTTCGGCGCCCAGGTCGAGGCGTTCCGCGCGGAGACCGGTCAGCCGATCGCGGGCACTCCCGCACCCGACGAGAAAGGCCTCGCACGATGATGTTCACGCAGGCCCGGGGCCTCCCGGTGATCATCGCCGACGAAGCGGTGACGCTCGGCACCGTGAAGGACCTGACCATCGATCCCCACACCCGCAGCGTCGCCGGCCTGCGTCTGTCCGGAGCGCCGAAGGACGCTGCCGTCGTCGCCTGGAGCGCGGTGGAGGCCGTCGGGCAGGACGCCGTGATCGTACGCTCCCGCGGCGCCGCCGTCGCCGGGGACGACGAGGTCCCGGAGCATCATGATGCCGTCGGGGCCCGGGTGCTGACCGAGTACGGCGTGGAGCACGGCACCGTCAAGGACGTCTCCTTCGATCCCGCCTCGGGAACGATCCTCAGCGTGTACACGGCCCTCGGCGACATCACCGGCGACCGCCTCATCGGCCTCGGCTCCCATGCCATGGTCGTGCATGCGGCACGTGCCTGAGCCCGGGCCCGGGTGCCGATGCGTTCGCTACGGCGCCGTCCGCCAGGCGTTCGCCCGCTGTTCGTGGGCCCCGGTGTCCCAGTCCAGGCGCAGGATCGCGAGGTCGTCGGTGTGCCGGTCGGCGTTGAGTTGCCGGGTCCTGGCGATGAGCTGGTCGAGGTGGCTGCCGGGGTCCGGGGTGCGGATGGCGCCGATCAGGTCCAGGAGGCCGGTGACGCCGAGTCTGTCGCCGTGGTGGCCCGCGTAGCCCTCGATGAGTCCGTCGGTGTACGCGACGAGGGCGCCGCGGCGGGGCAGTTTGAGTGTCGTGGCCGGCCACTTGCCCAGTCCGGGCAGGATGCCGAGGGCCACTCCGTGGGTCGCCGCGACCTCCTGCGGGCCGTCCGGGGTGAGCAGCACGGGACCGTGGTGGCCGGCCAGATGCAGGGTGAGGGTGGCCGCCTGGGGGTCGAGCGTGATGAGCGAGCAGGTCGTGAACAGATCGCTGCCCGTGCGTTCGGCGATGTGTATCCGCTCCAGCAGGGCCAGCAGCTCCTGGTCCCGGTGGCCGCCGAGGGTCAGCGACCGCCAGGCGATCCGGAGGCAGACGCCGAGAGCGGCCGCGTCCGGTCCGTGGCCGCTGACGTCTCCGATGACCGCGTGCACCTGCCCGTCGTCGGTCTGCACCACGTCGAGGAAGTCGCCCCCGAGGAGCGCCTGGGCGCGTCCGGGGAAATAACGGCTGGAGGCCGTGACCGTGGTGGAGGACAGTATGGGATCCGGCAGCAGTCCACGCTCGAGGCGGGCGTTCTCCTCGGCGCGCAGCCGGCCCACCTGCAGTGCCGCGTTGGCCCGTTCGGCCTGCTTGCGCTCGACGGCGTAGCGGACGGCCCGCTGGATCAGGTCCGGCTCGACCTTGCCCTTGATCAGGTAGTCCTGGGCACCCGCGGCGAGGGCCTCCACGCCGGCTCTCGGCTCCTGCAGACCGGTCAGCACGATGATGGCGGCGTGGGTCTGCGTCTGGACGGCCTGGACCGTCTCGACCCCGGAGACGTCCGGCAGGTGCAGGTCCAGCAGCACGCAGTCGGCGTGCTCCTCGGCGAGCGCCGCGCGTGCGTCGGCGGCCGTCCGGCACCGGGCGAGGGTGTGCGGCAGATCGGTGTCGAGGAGCAGCTCCTCGACCAGGAGGGCGTCCCCGTCGTCGTCCTCCACCAGCAGGATGCGGTAGTGCTCGGCGCGGCCTGTCGCCTGGTCCGTCACGGCTGCGGCTCTCCGGCCGCCGGGTCCGCGGCACCGGAGGCCTCGGCGGTGTCGGCGGTGTCGGGCAGGGTGAACAGGACGCGGGTTCCCGGCCGGTGGTCGGGGTCGATCGCGATCGTCCCTCCGTGGAACTCCACGACCTTCTTGCACATGGCCAGGCCGATGCCCGTGCCCGGATAGGCGTCCTTGGTGTGCAGCCGCTGGAAGAGGATGAAGACCTTCTCCTGGAACTCCGGTTCGATGCCTATGCCGTTGTCGCTGACGGCGAACCGCCACATCCCGTCGTCCTGTGCGGCACTGATGTGGATGCGCGGCGGACGGTCCGGGCTGCGGAACTTGAGGGAGTTCGACAGCAGGTTCTGCCACAGCATGCCCAGCTGGGTGGTGTCCCCTACGACGGTCGGCAACGGGTCGTGGGTGATCTCGGCGCCGCTCTCCTCGACGACGACGCTCAGGGTGTCCAGGGTCCGGTTCAGCACGTCGTCGAGGTTCACGGTGTCGTGGTCGGCGTGTACGCGGCCGACACGTGAGAAGGCCAGCAGGTCGTTGATGAGCACCTGCATGCGGTTGGCGCCGTCGACGGCGAAGGCGATGTACTGGTCGGCGCGTTCGTCCAGCCGGCCGCCGTAGCGCCGTTGCAGCAGCTGGGTGAAGCTGGACACCTTCCGCAGGGGCTCCTGCAGGTCGTGCGAGGCCACGTAGGCGAACTGCTCCAGCTCCGTGTTGGAGCGTTTGAGGTCGGCTGCCTGTTCGTCGAGCAGCGCGCGGGACTCCTCACTGAACTGCAGTTCCGCGACCAGCCGCCGGCGCATCGCGTCGACGTCGGCGGCCAGCTGCCGCAGGTCGGCCGGGCCCGAGACGACGACGGAGCGGTCGAAACGGCCGTGCGCCACCTCACGGGCGGCCGCGCCCAGCTGGCTGAGCGGATCGGTGATGCCCCGCCGCAGGCCTTCGAAGATGAGGAAGGAGATCAGAACGATCAGGGCGGCGATGACGCCGAACGTCCAGTTGCGCAGGGTCATGGCGTCGCGCAGATTCCGGGCGGCCGTCGTCCGCTCGTCCTGGAGATGACGCTGCTGCCGGGCCATCGCACCGCGCAGTGAGTCGAAGGTCGTCTTCCCGTCGGTGTCCCGGGCGGCGGCGATCCGGACGGCCTCCTGCGGGGAGGCGGAGGAGACGGGGCGGGCCACCCGCTCCGTCCAGTCGTGCGCAAGCCGGTCCACTTCCGCGAGGTCCGAACGCCCCTGCGCGTCGCCCTCCATACGCGACCGAAGGCTCCGCATGGCGGCTCGTCCGCCCGCGACGCCCTCGGCGTACGGCTGGAGGAACTCACGCCGGCCGGAGAGGCCGTAGCCGCGGACGCCGGTCTCCTGGTCGATCAGGGCCGTCTCCAGGCGGATGGCGTCGATGAGCGCGGGCGAGCGCCTGTCCACCAGTTCCGTCGTGATCTGCGACGTACGCCACATCGCCCAGCCGCCCAGCGCTCCGAGCACCGCCAGGGCGACCAGGGCTCCGGTGACACCTGCGCGCAGCCAGCGGCGAGTGGTCCAGCGGGCGAGCGCACCCTGCTTGACGGACGGCGTACTGGTCATGGCGGTGTGTCGGCTCCTCAGGTGGTCGGCGGCCGCGTCCGGACGCGTGGCCGCCGATGAACTCTACCTCTGTTCGACAACAGATGTTGTCGGATCGTCGATCGGCCCCCTAAGGTGGGCACATGCCTGGCCGCCCTTCCCTCCCCCGTCTGCCCGGCACGGAGCTGGCCGCCCTGGTGACAGAGGCGGTCGACGAACTCGCCCGGCGCCTCGCGCAGGACGTCGCCCCGCCGGCCGGCTCGTACAACGCGTTGACGGATGCCCGCCAAAGGGCACTCGCACACCTGCATGTTCTCGGCTCGGTCAGGAGAGCCATCCGGCATCTGGAGGACGAGGCCGCCCGCGCGGCCGCCGCGAGCGGAGCGACCTACCCCGAGATCGGACAGGCGAGCAACATGAGCCGGCAAGGCGCCCGGCGACGCTGGCCCGGCCTCGTCACCAGCCGCACAACCCGTCCGACCACCCGACCCACCCCCCGGAGTTCGTAACCCATGGCTGCCGCCACCACCCGCCCGTACGACGTGCTGCTGGTCGAAGACGACGTCGCCGACGCCATGCTCATCCAGGACGCGCTCGCCGAGCGTGGAACCCGCAATCTCACCCAGGTCTCCGACGGAGTGGCGGCGCTGGAGTATCTGCGCGATCCGGACAAGCCGCGGCCCGACCTCATCGTGCTCGACCTGAACATGCCGCGGATGAACGGCCGTGAGTTCCTCGCCGTGGTGAAGGAGGACGCCGAGCTGCGCACCATCCCGGTGGTCGTGCTGACCACCTCCGCCGCGCCGGACGACGTGACCGGCGCCTACCACCACCACGCCAACGCGTACGTGACGAAACCGGTCAATCTGGAAGAGTTCGAAGAGGCGGTGCGCAGTATCGACGCGTTCTACCTGGACGTGGCGGTCAAGCCGCCGAGGCAGTAGGGCCACGGCACCGGGCCGGCGCCGCTTGCCCGGCGGCCTGGCGGGTACAGCGTTGGCATGAGGACGACAGCCGTCTGGTCCCGGGATTGCTGAAAGTGATGTGTTCGTGACTCGTCTCGGCGGGGTCGGTGACGACCAGGCGAACGGGCCGGGCGACGCGCCCGAAGCCCGCGCCCTGGAGATGGCCGACGCCGTGGAAGGTCTGGCGGACCTGTGGTCCGCCGCCGCGCAGCGGGCCAGCCTGCGGCTGTCGCCGCACCAGCTGCGGGGGCTGCGGATACTGAAGTCGCGGCCGGGTCTGAACCTCACGAGTCTGGCCGATCGCATGGACATAGGGCTGCCCACGGCCAGCCGTCTGTGCGATCGGCTGGAGGCGGCGGGACTGCTGGAGCGCGCCCCGCACCCGGACAAGCGGCGCGAGGTCCGGCTGAGCCTGACGACGCACGGCCGGCACGTTCTCGCCGAGGTCGCCTCGTACCGGGCGCAGGCGCTGGCCGACGTGCTGGCCGGGATGGAAGCCGGGGAACGCGCGGCACTGGGCCGGGGACTGCACGCCTTCCTCCGGGCGCACGAGCGCACGGCCCCGCCGCCGGACCGGCCCGGGACGCGCGAGCCGTGACCGCTCCGGGCCGTCTTCCGGCCCGGGCCACCGGCCGGAGGGGCCGTGTCAGCGGCCGGAGGGGCCGTGTCAGCGGCCGTTCCAGTCGAGGCACAGCACGGCGGCATCGGACATGAGCTGCTCGCCGCCGAAGTGTTCGATCAGCGCGCCCACGATGGCGCGTGCCGTCTCGTGCGGGGACGCGGCACGCGTGGCGCCGAGGACCTGACGCAGCACGGACTCCCCGAACACCTCGCCGGTCGCGGCGCGCGTGCTGTGCACGCCGGTGCTGACCGCGATCAGCCGGTCGCCGCGCCGGACGTCGAACGTCTGCTCCGTGTAGGGCGTCTCCTCGAACATGCCGAGCGGCAGCTGGGCCTCCAGTTCGATCCGCTCGGTATGCCCGTCTCGCTGGCGGAACAGCTGGGGAGAGCCCGCGTCGACGGCGCGAACCGTGCCGGTGGGCAGATCGAACTCGAGCAGCAGCGTGGCGGCGTACACCTTGCCGGCGTACTGGGCGTAGACGGCCTGGTCGGCGAGGGCCGCCTGGTCCGCCAGTCCGACGCCGGCCCGCCGGGCGTTGCGCAGTGCGCCGACGGCGAGGCTGGTGAGCAGCGAGGCTTCGATGCCCCGCCCCATGCCGTCGGTGACCGTGAGGACGAGGCGGTCGGCGCTGGTGGACCAGTCGAAGTTGTCACCGCCGACGGCGTAGGCCGGCTCGAGGTGAGCGCCGATGACGTACTCCTCGCGCGCACAGCCGCGCCCGGGCAGCAGCTGCCACTGCATCTCGGCGGCGAGGGTGAGGCGGCGGGTACGTCGCGCCTGGAGGTACAGGTCGGTGTCGCGGTCGGCGGTCGCCACCTCGTGGCCCAGCTCGGTGGCGAACTCGCCGAGCCGCAGGACGGTGGCGGGGTCCACCGCGGCCGCGGGCAGGCGGACGGACAGCACGCCCACGCGGTCTCCGCGGACGGTCATGGGCAGGTGCACCAGCTGGGGGTCGATGCCGGTCGGGACCTCCACCACCGGCTTCTGGGTGACGAAGGCAGTGCCCGCCGGGCCGTCGTGGGCCGACACCGACCCCTCGGCGTGCGGCAGGTGCGTGACGGGCTGCAGGACGGTGAGTCCGTAGTCGGCCATCAGCAGCGTCACGTCCTCGGCGCCCACGAGGTCGGCGAGGACACGCCGGGCCGTGGCGACCAGGGCGTGGGGCGGAGCGGCGCGCAGCATGCTCCCCGCGGACGGCAGTGCGTCGGCGTTCTCCACGATCACCACCCTCTCCCCTCGGGGACTCCACACTAGCGTGCGGCGGAACGGGACCGCGCCGGCCGGTGCGGGTGTGCGTCGGCTCCCGTGCGCGGACGTGACGACGATGCCCTGCCCTTCCAGGGCGTACGCCGGAGCGTCGGCGAGGCGGGCCCGTGTGACGATCGTGCTCAGGCCGGTCTCCAGGCCGACGACGGCCTGTGCGACGGCGAGGCGGATGCCGGAGGCCTCCGTGTCCTCCAGCCGGCATGTCCTCCAGCCGGCCGGCGCACCACCTCGGCCAGGGCGTCCACCACGGACCTGTTCGCCTCCACGACCTCGCGCCGGGACCCGGTGAACACCGTTCGGAACAGGGTGGCGTCGGCCGAGCGCTGGGCGATCTCTTCCCGGCGCCGTTCCCGGAAGGTCCCGGCGTCCAGGTGGAGACGCCGGTGCCGGGCCTCGACGGCCGCCGGTTCCCCGGAGGCCCGCAGGCGGTCCGCCGCGTAGCCGCCTCGCGGGCCGTGTCGCGCTGCGCCCTCCGCGCCTTCTCCCCGTCGTGACGTCCCGGCGCCGTGCGGCGGCGGGCGGGCACCTCGTCCTTGCCGAAAGGCACTCACCTCGTGGGGGAAGGATGCGAACGTCACACGACGCCACAACCCGGCGGGCCGGCGGGCCGGCGGGGCGGCGGGCTCAGTGCGCGGGCGGCTTTCCGCGCCAGTCGAGGCACACCACGAGAGCGTCGTCGTCCGGTGTCGCCTCGCCGCGATGGCTGGTCAGTTCGCGCAGGATGGCCCGCGGCACCTCGGCCGCCGGGAGCAGCCGGGTGGCCTGGATCGCCCGGGCGAGGGCCGCGTCTCCGTAATTCTCGCCCTTGGGTGACGCGACGGCGTGCACCCCGTCGCTGACGAAGACGAGCCGGTCGCCGGGTTCGACCGTGAACTCCTGCGCGATGTAGTCGGTTTCCTCGAACATGCCCAGCGGGAGCTGGGCGTCGAGGGCGACGGCCTCCACGACGCCGCCTCGCAGGCGCAGCATCCGGGGCGAACCCGCGTCCACCACGCTCACCCGGCCTGTCTCGAGGTCGAAGTCGAACAGGAGGACGGACAGGTAGCAGCGGCCGCGGTAGTGGGCGTAGACGGCCTGATCGGCCAGGGCGGCCTGGTCGGCGATGGAGACTCCGGCCCGGCGCGCGTTGCGCAGCGCGTTGAGGGCGAGGCTCGTCAGCAGGGATGCCTCTATGCCCTCGCCCATGCCGTTGGTCACGTAGAGCATCAGGTGATCGGCGGTGGCCGACCAGTCGAAGTTGTCGCCGAAGATGCCGTAGGCGGGCTCCAGTTGCGCCGCCAGGTCGTACTCCGGACGGGAGCACGAGCGGCCGGGCAGCAACTGCCACTGCATCTCGGCGGCCAGCGTCAGCCGGTCCTTGCGTCGCGCCTGCAGATAGAGGTCGGTGTCCCGCTCGGCCACCACCACCTCGTGCGCCAGCACCTCGGCGATGTCGTGGAGCTCCTCCTGGTACCGGCGGGCGAGGTCGCTTCCGGGCAGGGTCACGGTCAGCACGCCGAGCCGGTCGCCCCGCACACTGACCGGAAGGTGCAGCCGTACCCGGCCGTCGGGCTCGTCCTCGGCGTGCGGCTGCTGGGAGCCGAAGGCGCGTCCCGCGGGGCCGTTGTGCACCGAGAGCGGCTGCAGCGTGTGCGGCAGCACCGAGACCGGCTGGAGCAACGTCAGGCTGTAGTCGGCCAGGAAGAGTTCGACGCCGGTGGCGGCGTACTGCTCGACCAGCACGCGGCGCACGGCGTCGAGCAACTCGTGGGGGGCCGCTGTACGCAGAGCGCGTTCAGCGGCGAGGAATCTGTTCACGATGGGAAGAATGCCAATCTCTTGCCGGAAATTTACGGGCCTCGTCCAGGAGGCGAGGCTTCCTCTTCGGCCGTGCCGGTCCGCGGGACATCGGCGACCGGCGGCTCTGTACCTAGTACGCTGGCGGGCACCCCAGTGCCTGCGAGAGTGTGACCGTGACTGCCTTCCATCGCCGCCCGGAGCCCGAGCAAATCGCACGCGTGACCACCACGGCCTCCGAGCTGCTGGAAGTCCTGTGGGGCCGGGCCTCGACGGCGCCGGCGTCCGCGTCCCAACTGCGCCTGCTGCACATACTCGAGCACCAGGACGGCATCAACCTGCGCACGCTCGCGGCGTCGCTCGCCTCCACCCCGCCGTCGACCAGCCGCCTGTTCGACAGGCTGCAGGCCGCCGGTTTCGTCGAGCGCGCGACCAGCCCGGACGACCGGCGCGAGGTGCGCCTGCACCTGAGCGGGCATGGGCGTGCGTTCCTCGCCGACCTGCGCGCACGGCGCGAGGCCGAACTGCAGGCAGTCCTCGAACTGATGCCCGCGTCCAAGCGGGTCGCGCTCGCGGAGGGGCTGGACGCCTTCTGCTCCGCGGCGGCCACGCAGATACACGACGACGCCCAGGGATCCAGCCGGACGGCCTGAACGGCCGGGCGCGGCGGCACCTTTCCTTCGCGTCCGCGGTGACCAGCACACGGCGCGGTCTCCGCCCACCGCAGCATTCCAGTCCTTTCCGCGTGTACCTCGACACGGCTACTTTGTTGCTTCGTGACCATAGTTGTCAAACGGCAACATAGAGGTGTGGCACAGCCCTTGCCGTCTTTCGGTCACCCGCTTTCGAACCGGTCTGTCGTGAATGTGGTCCAGGTCTCGGTCGCCGGGGCGGTGCCTTCCGTCAGGTCGCCGGGCCGGCCTCGGGCGGCGCGTGCACGGTGCTGAGGTCGGCGAGACCCGAGACGGTCAGGATGGGCCGGAGCAGCGACGGGGCGATCAGTTCGAGGCGATCGGCATGGGTGAACAGGACGTTCAGACCCGCGCTGTCCAGGTACTCGACGGCGGTCAGATCGACCAGCACGGCGCCGGGAGCCTGCTCCAGCGCCCGGGCCAGCTGCTCGCTGTTGCTGAGGTCGATCTCGCCGGCCAGGGTGAGGAGCGAGGTGCCGTCGTGCCGTTTCGCCGGCGTGATGGTGAGCGGGGTGGCCATCAGGGGATCCTCGTGTGCATGTCGATGGTGGTCCCGGTGGGGGCGGGGTCGATGGTCACGTGCTCCATCAGTTCCCGCATGAGACTGATTCCCCGGCCGCGCAGGGGGTTTGCGGCGGGCCGGGGTTCCTTCCAGCGTCCGCTGTCCGCGACGGTGAGCCGGACCCGTCGTGCCGAGGCTTCGGCCCGCAGCCGGACGGCGGCACCGGGAGCGTCGCGATGGCCGTGTTCCACGGCGTTGGCGCACGCCTCCCCCGCCGCGATCAGGACGTCCATCACGGCCTTCGGCGGCAGTCCGCAGGAGCTGAGCCAACTGCGCAGGGCGTGGCGGATCGGGGCCAGCTGGCCCGACTCGGCGGGGAAGCAGAGGCTGAGCGGTGCCGGGTGGCGGTACAGCAGCACCACCACGTCGTCCTCGTAGCCGTCCGCCGGCGCCAGGCGGTCCATGAGGTGCGCGGCCAGGCCTTCCAGGACGACGTCACCGCCGGCCCGGAGGACCTCGCAGGCACGGCCGATTCCCTGGTCCAGGCTCTGCCGCCGGCGCTCGACCAGCCCGTCGGTGTAGAGCAGGAGCGTCGACCGGACCGGTACGGCCGTGGTCGCCTCCGGCCGTGGCCGTCCCGGCCGCACGCCGAGGGGCAGCGAGCGCCCGTGCTCCAGCAACTGTGCGGTGCCGTCGGGGTGGGCGAGGATTCCGGGCGGATGTCCGGCGCTCGCGTAGGTCAACTCGCCGGTGTCCGGGGCGAGGACACCGCAGAAGACGGTGGTGCAGACGGCGTCGGCGATCCCGGTGGCGAAGTTGTCGAGTGCGGTGAGGGTGCGGCCGGGGCTGGTGTCCTGCAGGAACAGAGCCCGGCAGGCGCTGCGCAGCTGCCCCATCACGGCGGCCGCCCGGAGCCCCCGGCCGACGCAGTCGCCGACGACGATCCCGATCCTGCCGTCGGGCAGCGGAATCGTGTCGTACCAGTCGCCGCCCACTTCCAGGGGCTGCGTGGCGGGTTCGTAGCGGACGGCGAAGCCGCCGGGCAGCGCGGAGGGACCCAGGATCGCTCGCTGCAGGGCGAGCGCGGTACCGCGCTGCAGGTCGAACTGGTGGGCCCGGGTCAGGGCCTGCGCCAGGTGCCCGGCCAGCAGGGTCAGCAGCAGCTGGTCCTCGTCGCCGAAGGGCCGGTGGCCACCCGTCTCCACCCACAGCGCCATCGGGCCCTCGGGATGTTCCACCACCGTTCCCGCGCCGGTCGCGTCCGAGGCGGAGGTCAGCGGAGGGCGCCGGTGCAGCTCGGTGAGGGTGTGCCGGCGCTGCTCGGGCAGGTCCTGCCAGTCCACCGGGTCGGTGGCCGTGACCGAGGGCGTGTCCCCGGAGCCGAAGACGGCCGCCAGGACACGGTCGGCCCGCCACACCTCCTTGAGCTGTGCCAGGGCCGCCGCGAGGGTGTCGGTCAGGCTGGTCGCCTGGGACAGCCGGGTGCCGAGCGCGGCCAGTGCGCTCTCGCGCTGGACGGCGTAGTGCTCGGCGGTCACGTCGCGGAAGGTGCCGACGATCACCCGGCGCCCGGTGTCGGGGTCGTGGGCGTGGGTGAAGGTCACCGCGACCCACAGGCGGCGCCCGTCCCTGCGGACGGCGGGCACGGTACGGCTGTGGTGCCGCTCTCGCAGCAGGGCTGCGAAGGCGGCGGTGGCCTGCCGGTGACCGTCCGGGTCGGCCGTCGCGTCGGGCCACCAGGGGTGCTGCGGACGGTAGGGCAGCCCTTCGGGGCCGTAGCCGAGGATGTCGGTGAAGGCCGTGTTGATCTCGGTCACGGCGCCGTTCTCGTCGCAGACGAAGAAGGCCTCCTGCAGGGAGTCCACGAGTGCGGTGCGCCACCGGGCGTGGTGTCCGCGCAGCCGGGCCAGCTCCACGTTGGCGCGGACCCGGGCCAGCAGTTCGGCGGCGGCGAACGGCTTGACCATGTAGTCGTCGGCCCCTGCCTGCAGACCCTCGATGGCCGCTTCCTGCCCCGCCCTGGCGGACAGCAGCAGCACCGGCAGGGACGCCGTACGAGGGTCCCGGCGCAGGGCGCTCAGCAGCGACAGGCCGTCGAGGCGGGGCATCATCACGTCGCTGACGATCAGGTCGGGCGGCGTGGTGCGCACGGCGCGCAGCACCTCCTCCCCGTCGGCGACGGCGGACACGCGGTAGCCGGCGTGGGTGAGGAGGCGGGTGAGGTACTCCCTCATGTCGGCGTTGTCGTCGGCGATCAGGACGTGCGCCGGCGTCCCGGCGGTGCGCGGCGTGACGGGCGAGCCGGGCGCCGTGCCCGCGCCTTCCTGTCCCTCGGTGGCCTCCGCACCCGGCAGCCAGCGCAGTGCCTCCTGGAGGTACGGCGCCGCCGTCACCGCGGAATCATGGGGCTCCCCGGCGGCGACGGCCTCGGCGGGCAGATGCCCGGCACCGAAGCGCAGCTTGACCGTGAAGCAGGTGCCCTTGCCCTCCTCGCTCTCGGCGGTGATGGTGCCGCCGTGCAGCAGGACCAGTTCCCGGACCAGGGCGAGGCCGATGCCGCTGCCTTCGTTGGAGCGGGCGCGGGTGCCGCTGATGCGGTGGAACCGCTCGAACAGCCGGGGCATCTCGGCGGCCGGGACGCCGACGCCGGTGTCCCTGACGAGGACCTCGGCGGAGCCGTCCCGCTCCCGCACGGTGACCGAGATCGTCCCTCCGAAGGTGAACTTCAGGGCGTTGCTGAGGAGGTTGAGGACGACCTTCTCCCACATACCGCGGTCTATGTGGACCGGCTGGGACAGCGGCGCGCAGTCCACGTCGAAGGCGAGACCCGCCCGGTCCACGGCGGAACGGAAGACGCTGGCCAGTTCGGCGGTGACGGCGGCGAGGTCGACCGGTTCGTAACGGGCCTCCATCCTTCCGGCCTCGATGCGGGAGAAGTCCAGCAGGCTGTTGACGAGCTTGCCGAGCCGCAGTCCGTTGCGGTGGATGGCCGCCAGATCCTGCCGGACCGAGGGCTCGGCGGCCGGCAGCCGGGTGAGCAGTTCCTGTGCCGGGCCCATCATCAGGGTGAGCGGGGTGCGGAACTCGTGGCTGATGTTGGAGAAGAACGTCGTCTTGGCCCGGTCCAGTTCGGCGAGTTCCTCCGCGCGCCGCTGCTGTGCCCGGTAACTGCGCGCACTGCCGATGCCGGCGGCCAGATGGCCGGCCGTCAGGTCGATGAAGCCGCGGTAGCCGTCGTCGAGGGGGCGGTAGCGGTTCAGGGCGGCCACCAGGAATCCGTACGGGTCGCCGCCCTGCCGCGGCAGCGGCACCACGAGGGCCTGGGCGGGCGGCTCGGGCCGGTCGCCCGTGGGCAGGGTGCCGAACGGGCCCTGTGCCAGCGGTACGCACACGGGCTCCCCGCGCCTCGCGGCGGCCGCCGGCCACACCTGGTCGGGCCGGTCCCCGGACAGGAGTGCGGGGGCGGCCGGGTGCCCGTCGGGCAGGCCCGTGCTGCCGGCCAGCCGGGCGCCGTCGGCCGCGAACAGATAGGTCAGGGTGAACGGCAGATCCCGGGTGTTGCGCGCCAGTTGCCGGCAGGCGAAGGCCAGCGTCTCCGTCTCGCTGCGGAGCACGGTGGGCGCGGACCCCAGGTCGCGCAGGGTCGCCATCCGCCGCTCGCCCACGACCCGGTCGGTCTCCTCGCTGACCACGCAGAGCATGCCGACGACCTGTCCGGCGTCGTCGCGCAGCGGACTGTAGGAGAAGGTGTGGTACGTCTCCTCCGGATAGCCGGAGCGTTCCAGGAACAGCAGCAGCGCCTCGTCCCAGGTGGCCTCGCCGGTGTCGAGGACCCGGTCGATGCGGGGGCCGATGTCGGGCCAGATCTCCGCCCACACCTCACGGGCCGGCCGGCCCAGCGCCCAGGGGTACTTGCGGCCCAGGGTGTCGCGCCGGTAGCCGGCGTTGCAGAAGAACGTCAGATCCGGCCCCCACGCCATCCACATGGGGAACCGCGACGAGAGCATGATGCCGACGGCCGTCAGGAGACTCTGTGGCCAGCGCTCGGGCGGCCCGAGCGGCGTGGCGGCCCAGTAGACGGCGGCCAGGTCGGCACCCACCTCGCGGTCGCCTGCGAACACCGCGTGCGCGCCTGCGAGGCGCGCCGTGTCCGCCGCGCGCCGGCCTTCGTCGTCCACCCCGGCCCCTTCACCCATCCCGGCTCCGATCGTTCCCTGCGCGGCTCGTGGCCGCACGAGGACCGGCCGCGCCGGCACGACGGCCGGCTCAGCGTGGCCCGTATGCCCCCACCGGGACATTCCATCCGTCCTCGACGCCTGACGTCGTCGGTGCCCTGGAACGAGCGGACCAGGGCATTGTGCCGGATCTGGCAGCCCTGGGCGGGCGAACGGCGGAAGCGGCGCCGAGTCGCCGCGCGGGCCGGTGCGGAGAGCGGCCGCCGCGCCGGGCGTGACCTGATCAGGTCACGCCGAGCCTGGTGACGTCGCCGTCTGCCCCGGGGGCGCCGGTGTCGGAGAAGCGTCCGGACCGGCCGCCGGTGCCGGAGAAGTCTCCGGGCCCGACGAGGTGCTCGAAGACGTGGGTGAGGCGGAGCCGGGCGTCGAGGAAGCCGGGGCGGTTGTCCAGGCGCAGCCCGGCGCCCACGGCGCCGGCGCGACGGTGGATCATCAGCAGGGCGGCGAGCCCGGCGGAATCGATCCACGTCAGGTGGCGGAAGTCCAGCCGCACCTCGCGCGGGCCGGGGTGCCGGCCGAGGTGGTCGGCGAACGTGGCCACCAGGTCGTCGCCGGTGTCGTAGTCGAGTTCACCCGCGACGTACACCGTCAGCGTGGTCGGCTCGCTGGTCACGGTGAGGCCGAATTCGCTGGGCTGATGCCGGGTCATAGGTGGGTGCCGGGCCGGGTTGCGGGACGCCAGCGCACCGCGGCGGCCCCGTCACGGAGCAGACCGAGGGTGCGGGGGAACTCGCGCAGCCGCTCGCTCAGCGCGTCGAGTCCGGCGAGCAGGGAGGCTGCCGGTACCTGCCGCGCCTCCAGTAGGTCGGCGGCCCAGACCAGGAACGTGGTGAGGAGCCGGGGGTCGTCGACGTAGAGCGCGGTGGCCAGGAAGTCGACGATGTGGGCGATGTCCTCCGCGGTGTGCTCCCGCTGGGTCTCGCCGTACGCGCGCATCGCGGGGAAGCGGTCCTCCAGATCCACGAGGGCCTGCTTGACCAGTTGGCCGCGGGAGCGGACGACCAGCGTGTACTCCTGGTCGGACAGATGCGGCAGGTCGTCCACCACGTGCCGCACGGCCGCCGGGGCGGGCCGGGCGATGCCGCTCTCCAGTGCCGCGGCGGCGGCACGGGCGTCCGCGGCCCAGCAGTCGGCCCCCAGAGCCCGGGCGTACCTGCCGTCGGGCCCGAAGGCGCGGCCGCCGGCCATGACCGGCACCCCGACGGCCTGGCAGGCGGTGATGGCGGTGTGGACGGTGGGCAGACGGGTGGGCAGCGAGCTGGACAGCAGCACCGCCTGCGGATCGGTGTGGTGGAGGTGGGCGACGAGATGCGCGGTGGGGGTCTGCGCGCCGAGATAGTCGACCTGCCAGCCCCGCAGGCGCAGCACCTCGCCGACGAGCCGGGCCGGGAAGGCGTGCCACTCGCCGTCGGCGCAACCGACGGTCACCCGCCCCCGGTTCGCGGCGCCCCGCCGCCGCTGACGGGCGAGAGCGGCGACGGCGCGTTCGTTGATGGCGGTGGCCGCGTGTTCCTGGGCCACGGTGAAGCGGTCGGCGGCCCACTCGGTGCCGACCTGCTCCTGGACCGGCGCGATGACGTCCAGGAGCAGTGCTTCCTCGTCGAGTCCGTCGTCCAGGGCGCTTCGCACGGCGTCTACCGCGTCGTACTCGTCACCGGCGGCGACGGCCTGCCAGAGCCGGTCGCGGGACTCGGCCGTCCTGGCGGCGTGCATCACCTGCTCCTCCTGGGCTGCGGATGCCGGGCGTTGCCTCCCACGACCGTGAGCGGTCCGCTCTTCGGGGCGCTGATGGCGAGGGCCGCCATGTCGTCGTGCCGGCCTTCGCCCAGCCACTGGGAGGCGAGCATCTGGACGCGTTCCACGACCGCCTCGGCGGGCATCCCCGCGCATTCGGCCAGTACGCGCTTCAGGCGCGGCTCGCCGAGGAACTCCTCGCCGAGCGGCCCGCCGCGCGCCTCGGTGATGCCGTCGGTGTACAGCAGACAGGTCTCCCCCGGCCCGAGCGTCGTCTCGACCGTCCGCGCCGTCACCGTCGGGAGCGCGCCGACCAGCGAACCCTGGGTGGGCACCTGTTCGACCCGGCCGTCGTCGCGGACGACGAGGGGCGGCAGATGCCCGGCGCTGGTCAGCCGCAGGTGCACGCGTCCGGCCCGGCGGCGCACGGAGGCGAGCACCAGCGTGGCGAAGCGGGTGTGATGGGAGCTGAGCAGCGCGCCGTTGAGGAGGTCCAGTACCTTCCGGTGGTCCGCGGCCAGGGGCAGCAGTGCGTGCAGGGTGTTGCGGATCTTGCCGGTCAGTACGGCGGCGTCCAGGCCCTTGCCCGCGACGTCCCCGAGGACGACGAGGGTCTCCTGGGTGGGGTCGGTCGCGGGATGGAAGTCGTAGAAGTCCCCGCCGACCCGTTCGTGGTCCTTGGCCGGGCGGTAGCCGGCCGCGTACTCCACGCCGTTCACGCGGTGCAGGGCGGGGGGAAGCAGTTCCCGCATCAACGTGGCGGTGATGGCGGTCTGTTCCGTGTACAGCCGGGCCGCCGACAGGGCGGCACCCGCCCGGGCCGCGAACAGCCGGGCGAAGATTTCCTCACCCTCGGAGAAGCTCTTCTCCGAGCCGGAGCGCAGCAGGACCAGTGCTCCGGCGGGGACGCCGTGGCCGGGCAGCGGAGCCACGATGACGGAGCCCGCCGCTCCGCAGAAGCCGTCCGGGAGCAGCCAGTCCGGCATGTCGTCGGGGTTGATCCAGCGTACGGGAACGGGCGGGAAGCCCTGCAGCGCCTCGCTGAGGCCCGGAACGCCGCGCGGATCGATCTGCCGGGTCTGCTGGGCCCCGGTGCCGCCGCGCACCGCGTAGTTGAGGGTGTGGCGCCGCCCGTGCGGCGGGGACACGAGGACGGCCGCCTCGGCCAGGTGCTCGGCCGCCAGAGACGCGGCGAGCTCCATGCACCGGGGCACGTTCAGCGTCGACAGGAGACTGCTGGACACCTCGGCGAGGACGTTCGTCCGCTCCCGGGCCCGGTACAGCGCCTGTTCGGCGAGAGCGCGGTCGGTGTCGTCCACCAGCCACCAGACCACGTCCCCGCCGGTGGAGGCGGCGGACGGGTGGGCCTCGAAGACGCGTTCGTCGATGGTGCCGGTCGAGGGGACGGAAGGCGTACCGTCCGGTCCCTGGACGTGGCGCCGGTGGGCGTCGGACAGCCAGGGCGGCACCACGTCGCGCAGCCGGTCGCCGTCGACGGCGTCCGGGAGCAGCGATCTGGCCGCCTGATTGATCTGGACAAGGCCACCATGGTGGTCGACGACCAGTACCGGGTAGGGGGCGTCACCCCACGTCGCACCGACACTGGCGGCGGCGTCGCGCGGGCTTGTCGGAGAGCCGCGAAATGCGCACACAAGCAGGGGCGCGCATGGTGCGCACCCCACCACCTTCCTGCCCTGGGAAATAGATGCCGTCCGACAACAGTCCCGCATCGATCTCCCGGACGCAAGCCACCGCGTGCCGGTGGCGGTTCCGGTACCTGGGCGTGGCTCACCGCCCGAGCGGTCCGCCCACCCGTGAGCAGCGCCTGTGAACAACACCTGCCCCGCCACCGGTTGCGGATCCTCATCCTTTGCGGTGGCGTGGCGGCCGCCCGTTCGATCGCCGTTCGGGCCGCGGGCGAGACGCGCACCGGATCCGCGCCGGCCGGTACGGGCGTGCGAGGGCGGCCCTGCGCGCCTCACAGGTCACTCACGGGGGCTCACCGGGCAGGGTCGCCGGCGCTCCCGCCGAGATCGTCGTCCGTGAGCGCGATGGCGGCCGTGATCCGCTTGCCCACGGGCTCCCGCCGGGCCTCGAAGCCGTGGACGACGGACATGACGATCTCCAGACCGTGCCGGCCCACCCGGCCGGGCTCGGCAGCATGCGCGAGCGGCAGCGCCGGGTTCGAGTCCCACACCGCCACCTCGACCAGTCCGCCGACGATCCGCAGGTCCATCAGGACGGGGCCCGGGGCGTACTTGACGGCGTTGGTGACCAGTTCGCTGACGACAAGCCGGGTGAGGTCCGACGCCCGGGCCGAGACCGGCAGGCCGTGTTCCGTCCGCGCCCGGTCCAGGAATCGCGCCGCCCGTCGGCGCGCCTCGGCGATGCAGCCGGCACCACCGTCGAACGCGGTCGTGGTGTGCATCGGTGCCGGGCCGTCGCCGTGCGCCGCGCCGTCGCCGCGGTCGGCATGAGACGCGGCCGCTGTGCCGGTGTGGGTCACGGCGGCGGTGCCGGTCCGGGGCGCCGCCGCCGTGGTAGCCGTTGTCGAAACGTTCACTCCGCTGTGTCTGCCCGTCTTTCCGGTCTCCATGCCCGCGCGGCGGCTCTGTTCGGCAGGCGGGGGTCAGTGGTTCGCCAGCAGGCCTTCGCGCAGCCGCTTGAGCGTGCGGGAGAGCAGACGCGAGACATGCATCTGGGACACACCCAACCGCTCACCGATCTGCGCCTGCGTGCACTCCTCCACGAACCGCAGATGCAGGATCAACCGGTCCCGCTCGTCCAGCTCCGCGATCATCGGCGCCAACGCGTGGAAGTCCTCCACCAACCCCAACGCCGCGTCCTCCGCACCGATGAAGTCCTGCAGCGCACTCTCACCGTCCTCACTGCCACCGATCGCCGCGTCCAAAGAAGCGGAGTTGTACCCGTTCGCCGCCAACCGGGCCTCCACCACCTCCTCCTCGGACAGACACATCAGCTCCGACAACTCCCCCACCGTCGGCGTACGCCCCAACCGGCCCCGCAACTCCTCCGTCGCCCGCGCCAACTGCACCCGCGCCTCCTGCAACCGCCGCGGCACATGCACCGCCCACGACGTGTCACGAAAGAACCGCTTGATCTCCCCCACGATGTAAGGCACCGCGAACGACGTGAACTCCACCTCACGCGTCAACTCGAACCGATCGATCGCCTTGATCAAACCGATCATGCCGACCTGAACGATGTCCTCCATCTCCTCCGGCCCACGACTACGGAACCGGGCCGCCGCAAAACGCACCAACGACATGTTCATCTCGATCAGCGTGTTCCGGGCGTACTGATACTCCGCCGTCCCCTCCTCCAGCACCGCCAGCTGATCGAAGAAGACCCTGGACAACTCCCGCGCATCCCTCGGCGCCACACCCGAAGGATCGGCGACCTCGGGCAACCCGACCGCCGTCCGCGTCTCCCGGCCCCCCACGGTCAGCGTCGTCATGGTGTTCCCCTCCCGGATCCGCACGCCGACTCTCTCGGCGACCTTTCACGACAGAGGCGCGTCTACCCCCGCCCACGCTGGGCATTCCTGCCGTTCGCCGACCGTTTCGGAAAGCTCTCACGTCCTCCTTCCGGGGGTGGCATCGCCTTCACGGGTGCTCGGATGCCAGGATGGCGGCATGGAGTGGGAGTCCGGAACGACTGTGCTGGTCGCGCAGCACGATCGCATCTTCGAGATCACGGTGCGTGGTGAGGTCGACTATGACGAGTGTGACCTGCTCCGGGCCGCTTGGGCCGAGGCGGACGAGGCCGCCCTGCCGGCCACGGTGGTGGACGTCTCCGGGGTGACCTTCGGGGACAGCCAGTTGCTCAGCGCCCTTCTGGAGGCACAGCGGCGCCATCACACGAGCGGCCGCTCCTTCATCCTGCTCGGGCCGCTGCACGACAGCGTCCTCAGGCTGCTCACCGTCAGCGGAACGCTCGGCCACTTCACCGTCGCCGACTCCCGCGAGGCGGCCCTGCGCACCGCCGGAGACTGACGGGCCGCCAGGGGCACCTGCCGGCCGGCCCCCGGCGCCGGCCGGCTGCCACGGGCGTACCCGCGTACCGCCCCGTCGGGTGTGGCCGGTCATCCGCTCCCCCACCTGGCCAGGGCCCGCAGGGCGGTGGTTCGGCCGCGGTTCGGCACCGTCCAGAGGGTCTGGCCCCGTACGCCCCACTGTTCCAGGAGCGCGTCGGCGGCCAGAAAGCCGGTCGTCGCCGCCCGCTCCATCAGCGCCACCGGCAACTCGGTGCGGACCAGATCGCCGGCCACGACGAGGCGCGGATCGGGTGTGCGCACGGTCGGCCGGTCGAGGTGACCTCCCACCGGGAACAGCGGGCAGTCGTCGTGCCACTCGTGGCGGGCGTCGACGATCGCGGCCGTGCTCGTCTCCGGGTACACCCGGTGCAGTTGCTCGACGAGCCCCTTCTGCTCGACGTCCCGGGCGGCCTGCGGCGGCACCGCGTAGGCGTGCAGTTCCACGACGGAGCCCCCGGTGCGCCGGGCCCAGCGGGCGGCCTCGTCCTCCCAGCGTTCCAGCACGCTGACGTTGTCGAGGGCGCCGAAGCCGCTGGTCCCGAGGAACCCCGGCCGGTCCGCCGCCACAGGCCGGTCCAGCCACAGACGGCTGACCAGGAAGGGTGGAGCGTTGCGCAGCCGCGCGATCCGTTCGCGCCACGGGGCGTCGCCCAGCCGGTCGGAACGGGCGACGAGTGAGCGCAGACCGGCGGTGTCCAGGGCGAGTACGACGCTGTCGAAGGACCGTTCGCCCTGTCCGGTGACGATCCGGTGACCGCCGTCGGCCACGGGCGTGATCTGCTCGGCCGGTGTCGCGGTGAGCACCTCGGCGCCGTGCCGCCGCAGGTAGTCGCCCAGGGGATCCCACAGCGCGGGAAAGGGTTCGCGGGGCACGTCGAACAGCAGGCCCTCGGCGGAGCCGAGGAAGTAGATGTGGAACATCAGCGCCATCTCGGCCGCCGACAGGTGCCGCGGGTCGGCGAAGAAGCTCCGGGAGAACACCTCGAAGGCCAGATGGCGGGCCTTCGCGGGGAAGCGTACGGCGTCCAGGAAGTCGTGGGCGCTGATGTCGTCGAGGCGTGCGTACACCTCCGGGACGCGCACGTCGAGCAGCGGGAGGGCCGCCACCGGATCGAGGGCGCGCAGGTCGCGCAGGGCGAAGGACGGGCTGAGCGCGGCGAACCCGAGCGCGCTCCACGGCGGGGTCCGCGGGACGTGCCGGAAGCCGTCGTGCGCGCCGCCGCCGTGCCGCAGCGGGTAGTCCGGCAGGCCGGCCAGCCGCCGCAGCCCGGGGTCGGTACGACGGAGCAGTCCGCGGAGGTTGTAGTACTGCCGGAAGAAGGCGTGGAAGCCGCGGCTCATCGTCACCGTGGTGCCGTCGGCCAGTTCGGTCGGCCACCCGCCGACGCGCCCGCCGAGGTAGGGCCGGCTTTCGTAGAGCGTGACGGCGACCCCGCGCTCGGCCAGCGCGGTGGCGGCGGCGAGGCCGGCGATGCCGGCGCCGACCACGGCGGTCGTGGGGCGGCGGCCGGTGACGCGCCGGGCCCCGGGCCGGGCCGGGAGGACCTGGGCGCGCCGGTCCCGGCCCCGGCGGGCGGCGTCGCGGCGCGGGCGGACGGTCATCGCGCGTCCTCGGCGCGCCGGGCGACGAACGTGTGGGTGATGCCCGTCTGCCAGCCGGGCAACGGCAGGGCGCGGACGTGCTCGAAGCCCGCCGCGCGCAGCCGGTCGGCGAAGCGGCCTGCGGTGTCGAAGTCCACGACGCTGCGCCACAGATGGCGGTACAGCCCGCCGTCGCCGAGGAGGGTCGCGGTGGGCTGCACGATGCCCCGGCACACCGCCGTCCAGACCGCACGGTCGGCGCGGCGGCCGCTGAGGGTGTACTCGTGCACCGCGAGCCGTCCGCCGGGCCGCAGCAGGCCGCGGACGGCGGCGAGCACGGTGTCGGGGTCGGAGAGGTTGCGGAAGAGGTAGCCGGCGAACACCGCGTCGAAGGGGCCGCTCACCCCTGCCTCCGCCAGGCGCTCCGCCGGAGTGTGGACGAACGTCACACCGGACGCCCACGGCTTGTCGGCGGCTCGGGCCAGCATGCCGGCGGACGCGTCCACGGCCGTGATGCGGGCGGCCGGCAGCACGGAGCGCAGGGCGGCGGTCGAGGCGCCGGTGCCGCAGCCGAGGTCCAGCAAACGCAACCCGGCGCCGTGTCCCGGCAGGCCGAGCCGGCGTACGGAGCGCCGCAGATGCGCGTGGTAGCCGGGGTTGGCGGCCACCAGTGTGTCGTAGCTGCGGCTGGCGTGGTCGAAGGCGGCGGTGAGGTCCTCGTCGCGCAGCAGGGTCATGCGGTCTCCAGGGGCGGCTGGTCGGGACTGGGGTGGTCGAAGGGGCGGCGGGGCAGGCCGGGCAGTTCCAGTGCCGAGCGGAGCATCGGTGCGATGGGCGTGCGCAGGCCGACGGAGAGGTCCTCGCGCAGTCGGGTGCGTCCGTCGAGGAAGCGCAGGAGCCGCGGCAGGGGGACCCGGGCGAACAGCCGGCACAGCAGCGCGGGGCCGTCGGCCCGGCCGCTGTCCAGCGCGCGCAGCAGTACGGCGTCCATGGCGCGGGAGCGCGCGGAGTGGGGGTCGGGCGGGACGGGCCGGCGGCCCTGGCGCAGGGCGGCGGCCACGGCCCGGGTCTGGCGTTGCAGACCGGCGAAGGTGTAGCCGGTCGACGGGCGGGTGGCGCCCCCGGCCGCGCCGATGCGGAAGACCGAGGCGCCGACCTGCCGTGGCACGCGGGCGTCCGTCATCGGGATGAGCCCGGTCTCGGTGGAGAGAATCCGGAGGTCGCCCAGGCGCAGCACCTCGTCGGTGTACTGGCGCAGCGCGGCCTCGTAGCCGTCCGCGGTGAGCGGCCCGGACGAGAACTCGGTGTACTCCACGAGCGCCTCGTGCGGTCCCGTGGGCAGCACGTAGCCGAAGGAGAGGCCGTGGGCGGGCTGCGGGGTGCGGAAGTCCATGAGGTCGGCGGTGCCGGCGTCGAAGACCGGCCGTGCGGTGCGGACGAACCAGCCGTGGAAGTGCTGCAGGAGCGTGGTGCGGGCGGCCGGCAGGCTGCCCAGGGGGCGGGAGTCGAACACCCAGCGGGCGGTGAGGACGCGCGACCGGCCGTCCGCGTCGGTGACCTGGACGCGGGCACCTCCCCGGACGTCCTCCACCGTCTCGACCGTCGCCGCCAGGCGCCGCACGTTCGGGCTGTGCGCCAGCGTCCGTCCGACCAGGGCCTCGAGGTCGTCGGACCGGATCATCTTGTACCGCAGCGGAGCGAGGTCTCCCTCGATCGGGTCGCCGTCCGGCGGGCGCACCCGCAGCCGTGGCCAACAGGCCGTCACCGCGGCGTCGAAGCGGCCCGGGCCCGGTTCCCAGAAGCACCACGTCCGGCTCGGTGGGCGCAGCGGTCCCGGTGGCGCGTCCACGAGCAGCACGGACGGCGTCCGCCGCCCGGGCAGGTCCCCGGCCAGCCGGTGGGCGAGGGACAGTCCGGCGGCTCCCGCCCCGAGGACGGCCACATCCGTGTCGACCACGACGGCTCCCTCCCTGCTTCTCCCGCGTGTGCGCACCGCGCGCCTTCCGCGTATTCCCGCCCGTGTGCCCGTCCGGATGCGGGTCACTCGGAGGCGGTGATCGTCCGTCGTCGCGGCGGGTGAACGTGGAAGAGACACGGGCGAAAGTGGAAGAAACATCATCAGAAGGCGTGCCGCCGGGCCCGGCACGCGCTGCACCAGTGCCGGGCACGCGCTCCATCGGCGTCCGGCACGCGCTGCATCCGTGTCCGGCACCCGAGCCGAAGACGTGGATGACGGTGATCCGTGACGACGAGAGGAACCGGCATGCGCCCCACGCAGGCGAAGGAACATCACGCGGCCGCGCCGCCGCCCGTCCCCCGTCTGGTGCCGGTGCCGGGATCGCCCGCTCGGACGCATCCCGCGGGCGACGCCGGGGCCGACGGGATCGCGTGGACCGCCGGGGCCGAGGTGGCTGCGGGTGGCGACGGTACGGACGGGGCCGATCCGCTCCTGCCGCCGGGAATCGGTGACGCGCGTGCTGTCGACGCGGACGTGCGCGGGGCCGTCGGGCGGGTGCTCGACCACGTGCTGGCCGACCGTCTCGCCCGCGCCCGCGCCGTGGACGCGCTGTTCGCCGACGATCTGGCCGAGCGGGTCGCGCACTTCACCCGGACGGGTGGCAAGCGCACCCGGTCGCAGCTGCTGTGGTGGTCGCTGCGAGCCTGCGGCGGCGGACCGGCCTCGCTCGGCCCGGCCCTGCGCGTCGGCGCGGCGCTCGAACTGCTGCAGACCTGTGCCCTGGTCCACGACGACGTGATGGACGGGGCGCAACTCCGCCGGGGCCGGCCCGCGCTGCACGCCGGACTGCGCGGCCGGTACGCGGGGATGGCGTCCTCCCGGCGGGCCGGGCGGTTCGCGGAGGCGGCCGGGATCCTGGCCGGGGACCTCGCGCTCGCGTGGGCCGACGACCTGGTGGCCGAGACGCCGTTCGATCCCGTGCCGGCGGGCGCCGTGCGCCGGCTGTGGAGCGAGATGCGCACGGAGATGGTGGCCGGTCAGTACCTGGACGTCCACGGGCAGCTGGACCCGGCGTACTCGCTGCCCCGCTCGTTGCGCGCGGCCTGCCTGAAGAGCGCTCTGTACTCCGTCGAACGGCCCCTCTCGCTCGGTGCCGCCCTCGCGGGCGCCGACGCGGCCACGACGCGGGCGCTGTGCTCTGCGGGTCGCTGTGTCGGCATGGCGTTCCAGCTGCGTGACGATCTGGACGACGTCTTCGGTGATCCCCGGCGGACCGGCAGGCCCTGCGGCTCGGACGTCCGCGAGGGCAAGCCCACGTATCTCGCCGCTCTCGCGCGGGCCCGGGCCGAAGCCGCCGGCGACCGGCACGCGCTGGCCGTGCTGCAGCGCTCCCTCGGGAACGGCGATCTGACCGGGGAGGGCCTGGACGAGGTGCGCGAGGTGCTGGTGCGCACCGGTGCCCGGACCACGGTGGAGACGGGGATCAACCGGCTCGTGGAACGCGGGCTGCGTCACCTCGACGGCGCACGGCTCGTCCCGGAGGGTGAGGTCCGGCTGCGCCGGATGCTCGGCGGCGTCGCGGACGCCGCCCCCCTCGACGGTGGTCCGGGGCGCGGCACGCCCCATGCGGCCGAGCCCGCTTCCGGTTCCGCGTCACCTCCCGCTTCCGCTTCCCCTTCCACCTCCGCCTCCACTTCCACCTCCGCTTCGGCTTCGGCTCCGGCTTCGGCTTCCGCTTCGGCTTCCGGCGAGCGGGAGGCCCGCCGATGACGCGCGCCCTGCCCGGACGCACCGACCACGTCGTGGTCGTCGGAGCCGGACTCGCCGGGCTGTCGGCCACCCTGCATCTGCTGGGCGCCGGACGCCGGGTCACCGTCGTGGAGCGCGACCCGCTGCCGGGTGGACGCGCCGGGCGGCTGGAGCTCGGCGGCTACCGGATCGACACCGGCCCCACCGTGCTGACCATGCCCGACCTGGCCGACGAGGCGTTCGCCGCCGTGGGTGACAGCCTGCGCCGGCGCGTCGAGCTGATCCCCCTGCACCCGGCCTACCGGGCCTGCTTCGCGGACGGCAGCCGGCTGGACGTGCACACCGATGCCGAGGCGATGGCCGCGGAGGTGGAGCGGTTCGCCGGGGCCGGTGAGGCGGCCGGTTACCGGCGCCTGCGTGAGTGGCTGGTCCGGCTCCACCGGGCGCAGATGCGGCGGTTCATCGACGCCAACTTCGACTCGCCGCTCGGCCTGCTGAACGCCGACCTGGTGCGGCTCGCCGCGCTCGGCGGCTTCGGCCGGCTGGAGACCGGGATCGGCCGCTTCCTGAAGGACGAACGGCTGATGCGGATCTTCTCCTTCCAGTCCCTGTACGCGGGTGTGCCGCCGGCCCGGGCCCTGGCGGCGTACGCCGTGATCGCCTACATGGACACCGTCGCCGGGGTGTACTTCCCCCGGGGCGGGATGCACGCCCTGCCGCGGGCCATGGCGGACGCCGCCGCCGACGCGGGTGCCGAACTGCGGTACGGCGAGGGGGTGACCGGCCTGGAACGCTCGGGCGGCCGGGTCACCGCGGTCCTCACCGAGCAGGGCCGCCTGCCGTGCGACGCGGTCGTCCTCACCCCGGACCTGCCCGTCGCCTACCGGCTGCTGGGCCGCCCGCCCCGGCGGCCGCTGCGGCTGCGGCACTCCCCGTCCGCGGTCGTCCTGCACGCGGGCACCGACCGCACCTGGCCGGATCTCGCCCACCACACGCTCTCCTTCGGTGCCGCCTGGCGCACGACCTTCGACGAACTCACCCGCACCGGGCGGCTGATGAGCGATCCCTCGCTGCTCATCACCCGGCCGACCGCCAGCGATCCGCGGCTCGCTCCCCCGGGCCGCCACCTGCACTACGTCCTCGCTCCGTGCCCCAACACGGACATCGGTCCCGGGGCCGCCGCCTGGACCGATCTCGCCCCGCGCTACCGGGACGCGCTGCTCGGGGACCTGGAGCGGCGCGGTCTCGACGGCCTCGGGGCCGCCATCGAGCGGGAATGCCTCGTCACCCCGGCCGACTGGCAGGCCCAGGGCCATGCCGCGGGGACCCCGTTCTCGGCCGCTCACACCTTCGCCCAGACCGGGCCGTTCCGGCCCCGCAATCTCGTGCGCGGCACCGAGAACGCCGTCCTCGCCGGGTGCGGCACGACACCGGGTGTCGGCGTGCCGACCGTGCTGGTGTCGGGGAAGCTCGCCGCCGCCCGCGTCACCGGCCTCCCGGGACACCCGTCCCCCAGCAGGCGCGTCGCCTCGGCGGCCCGCCGGAAGGAAACCGCCGTATGACCGACCGGGAACTCGACGCGGCCGGGATCACCGATCCGGGCCTGCGCGCGGCATACCGCCACTGCCGCGCGCTCAACGCGCGGCACGGCAGGACGTACTTCCTCGCGACCCGGCTGCTGCCGGTCGAGCGCCGGCCCGCCGTGCACGCCCTGTACGGTTTCGCGCGCTGGGCGGACGACATCGTCGACTCCATCGACCCCGGCGCCGGCACCGGGCGGCGCGACGCGGTGCTGGCGGACCTGGCGCGGAATCTGGACCGGGGCCTGCGGGGCGGGCACAGCGACGAGCCCGTGGTGCTGGCCCTGGCCGACACGGCACGCCGGTACGCCATCGCGCACACGCATTTCGCGGACTTCATGGCCGCGATGCGCTCCGACCTGGTGGTGACCGACTATCCGGGTTACGCCGATCTGTGCGGCTACATGCACGGCTCCGCCGCGGTGATCGGGTTGCAGATGCTGCCGGTCCTCGGCACGGTCGTCCCGCGCGAGGAGGCGGCACCGCACGCCGCCGCGCTGGGCGTGGCCTTCCAGCTCAGCAACTTCCTGCGGGACGTCGGGGAGGACCTCGACCGGGGCCGCGTCTACCTGCCCGCCGATCTGCTCGCGGCACACGGCGTGGACCGGCCGCTGCTGTGCTGGAGCAGGGACACGGGCCGGTCCGACCGCCGTATCACCGCCGCCCTGCGGGAGTTCGAGGCGCTCACCCGCGGGGTGTACCGCCAGGCGGCCCCCGGGATCGAGATGCTCGATCCGGTGTCACGGCCCTGCATCCGGACCGCGTTCGTGCTCTACGGCGGCATCCTGGACGCGATCGCCGCGGCCGGATACCCGGTGCTGCACCGCAGGGCCGTGGTGCCGCGCCGGCGCCGTGCCGCGGTCGCCGCCGACGGGCTCGTCCGCGTGCTGGCCGCACGGCTGCGAGCCCGCGGCCGGCGCCGGGGCCACGCGTCCGTGGCCGTGCCTTCGCCGCCCGCCGTCGCCGCGGCCGAAGCGCCGGACGAAGTGCCGCGCCCGGTGGTCTCCCACGTCTCCCAGGAGGTCGCGTGAACGCCGACCGGCCGGCCCGGCGCGGCCGTCTCCCGCTGTCGCTGCGCGGACGGGCCGTGCCCTGGGAACGTCAGCGCCCTACCTGGCGGGAGGCCAGGCCGTCGGTGATCGCACAGGCGCTGAAGCGGGCTCAGGCCCGCCCGTCCGGCAACTGGTACGTCGTCGGCGCCTCGCGCGACCTGCGCTCCGACCGTCCGCTGGGGCGGACCGTCGCCGGGCAGGAGGTGGTCCTCTGGCGCGGCGCCGACGGGCGTCCGGTGGCGGGCCCGGGGAGCTGTCCGCATCTCGGGGCGCCGCTGCGGGACAGCCCCGTGCACCGCGGCACCCTGGTGTGCCACTGGCACGGGCTCGCCCTCGACGGCGGCCCGTGCGCGGGCTGGACGCCGCTGCCCGTGCACGACGACGGTGTGCTCGTCTGGGTGCGCCTGGACGCGGCCGGCGGCGAGGAGCCGCTGTCCGCTCCGGTCGTCCCGCGGCGGCCGGAGCCGTCGCGCGCGCTGACGGCCGTCTACGTCGGCACCGGGACCTGCGAGCCCGAGGACGTCGTGGCCAATCGCCTGGATCCGTGGCACGGAGCCTGGTTCCACCCCTATTCGTTCGTCGATCTGACGGTGGTGGGCTCCCCCGACGGATCCGGGGACGGCGCCCGTGACGCCTTCACGGTCGACGTGTCCTTCAAGGTGGCGGGACGGCTGGTCGTGCCCGTGCGGGCCGAGTTCACGGCACCGGAGCCACGTACCGTCGTCATGCACATCACCGGCGGGGAGGGCGCGGGATCCGTGGTGGAGTCCCACGCCACCCCCCTCGCACCCGACGAGCTGGGCCGGCCGCGGACCGCGGTGATCGAGGCCGTGATGGCGGCCTCCGACCGGCCGGGCTTCGCGGTCGCGCGCAGGAGCGCGCCGCTGCTGCGGCCTCTGGTGCGCGCGGCCGCCGGACGGCTGTGGCGAGACGATCTCGCCTATGCCGAACGGCGCTGGCGGCTGCGTTCCACCGGACGGTTCCCGGGCTGACGGCGGTCTGTCAGCCGATGCCGAGCGTGCTCATGGTGCGCTCGGCCATGCGCTGTTCGCCGAGGGCGTTGGGGTGGACCGGGACGATGTTCTGCCCGAAGAGCAGGGGTTCGATCCACCGCGTCCCGACGGGCTTGCACGCGTCGTGTCCCTCGGACGCCTGGGCGAAGTCGACGAAGGTGGCCCCGGTCTCCTCGGCGGCGCGCCGGACGACGGCGTTGAGGTGTGTCTGCAGGGAGCGCAGATACGGCACGTCTCCGGAGGCGATCGGCAGTCTGACGAAGCAGGAGGGGTCGGCCGTGGCGGGCGTGATCCACGGGTATCCGAGAACCGCGACGCGGGCGTCGGGGGCCTTGGCCCGGACGGCGCGCAGCGCGTTCTCGAGCGCGGGGTAGGTGTTCGCGTCGATCGCGTCCTCGAAGGATGAGCCGTACCGGTCCTTGCACGGGCTGCCGTGGCCACCGCTGAGCACGCCCGCGGTGCCGCAGGAGGTGACGGCGTTGATGAAGGTGCCGTTGTCGTTGCCGCCGATCGTGAGCGTCACCAGGCCGGTGTCGGGGGTCACCGCGTCGGCCTGGGGGGCCACCCCGGGGTACTGGGCCTCGGTGAAGTCCTTGGTCTGTGCCGCCCCGCAGGTGACGTCGGTGAGCCTGGCCCCGGTGCGGGCGGCGATGACGTGCGGGTAGTTGGCGGTGGAGCGCAGACAGATCAGATTGGCCGGGTCGACGGGCAGGACGCCCGAGGCGGCGCTGTAACTGTCGCCGAGCGCGGCGTACTCGAGGGGCTGCGCGGCGTGGGCCGGGGCGGGGGCGGCGGTGAGGCTGAGGGACAGCGCGCCGGCGGCTGCCGAGGCGGCGATGAGGGCACGGCGCAGGACGGGCATGGGCATGTGCTCTTCCTTCTCGTGGCGGGGACACGGAGCACGCGGGCAGGGCGGTGCCCGCGTGCGTGCTGGTGCGCGAGAATGCGGCGGCTCGAGCCAGGGGGGAGCCGGCCGGGGGCGTGCCGAACGAGGGCGCGCACGACGGCGGCTGACGTGCCGGTCGCGGGATTACCGCTGGGTACTACCGATAGGTAATGTGCGGTCGCCGGATCGCTCAGTCAACATGGTGGACCGAACATATTTGAAACGCTCACGCATCACGCGGGGACACGCCCGCTCCACACGGCCCGGTTGAGGCTCCTGCACTTCCCACACCGAGGCGACGCGGGCGAAGCGTGGCGCTGACGCCCCGTCATTTCAGGAGCGTCGAGCCGCTGTTCCCGGGCGGGCCTTCGCCGGGGAAACCGTCTGACGGATGGTCAGCCGCCGGGCGCCGGGGGCAGCGCCCAGCGGACGGTCCGTGTGAGCAGGCGGCCCGCCGGTACGACCGTCAGGTCCTCGACGAGCGGGACGCGGGGCAGCCGGAGCAGGTGCCGGGCCCAGGACGGGAGTTGCGACACGGCGTTCGCCGCCAGAACGCCGTACACGGGGCGCAGGGCGAGCGGCAGGGGCGGCTCGATCAGCAGGAAGCGGGCCGCGGCCCGGGCCTCCGGGGTGGCGCGCAGTTCGGGGCGGTAGGCGGCCAGCCGCCGCGACAGGGCCCGGCGGTCGCGTGGCGGATCGAGCACGCCGAGTGCCTCGGCGACGACCGCCGTGTCGGCGACGTAGGCGTCGTAGCGAGCCGGGTCCAGCGGGTGACGGCCGAAGCGCTCGTGCGCGCGCAGGAAGCTCTCCGTCTCGGCCGCGTGCACCCATCCGAGCAGATGGGGGTCGGCCGCGTCATAGGGCTGTCCCTGCGAGGTCGTCCCGCGTACCCGCCGGTGGATGTCCCGGACCCGGTCGACGGCCGCCTGGGCGTCGGCCGCCGTGCCGTACGTGGTCACCGCCAGGAAGGCGCTGGTGCGCTGCAGGCGTCCCCAGGGGTCGCCGCGATATCCGGAGTGGGCGGCCACGGCCGCCATGGCGAGGGGGTGCAGCGACTGCAGCAGCAGGGCGCCGATGCCTCCGATGAACATCGAGGCGTCGCCGTGCACGGTGCGGATGGGGCGGCCGGGCGCGAACCAGCGCGGACCGGGCGTGCCGTGGATCCGTGCCCGGACGGCCGGTCCGTCGGGGCCCGCAACCCGCTGGAAGATCATCGCGCCCAGCCGGGCGCGTACGTCCGGAAGCACGGTCCCTCCGTCTCTCGCGCCGCCCCGCGCGGTCACGGGCGGCTGGGCACCTCATCGCGTTCCCGGTCGGACCGCGGCCACACGTAGGGCAGGTCGTCGGGTACGCCGGGGAACTCGCACGCGTACACCTCCGGATCCTTGCGGACCAGGGCGGAACGGTGGCTGAGGTGGAAGGCCTCGTCACCGAGCCAGGGCGGCAGCTCCCCGGCGGCCGAGAGCGCCCGCTGGTCACGGACGGGGGCGCCGGGGCGGCACTCGGCGAATCCGGCCACCAGGGAGGCGGCGCAGCTGTCCTGGTGGCCCCGGTCCCGCCACACCCGGCAGACCTCGAGGCCGTAGCGGACCAGCGCCTCCTCGTACCCGTGCCACATGCGTACGGCCGGGTGCCTGCGCCAGCCGTAGCCCGGGACCGTCAGGCCGCGCAGGACCTGCAGCGCCTCGACGCGCTGTTTGCCCAGGCGCCGGCGGTCCAGGAGCAGCGCGCTGCGGTGGAAGTCGGGATCGGGCAGGAAGGTCTGCACGGTCGCCCTCCTTCGGTCGGCCGGGCCCGGTCGGCCGGCTCGTCCGACCGGGTCACGGGCGCTGTGCCGGGGCTCACTTCTTCTTGCGGAGGGCGGACGGCTTGTGCACCGCCGACCTGCCGGACTTGGTGCTGCGGACCTCGTACTGCGGTTCCTCGGGGGATGCGTCGACCGTGCGGCCGGCGGCCTTCGTGCGCCGGGTGATCCGGCGCTCGACCTTCCCTTCGGCGGTGGATCCGTGGCTCTGCCACGCCACCTCTTCGCCCTTGCTCAGCCGTTCGTTGGAGCCCTTGTGGTTCTTGTCGGCCATGACGGTCGTTCCTTTCGCGAGTGCGGTCCCGGCTCACGCCGGACCGGCGGCCTCAGGGGATGCGCCCCGTCGCCGCCCGGTCGGCCTCGCCTCCGGCTCCGAGCAGTCCGGTGGTGACGAAGGGTCCCTCGGCCTCCAGCCGGGGCAGTCTGCGGCGGGCGACGCGCAGTACGACCGGCGGGAGGGCCGCCCGAACCGGCTGGACCAGCCGCAGCCAGGACGGCACGTACACGGCGGTGCGCCGGCGTTCCAGGCCGCGTACGAGCCGGTCGGCGACCACGTCGGCGTCGGTCACCCGGCGGGCCGGCGCGGGCATGGCGGCACGCAGTTCGCGCAGCACGGCGTGCCGGTCCGCGTCGTGCACCATGTCGGTGTCGGTCCAGTTGATGTAGCCGATCCCCACGGCGACGCCCCGGTGGGCGACCTCGGCGCGCAGGGAGTGCGCGAAGGCCTCCGCGCCGGCCTTGGCGGCGCAGTAGGCGCTCATCAGCGGGGCCGCGCCGAGCGAGGCCAGGGAGGCGATCTGCAGGTAGTAGCCCGCCGTCGCGTACAGGTCCGGGAGGAAGGCCATCGCGGTGTGGGCGCTGCCCGTGAGGTTCACGTCGATCACGCGGCGCCAGTCGGCCGGGGCGGTGTCGTCGAAGGGCCCGCCGAGCGCGAGACCGGCGTTGGCGATCACCACGGAGGGCCGCCCCAGCCGGTGGCGCACCTCGTCCGCGGCCGCCCGCAGGGCCGCCAGATCGGTCACGTCGACCTCGATCGCCAGGGCGGGCGTGGGCATCCTCGCCGCGTTCGCCTCCAGCAGATCCTTCTCGTGGCCGAGGAGCGCCGGCCGGGCGCCCCGCCGGGCCACCGCGAACGCGAGCGCGGCGCCCAGCCCGCGGGCGGCTCCGGTCACCACGACGGTTCGGTTCCTCAGGGGGCTGCTGGACACGGGTGCGCCTTTCTGTCGTGCGCCGTCGAGCGTTGTCGTGCGTGGGGACTCTCCGCTCCGGTCTCCGTCGTGCGCCGTCGTGCGTGGGGCTCTCCGCTCCGGCCGGCGTCCCGGCGTGGTCAGCTCTCCGCGCCCGGGGGCAGGAGCGTATGGTCGGGGTGCCCGGGGGTGCGGCGGGCCTCCTTCAGCTCCGCCTCGTACAGGTGGTCCCGGCCCTGGGCGAGTTCGGCGACCACGCTGCGCTCCAGCTCCTGGAAGGGCCGGTAGTAGGTGTCGTTGTAGGCCTCGAGCACCTGGAACGTCCAATGGCCGGGGATGACGTTGCGGCCCAGGATCTCGGTCTCGACCTTGTCGGCCCACTCCGGGTGCCCGGCCTCGCGCAGGAGCCGTACCGCCCGGTCCAGCTCGAGGTCGGCCCCGCCGGTCAGCTGGTGGAAGGCGTAGAGGTGGCCGCGGGCCCGCTCGGTGGTCTCCAGTGCCTTCGACAGCGCTCCGAGGGCTTCGACGGTCTTGTCGTCGACTCCGTGGGGACGCCGGTGCCGGTGATCGGGACCGCCCTGGTACTCGCTCATGCCGCTCTCCGCTCTGTGTCCGGACGCCGCTCCCGCCGGGCCGGCGGCCGCTGGTCTTCGTGAACCCCTTCCCGGTGGGCCGGGCGATCGGATGCGGCGCCGGCCGACGGGCCGTCCGGTGCCGCGCGGTCAGCGCCGGTGTCCGGTCCGGTCCCGGCGGGTCAGCAGCCGCTGGGCGCGGACCAGCGCGGGTGCCCGGTGGGCGCGCAGCGCGGACCGGGCCGCGTTGGCTCCGGGAGCACCGTGCACGCCTCCGCCGGGATGCGCCCCGGCGGAGGCGAGGAACAGTCCGGGCAGGGGGGTCTCGGGTCGCCCCGTGCCGGGTACCGGCCGGAAGACGAGCTGCTGGTGGATGTTGGTGGTGCCCCCGTTGATGGCACCGCCCAGGAGATTGGCGTCCAGGGCCTCGAAAGTCGGCGGCGCGAGGACACGGCGGGCGCGGATGCGGGAGCGGAAGCCGGGTGCGAACCGCTCGACCTGGCGTTCCACACGGTCCGCCATCCGTTCCTGGTCGGCGGGGCGCCACTCGCCGGTGACCCCCTCGTCCCCGGCGTCCGCCCGGATGTCGCGCGGGACGTGGGTGTAGGCCCAGGCCGACTCGGTGCCCTCGGGGGAGCGGGTGGCGTCCGCGGTGGTCATCTGCCCGAACAGGGCGAAGGGCCGGTCGGGCACCTGGTGCATGGCGATCTGGGCCGCGAACCGGGTGAGCTCGTCCATGCCGTCGGCCAGGTGGACCGTCCCGGCCCGGCAGGCCGGCCCGGCCTGCCACGGCACCGGTCCGTCGAGCGCCCAGTCGACCTTGAAGGTGGCGAAGTCCCACTGGAAGCGCCGCAGGTCCTCCATCAGCTGTGCGGGAAGGTGCTCGGGGCCGACGAGCTGCTGGTAGAGGACGGGCACGGCCACGTCCGCCAGCACCGCGCGCTCCGCGGCCACCCGCTCGCCGGCGGCGGTCCGCACGCCCACGGCCCGCCCGTCGCGCACGGTGACGTTCTCCACCCGCTCCCGGCAGCGCAGCTCGCCCCCGTGCGCGCGCAGCCGCCGCACCAGGGCCTCGGTGAGCGCTCCCGCACCGCCGACCGGCACGGGGAAGCCGTACGTCTGTCCCAGCATCGACATCAGCCAGCCGAAGCCGCCGCTGCCCGCCGACTCGGGGGCGAGGTCCGCGTGCAGGGCGTTGCCGGCCAGCAGCAGCCGGCCGCCCTCGCCGCGGAACTCCTCCTCCCCCATCCGGCGCACCGGCAGGATCAGGGACCGCGCCGTGCGCAGACCGCCCGCGGCCCGCAGGGTGCGGGCCAGCCGGGCCACGGACCTGATCGGCGGGAACGGGGTGAACAACGCGTCGAGCAGATCTTCGCGAACGGTCTGCCACAGCGCGAACAGGCGCCGCCATGCCGCTCCGTCGCCGGGTGCGAACGTGTCCAGGGAGTCGGCGGTGACGTCGATCCGCCGGTCCAGCACCGCGCACCGGCCGTCACTCAGGGGATGGGCCAGCACCTGCGGCGCGTGGCTCCAGCGCAGTCCGTGTTCCTCCAGATGGAGCCGGGACAGTACGGGAGAGGCGGCGGCCAGGGGATAGAAGGAGCTGAAGAGGTCGTTGACGAAGTCGGCGTCCACCCCTCGGTCGTGGCGGACCGCGCCGCCGGGCTCCGGTTGTTCCTCCAGCACCTGGACGCTCCACCCGGCGTCCGCCAGCAGGTTGGCGGCCACGAGCCCGTTGGGCCCGGCGCCGATCACCACGGCGTCAGGCATGGTCGGCTCCGGGCCGGCCCGGCGTGCGCGGTGCGGCTCCCTCGCCGCGCTCAGCGTCCTCGCAGGCCGCGGCGAGCCGGGCCAGCATGGCGCGGTGACGCAGCTGGATGAGCACCTCGAATCCCGCGTTGTGGAGGGTGCCGCCCGCTCCCTGGAGCGGGTGCTCGTCCACGATGACCAGGGTGTACCGGCCCCACTCCCGCAGCTCGATGGCGATCCGGGCGGTGCCGAGGAAGCCCGCCTGGGCCTCCAGTTCCAGGACGGAGCCCTCGCGGCAGCGCCGTACGATCGTCTCGTTTCCCACCCGGAACGGTCCCAGCCGGATCTCGTATCCGATGGCGGCCTCCTCCTGCGGCCACCGGCCGCGTTTCGGATACGACGAGGCCGTGCCCACCACCCAGTCCGCGTACCGGCTGCCGTCCGCGAGGACGTCCCACACCGCGGCGGGGCTGGCCTTGATCAGTCGATGACGTACCGCCACTCGGGCCTCCGTTGTCGAGCCGGCGAGGAACCCGCCGAGTTCCCCGGCACCGGGGTGACCAACCATCGGCCATCGGCAGCCACGGCAGTACCTCCCGTCACCGACGGCCGCCGGGCCTCGCCGCGGGCGGCCGCTCCGCGTCGGTACGGGCACGGACCTCCCGTGCCCGTCCACAGGACTGCCTCCGCCGTTGCGTGGGCACCCAGGAACGGCGGTGGAGGAGCACCCGGACCGGTCGGCCCGGTGTCGCGTGCATGGTCCCCGTGAGCCCGCGGCGGGTGGCCTCTGCGGCGGCGAGACGGTACGGAACGGCAGGGAGCGGACATGGGTGACGGACAGGCGCGCGGCGGGGACGGCGGGTGGAGCGCGCGGCTGCGCGCCACCGCCGCCGACGTCTTCGGGTGGGACAGCCTGCGTCCGGAGCAACTCCGCGCCATGGAGTGGATCGTGCGGGGGCGGGACGCCCTCGTCGTCATGCCGACGGGATCCGGCAAGTCCGCCGTATACCAGGTACCCGCGCTGCTGCTGTCCGGGCCCGTCGTGGTGGTGTCGCCGCTGCTCGCCCTGCAACGGGACCAGATCGCCGGGCTGCCCGGCGGAGCCGGTGCCCCGGGTGCCGTCGCCGTGAACTCCGACCTCACCGCCGCGCAGACCGAGGACGCCTGGGAGGCGGTGGCCAGTGGGGCCGTCCGGTTCGTCTACCTGTCTCCCGAGCAGCTGGCCAAGGACGAGGTGATACGGCGGCTGAACGAGGCCCGTCCGGCTCTGTTCGTGGTGGACGAGGCCCAGTGCGTGTCGTTCTGGGGGCACGACTTCCGCCCGGACTACCTGCGCCTGGGGCAGGCGGTGGACCGGCTGGGCCGCCCGCCCGTGCTCGCGCTGACCGCGACCGCGGCGCCCCCGGTACGCCAGGACATCGTCGAGCGGCTCGGCATGCGCCGGCCGCTGCAGCTCGTCACCGGCTTCGACCGGCCGAACATCCGCCTGGACGTCCACCGTCACCTGGACGAGGACGAACGGCGGCGCCTCGTCGTCGAGCGGGCCGCGGCCGAACGCAAGCCCGGCATCGTCTACGCGGCCACCCGCAAGGACTGCGACTCCTACGCCGGGGAGCTGGCCGCCCTCGGGCTCGCCGCGGAGGCCTTCCACGCGGGCCTGCGTGCCGCCGAGCGGCGCCGCGTCCATCAGGCGTTCCTGGCGGGTGAGACGGACGTCGTGGTGGCGACCTCGGCCTTCGGGATGGGCATCGACAAGCAGGACGTACGGTTCGTGCTGCACGCCTCGCTGCCGGGTTCCCTCGACGCCTACTACCAGGAGATCGGGCGCTGCGGCCGGGACGGGGAGCCCGCTCTCGCCGTCCTGCACTACCGTGCCGAGGACACCGGGATGCAGGCGTACTTCCGCTCCCGTACGCCGAGCCGGGACACGGTTGCCGCGGTGGCGCGGGCGGTCCACGCGGAACGGCCCGGGCCCGTGGGGCTGGACGAGCTGCGGCGCGGCGCGGGCCTGCCGCGCGGCAGGTTCACCGCCGCGGTGAACCTGCTGGAGGAGGCCGGCGCCGTCGTCACCGACGACTCCGGCGCGGTACGGCCGGCCGCTGCCACGGCACCCGGTCCGGCGGTGAACCGGGCGGTGCACACCGCCGAGGCGCACAAGCGGGTGGAACGCTCCCGGGTGGACATGGCCAGGACCTACGCCGAGACGACCGGGTGCCGGCGACGTTTCCTGCTCGGCTACTTCGGCGAGGAGTACGCGGCGCCGTGCGGCAACTGCGACGTGTGCGACGCGCCGGGAACCGAGGCGGCCGATGCGCGGGCCGGCCGGGAGCAGCCGGTCCACCCCGCCGTGCGCGACTATCCGGTGGGCGCCTCGGTACGGCACGGCCGGTGGGGGCGGGGTTCCGTGCTGAGCGAGGAAGGGGACCGCATCACGGTCCTGTTCGAGGAGGTCGGCTACCGCACGCTGTCGCTGGAGGCCCTCGCCGACCACGACGGACTGCTCACCGTGGTCGGCGCGCCGGGCGACGCCAGCGGGTAGGACTCGGCCGGTGGGACGGGGCGCTCAGCCGGTCAGGACACCGCTCACGCTGCTGACCGGAACGGTGTCCTCGGTGTGCGGCACCGTCACCCGCACCGGTTCGCCGATGTTCGAGAACGCCGTCGTCACCTCGACCCGGGCCTCGGACAGGCCGAGCGTCATCCGTGTCTGTACCAGTCGTCCGCGGCCGTCGAGCCAGACGTCCGCGAAGGCGGGTAGGTCGTCCCCCACGAGGTCCCGGGCCTGGTCCATCTTCTCGCGTACGTCCTTGGCGAGCCGCAACGTCAGGGCCTTGTGGTCGAGCATGCCCCGGTAGTGCACGGCGCGTACACCGTGGACGCTCTCCTCCCCCACCCGCGAGACACGCTTCATGGCGGACGACTGCCGCAGGACGTGCTCAGGGTCGTTCAGCGGAGCCCGCAGGACGTAATGCGCCTCAGCCTTGTCGCGGGCCGTCGTGCCCCACGTCCCCGGGTCGACGCCGCCCGCTCCGAGGAGGTACACCTTGCCGTCCGCGAAGGTCTCCTCGACGTGAGCGATCCCGCCCTGGGGAAAGTCGACGGCCAGCGAGCCCCGGTCGCGGCCGAAGTCGAACCGGCCGGTGACGGTCACCGCGAAGGTCTCGCTCCCGCCGGTGATCTCGACGCGCTCGTTCAGCCGGGCGCTGGTCCTGGCGGCCCCGGCGAGCGCGGCTCGCACGGCGGAGCCGTGATCGGGCCGGTGCGTGGCGGCCGCGGGCTTGGCACCACCGCCGGCGGCACAACCCGCGCACAGCAACGCGGCGGCGGCCAGCGGCAGGGCGCAACGCATGAACTCTCCAGACGTCAGGGGATCAGGCGCGCCGGAAGCGTCGTCCGGCGCGTCCCGGCAAGGTGGCCGACACAGGGGAAGGAAGTCGAAGGCGTTTTCGAACTCGCGCCCGTAGACGAGGTGCCGGCCGGAGGCGACCTCGGGGCAGCACCGAGTCGGCCGCACCACGGCTTTGGACGAGTCCGTACCGGGACCCTCGGATTGATCAGTTCTTTTCGCTCATACTATAGAGGCAGCGGACGGCTGCCGGGCTGCAGGGGGCTGTCGATCCAACAGGTCGGCAGCGAGCACGCCATCGCCCGCGAGGGGCAGATCGCGTCTCGCCGACGCCTTCCCAGTTGGACGGCTTCATCAGGGTGGGCCGAGCACCTCGGAGGCGCTGCGGGGCTCTGTGCGTGGTTGCTGGTTGAGCTTGTGGCGGGCGATGGAGGAGCGCCGGTAGACCTCCTTGCGGGCCCGCATGATGTTGCCCAGGGGTGCGTGTTCGGCGGTGACCCGCCAGGGTGTGAAGGACAGTGAGTCCATCTTCTCCAGGTTCTCCGGGCCGGAGATGTCCTGCTGCGGCAATCGCAGTTTCGCCACGGTGACGTACGGCGAGAGCTGTTCGGGCCACTCCACGCTGGTGTCCTCCACCGGCATGCGTTGCAGGTCGGTGCAGAGTTGCACCTGGATGTCGAAGGCGTAGGGCCGCTCCTGCAGTTCGGCTTGCAGGGCCGGCCGGAAGACCTCCTCCGCGGAGGTCGGGTCGATGTCGCGTCGGACCACCGCGGCGGCGAAGTCCGGGGCGGGGGTGATGCGGACTTTGGCGATGTGGTCCCCGTGCCGGACCGCTCCCATCGTCCAGTAGCTGGACAGCAGTACGTTGGCCGGACGGGTCTTCGCCAGGCGCAGGAAGGCCAGGAACTCGTCCCACGCCCAGTCGTCCTGGTCCAGGGTTCCCTTTCCGGTCACGAATTCGGTGAAGAAGCGATGTGCTCCGGGTCGGCCCTGGGAGAAGTAGGCCGGTGCGTTCAGGAACAGTTCCTGGATGAACAGGTAGTGCTCGACGGTGTTGCAGAAGAAGATCGGTCCGTTGATGTTGGCGTAGTCGAAGGTGCCGGTGTCCGGTTCGTCTTCCAGCAGGGTGGGGCCGGGGATGTCGAACATCTTCAGTGCCAGTCCGGTGGCGGCACCCAGTCGTGCGTCGGCTCCGGCGTGGGGCGAGCCGTTGGAGAAGCGGATGAGTGCATCGTGGGTTCCCGGGGTGGCGTAGATGCCCTGGGCGTACTCGGGGAGAAGCCCGGCCAGGATCTCCACTTCCCCTCGTACCAGCCCGTAGCCCTTGGCGTGGGCGTCGCGCAGCGCCTGTCCGGTGCCGCCGGCCGTGACCGACTCGGTGATGTAGCTCTCGGTCTTGTCGATCACCTTCTGCAAGTTCTGGTCGAAGTCCGGGTCGTCGTCTTCGACGTCAGGCGTGTAGCGGACGAACTGTGTGGCCATGGCTTCGGCCTCTCCTCGCAGAGCGTGATCGGACCTTCGGTCGAGCGGAATCGCCGTCAGTTCTCCAGGTCTGCGAGCCAGCGCAGGGCACGCAGACCCGGCAGGAAGCAGTACTCGCCGCCGCGGGTGACCACGAAGCTGGGCAGGTTGCGCAGGCGCCGGCGGACCGGCTTCTCCGGGATGGTGCTGCTGCCGGTTCCGCCGTGGTGCCCGGCCACGGGGTCCTGCTCGCCGGGGTAGCCGATGAAGTTTCCGTCGTTGACCCACTCGGCCTTGATGAACTCGAACTGCCGTTCAAGATGGGCCCCGATGAACACCCCGACCAGCCCGCGGTCGGCGCCGTCGTCCTCCAGCACGCCCTCGGGCAGCGGCGGGCCGTAGGTGGTGCCGCGGCGGATGAGGCGGTGCATCCGTGCGTCGCCGATGATCGTGGCATCCCGGGGGTTGGTGCGCCGGACATGCGCACCTGCGGGACACCGGAAGCCTCCGTCGTCGTGCTCCCGGTACAGGAAGTTGTTGACGCGCTGCGGATCGGCCGCCAGTTCCGGATCATCGTGCTCCGGCGCCAGGGTCAGCGGCGCCCCGCTGGGCCAGCGCCCGACCATCTTCGCCGCCAGCAGCGCCTCCTCCTCGGCGCTGGAGCTGTTCGCACGCAGGAACCGGCGCCAGGCCGCCACGTTGGTGTGGATCTTGCGGACGGCCACGTAGGTTCCGTTGCGGCCCAGCACATCGGGGCTGGGGATAGGCGGCAGATTGCCGGTCTCGTCGGGGTAGCCGAGGATGAACTCGCCGGCCTTGAGGGGGGCCTCCTGCGGGTTGGAGCCGGGCAGGCCGACGCCTTCGATGTTCGGATGGCTGATGCCGTCCCGGAAGCCGAAGGTGGTGCGCCCGGTCGGGAGCTGGCGGACCTCCTGCTGCCAGATCACCCGGATACCGGGGGTGTCCTCGTAGGCGACACGAGCCCGTTGCAGTTCCCTCTCGAGCTGCGCCGCGTCGGAGGAGAGGGCGCTCAACGCGATGTGGACCTCACCCGTTCCGAACGGTGCCTCCCAGTGGGCCGGTGCGCTCTCTCCCACGTCGCCGATCAGCGCCGCGCGAGCGGCCATGCCTTCACGAAACGCCCTCGGAAAACTGTCCAGCGACTCCTGGGGCACCCCTAGGGCCTCGAGTCCCTGATAGGTGAACGCCACGGCCACCCAGGCGTCCCGGTTTCGGTCCGCGCTGGTCAGACCACCTGAGGTCAGCGGAAGCAGCCGCCGCAGCAGGGCGCGCCCGGCGTGGCGGTCGTCGACGTGCAGGAAGACGAACTTCCCCTCGTAGGGAACGGGCCGAGGCCGCAGGGCCCCGCTCTGGACGTCGTCGATCTCGACGCGCACGCTCGCCGTGCTGCTGTCCGCGGTGTTCATGATCGGTCGTGCCTCCACATCGGCCTCTGCCCGGGCAGCCCGCCGGCGACCGGCCTCACGGTCGCCGACCGGTCCGTCAGCGCGTCGGCTCCGAGGGTCGTTTGCGCCCTGCTGCTAGGCCGAGGCTTCCTCCAGCAGCTTCTGGAAAGCGGGCGTGGCCACCAGCTCCGCGTTCGCCGGGTTCTCCAGGGCCGAGCGGAACTCGGGGGTGTCCAGCACCTCCTCGAACGCCTCCTCCACACGATGGTCCTTGTAGATCTGCTGAACGGTCAGCTCGGGATAGGCGCTGATGAAGACGTTCGCGGGCGCCTGGTGGGCGACGAACCAGTCCTTCGCCCCCGGATCGTGGATGCCGGGGAACCCCTCGCTGTGCGAGAAGACCCTCTCGAAGCGGGCGCCGACCACCGTCTTGGCGAAGTCGTCGATGTAGGTGTCCCAGGAACCGTCGAAGACGCTGGCGAACATGAACCGGGTGTCGTCGTCGAAGATCACGTGCCGCGCGTCATGCAGGGTGCCGATCTGCCGTACCGCCGCGTGGGCGTCCGCGTCCTGCGCCGCGTCGGCCATCGCGGCGAGGTCCTCACGCAGCGCCTCGGCCTCGCCCGGCTTGATCTTGGTGAAGACGGTGAACTCGCTGCAGACCCCGTCCGACCTGCCCGGGCGCTCGGGGTGAGCAGACTGGGTTCCACCTGTCGTCGCAGTCATCGTGAGATCCTCCTGCTGCGGTCGGTGCGAGGGTCTCCAAGCGCACGACATGGGGCGCCATCGCCCTCACCTGTTCATCGTCACCGTGGATGCGCCGCCTCGCATCTTCGCCCCTGAGCGATGCGAACGCTCAGGGCACCCGTTCGGTCACTTCACTGACCGATGGCCTCGACGCCACGTCCGGGAAGGCAGGAACGCGGGTGCCGCGGGCTCATGCAGGTGGCCTCACCCCGGAGAAGACTCCCGAGGACAGATACGGCCAGGCGCAGGAAGATGGGAGGACCTGCCGGGTACGCCGCCGTCACCCTCTCGGGCAATCGCGTCCGCTCCTCCAGGGCGATCACATCCGCGCGGCCCTGAGAACAACGGCGCAGCCGATCGCGGATCGTCCCGTCACGCCGGTGGCGGCCGGGGCACCTGCTTCCGCCAAGCCTCGCCCACCTGGATCGCCGCCCCCGACTCCCACCCGGAGGCAACAATGGGCAAAGTTCTCGGTGACGTCCTCGGTCTTGCGGCCGGCGTCGCGGTCAGCCCGCTCCCGATCATCGCGGTCATCCTCATCCTCGCCACGCCCCGAGGCCGTCCCAACGGACTCCTCTTCACCGTCGGCTGGATCCTGGGACTCTCGGCACTGGGCGCGGTGATGCTCGCGATCGCCTCCCCCGCGGGAGCCTCCGCCCACAACCAACCGGCCACCTGGGTGGGAGCTCTCAAACTCGCCCTCGGCGTGCTCCTCGCCGTCTTCGGCGCCCGGCAATGGCACCGGCGGCCGAAGGACCCCTCGCAAGCGCAGCTGCCGAAGTGGATGAGCGCGCTCGACCGCCTCGCGCCCGTCAAGATCTTCGCTCTCGGACTGGCCCTGGCCGCGCTCAACGCCAAGAACGCCCCACTGACCATCGCCGCAGGCGCCACTATCGGCTCCGCGGGACTGCCGGTCGGGCAGCAGATCGCATCGCTGGCGATCTTCGTTGTGATCGCCAGCCTCGGCCTGCTGGCCCCACTGGGAGTGTTCCTGCTCGGTGGAGAGCGGGCCAAGACCACGCTCGGAAACTGGAAGGACTGGGCAGCTCAGCACAATGTCGCCGTGATGGCCGTCCTGTTCTTCGTCCTCGGGCTGAAACTGCTCGGAGACGGCATCTCCATCCTCACCTCCTGACGCACCCACCCATGGGCGGTCCGAGCAGAGACGCGCAGCAGGTGGCGTGGTCGGCTGGCCCGGGGGCTCTCACCGCCCGGCCACCCGAGCTTCGGCGCTCGTCGGCCGAGCGGCGCCGACCAGGTGCTACGGGTCTACTCCACTGTTGCCGAGGCCGACGCCATCGCCGGCAGCCGGGCGGCAACGCCCCCACGGCACGACATGGTCCGCAACCTGCCGATCGGCGCCTGCTTCGGCAGCGTGCGGACCACCGCATGGCGGTCGGGGTGCGCGCGATGTTCGCGCAGGACGGCTGGCAGCGGTCCAGCCGCGGGGCGTCATAACCGTCGCGGGACCGGCCCGGCCCTGCGGCAAGCAGGGGCCGGGCCGGTCGGCTTCGCCGCGCGCCGGGTGTCAGCCCTGGCGCGCCTTGAAGCGGGGGTTCTTCCTGTTGACGACGAAGACCACGCCGCGGCGGCGCACCACCTGGGCGCCGGGCCTGGACTTCAGCGAGCGCAGCGACTTGCGTACCTTCATGGCGGGGTTCTCCTCGTGCTCGGTCCGGCGTCCGCGGTCAGCTTCGGGAGCTGACCGGCCGGCCGTAACGCCGCTGGAAGCGTTCGACGCGGCCGGCGGTGTCCACCACCCTCGCGGCGCCGGTGTAGACGGGATGACTGGCCGACGAGACCTCGACGTCGATCAGCGGATAGGTGTTTCCGTCCGCCCACTGGATCGTCTTCGACGCCGTCGCGGTCGAGCTGGTCAGGAAGTGAGCGCCGGCCGCACGGTCGCGGAAGACGACCGGCCGGGACGTGGGGTGGATACCGGACCTCATGGACTTGCCTCCTTGTCGCGGTTCTTCCGGGGGCTGCCGCGTGGCTCAGCGTTCCTCGCGGAAGGGGACGTGCTTGCCCGCCACCGGGTCGTACTTGCGGAGCACGAGCCGGTCCGGGTCGCTCAGACGGTTCTTTCGCGTCACGTAGGTGACTCCGGTCCCTGCCGTCGACTTCAGCCTGACGACGGGGCGCACGGTGCTGCCTGCCATGAGGTTCTCCCTTCACACGCTCTTGATTGTCCTGAGCATGTCACTCATAGGGAACGCTGGCGTCCGCCGCGGCATTCCCGGTTCTGTCATCGGGTCCGGACCGGACTTCCGGCGGGCCCCACGAGCGGCATCGTGGCCGTGAAGGGCGTCGCCTGCGCGGCGAGATGCTCCGCCGATCGCCCCCATGGGCGACAGGTGAGGCCCGGGGACACTGCCCCCGCCACGACCACACCGGCTACAACCGACCGGGCCGGCCCCGCATTCCCACCCGCCCACGCGGCCCGGCGAGCGCGAACGCCCACGCGGCCCGGCGAGCACGAAGGAGACGAGGGGTCTGCCGTACGGGTGACGGCTCACCGGGTGAATTCCGCGGCGGGGGGTGGGCGCGGCGTCCCACCTCCGCGCCTGGCCGGCGCCCCCGCCGCCACGGGACGCTCCGGCAGCGGCACTCGCCGAGTCGTTTGTCAACGCGGCTGGGCGGAACGGACGGACACGACGGGTGCCGGGACCCCATCCTCGCTATAGCAGAAGCATGAGACGGTCCCGAACAGTGTCGTGTGCGTCCGCCTTCCTGCTCGCCGCCGCGTGCACCTTCGCCGGTCCGGCCACGGCGCCGGCCGCGTCGAACAGAACCGGCCTGGACTACGTGGCTCTGGGCGACTCCTACTCGTCCGGTGTCGGCGCCGGCAGCTACGTCCCCTCCGACGCGAGCTGCTTCCGCAGCAGGCAGGCGTACCCCGTGCTGTGGGCCGCGTCCCACGCCTCGTCGTTCAGCTTCACCGCGTGCAACGGCGCCCACACGACCGATGTCCTGGCCCGGCAGCTCGGTCCGCTCAACGGCCGCACCGATCTGGTCAGCATCAGCGTCGGCGGCAGCGACTCGGGCTACGCCCGTGTCATGGCGAGCTGTGTACTGCCGGGCACCGGCGTCTGCACGTCCGCCGTCACCCGTGCGCGCACCTTCATCGACGGGACCCTCCCGGCCGACCTCGACCGGCTCTACTCGGCGATCCGGCGCAAGGCCCCGGCCGCCCATGTCGTCGTGCTCGGCTATCCGCACTTCTACCAGCTCCACGGCGCCTGCCGGGGTGGCCTGCACGACACCGAGAGGTCCGCCCTGAACGCGGCCGTGGACCAGCTCGACAGGGTGATCGCCGAGCGCGCCGCCGCGCACGGGTTCACGTTCGCCGACGTGCGCAGGGTCTTCACCGGCCACGAGATCTGCTCGTCCAGCTCGTGGCTGCGCAGCGTGGAGTGGCGGAACGTCGTGGAGTCGTACCACCCCACGGCGGCCGGACAGGCGCTGGGATACCTTCCCCTCTTCACCAGCGTGGCCTGAACGCCCGGTTCCCGCTGCCCAGTTCCCGGCTCCCGGCGCTCCGCTCACCCCTCACCGCTCGCCGCTCCCGGACGGGGTGAGGGTCCGTCAGGCACGGATGAAGCGGCCGAAAGCGCCCAGCCCACGAGAAATCCCTAGAACATACCCATAAAGATCCCCGATCCGCCTCACTGTGATCTCTTCCATTGCGGTCGTCGGTCAGTACGACGACCCTCTCCTCGAACGAGCCTCCGAATAAGTGTTATCCGGGGCTCGCCGAGCGGTCTCCCATGTGTCGGGCAGCTCCGTTCGGCATCGAGGACAGGGAAGCGACAGATGAGTACACAGCGCACGGTGGAGACGGCGGCACTGGTCACCGCTGCCCGAGCGGGCGATGCGGCGGCCCAGGACGCCCTGGTCAGCGCCCACCTTCCGCTGGTCTACAACATCGTGGGCCGTGCTTTGAACGGCTCGGTCGACGTCGACGACGTGGTGCAGGAGACCATGCTCCGCGCCCTGGACGCACTGGGCGAACTGCGTACTCCCGAGAGCTTCCGCTCCTGGATCGTGGCGATCGCGATGAACCAGGTCCGCGCGCACTGGCAGGCCCGGCAGTCCGCGCCGGGCGGCGTGGAGGAGGCCGAGGAGCTCGCCGATCCCGGCGCGGACTTCGTGGATCTGACCATGATGCAGCTGCAGTTGTCCGGCCAGCGGCAGGAGACCGCACGCGCCACTCGCTGGCTGGAGCCGGACGACCGGGGACTTCTGTCGCTGTGGTGGCTGGAGTGCGCCGGTGAGCTGACCCGCGGCGAGGTCGCGGGGGCCCTGGAGCTGTCGCCGCAGCACGCCGCGGTACGGGTGCAGCGGATGAAGGCACAACTGGAGGCGGCCCGCGTGGTGGTGCGGGCGCTCGAGTCACGGCCTCGGTGCGAGGAACTGCAGGGCATGCTGGCCGCCTGGGACGGCCGGCCCTCCGCGCTGTGGCGCAAGCGAATAGCCCGGCACGCCCGCGGCTGCGTACGGTGCTCGGGCCTGTGGAGCGGGCTGATGCCCGCGGAGGGGCTGCTGGCCGGCCTGGCGCTGATCGGCGTCTCCGCCGCGCTGCTCGCGAAGTGGGGTCCCACCGCGGGCGGTATGGCCAGTGCCGGCTCCGCGTCGGCGGTGGACGCGGCAGGACGCTCGGGCGCGGCCGTGACCGGGCACCGCGGCGGCGCCCGGACGGGCTCTCGTGGCGAGGCGCGCCGGCGTCGGCGCGTCCGGCGTCGGGCCGTCGGTGGCGCCGTGGTGGCGGCCTGTCTCGCCGGCGGGGGGCTGTGGTACTTCGGAACGGACTCCGGCTCGGGCGGCGGCGACGGCCCGAGCACCGCGGCCGCCACCGGCGCGCCCATCGTGGACCTTTCCGCGCCCGGAGCGGGCAAGTCCTCGCCGCCGGCCGGGAAGAAGTCTCCCACTGCGACGGCCTCGGCCTCGGCCTCGGCCTCCAGGAAGCCGAAGCCCGCCAAGAAGACACCGCCGGCGCCGAAGAAGAGCACGGCGGCTCCGGCACCGACCCCCCGGCCCACGCGGACCGCGTCCACGGCGCCGCAGGCCGATCCGGTACCCACGGGCACCGTCGCGCAGGTGGTCGCGCTGGTGAACAAGGAGCGGGCGGCGGCGGGCTGCGGGCCGGTCACCGAGGACGCGCAACTGGAGAAGGCGGCGCAGGCCCACTCCGACGACATGGCCGCCCGCAACTTCTTCGAGCACACCAACCCGGACGGCGCCGACCCCGGGCAGCGGATCACCGCCGCGGGGTACCGCTGGTCCACCTACGGGGAGAACATCGCCGAGGGCCAGCAGACCCCGGCGGCCGTGATGGACTCCTGGATGCACAGCCCCGGTCACCGGGCCAACATCCTCAACTGCTCGTTCAAGAACATCGGGGTCGGCGTCCACAACGGCGGTGGCGGCCCTTGGTGGACGCAGGACTTCGGCACCAAGCTCTGACCCCCCGGCCGCCGTCACCGTTCCCCGGCAGCCGTCCGGCAGTCACCGTCCCCCGCCAGCCCTCCGCCCGCCACCGTCCCCCGGCAGCCGTCCGCCCCTCACCGTCCCCCGGCAGCCCTCCGCTCGTCACTGGCCGGCGGCCGCTCTGCGCTGTGCCTGGTCGAACTCGGTCACGGGATCGCCGCCGGCGTTCCAGGGCCAGGCGGTGACGGTGCCGCCCAGCGCCTCGAAGAGCGGTCGCGCCTCGCGGCGCCGATCGGCGGCCATCAGCGCGTAGGCGAGGGAGTTGAGGTCGGCGAGGGCACCGGCGTGCTGGAGGAAGCCGGGCTGCGCCCAGGTGTGGGCCACGCGGTCGAGCGCCTGGGCGGCCATCGCCTGGGACCAGTGGTTGCGTGCCACCAGCGCCTCGAATCCGCCCCGGTCCAGAACCGCGTGGTACTGCGAGACCTGTGCGGTGAGTTCGGTCGCCGCGCAGGGAGCGTTCGCGGGCATGCGTGCGCTGAGGGCGTCCACAAAGTCCAGGACCTGGATCCGCGACCCCGCCTCGTCCGGCGAGAGGTAGCCCAGCATGTTCAGGTAGGCCTCGCGGTTCCACCGGTCACGCGCGAGCACCTCGTTCCACACCCCGAACGTCTGGGGCTGGTCCCAGCGTTCCAGGCGTGCCACTCCCAGCAGGACCACCCAGGGCGTGGGGTCCTGCGGGATCAGTTCCGCGGCCCGCAGACAATCGTCGACCACGGCGTCCGCGCCTTCCAGACGCCCCTCGGAGCGGCCGCGTACCAGTTGCGTCCAGGAGTGCAGCAGGAGCGCGTTCGCGTTGCGCGGCTCGCGAGTGATCCAGGACCGCGAAAGATGCGATGCCGACAGGTAGTCCGCGAGGACGGACAGGCGGTGGGCCCTGCGGTCCCAGTCGCCCGGCTCCTGGTCGAGGAGCCGGGTTATCTGGGCGACGCAGAGGTCCGTCGTCGCGATCGTGCCCGTTCTGGTGGTGGCCAGCAAGGACTTCAGGAGCCTGCCCAGATCCTGATCGTCCAGTTCCGGAGCAAGTCGCACCTTTTTACGGCGGCTCGATAGAAATGCCATGTCCGGAGGCTAGAGCGGCATCTGATCCACACAAGGGATGAGTCAAGATCGTTACTGGTTACACGACTAACCTCGCTATTACCCGCCCGTATGGTGAGACGCCAAGACTCGAACCGGCCGAATCCGAGCTGCCGGATCACGGCGTGCCGAGGAAGTCGACGAGATGGCCGGCGACCTCGTCCGGGGCTTCGACCTGCGGATAATGGCCGACGGTGGGCGGTCCGGCGAGTTCGGTCACGGTCGCGTCCGGCATGCGCTGCCTGATCCGGGCCAGCACATGGGCGCCGCTGATCGGGTCCGCCGGCCCCCAGAGGAACAGCGTGGGCCCGGCGTAGCCCTCCAGCGCCGGGATCCAGCGCGCCTGATGGGTGCGCCGCTCGTCGATGTAGCGCAGCAGCCGGGGTGCCAGCAGACGGCCTCCGTCGTGACGGACGCTCTCCCACATGGCGTGCAGGTCGCCGTCCGGGACCGGTCGGCCCAGTATCCGGCGCATGGCCGCCCGGAACCCCCGTTCGGTGACGGCGTGCGCGAGCAGCGGGCCGAACGGGCCGTGCAGCAGCCGCTGCGCCCGCACGGGCCGGTGCAGATCGGGGTAGAGGCCGCCGTTCAGCCAGGCCATGCGGGTGATCCGGCCGGGGCCTCGCGCGAGCAGCTCCTGGGCCACACTCACGCCGTAGTCGTGGGCGACCAGCGCGGTGTCGCCGATGCCGAGACCGCGCCAGACGTCCTCCACCAGGTCCGCCTGTTCCAGCAGGGAGTAGATGTGCCGGCGCGGTTTGTCGCTGTGGCCGAAACCGAGCAGGTCCAATGTGGTGACCCGGTGTCCGCGCGCCGCCAGCAGGGGCACGATCGGCGACCAGTCGTGGGAGGAGGTGGGGAACCCGTGCACGAGCGTCACCGGCGGCCCGGTGGCGGGACCGTCCTGACGGACGAACAGGGTGTGCCGGCCGGCGCGCCCGCGCACGCCGATCCTGCTCCCCCCTGCGGTCCACTGCGCGATCGTGGGCATGGCGGTCCGGGGCATCAGCGACCCTCCCGTGTTCCGGCGATGCCGTCCAGCAGGCACCGCAGGCCGAAGTCGAACTCCTCCTCGCCGTCGAGGCCGCCGAGCAGCGCCGAGTGGGCGGCGACCAGGGGGTGCGTGCGGGCCGGCAGCGAGGCGAACAGCCCGTGCGCGTCCGCCCGTTCACCCGGCGGGTGTACCGCTCCCCCGGTGTCCAGCAGCACGGCGCCCACGACGTAGTGCGTGACCGTGAGGTAGATCCGTACGGCGCTCCCGGCCGGCCAGTCCGCGGCGATCAGCAGGCCGAGGCCCTGTTCCCGGGCGCGCAGGGCGTTGGGGCCGAAGAGGTGCCCCCGGGCCAGCAAGGGCACCAGTGCGCGGTGCGCGAGCAGGACTCGGCGGTACTCCCGTGCCCCGGCCTCGGTTCCCGCCCGCCAGTCCGCGCCCGGCGCGGGCAGCGAGATCTCCCCCAGCATGTGGTCGACCAGTTCCACCAGCAGCGCTTCGCGGCTCGGTACGTGCCGGTACAGCGAGGTGTGCCGCAGATCCATCCGCTCCGCCACGGCTCGCATCGTCAGCGCGTCCAGCCCCTGCTCGTCGGCGATCCGGAGCGAGGTGTCCATGATCGCTCCGAGGGTCAGGCCACCGGGCCGGGACCGCCGGCGCTCGCGGGCCGCGTACCGCCCACGCCACCAGGCGACCGACCCGACGGCCGGACCGTGCCCGCCGGGCGGCTCATGCAGCTGTGCGTCCACTGGACGCACTTTATGCGTCCAGTGGACGCATCACAAGAAGTGGGCCGCCCACCGCACGGTCCGGACGCGGCGCGGTACACGCCGGGCACATCGCCCCGCGCAGGCGGCCTGACCGTCGGTGCGGGATCCCGCTTCGCCGCGGCCCGGCCGGAGCCGGCGAGCCACCGGCACCCGCGGCCGCCGAGGCCGGCAACGGCGCCCTCACGCCTCCTTGTTGACGTTTGCCTTGAGCTTCTTCCACACACCGCTCAGCGCCTGCAGGTCGTCCTGGTCGAGCAGGTCCGTGAAGACGGGGGCGAGGCACTCGCGGCGGGTGGCGTCGGCCTCCTCGAAGAGCCGGCGCCCCTCGGGGGTGAGCGAGACCCCGATCGAGCGGGCGTCCCGGGGCGAAGGGGTGCGCTGCACCAGACCGCGGCTCTGCAGGGCGTCGACGACGCGTGAGACCTGGCTGCGGCTGAGCATGGTGCTGTTGCCCAAAACCGAGGCCGGGACGGGCTCGGGGCTGGAGGCCAGCCAGAGCAGCACCTCGAACCACGAGACCGGAAGGTCGTGCGCCCTGCTCAGGGCGCGGTCGACACGGTCCGTCATCACGGTCCCGGCCCAGACCAGCCCGTAGAAGGCGTGGTCGGCCACCGGCATCTCCACCTCGGTGAGCTTCTTCTTCGGCATGACCCCAGCTTAGCGGTTGTGTGTACACGCACGAGAAAAGGGTTATAGTGTGTGTACACGCACTCAAACGAGTCGCCCTCTTCCTGCCGTGAAAGGCCTGCCATGCCCTCCCAGCCCCAGCTCCGGTCCGTGCCCCAGTCCCCCAAGGTCGTCCTCATCACCGGCACCTCCTCCGGTATCGGACTCGCCGCCGCCGTCGCCGCCGCCCGCGCGGGCTGGACCACGGTCGCCACGCTGCGCGACCCCAGCCGCTCCGACGCCCTCCGCAAGGCCGCCGCCGAGGCGGGCGTGGAACTGGACATCCGGCGACTCGACGTCACGGACGAGGCCTCGATCACCTCCGCGATCGACGGTGTGATCGCCGACCACGGACGCCTGGACGCCGTCGTCAACAACGCGGGCGCCGGTCATCTCGGCACCCTGGAGAACGAGGCCGTCGCCGAGGTCCGCAAGGTCATGGAGGTCAACTTCTTCGGCGTGCTCGACGTCTCGAAGGCGGCCCTGCCCCACCTGCGCGCGTCCGGCGGCCGTCTGATCACCGTCACCAGCGTCGGCGGCGTGATCGGCCAGCCCTTCAACGAGGCCTACTGCGCCGCCAAGTTCGCCGTCGAGGGATACATGGAGAGCCTGGCCCCCGTGGTCGCGGCGCACGGCGTGTCCGTCTCCGTGATCGAGCCCGGCGCCGTGGCGACCGAGTTCGTCGCCAACGCCGGGGTCGACCTGGAAGGAGCCGTCGCCGCTGCCGGGGTGTACGGACCGCAGCTGGACGCCTACCTGAACCGGACGGTCGGCCAGTTCCTCGACGGTGCGCAGACGGCGGAGGGCGCCGCCGAGACGGTGCTGGAGGCGCTGACCGCGGACGAGCCGGCCTTCCGTCTCCAGACCTCCGACTGGGCTCGCGGTTTCGTGGGCACGAAGCTCACCGACCTGGACGGCTCCGCGGTCCTCGGCCTCACCAACGGCTGGGTAGCCTGACCTTCACCCACGGTGGTGCGCTCCCCCTGCCCCGGCCCCGCCGGCCGGCTGCCGTACGGCGGCCTCGGGAGGGTGTTCGCGCAGGGCGCCGTAGGCGACGAAGTACGCGGGAACGCGGCGGATCCACCGGGAGCCGGCGACGAGACGTGCGACGCGTTCGGCCCGCTGCGGGCTGCCGAAGGGCGAACGCCCCTGCAGGACGGGGGCGATGAACCGGGCGTGCGCCATCCGCTGGAGCGTCTGGGTGGCGACCGTGGTGGGACCGCGCCGACGCTGCACACCGCGTACGTCGCGCAGGCGCACGGTCCCGCGGCTCAACGGCTCGGCCAGGCGGCGCGCGGCGGCCACGGCGTCCTGGACCGCGAGGTTGATGCCGATGCCGAACACCGGGGACATGGCGTGTGCCGCGTCGCCGATGCAGAGCAGGCCGGGGCGGTGCCAACGGCGCAGGCGATCCAGGCGCACCCGCAGGAGCTTGACCTCGTCCCACGAGCGCAGTGCGTGCACGCGGTCGGCCACCCAGGGGACCGCAGCGCTGAACTCCGCCAGGAAACGGTCGAGTCCGGCGGCCCGGCGCCGGGAGTCACTGCCCTTCGGGATGAGTCCGGCGCACTGCCAGTAGTCACCGCGGTCGATCATCGCGGTCAGGAACCGGTCGCCCGCGCCGCCGAAGAGGCCGGCCGGATCGCCTTCGTGCCGCGGCAGCCGGAACCACCAGGCGTCCATCGGGCAGGGGAAGCTGCGCAGCCCCAGTTCCGGACGGGAGCGGGCCAGGGACCCACGGCCGTCGCAGGCGACGGTGAGGAGGGCGCGCAGTTCGCCGGTACGGCCGTCGCTGGTGCGGTAGCGCACCCCGGTGACGCGTCCGGACTCGATCAGGAAGGAGGTCGCCTCGGTGTTCATCCGCAGCTCGAAGGACGGCTCGCGCCGGGCCTCCTCCGCGAGCAGGTCCAGCAGGTCCCACTGGGGCACCATCGCGACGTAGTCGTAGGGACCGGGCAGCACCGCGAGGTCGGCGACCGTGACCGCCGAGCGGCCCGCCCCGACGGGCAGCCGGACGGTGCGCACCCGGCGCTGCGGCAGCCGGGCGAAGCGCTCGGCCAGGCCCAGGTCGTCCAGCAGCGCGAGGGTCGAGGGATGGACGGTGTCGCCGCGGAAGTCACGCAGGAAGTCGGCGTGCTTCTCCAGGACCGTCACCGCGATTCCGGTCCGGGCCAGCAGCAGGGCGAGCACCATGCCCGCGGGGCCGCCTCCCACCACACAGCACGTGGTTCGTTCCATCGCGCTCCTGCCCTTCCGGCCGGGGGAGCAGCCTTTCGGAGAATTAATTCCGCACTTGATGAATAGGGTACTGCGTGCGGTCCGGGCGTGCCGTGGGCGACGGAACATGCCGCTGAACGGCGCAATCACCGGCGTGCCACGGCCCGGCACAGCAGGCTGGGGACGTGTCGGGTCGTGTGACAGGAGTCCGGTGTGCGAAGGCCGCGTAAGCCCAACCGTCCGGCGTGGTGTCCCGCCGCCCGCCACGTCCCGCGGGCGGCGCCGCACAGGGGCGACGGGTGCGGCAGCTGACTGCCGGCCGGCTGCCGGACGGCGCCATGGCCGCTCGGTCCCGGCTGCCCGCTCCCCCGGCCTGGATGCGCTGGCTCCCGGTCCTGTACGTGGTGGCACTGCTGCTGATCGAACCGCTCACCCCCGCCGACTGGCCGGTGAGCTTCGCCCTGATCGCCGTGCCGTTGCTGACCGCTTTCGCCCACGGGCCCGTCGTGGTCGCCGGCTCGACGGTGTTCTCCGTGCTCTTCGAGGGGGTACTGGCCGGCACTCCCTGCTGTGCGGGCCGGTCCGTGGGTTACCTGTGGGACCGCCACTACGTGGCCTCGTACATCTGCACCGCCCTGGTGGGCGCCCTCGGCACGGTCCTGGCCGCCCATCGGATCCGCCGTGAGCGCACGCTGGCCGACGTGCGCTTCGTGGCCGACATCGCGCAGCGCGTCCTGCTCCGGCCGGTCCCCCACCGCATCGGCAGCCTCCTCCTGGAGAGCCTCTACCTCTCCGCCGCGGCGGAGGCACGCATCGGCGGCGATCTCTACGAGGCCGTCCCCACCTCGTACGGGGTCCGGCTGCTCATCGGCGACGTCCGGGGCAAGGGGCTGCTCGCGGTGGAGACCGCTGCGACCCTGCTCGGCGCGTTCCGCGAGGCGGCGCACGACGAGCCCGACCTGCCGGCGCTCGCGGACCGGCTGGAGCGGAGCATGAACCGCAGGGCGAAGCTGCTCGGCGGAACGCAGGTGGGCGAACGGTTCGTCACCGCCGTCTTCGCCGAGATCCCCGCCGACGGCCGTCTCGTCCGCATCGTCAACTGCGGCCACCCGCCCCCACTCCTCATCCGCCCCGGTGAGGTGAGCGAACTGGACCGCGGCCGGTCGGCGCCGCCGCTGAACCTCGGCATGCTCGTCGGCGACCCGTATCACGTCGACGTCTACGACTTCGGCCCCGGCGACCAGCTTCTGCTGTACACGGACGGCATCACGGAGACCCGGGGACCCGACGGCTCCTTCTACCCCTTGCTCCAGCGGCTGCGTTCCTGGGGGCCGCTGGCGCCGCGCGATCTGCTCGAGCGGCTGCACAACGACCTGCTGGCCTACAGCCGCAACCGGATGCAGGACGACACCGCTGCGCTCGCCGTGCACCTCCCCGCCGAGGAGCCACCGGCGCGGTCCGCTCCGGCGACCGGCTGACACCCACCGGCCTGCGCCCCGTCACGGTGCGCCACCGGACGGCGCCCGGACACAGGCGCGGCGTACCCCTCGGCGCCCGGGTCCGGATCTGGTGCGGGCCCGGTCAGAAGGCCGTTCGGGCGAACCACCGGTCGAGGACCTCCACCGGTCCCGTCACCTCGAAGACCGGCTCGCGGTAGGACCGGCGGCCGTACAGGAGCAGCAGGAGATCCGCCGCCCGGCCGCTCACCGACACCGTGCGTGCGCCGGTTGCGGCCGGTCCGTCGGCCGCCCGGGGCAGCAGCCGGAAGCCGTCCGGGTCCAGCCGCACGCACCAGGCCTCACCGGTGGCGCCACCGGTGTCCGTGGGCCGGAACGCGATGATCTCGCCTTCACCCCGCAGCTTGTCCACCTCGGGGGCGAAGAGGCCGGCGTGGGGCAGGTTGACGAGGAACTCGTCGACGCCGTCCGCCGCCAGGGCGGGGTCGACGTCCGGCTCCCGGCCGACGGCACGCTCGGCGTCCACCCGGTGCACCAGCGTCTCGAACAGCATCCGGCGGACCCAGAAGCGCGCGTGCTGGTCCTCGCCCCAGGCCCACATCGCCGCCTGCGGATCGGTGGCCCGCAGCACGGCCGCCACGTCCGGGACCCCCGCTGCCACCCAGTCGGCGAGGTCACGGGGATCGCCGGGGAGAGCCAGCTCCACGTCACGACTGCGCGGAGGCTCCTGCACCAGCCCGGTCAGCAGAGTGCAGAACCAGCGCTGCAACGCTCCCACGTGCCGGGTGAGATCGGCCAGGGTCCAGTCCGGGCAGGAGGGCACCGCGCCCGTCGGATCGGCGCCCCTGACCACTTCGGCGAAGCGCAGGGTCTCGCGCGCGACGGCCTCGCGGTGGGTGTCGTACGGCAGGGAATGCCCCGCCCCGCTCATCACTGCCATCTGCTGCTGCCGCCGTTCTCTTCCCGGTCCGATGTTCCTTCGCGCCCATTGTGGCCGCTGGAGTCCACTCGAAGCGGGGTCACGGCAGTTCCTGCTCGGCCCAGATGATCTTCCCTTCGCCCGTGTACCTGGCGCCCCAGCGATGGGCGACCTGGGCCACCAGGAAGAGGCCACGGCCGCCCTCGTCCGTGCTCCGGGCGTGCCTGAGCCGGGGGGCTGTACTGCTGGCGTCGGCGACCTCGCAGGTCAGGCGGGTGTCGAGGAGGAGTCGCAGTCGTATGGGTGGTGCGGCGTGGCGGATCGCGTTGGTGACGAGTTCGCTCACGATCAGCTCCGTCGTCATGGCCAGGTCCCCGAGGCCCCAGTCCGTCAGCCGGCGGGCGGCCCTGGTCCGCAGGTCACCGACGGCGGCGGGGTCCACGGGCACGTCCCAGGAGGCGACCTGGTCGGCGCCCAGGCGGCGGGTCCGGGTCAGGAGCAGGGCGATGTCGTCGGGCTGGGGCACGGGCACTAGCTGCCGTACGGCGGACGCGCACAGCGTGTCCAGGTCGCCCTCGGGCCGGCCGAGCACCTCTTCGAGCCGGGACATCCCCCGTTCCACATCGCGGTCGGATCCCTCGATGAGGCCGTTGGTGAACAGACCGAACAGGCTGTTCTCCGCCAGCTCGATCTCGGTGGCCTGGAACGCCATTCCCCCCAGCCCGAGCGGCGGCCCGGCGGGTATCTCGGGGAAGTGGGCCCGTCCGTCGGGTGCGACGACGATGGGGGGCGGGTGGCCTGCCCGGGCCAGCTGGCACCGTCCGCCGACCGGGTCGTACACGGCGTAGAGGCAGGTCGCCCCGGTGAAGGCCGTGGTGCCGTGACCGGCCGGACCGGCCGCGCTCTCCTCCTCGCTCAGCCGCAGCACGAGGTCGTCGAGATGGGCGAGCAGTTCGTCCGGGGGAAGCTCCATGTCGGCCAGGGTCTGTACGGCGGTGCGCAACCGTCCCATGCTCGCCGCCGCGGTGATGCCGTGGCCCACCACGTCGCCGACGACGAGGCCCACCCGGGCACCGGACAGGGGGATGACGTCGAACCAGTCGCCGCCGACGCCGCCCACCGGGTCGGCCGGCCGGTAGGAGGAGGCGACCTCCAGCGCGGTACCACCCGTGAGGACGGGTGGCAGCAGGCTGCGCTGCAGGGTGAGCGCCGCCGTGTGCTCCCTGCTGTAACGGCGCGCGTTGTCGACGCACACCGCCGCCCGTGCCACCAGCTCACGGGCCAGCAGGACGTCGTCGGGTCCGAAGGGGACCGAGTTCAGCGAGCGGACGAACGTGGCGAGTCCCAGGGCGGTGTTGCGCGCGCGCAGGGGAGCGGCGATCAGTGAGTGCAGGCCGTACTCGCGGATCCGCTGCGCCCGTACCGGATCCTGCTCGGCCCAGGCCTCGTCGGACGGGTCGAGAACCGGGACGAGGAGCGGATCGCCGTCGATCAGCAGGTTCACGTCGTGGGGCGGCGGCAGGAAGGCGACCCGCTCGCCGACCCCGGCCACCGCCTCGGGGCAGCCTTCGCGCACCGAGCGCAGGGCGGCCCGCCGCATCGCCGGCCGGGCGGGCGGCGATCCCGCGTCGGGCGGCGGGGCTCCGTGCCCTTCGGTGCTGAGGACGGGTTCCAGGAGGTCCACGATGACGAAGTCGGCGAAGCGGGGGACGGCGAAGTCGGCGAGTTCCTGGGCCGTCCGCAGCACGTCGAGTGTCGTGCCGATACTGGTGCCCGCCTCGTTGACCAGCGACAGCAGCTGCCGGGCGGACCAGCGCTCGGTGACGTCCATGACGATGTAGCAGACACCGGTGACGGTGTCCCCGCCCTCGACGAGCGGGAAGAACGACGACGAGTACGCACGCCTGCGGTGCGGATCGGCCCAGCTCCACCCCAGGTACTCGTAGTCGGTCACCGGTACCCCCGTCGCGAGCACCTTGCGCATCAGCCCTTCCAGGGTCTCCGCCTGCAGTCCGGGCAGCAGCTCGCTCAGCCGCCGCCCGAGCCGCTGCTCACGTGGTACCCCGCCGAACCGTTCCAGGGTGTCGTTCAGCCAGAGGTAGCGCAGCTCCGGATCCATGACGGCCATGCCCAGCGGTGAGCGGGTCAGGAACCCTTCGAGCACCGACCGGCCCATCGCCCACTGCGGCTTCCGCTCGTGCGCCGACACCAGGAAGCACTCGTCCCGGCCCATCTGGAACGTCGCCGAGACCCGCACCTGCACCTCCAGCGGGTGGCCGTCCCGGTGCCGTGCGGTGATCAGGCCACTCCAGCCGCTGCCCGTACGGCATCGCTGCGCGATACCCGCGACCCGCACCGGGTCGCCGGGCACGGCGGACAGCCGCGCGACGGAGGCGCCGACGATCTCAGGCGCCGCATACCCCAGCAGAGCTTCCGCACCGCGGGTCCAGCCGAGGACGACGCCGTCGCCGGACACGACCGCGGCCGCGTCGGTGGCCGCGTCGAAGAGATCACCCGGTCCCGTGGACGTGGAGACATCCTTTCGCTCAGATCCCATCAATTACACCCATACACCTAGATGCACGCCTTTATACCTCTGATGTACCCGGGGTTCCTGATGTGGACGCGGTCGGCGGCCGCCGTCGGGGCCCGTCCGGCGGACGCTCGCGGCCGGTCGGCGGCTCCCGCCGCGGCCGGTTCGGCGGACCCTCCCGCCGAGCGGACACGCGGTTCGGACCGCGTTCGCCGGCGCCGCCGGGTTGGGCCCGCGGGGCACCCGAGGGAGCATGGAGGGAACCGGTTGTCGTACAGGTGCACACGGGGCCCGCACGACGCCGTCTCCCGGTCGACCGACCCGGGGGCCGGCCGACCGGCCGGTGGAGGTGGATCCGGGATGGCAACGGAGTTCTTCGAGACCGGGCACGATGCCCGACGGCCTGAGCGGCCCCGGCCGACCGGCCTGCTGGACGTGCTCAGCGTGGCCGCGGTCGCCCTGGACACCCGTGGCCGCGTCGTCTTCTGGAGCCCGCAGGCCGAGGAGCTCTTCGGCTACAGCGCGGAGGAGGCCCTCGGCGAACAAGCGGCACGCCTGCTCGTCAGCCCCGAGCATCTGCAGTCCGTGACGAGCCTGTTCACGGACGTCCTGGAGACCGGCCGGGGCTGGGCCGGCGCGTTTCCGGTGCAGCACAAGGACGGCAGCAGCCGCCTGACGGAATTCCGCGCCATGCGCCTCCTGGACGACCTCGGGGACGTCTACGCCCTCGGTATCGCCGCCGACCACACCCTGCTGCAGCGCGTCGAGACCGACCTGGCCCTGTGCGAGCAGCTCATCAACCAGTCGCCGATCGGCCTGGCCCTGCTGGACCCCGACCTGCAGTACCTGCTGGTCAACCCGGCGCTGGAGCGCATCGACGGCATCCCCGCCGAGGAGCACATCGGGCGCCGGCTGCGGGAGACGCTGCCCTTCCCCGACGTCGACACCGTCGAGTCCGCTCTGCGCCAGGTGCTCACCACCGGCACGCCGCTCCTCGACCAGTACCACGTCGGCCGGCCGCCGGCCGATCCCGAGCACGAGCACGCCTGGTCGCTGTCCTTCTACCGCCTGGCGGATCCCGGCGGCCGCGTCCTGGGCGCGGCCGCCTCGGTCGTCGACGTCACCGAGCGGCACCGCGCGGCCGCCGAGGCCGACCGGGCACGGCGGCGCCTGGCACTCGTCGCCGAGGCCTCCACGCGGGTCGGCACCACGCTGGACGTGCAGCAGACCGCGCATGAACTGGCCGAGATCGCGGCACCGGCACTGGCCGACGTGGTGGCGGTGGACGTGCTCGACTCCGCACTGTCCTGCCGCCGGATGCGCAGACCGGACAACGGCCCGGAACTCTTCCGGGCGCTCGCCCTGAAAGCCGCCCACCCCACCGTCGCCGTGCGTGCCGCCGACCCGCCGGGCGACCTCGCCGCGTACGAAGGCGACCGCCTGGTCACGCTGTGCGTGCACACGGGCCGTCCGGTCCTCGTCCCGGAGGTGAAGGAGCGCGATCTGCCGCGCATCGCCCGGGACGCCGAGGCCGGCGCGCTGCTGGCCCGGGCCGGCGTCCACTCGTACCTCGCCGTGCCGCTGATCGCCCACGGCGAGGTGATCGGCGCCCTCGACCTCAAGCGCACCCAGAACCCGGCGCCCTTCGACGACGACGACGTCGTCCTGGCGAGCGAACTGGCCGGGCGTGCCGCCGTGGCCATCGACAACGCCCGCTGGTTCCAGAGTGTCCGCAACACCGCGCTCACCCTCCAGCGCAGCCTGCTGCCCGACCACTCGCCGCATCACACGGGTCTGGAGGTCGCCTCCCGCTACCAGCCGGCGCAGGCCACCAGCGAGGTCGGCGGGGACTGGTACGACGTCATACCGCTCGCGGGCGACAAGACCGCTCTCGTGGTGGGGGACGTCATGGGCAACGGCATCGACGCCGCCGCCACCATGGGCCGGCTGCGCACCGCCACGTGCGCCTACGCCGAACTCGACCTGGCACCCGGCGAGGTGCTCCAGCACCTGGACAAGGTCACCTGCGATCTGGAGCACTACATCGTCACCTGTCTGTACGCGGTGTACGACCCCCGGACCGGGCGCTGCACCATCGCCAACGCCGGGCACATGCCACCCGCGCTCGCCCGCCCCGGACGTGCCCCCGCACTCCTCGAACTGCCGGCGGCGGGCCCGTTGGGCGTCGGCGGCATCCGGTTCGAGGCCACCACGCTCGAACTGCGCCCAGGTGATCTGCTGGTCCTGTACACGGATGGCCTGGTCGAGACACGTCAGCACGCCATAGACGACCGGCTGGAGGTGCTGCTGAGCTTCCTCGACGAGCCCCAACGGCCCTTGGAGGAGACCTGCGACCGCCTTCTGCACGGCCTGCGCCACCCCGACGACCACGACGACGTGGCCCTGCTCATCGCTCGGGCGCTGCAGATGCCGGTACGGGACGTCGGCGTCTCGTAAGCGCGTTCACCGCTCAGCGCACACCGTTTCCTTCGGCCCCCACCCGGGCCGCCACCCCGGTGTTCACCCATATGAACATTGCTCATGTGGGTGTACGGAGACGCGGGCGCCGTGCCAGACTCCGTCAACGTCCTTGTTCGGCTGACCAGTTGGAGGACATTGATGAGCATCTCCCGGCGTGCCGTGCTGGCCGCGACGGCCGGAGCCACGGCGACAGCCGCCGCGCCGGCGCACTCCGCGGAGGCGGCCCGTGGCGGGGAGCCGGCGTCCGCCGTCCGGGTGCTGCGGGCGGCGGCCGACTACGCGGTGCAGAAGTTGCGCGCCGTGGCGCCGGGGGTGAGCGCCTTTCCCGTCGGGACGAAGTTCGAGAAGTGGGTCCTCTCCCAGAACGGAGACTGGGTGGGCGGCTTCTGGCCGGGGACGCTGTGGATGGCGTACCTCCACAGTGCGGACGAGACGTTCCGGACACTGGCGCTCGACTCGGCGCGCAAGCTCGCTCCCCGCCGGCACGACACCACCACCCATGACCTCGGCTTCCTCTTCTATCCCTCCTGGGTCACCGCCTGGCGGCTGACGGGCGACGACAGCTGGCGGACGGGCGCCGTGGAAGCGGCCGGCTCGCTCGTCCGGCGGTACAACCCGCGGGGCCGCTTCATCCGGGCATGGGGAGCGCTGGACGACCCCGCCAACGCCGGCCGGGTGATCATGGACACGATGATGAACCTCGATCTGCTGGCGTTCGCGAGCCGGCAGACCGGCGACGGGACCTACCTCGACGTCGCCGTGGAGCACGCCAGGACGGCGCAGCGGTTCTTTCCCCGCCCGGACGGCTCGACCCCGCATGTGTACGACTTCGACCCGGTCAGCGGCGCACCGGTCGGTCCGGGCACCGTGCAGGGCTACAGTCCCACCTCCTGCTGGTCACGCGGTCAGGCCTGGGGGATCTACGGGTTCACGACGATCTACCGCCGCTCCGGGGAGCGGCAGTTCCTGGCCACGGCACGCAAACTGGCCGACTTCGCGGTGGAGGCGCTGGGTGCGGACCATGTGCCCGTGTGGGACTACCGCGCGCCGCAGCAGCCCCACGACATCAAGGACGCGTCGGCGGGCGCGATCATGGCGTGCGGGCTGCTCGACCTGTCCGCGGCGACCGGCCGACGCGAGTACCGCGAGGTGGCGGTGCGGATTCTCACCGCCCTGTCGGAGACCTGCCTGACGAGGAAGTCGGCGCGCGCCGAGGCGGTCGTGGCCCGCTGCACCCGTAACCGGCCGGCCGAGGACGGGATCGAGATCTCCCTGCCCTACGCCGACTACTACCTGCTCGAAGGCATTCTGCGAGTGCTGCGGCCGCGGGACGTCGACCGCGCCATCGACCTGTCCACCCTGTGACGCCCGCGGCTCGCCTCCGGGTCCCGTGACCGACCCGATGCCGGGCCGGTCACGGGACCGGGGTTCGCCGGAGGGAGGCCGGTCAGATGCCGAACGGTGCCGCGTAGTGGACGGTACCGGCGGGCAGCGGGCGTTCCGAGTCGAGGGTGAGGGCCATCAGCGCCTCGTCCGGGACGTCGATGCTCAGGCCGATGCCGTGCGCCGAGGCCCGGCTGAAGCCGAAGCGCGGATAGTACGCCGGGTGTCCGAGGACGACGACGTGGCACTCGCCCATGCTCTCGGCCGCCGCCAGGGCCGCCCGGACGGCGGCCGAGCCGGCGCCGGTGCGCTGGTGGGCGGGACGTACGGCGACAGGTGCCAGGCAGAGCGCCGGTGCGTCACCGATGCGGCACCGGGTGAGCAGGGCGTGACCGACGAGGGTGCCGTCCTCTTCGTGACTGACCAGGGACAGGCCCTCGATCCAGGCGGGGTCGGCGCGCAGGGCGTCGACCAGGTCGGCCTCCGCGGGAGTGCCGAAGGCGGCGATGTTGATCTCGCGGATGCCGGGGATGTCGCTCCGTGTCTCGGCGCGCGTGTTCCAGGTGGTGTGCATGGTGGAGGAGAGTCCTCTTCGCAAGGTTGTCCGTGTGGATGTCCGGCGGGCTCACGCTCCCGGCCGGGGGGCGGATGAGGTCAGGCCACGGCCCGGGACGTGAGGGAGACCCGAACGCTGCCGACGGTGGCCTTGAGCGCGGTCATCAACCTCACCTCCCTGCTTCCTCGTTTCCGGAACACGAACGACCACGAGCCTACAGGCCGGCCGGCTCCCCCGGGGCCACCGGGTCGGCCGGCCGATCCCGAAGACGCCCTCGGACTCCGGTTGCCGGAGCCCGAGGGCGTACCGCGGTGCGCCGGCCGGCGCGGGGTCCGGCCGCCGCGGCAGGCGCTCCGGCTCAGCCGAACTGGCCCGGCTGGTAGTCGCCGGCGGGGACCCGGGCGATGACGTTCCCACGGTTGAAGGCGTTGATGAGGGAGATGACACCCAGCAGGGCGGCGAGCTGCTCCTCGTCGTAGTGCTTCGCGGCGTTCTCCCAGGCCTCGTCACTGACGCCGCCGGCCGCGTCGGCGATGCGGGTGCCCTGCTCCGCCAGTTCGAGGGCGGCGCGCTCCGCCTCGGTGAACACCGTGGCCTCGCGCCAGGCGGCGACCAGGTTCAGGCGGGTGGCGGTCTCCCCGGCGTGGGCCGCGTCCTTGGTGTGCATGTCGACGCAGAAGCCACAGCCGTTGATCTGACTGGCCCGGAGCTTCACCAGTTCCTGCGTCGTGACCGGCAGCGTCGACTCCGCGAGCGCCTTCCCCGCCGCGACGAGGTGCTTGGTGAACTTGGCCGCGACCGGGCTGGCGAAGAGGTTCAAGCGAGCTTCCATGGTGCACTCCTGCGGTGTTGTGGTGCGTACACCTCCTTGGACGGAACAGCCCTTGCCATATGTGACATGGTCGAAATGTGACGTACGTCTCACACCGGACGGAGTCGGATCCGCGTCGCACGTCGATGCCGTCCGGTCCCACGGCGACGATCTCCAGCTGGGCCGCGCCCCGCGTGCCGCTGCCTCGGTCAGGCGCGCCGCAGGCCCTGGGACGGCCCGCCGAATTCGCTCGCGCGACGCCCTGACCAGGCCCTCTGACCAGCCCGGGGGCGCCGTCGAGATGCTGGCCGGTCGAAGGGCGGCTAGCGTGTGATGAGAGGGCCGCGTTCCGTGAGGTGCGCCCCGCCGACGTAGGCGAGGGCCCTGTCCAAGGGCCGTCAGCCCACGCCGAAAGTCCGCATCTCTCTTCCGAACGCGGCGACACCCATGGCCGCACCGTGTCTTTCCAGGGCGGCCCGGCCAGCCCCCTCGCATCGGCAATCACGAGGGGTTGAAAGAAGGAAGGCCCATGATAGGACAGCGCGCGAGGCGTCTCTTCGCAGGTGCTGCGGTCAGCGTTCTCATGGCCGGTGGCACCGCCGTCGGCCTGGCGGGTACCGCATCGGCAGCCACTCCGACGAACGTCCCCACACACAACGGCTGCTCTTACCGCGGCGGCTTCTGGTACGGCGGCTGTAACGGCTTCGGCAACGGCTTCGGCAACCGAAGCGGCTTCTATGGCAACGGCTACTACGGCGGCGGTGGCGTCGTGGTGATCCTGCTGGGCTGACGCCGGCACGAAGGGCGGCGGCAGGAACCGACCGCCCCGCCGCGCCACCAGGCCATGAAAGGCGGGCCAGGCGAGGGCGGTGACGGCTGAGGTCCGGACGGCGGCAACGGGTCCAGGGCACACCATGCGCCGCCGGACCGTCCGAGCGGACACATCACCACACGCGGGCGGCCATCAGCTGGTGACGGACACGGCGTCCGTCACCAGCTGAGTCATGTCCGGCGTCGGCGGGCGAACGCGCGGCACCACGTGCCCCTTGGGGAGCCCTGCGCCGCTGCGGCCTCACGCCCCCCCTCGACCCGCCCGCAGCCTGGCCGTGTCCGGCTCTTGACGCGCCTGGTCCAGACCTTCTACGTTCCAGGTCTCGGACCCGTTCCGCCCGAGGACCCCTGAACCGCTGCCGACTTCGCACCACCCCCCACCCGCGCGGGTCTGCACTCATGCCCCACGGGGACTTTATTCACGACTTGACTTAACAGTCGAGTAATGCGACAGGAGCGTCCCATGCACCCCCGCAGAGCCTCCTTGGCCGTCCCGTCCCGCTGTCTGCGGCTGCTGTTGCTGCTGGCCGTGCTGATCGGTCTCGCCGAGGCGCCCGCCCAAGCCGCCCCGCACCCGGCCGCCGCGCCCTTCAAGGTGCTGGGCCTCTACAGCGGCACCTGGGACGCGGCGCACATCAGCTTCGAGAAGGAGGCGAACGAGTGGTTCCCGCGGCAGGCCGCGGCCAACGGGTTCACCTACACCGCCAGCAACGACTGGGACCTGCTCGCCAATGGCGGGGTGGACGCGTACCAGGTGGTCCTCTTCCTCGACGACCTTCCGCAGACGGCGGCCCAACGCACGGGATTCGAGCGGTACATGCGCTCCGGCGGCGCCTGGCTGGGCTTCCACGTCTCGGCGTTCACCACCAACGCGTCCGGCTGGTCCTGGTATCACGACCAGTTCTTGGGATCCGGCGACTTCAAGTCCAACACCTGGGGCCCGACCTCGACCGTACTGCGTGTGGAGGACCGCACCCATCCCGCCACGAAGAACCTGCCGGCCACCTTCGCCTCGTCGGTGAGCGAGTGGTACAGCTGGTCCCACGACCTCCGGCAGAACCCCGACATCAAGATCCTGGCCTCGATCGACCCGAGCAGCTTCCCGGTCGGCACCGACCCCGACCAGACCTGGTACAGCGGCTACTACCCCATCCTGTGGACGAACACCAAGTACAGGATGCTGTACGCGAACTTCGGTCACAATGCCATGGACTACGCCACCGACACGCCGCTGTCCTCGACGTTCGCCAGTGAGACACAGAACCGGTTCGTCCTCGACGGACTGAAGTGGCTGGGTGGAGCGACGCAGACGGAGCCGCCGTCCGGGCCCCTCTCCGAGACGGCCTGGTACTCGCTGCGCAACGGCGGCAACGGCACCTGTGTGGACGCCCGCGCCGCCGGCACGGCCAACGGCACGGTGATCCAGCAGTACACCTGCAACGGCACCACGGCCCAGCAGTACCAGTTCCGTTCCACCGACAGCGGTTATCTGCGCATCACCGGCCGCGGTGACCCGCAGCAGGTCATCGACGTCGCCGACCGCTCCACGGCCGAGGGCGCCGGCCTCCAGCTGTGGGCCTACGGCGGGGGCCGGAATCAGCAGTGGCGTGCCGTCCGGCAGGACGACGGCGCCTACCACTTCGTCGCCCGGCACAGCGGCAAGTGCCTGAGCGCCGGAGCCACGGCCGCCGCCGGTATCCAGCTCACCCAGCGCACCTGCGACGGCTCCCCCGTCCAGAGCTTCATACCGACCGCTCAGCCCTGACCGAGCCGGGCGGGGAAACCCGCCCCTCTGCGTGCCGAGGGGCGTCAGGGGCGCCGAGGGCGGCAGTGGCGCTGCCGGCGACGGGTGACAGGCGACGGGTGGCCCGAAGCCGCTGAGGCACGCGGTAGCCGGCTTCCCCACCGTCAGCGAGGTCCGGCTCGTGCTCCTCGCGGCCTGTGGGCGGGACCGCGAGACGCATCACGGCATTTCGTCCTCGTACGTCGGCGGACCCGCGCGGGAGAGCCGGACGGAGCGCCGATTCCTGCTAGCGGTAGCCGAGAACCACCGCTGGCTGCAAAGACACGGTCCCGTCACGGCGCAAAGCTGGAGACAGTTCGGTTCCCGCTCACGGAGACGAAGGAAAACCGGCCTCCGACGCGGGTTCGGCATCCGTGCTGCAGCGACTGCATGCGGAGGCGCTCGGCCTCGGGTCGCCCTGCAGCGAAGCTCATCCCTTACGGAAGGTCTCGTCATGAGGTCAAACGCGTCCAGGTTCGTACGTCTGGCTTCCGTCCCCCTCGCTACGGCCGCCCTGGTGCTCGGTGGGGTCGGTGTCGCGAGTGCCGCCACCGGCCAGTCGGACGGACACAGCGGCTTCGCCTCCGGCTACCACAACGCTCAGAGCTACGACGGCCGTCACAGCCACGATCGCTACAACGGCGAGGGTGACTGGTGGGACGACAACGGCTACGGCGGAGGCTGGGGTCACGATCACGACGACTACGGCCACGGCGGTCACGGCTACGGCGGTTACGACCACGGCGGCGGCCATGGTGACGGTCACGGCGGCGGCTACGGCGGCGGCGGTCACGGCGGCGGTGGTGGTCACGGCGGTGGCGGCCACGGCGGCGGTGGTGGCCACGGCGGTGGCGGTGGTCACGGCGGTGGCGGCCACTGAGCAGGCCACGGTCACGGCTGAGGAGGACCGGGGCGGGCCGGGGGTTCCGCCCGGGGCCCGGGGCCGGTCGGTGCAGGCCGACCGGCCCCGAGCCGCGCCCCGACGCGCCGGCGTCCGCACGTTCCGGTGGTGCGACCGTCCCCCTCGGCCCCTTGCCGGGTGCTCACCCGCCCGGGCTCCCCGACAATGTCAGACATGACGCCTGCAACCCCCAGCGCCGAGGGCGGGCCCGACGGCGGCGGACCGGAGACGGCGGATCTGCGGGTCGTTCTCGCCGACGACGACGTCCTGCTGCGCGAAGGCCTGGCCAGCCTGTTGCAGCGGTCGGGGTGTGCGGTGGTGGGGCAGGCCGCCGACGCGACGCAACTGCTCGATCTGGTCCGGCGGGCGGCGCCCGGGCTGGTGGTGGTCGACATCCGGATGCCGCCGGGGCAGGCCACCGAGGGCCTCGACGCGGCACGCACCATCCGGCAGGAGCTGCCGGCCACGGGCATCCTGGTCCTCTCGGCGCACGCCGAGGTGGAACACGCGATGGAGTTGCTCGCCAGTGGCCGCGGTGTCGGCTATCTGCTCAAGAGCCGGGTGAGCGACGTACAGGAGTTCCTCGACGCACTGCGGCGGGTCGCCCGGGGCGGCTCGGTGGTGGACCCGGCACTGGTGCAGGAGCTGGTGGCCGCGCGCCGCAGGGCGGATCCTCTGGACGTACTCAGCTCGCGGGAGCGCGAGGTCCTGGAGCTGATGGCCGAGGGCAGGTCCAACGCCGGCATCGGCCGGCGGCTGTGGGTCACCGAAGGCACGGTGGAGAAACACGTGCGCAGCATCCTGGCAAAGCTCGACCTGCCGGAGACCGACGACGACCACCGCCGCGTCCGGGCGGTGATCACCTTCCTGGAGGCCCGTTGACCGGGTTGACAGGGTTGACCGGTTCGTCGCGGCCGCTGTCTTCCCAGCCGCCGCGCTGCCCGGCACCGGAGTCCCGGCCACAGCCGTCCCGACCGTCCCGACCACTGGCGTCCCGACCACTGGCGTCCGGACCACTGCCTTTCGGACCACTGCCTTTCGGACCACTGCCTTTCGGACCACTGCCTTCCGGACCGGCCCGGCCACCGGCGTCCGCCGCGGCCAGCACCGCACGGATCGCATCGCCCGACAGAACCGTCTTGCCGACGAAGCCCGTCGCGGGGCTCGCCTCGATCAGGTCGGCGTAGTCCTCCTCGGCGTGACTGGAGATCAAGATCACCGGCAGGGGAGGCGGACCGGCCGCGGACCGCAGCCGGCCGGCCAGTTCCAGGCCGCACTCGATACCCAGGTCGATGTCCACGAGCGTCACGTCCGGCCTCAGGCGCTCGGCCAGCCGCAGCGCCTCGGCGCTGTCCGACGCCAGGCCCACGACGGTGATGCCCTGGTGTTCGAGCAGACAGCGAGCGGCGCTGAGGAAGTACTGATTGTCGTCGACGATCAGGCAGCGCAGCATGGGTCCAGAATCCCAGGGCGGTGGCTGATCGGCATTCCTGCTAGCTGTATTCGCAGCCGGTACGGTCCCGCGTCCCGACGCGACGGCGCCCGCCGTCCCCCTGCGGCCTGCTGTCCCCCGGCGGCCTGCCGGGCCTCCCGACCGGCCAGCGGCTCCCCCGCCCTCCCCCGCTCCTCTCCCCCCGCTCTCCCCGCTCCTCTTCCCATGATCTCCCGTGCTCTCCGGTGCTCTCCTCTCCTGCAGACCGGTTGGGGACGACTCCCTGCCGACGAGCCGCCACATCGGTCATATATGTCACACTCTGAGGAGTTAGGTCCGTTTGTGGTCGGCCGGGGAAGCGATGTGATGGCAGGGCGTCGGGTCCGCTTGCCGGTTCTGCGCTGGCCGAACCGCCTGCTCGCCAGCGTGACGCTGGTGGCCGCGCTGACCAGCCTCATCGCGCTCCTCAAACCGCACATCCCGTCGCTGCACCCTCTGGTGCTGTATCTGCTGGTCGTACTGCCCGTCGCCGTGGTGTGGGGGACGGGGCTCGCGCTGGTCACGTCGGTGCTCTGCGTCGCGGTCTACGGCTATCTGTTCGTTCCGCCGCTTCACGTGCTGCGGTTCGACCACTCGGAGAACTACATCGCTCTGGGTGTCTTCCTCCTCACGGCGGTGGTCGTGGGACAGCTGGCGGCCCGGTTGCGGCGGGCGGCGGAGGCGGCGGGACGTCTGACGGAGGAGCAGTCCGCGTTGCGGCGGGTCGCGACGCTGGTCGCCCGGTCGGAGCCGCCCGCGGCGGTCTTCGAGGCCGTCACCCGAGAGGTCGGGCTGCTCTGCGGAGCCGACATGGCCCGCATGGAGCGCTACGAGCCGGACGGGACCGTCACCGGCGTCGCCGCCTGGAGCCGGAGCATGCGGTCGGACCCGCCGCTCGTCGGTGCGCGCTTCGACCTGGAAGGGGTGAGCGTCGCTCGCGAGGTCCTCCAGCTCGGTTCCCCGGTCCGGATCGACAGTTACGCCAGCGCTTCGGGGGCGATCGCGCAGGAGGCCCGCGCCATGGGGATCCGCTCCTCGGTCGGCTGCCCGGTCACGGTGGGCGGCCGGCTGTGGGGGGTGATGGCGGCCTCGACGCGGGGGGACGAGCCCTTCCCTGGGAACACGGAGGCACAGATCGCCAGCTTCACCGAGCTGGTCGCCGCCGCCGTGGAGAACGCCGAGGCCCGCGCCGAGTTGTCCGCCTCGCGCGTGCGCATCGTCAACGCCGCCGACGAGACGCGCCGGCGCATCGAACGGGACCTGCACGACGGCGTCCAGCAACGGCTGGTCTCGCTGGTGCTGCTGGTGGGTTCGACGCAGGACATGGTGCCGGACGGCCTGAACGAGCTGCGGGCGAGGCTTCAGCAGGTCGCCGCGGGGCTGACGGACGCCTCGGACGAGCTGCGGGAGATGGCACGGGGCATCCATCCCTCGATCCTCGCCAGGGGCGGTCTCGTGCCCGCCCTCAAGTCGCTCGGCCGCCGCTGCCCCGTCCCGGTCGATCTCGCGGTGCACGCCGAAGGCGATCTGCCCGAGCCGGTCCAGGTGAGCGGCTACTACGTCGTCTCGGAGGCCCTGACCAACGTGGTCAAGCACGCGCGCGCCTCGGCCGTCACGGTGACGGTCGAGGGCGGTGACGAGGTGCTGATCCTCACCGTGCGCGACGACGGCGTCGGCGGTGCCGACTTCGGCCGCGGTACCGGTCTCGTCGGCCTCAAGGACCGGGTGGAGGCGCTCGGTGGCCGGATCCTCGTCGACAGCCCGCGCACGGTGGGAACGACCGTGCGGGTCGACCTCCCCCTCACGGACCACGGCCGCGCCTACGCCTAGCCGGCGACCGGAGCGACAGCCTACGGTGACCCCGCCGAGCCGGCACCCGGAGCCGCGGGCGTCGGTGCCCCCGCCCCCCGGCCACGTGGGCACTCAGGCGTCGCGGGGCGGAGTCCACGGGTCCGGCACCGGCGGCGGGCCCTCCAAGGCGCTGCGGAACTTCTCCTTCAGGCTCTTCGGCGGAGCCTCCTTCTCCTCCCGCGAGTGCACGAGCCGGGCCGTGGTCACCCGTATGTGACAGTCCCGGTGCCGCTGCCTCACCAGCACCACCCATGCGCCGTCCTGGGTGCGGAAGGCATGCCGCTCCGGTTGGTCACCGGGCCGGGCATGCCGGGCCAGCACCTCCGGGACGTGGTGCAGGGCCGCGTCCTCGGCCACCGCAGCGGCCCGCGCCTCGTCCCCGTCGATGCGGTGCGTGGCGACGAGCGTCCACCGGTGCAGCCTCAGTTCGACGCCGTCAGCGCGCTCGGTCCTTCTGGTGTCCTCTTCTATGAGGACGTACCACTCAGCAGTCATGGCAGCTGCCCGTCTGTGTCCCGGGGCCCGACGGGCCGACGAGGGGCCGTCCGAGCGTCGGCGGTACTGCCGTGCAACGCCCCCCGACCAGCCCGAACTTGCGTTTCGCCCACGCGGTGAATCCTGCCATCCCGGTCGGCGCCGCGGACGGCGGGGTGGCTGGCGGCGGGGCGCGCGGGGAGGCCATCAGGGTGTCACCCGGCGGTGTCGGGCGCCCTGCACGCCTGCCGTTGGCCATGCTGGGCCCGGAGCGGAACCCTTCCACACGACAAGGAGCACTGCATGCCGACGGATGCGGTCGGACGATTCCTGGCGGCCCTGGACCCCGATCACCGGGAAGCGATCGGCTCCAGACCGCGCGAGGAGCAGCAACGGCTCGCGGCGGCCTGGGAGCGGGAGCTGGAGGCGGACGACGAGCTCGACACCCTCGACGAACTCTCCCCGCCGGCGGCCGAGGCCGAGGCGGCCCGCCGCGTCCTCGGCCGGGAAGCCGGCTAGGACCCCGCCGGGCCCACGCCCGCACCGGCCGATACGGCGCGGGGCGGGGCGGGCGCCCGGGTCCACCGCCTCATCCGTCCCCTACGTCCTCATCGCTACCGGAATGCGGCGAACCGGCTGACACACCCTGCTCCCGGTGCCACGGTGGAGGCCGCCGTCCACGACCATCCGGCAGGGCGGCCCAGGACGAGGGGGGACGACATGCCCAAGGGGACGTACGCCAAGGACGCCGCGGAGGCCGAGACGGATCTCGTCGCGTACTGCGCGGCGAGCGCGTTCGACCGGGAGTGGCTGAGCGAGGAGCGCTGGGCGACCACGATCCGCATCGCCTGTGACCGCAAGTACGGCTACGACGAGGCGTACCGCGCCATCGACTCCGACCAGGTGGCGCTGCTCGCGGAGTCGGCGAGGAGCGCGCGCAGGAGCAAGCTCGACGGCGACGAGGACGGGCTGCTCTCACTCGTGGAGCAGGCCGAGGAGCTGTCGAAGACGCTGGTGCCGGAGATCCTCCAGCAGTGCGCCGACGCCTACGTGGGCGGACAGCGGGTCAACCTCGGCCTGTCGGGCGCGATGACCCGCACGGAGTTCGCCCAGCTGCGCAAGGCCTGGGCGGTGGCCGGCGAATACGCCAGCGGGGAGGGCGTGTTCACCGACTTCCACGACTTCCCGCCACAGGACAAGAAGAAGGCCGGCAAGGGCACGGTGGGGGCGACTCTGGCCACCCGGGGAGTGCAGGGAAACCTGCTGGTGAAGATCGCCGGCCGCACCTTCGACATGCACGTGGACATCAAGGACTAGGACACAGGGTGAAGCCGGGGTTCCGCCTCGGCGTCGGGGGGCCGGACCGCGAGACGGCTCGGCCCTGCCCTTCCGTGACGGCGCAGCCGAAGATGCCGGACGTGGCCGCGTCGACGCCGACGGATCGGGCGTGGGCGGTGAAGTCGACCGGTGGGCCGGGGCGGCGGCACCACATGCGAGACCACACATTCGGCCTATAAGGTGACGTACATATCCGAACGCAACTCGCACTCATGGGTCGAATCGCCATCGGACACGCCCCCGGACGGGGCTCGGACCGTATGCGACCGTCCGGAGGAGGACGCGATGACGGACGTTGCGAGCAGACGGGACATGGGCGGTCCTCCCGCGGTCACCGAGCGCGTCGTGACACTCACGGTGAACGGCCGGGAGCACGCCCTGCGCCTTGACACCCGGGTGACGCTGCTGGACGCACTGCGTGACCGGCTGGGCCTCGTGGGCACGAAGAAGGGCTGTGACCAGGGGGCCTGCGGCGCGTGCACCGTCCATCTGGACGGGCGCCGCGTGCTGGCCTGTCTGACGCTGGCGGCCCAGGCGGAGGGCCGTGCGATCACCACCATCGAGGGTGTCGCCGGTGCCGACGGACCGCACCCGGTGCAGCGGGCGTTCATGGAGCACGACGGCTTCCAGTGCGGCTTCTGCACACCGGGGCAGATCATGTCCGCGGTGGCGCTGATGGCCGAGGGCCGGGCCGGGTCCGAGGAGGAGATCCGGGAGTTCATGAGCGGCAACCTCTGCCGGTGCGGCGCCTATCCCAACATCGTGGCGGCGATCCGTGAGGCGGCCCGGGGAGGTCCCGATGCGCGCCTTTGACTACGTGCGGGCCACCGGCACCCGGGAGGCGGTCCAGCTGCTGGCGGACGACCCGGCCGCGTCCTTCCTGGCGGGCGGCACGACGCAGCTCGACCTGATGAAGGACGGTGTCCTCGAACCTCCGCGCCTGATCGACATCACCCGGCTCCCGCTGCACGGCATCGAGCGCCGCGGCGAGGCCCTCCACGTGGGCGCGCTGGCGACCATGGAGGAGCTGGCCGCCGACGCCACCGTGGCCGAGCGGCTTCCCGTGGTGCGCGAGGCGCTCCTGCTGGGCGCGTCGGTGCAGCTGCGCAACATGGCCACCATCGGCGGCAACCTGCTGCAGCGCACCCGCTGCCGGTACTTCCGCGACCCCACGGTCCCCGAGTGCAACAAACGGGCGCCGGGTTCCGGCTGCGCCGCGGTGAACGGCGTGGCGCGCATGCACGCCGTGCTCGGGGCGAGCGAGCGGTGCATCGCGCTGCACGCGTCCGACCTCGCCGTCGCCCTCGTGGCACTCGACGCGGTCGTGCACATCCAGGGACCGGCGACGTCCCGCAGCGTGCCCCTTACGGAGTTCTACGTGACGGCGGACGAGGACCCGCAGACCGAGAACGTCCTGGAGCACGCCGAATTGATCACCGAGGTCGAGATCCCGCTGCCGTCGCCGGACGCCCGCTCGGGCTACCTCAAGGTCCGGGACCGGATGTCGTACGAGTTCGCCCTGACCTCGGCCGCCGTGCTGCTCGTGCTGGACGGCGGCAGGATCCACCGTGCGCGCGTCGGTCTGGGCGGGGTGGGGACGAAGCCCTGGCGGGCCTACGAGGCCGAGCACGTGCTGACCGGCGCGCCCGCCACGACGGCCACGTTCCTGGATGCCGCCGAGGCGACCATGCGCGATGCCTGGACCGTGCCGGGCACGGCCTTCAAGGTGCCGCTCGCCCGGCGCACCCTGGTGCGCGAGCTGCAGACCGTTTCCGGAGTGACCACATGAGCACCGTCGAAAGCAGGCCGCTGGTCGGCACGGGGGTCAACCGGGTCGACGGGCCGCGCAAGGTCACCGGCACCGCCCCGTACCCCAGCGACTTCAGCGTCCCCGGCCAGGCCTACGGCGCCCTGGTGCAGAGCACCGTCGCCGCGGGCCGGATACTCCGCATGCACACCGGGGCCGCCGAGGGCTCCCCCGGCGTACTGACCGTCCTCACCCACGAGAACGCCCCCGAGGTGGGGACCGGGCCGATGACGGCGCTCGGGGCTTCGCCACCTCCGCCGCTGCGCAGCGACCGGATCGTCCACCACGGCCAGCACATCGCGTTCGTCGTGGCCGAGACCCCGGAACAGGCCGCCGCGGCGGCACGCTTGGCGCGAGCCGACTACGAGACCACGCAGCCGCTGCTGGACCTGCGGGACCCGCGGGCCGAGCAGCTCGTCGACCCCTGGCAGATGGACACCTCGCGCGGCGACCCCGGCGCGGCGCTGGAGTCGGCCGAGGTGACCCTGCGGGCCACCTACACCACGGCGGACAACACCAACAACCCGCTCGGCCTCTTCGCCACCCTGGCCTCGTGGGAGGGCGACACGCTCACCGTGCACGACACCAGCCAGTGGCCGTCGATGGTACGCACCACCCTCGCCATGGTCTTCGGCATCCCGGAGAGTTCGGTACGGGTCCTGGTGCCGTACGTGGGTGGCGGCTTCGGCGCCGGGCTGCGTGCGTGGCCGCACGTCATTCTGACCGCCATGGCCGCCCGGATGCTCAAACGGCCGGTCAAACTGGTGCTGACCCGGCCGCAGATGTTCACCTCCGTCGGGCACCGTCCGAGCGGTGTGCAGTGGCTGAGCGTCGGCGCCACCCGCGACGGCGAGCTGGTCGCCCTCGACCACCGCAGCCTCAGCTCGCTGAGCATGGAGGAGACCGACTTCGAGCCGTTCGCGTCGGGCACCGCCTTCGCCTACCGGTGCCCCAACGTGATCACACGGGACCGGCAGGCCCGGCTGAACATCGCCGTGCCGACGTCCATGCGGGCCCCGGCCGAGGCGCAGGGCAACTTCGCGCTGGAGTCGGCGCTCGACGAGCTGGCCCACACCCTGCGCATGGACCCCCTGGAACTGCGGCTGCGCAACCACACCGACGTCGACCCGCGCAACGGGCTGCCCTGGTCCGGCAAGGCACTCCTGGAGTGCTACGAGGTCGGCGCGCGCCGCTTCGGGTGGGCCGAGCGCAACCCCGAGCCACGCTCCATGCGCGACGGGAACTGGCTGGTCGGCTACGGCATGGCGAGCGCGATGTTCCCCTGGTTCGCGCAGCCGTGCACGGCGCAGGCCACCGTCAACCGCGACGGCAGCGCGCTGGTGCGCAGCGCGGCTACCGATCTGGGTACCGGCACCTACACGGTGATGGCCCAACTGGCCGCCGACGCACTGGGCCTGCCGCTGGATCTGGTCCGCTTCGACCTGGGCGACTCCGACATGCCGAACTCGATGATGGCGGGCGGCTCCGGTCTGACCGGCGCCCTGGGCAACGCCGTGCACGACGCCTGCCGGCAGCTGGTGCGCTCGTTCGCCGTCCTCGCGTGCGGTGACGCCGACTCGCCCCTGCACGGCGTGGACCCGGACGACGTGGAGTGCGCCGGCGGGCGGATCCGTCCCGCGGGCCGTCCGGACCGGGGGGAGTCGTACGCGGACATCCTCTCCCGGCACGAGCTGTCCGAGCTGACCGCGAACGGGAAGAGCACCCCACCGGTCGCCGCCGACCTGGGCATGTCCCTCGCCGGCGCGTACGGCGCGAAGTTCGTGGAGGTCCGCGTCGATGCGGACCTGGGCCTCATCCGGGTCGCGCGGGTGGTCTCCGTGATCGACGGCGGCCGCATCCTCAACTCCAAGACGGCGCGAAGCCAGATCATCGGCGGCACGGTGGGCGGCATCGGCCTGGCCCTGTTCGAGGACACGGCCACCGACCCGCGCACCGGGCGCATCGCCAACGGCACGTTCGCCGACTATCTCGTCGCGGTCAACGCCGATGTGCCGGACCTGGACGTGGTCTTCGTCGGCGAACCCGACCGCGGCACCCCGACCGGCACCAAGGGCGTCGGTGAGGTCGGACTGGTCGGCATCGCCCCGGCGATCGCCAACGCCGTGCACCACGCCACCGGCAGGCGCCTTCGCGAACTGCCGCTCACCCTGGACGCCCTGCTGTGACCGGCGGCGCCGCGGCGGGTGCCCAGCCGGGCGGCCCGAACAGGTGGCCGGCACGGTCGCGCCAGCGCCGCGCCGCCCGTACGTCGTGCCAGGCGGCCGCGTACTCGTGGAACGCCACGCGCAGGGGGTTGTAGGTCCCGATGTTCTTCGTCAGGCCGTAGACCGCGCGTTCCCCCTCGGGTTCGAAGGTCCCGAGGACGCGGTCCCAGACGATGAGGATGCCGCCGTAGTTGCGGTCCAGGTACACGTTGTTCGAGCCGTGGTGGACGCGGTGGTGGGACGGCGTGTTGAAGACCCATTCCACCGGCCGCCACAGCTTGTCGACGCGTTCGGTGTGCAGGAAGAACTGGTAGACGAGGCTGACGGCCTGCTGCAGCAGGATCATCCAGGGCGGGATGCCGAGCAGCGCCAGCGGAAGCCAGAAGGGCAGTCCCGTCATCGGTGTCCAGCTCTGCCGCAGGGCGGTGGAGAGGTTGAAGCGGATGCTGGAGTGGTGGACCACATGGCTCGCCCAGAGCACGCGCACCCGGTGGTGGGCACGGTGGAAGGCGTAGTACGCCAGGTCGTCGGCGAAGAAGAGCAGCACCCAGGTCCATCCGGAGGACGCGGAGAGGTGCCAGGGGGCGACGGTGAAGACGGCCGCGTACAGCACGATCGTCGCCGCCTTCCACGGCACCGCGACGACCTGGCTGCCGGCGCCCATGGACATGCTGGTCACGGTGTCCCGCATCTCGTAGCCGCGCTCCTCGTCGTCCGGCAGGAGGCGGTAGGAGACCGCCTCGACGACGACCAGGAGCACGAACGCCGGTATCGCGTAGACGACGGCCGGGATCATGTCAGCGCACCGCCTTCCGGGGTGCGGCGGGCACGCTGCGGGTGAGCAGCTCGCGCGCGAGCCGTTCGGCCGCCTCGGCGTCGCGGTCCGCGATGTGGGAGGCGAGCCGCAGATGGGCCTCCACGTCGAGGAGTTCGGCGGCGCGCAGGTCGTCGGGTACGTCGGCGACCGGCAGCGTTCCGCCCACCAGGCTGTTGAAGGCCAGCAGGTAGGCGACGTTCCCCGACCCCTCCACGATCAGCCGCCACCAGGCTACGTCCGCCTCGCCCAGCTCGGACAGGTCGGGGCCGCTGCACGCGTACCGGCCGGCGGCCTCGGCGATGTCCAGGGCGGTGCGCTCGGAGCACCGCAGCGCGCACAGCCGGGCCGCGTCCGCGCCGATGCACGCCCGCATCTCCAGTGCGTCCCGGGCGAGGTCGTCCAGCGCGGGGCCGCCGTCCGCCGCGGCTATCCCCACGGCGAGGTCGAGGCCGGCGGTGCGCCGCCAGTCCTTAACGAGAGTGCGGCCGCCGTGGCTGACTTCGATCAGCCGCGCCTGCTGCAGCCGCTTGACGGCCTCACGGACGGCATGCCGGTTCACCCCGAACTCGGCCGCCAGGTCCCGCTCCGAGGTGAGTGCGGAGCCCGGAGGCAGCACCCCGCCGAGGATCCTGTCGCGCAGTAGGGCGAAGAGCTGGTCGGAGACCGCCTCCCGCCGGATCTCTCCCTGAGTCATGGCGATCAGGGTGGCCGGACCGACTCGACTGGTCAACTGGTTGGACCAGTCTTTCTCCGGGAGTTCTTGTCCGTGGGGGTGCAACCCTTTCGATGAGTCGTGGGTCACACCAGGCAGGAGCAAGCGTCTCCAAGACTCATAAGGGGGAAATATGCGATACACCCGTTCCGTCGTGGCCGCTTCCGCGTTGGCGGCCCTGTCCCTGGGAACCGCGACCGCCCTGGCGTCGCCGGCCGCCGCCGCACCCGACACCACACCGCAGAAGGTCTGCGGGAGCGCCTACAAGACCGTCAACTCGGCACCTGTCGGCTCGCTGGGCAGCGTGTATCTGACGTACAACTCCGCCAACGGGAAGAACTGCGTCGCGACCATCCGCAGCAAGCCGGGCACCGCCGTGGCCATGTCCGCCTGGATCTACGTCACCGGCACCGACCAGGGTGACGAGGACTACGGGCAGTACACGTCGTACGCGGGGCCGACCTACGTCTACGGCAAGGGCCACTGCGTCGACTGGGGTGGCAACATCAACAACGTGTACGTGCAGGTGTCCGGCTCCAACTGCGGCACCCTGAAGGAGCACCGGGTCACCTTCACCCGCTGACCCGCTCTCCGTTCGCCCGTTCGCCCTGGCGGAACGCACTCCGTTCCGCCAGGGCGAACGCATGCCCCGAGCAGGGCGGTTCACTTCGCCCACTCGATGTCCCCGGCACGTGGCGGGAGTTCAGACCCGGCGGATGCCCCGCTCGTGGCGGGGCCGGGGTCCGAGGCTTTTCGCGCGCGACGGATCGGGGCACGTGCCCGCCGGGCATGGTTCGCCGGTGCCCAGGTTCACCGGGTCATCGCGTGGTGCAGGACGAGCAGCGCGATGTCGTCGGCGCGTTGACCGCTCGCAGCCGTCTGCCCGACCAGGGTGTCGATCAGCCCGTCCAGGTCCCGGTCGTCGGCGTGGGCGAGGTGGCGCGCGAGGCCGGCGATGGAGTCGTCGAGGTCGGCTCCCGGCGTCTCGATGAGGCCGTCGGTGTAGAAGGCGAGCAGCAGCCCGGGGGTGAGCGGGATCTCGGTGAGAGGAAAGACCGCATCGGGGTCGATGCCCAGGAGCGGTCCCGGCGGCACGTCGAGGGGGCCGGTGCCGCGGTCGGGCACACGCATGATCGGCGGGGGGTGCCCGGCGCTGGCCAGCGTCGCACGCCGGCCCGCGAGATCGAGGTGGGCGTAGAGGCAGCTGGTGAACAGGTCGGTGCCGAGATCGATGAGGAGCCGGTTGGTCGCCGAGAGCACCCGGTCCGGCGTCGTGCCGAGCGTGGAGTGGGCGTGGACGGCGGTGCGTACCTGTCCCATGAGCGCGGCGGCGGCCGCGTCGTGGCCCTGGACGTCACCGATGACGGCCGCGACGACCTGGTCGCCGAGGGGGATGAGGTCGTAGAAGTCCCCGCCGATGTCCATGCCCCTGGTCGCGGGCAGATAGCGGGCGGCGACCCGCAGGCCGGTGACCTTGGGCAGGGCGCGCGGGAGCAGTGCCTGCTGCAGGTTGTGGGCGAGGCCGTGCTTGGTGTCGTACAGCCGCGCGCGGTCCAGGGCCTGGGCGATGAGGCCGGCGAGCGAGGTCATGACGGCGCGATCCTCGGCCGGGAAGGTGTGCGGCTGGTCGTAGGACAGGATGCAGCAGCCGACCGGACGGCCCGAGACGATCAGCGGCAGGAAGGCCCAGGCCTGCTTCCCGCTGATCGGCACGGCCTCGGGGTGGACGCGTCGCATCTCCTCGGGGTCGCGGAAGAACGCCGGGACGCCGCTGCCGAGGACCTGGCCGGCCGGCGTCAGGGCGGTGTCGAGGGGAAGGCCGTCGAGACGCTCGATGGTGCGGGGGTCGTAGCCGCGGTACCCGGTGATCCGCAGGCGTCCGCCCTCGGCGCTGGACAGGACCAGGGCCTGGGCCTCGAACGCGGGCATGATCTGGTCGGCGACCAGCTCGATGACGTCCTGCACGCTGACGACCTCGGTCAGCGCCGCCGCGAGGTGTGTGAGCTGGTAGAGCCGTCCGGCACGGGCCGGTGTGACGGTGCGGCCGGTGTGACGGGCGGCCGGGACGGGCGGGTCCGCCGCCCCGGAGGGCACGATCCGGATGGTGATGCCGCTGGCGTCCGGGAACATGTGGAAGTCGAGCCACAGATCCGGCGGCCGGCACGCCGTGAAGGCGACGGGCTCCCGGCTGATCACGGCCGCGCGATAGCGGTCCTCGTAGGCCGGGTCGTCGAGCCAGCGCAGTGCCTGCCACGGAAGGGTGCCCAGCAGTTCGCCGGCATCCCGGCCCAGCAGTTCGCAGGCACCCGAGCTGAGATAGGTGACGCGCCCTTCGAGGTCCAGCGCGCAACTGCCGCCGGGCAGCCGCTCGATCAGGTCGGCGGCGGCCAGCGCCGGGCCCGTCGAGCGGCGGCCCGTTCCCGCGGCAAGTGCGCGCGGCCGGTCGCCGGGGACGGGGAGCGGGCGGTTCCCGACGGCTTCTTCGAGCAGTCTGGCCAGCCGTCCGCAGCTGGACGCGATGTGCCCGCGCTCGCGCTGGGTCATGTACGGCGGACGGGTGGCCGGCCACATCAGCAGCAGCACACCCCACCGGCGCACCCCGGTGACCGGTGCGGCGGCCATCGCCAACGGGTACGGCAACGCCATCGCGGTGCGCGGATAGCTGCGGGCCAGCTCCTCCTGGCTGCCGACCCACACCATGCGGTCCTCCCGTACCGCTTCGGCCACCGGCGCCGGAGCGGTCACCGGAACCGTCGCCCACGGCGCCGCGAAGTCGGCCGGTGCCCCGAACAGCACGTCGAGCGACAGCTGCCGCTCGTCGGGGGCGAGGAGGTACAGGGCGCCGATGGAGGCGCCCGCGCGGCGCACGGTCTCCGCGAACGCGGCGTCCCGCGCCTCCGTGGCCGCGTCATCGGCTCCGGTCACGAGGCACCTCCAGCCCGGCGGGAACGACTTCCGGCGCCCGCACCCGAGTCATCCGCCCGCGCGGCACGCTCCGCCCGCGCTGGACGCGCCCGTCCTCGCTCATACGGGGACGCTACGCCCCCGCACGGCGGACGGCACGCGATCCGGCACAGGTGTACCACGGAAGATCCACGCCCACCGGCTCTGCTCCCCGACGGGCCGAAGTGGACGGGTGATCCGGGCGGCCGAAGTGGACGGCGGACTGATCATCGGAGGGCGCCGAAGTGGACGGCGGACTGATCATCGGAGGGCGGCCGGCGGACTGGGCGAGAGGGTCCGGAGGACTGGGCAAGCGGAGGCCGGGCGCGCCTGCGTCGCCCTCGCCCGCGCGACACTATTCTGGAGCCGACGATCATCGGCCGGCCCGGACTGATCGCCGCCCGGCGAGCCGGTGTCACCGTGACGGCGTACGCGTTCGCCGTCAGGGGCGGCCGGATCACGCACATCTGGGCCGTACGCAACCCCGACAGGTGCCGCCTCGGACGACCGGCTGCAGTGGTGGGAGAGGTAGATCATCACCGGGCCGCCCACCGATCGCCGGGGCGTCCTGCCGGCGGGGGTGCGACAGGCAACACGGCAAGGAGTTCAGCATGGACGCTCGTTTCGATCACCGCGGCAACCCCGTCGGGTCCAAGGTCACGAAGTACTTGCTCTCGGCGAGCAAGGCCGTGGGGGACTCGACGCTGCCGGCGGCGACACAGCACCTCGTGGAGATCCGCATCAGCCAGATCAACGGCTGTGCCCGCTGCATCGACATGCACACCAAGGACGCCGAGCAGGCCGGTGAGACCTCGGTGCGGCTCAACCTGGTCGCGGCCTGGCGTGAGGCCACGGTCTTCACCGACGCCGAGCGGGCGGCCCTGGACCTGGCCGAGCAGGGCACCCGCATCGCGGACGGCGACGGGGGTGTCAGCGACGAGGTGTGGGGCAACGCCGCCAAGCACTACGACGATGACCAGCTCGCCGCCCTGCTCTCCCTCGTCGCCGTCATGAACGCCTGGAACCGGCTGAACGTCATCACCCAGCAGCCCGCCGGTGACTACCAGCCCGGCCAATGGTGACGAAGACACCGCTGCTGCGCCGGGGCCGACGGCGCGAGGTGAGACGGGGCCCGGGCGCACGGACGAACTGAGAACGGCGAACAGGGACAGGGCCGACGCCGACGTCGACGCCGATGCCGATGCCGATGCCGATGCCGATGCCGATGCCGATGCAACGACCTGGGAAGTGCCCGAGCCTGGTGGCAACTGGACAACCCGGTCCGTTCCCGCCGGGCCCGGCATCCTGCCCGCGGTCCTTGAGGGCGCACGACGTGCGATCGTGGACGGGAGTCCGCGACACGCCCACGGCGAACAGACGTTCCTCCGGCTGGTCACGACGGTGCCCGGAGCCGGCCCTGGCTCGTCACGCCCGCCGGCTCGTCACCCGGCCCGTGGAGAGAGGGAGAACCGGACATGACCGCACTCGACACCGCCGAGTCGTCGCGCCGCACCCCGCGGGGACTGCTCTGGGAGCCCAGTGAGCGCTGGGTCAGGGGCCGTCGGGGCGAGGTCACCGTCGTCGACAGCCGTCACCCCGTCCTCGTGTGGGAACCGGGTCTCCCCGTCCCGATGTACGCCTTCCCCCGCGAGGAGGTCCGCGCCGACCTGCTGCGCCCGGCGGAGAACCCGCCCACCGGCGCCCACACCGGGTCCACCGTCTTCTACGACCTGGAGATCGACGGCGAGCTGCTGCCGAACGCCGCCTGGACGTTCGCCGACGACGACCTGGCAGGACACATCGCCTTCGAGTGGTTCAGGCGCACCGGCAAGGGCCTCGACCACTGGTACGAGGAGGAAGAGGAGATCTTCATCCACCCTCGCGACCCGCACAAACGGGTCGACGCCATCCCCAGCAGCCGGCATGTCCGGGTCGAGGTCGACGGCACGGTCGTCGCGAACACCCGCCGCCCGGTCCTCCTCTTCGAGACGGGCCTGCCCACCCGCTACTACCTTCCCCGCGAGGACGTCCGTCTCGACCTCTTCACCCCCACCGACCACCGCACCGGCTGCCCCTACAAGGGCACGGCCGAGTACTGGTCCTGGCGCGGCGATGCGGATGTACCGTCCGACCTGCTGTGGAGCTACCCCGATCCGCTGCCCGCCGTGGCCGCCGTCAAGGGGCTGCTCGCCTTCTACAACGAGGCGGTCGACATCACCGTGGACGGAGAACGCCTCGATCGTCCCGTCACCCACTTCACGAGGTCGAGTACCTGAACCGCCGTCTCCGAGCGACCGGCTCCACCTCGGCGTGCTCCGCCCGCGCCGCACAGGGCACCGGTGCCTTTCCGCCTCACGGTGCGGGTGGGGCCGTGGTGCGCCTGCATCCCGGGGGTCTCGGGACTTCCCTCGCCACGCGCGGTGGTGGACACTCCGCTCAGCCGGGACGGGGTCGCTCCGGCCACCCGCTCTCTCCCACCCCCACACGTGAGGGCCGCCTCCATGCCGATCGCACCTGTCGCCCAGCGCCTGGCCGTCGCTGCCGCGGGTCTCCTGCTCCTGGCCGCGCCTCCGACCGCCGCGGGCGCCGCCACACCGTCCCCGCCCCCCACCGCCGCGGGCGCCGCCACGCCGCCCGCGGCTGCCGTGCCACACGGCGCCGGTGTCACCGAGCCGGCCGGCTGGTCTGCGCCGCTGTCCACCCGAGGCCGTTACATCGTCGACGCCCGCGGCGACCGCTTCCGGCTGAAGGGCGCCAACTGGGACGGAGCACAAGGCTCCTGGACCGGGACCGGCAGCGCCGCCGACCCCGCCAACCACCACGCCGGGCAGGACTCCCACGGCATCCCGCTGGGCCTCGACCGCACCCCCTTGCCCCAACTCATCAGCGATTTCCAGCAGTTGGGGATCAACACGATCCGTCTTCCGTTCTCGAACGAGATGATCCACCACACCACCCCGGTCCCCGACACCGCTGTGGCCGCCAACCCCGGCCTGCGGGGCAGGACACCCCTGGAGATCTACGACGCCGTGGTCGACGCGCTCAGCCGGAGCGGGTTCGCCGTGTTCCTCAACAACCACACCAACACTTCTCGCTGGTGCTGCGGCGTCGACGGCAACGAGCGGTGGAACAGCGGGCAGTCCACCCGGCAGTGGGCCGACGACTGGGTCTTCATGGCCCGCCGGTACGCGACCGTGCCCGGCGTGGTCGGCGCGGACCTGTACAACGAGGTCCGTCGCGATGTGCTGGACGACCCCAACTGGGGCCTGGGTGACCAACACGACTGGTACAGCGCCGCCCGGGACGCCGCCGACCGCATCCTCACCGAGGCCGACCCCCGCCTGCTCATCGTCGTCGAGGGCATCAACTGGACGGGCGTCCCCGTGGACGGACTCCCCCACGGCCGTCCTGTGCTCACGCCCGCCCGCACCCTGTCCCACACTCTCGTCGACCCGCACAAACTGGTCTACTCCGCGCACTTCTACGGATACACCGGCCCCCGCCACAGCGGCGCCACCGGCATCGGTGAGACCCACGACGCCCGTTACCAGGACCTCGGCCGGGATCAGTTGTACGCGGTGCTGGAGGACGAGGCGTTCTTCGTCGAGGAGACCGGCCGGCACCACACCGCACCCCTCTGGGTGAGCGAGTTCGGAATCGGCGCCGGTGAGACCGACCCGGCGGCGCGCGCATGGTTCACCGGCTTCACCGACCATCTCGCCGACCGGGACGCCGACTTCGCCTTCTGGCCACTCGTGGGCTACGCGGGCCACGACGACTGGGCACTGCTGAGCTACGACGCGTCGGGGCACCGTTCCGGCATCCTCGACGCCGGCGACTGGCGCGGTACGGCATGGCGGCATCTCATGACGGCGCCTGGCGAGGCCGGTCCCGTGCCCGCGGTTCCCGTCTGGCGGATGCTCTCCATCGACCACGGCGACGCTGTGGCGTCCGTCCGCGTACGGGCGGCGGGAGACTGGGACTCCGGGGCGTACAAGGCGGCTTGCCCGGACGGGCTGCGGCTCGTCGGCCTCGCCCACAGCGGTGGGCGCGGGCTGTGCACCGACAGCGGCGCCGGTGACCTGCGGGCCCCGTCCGGCGGCCAGAGCGTCGTCACCGACGAGCGGTACGTACCGGCCGGCGGTGACTGGGCGTCCGGGTACACCAAGCTGCAGTGCCCCGCAGGGGGGTTCCTCGTCGGCTACAGCGAACGGGGCGGACGTGTGTCGGCGGCGCTGTGCGTACCGGGCCGGAGCGCACTGGGCGGCGCCGCGCGGACCGTCTGGTTCGACCGGTCCGACAACCGTCCGGCCGGCGCCGGCGGCGGTGAGTTCGCGTCCGGCGCCTACAAGGGCCAGTGCGCCGCCGACGAGTACGCCGCCGGCATCGCCTTCACCACGAGGTTCGGCAGCGGTGCGGGCCCCGCGGCGCTGCTGTGCCGTCGGCTGACGTGAAACCGGCGCACCCGGTGCCGGGGCACCGCCCCCGGGCACCGGCACCGGCGCGGGACACGGGAGAACGGCACCGGCGCACCACCAGCACCAGCACGCCGCCGCCGCGCCCCAGCACCAGCACCAGCACCAGCACCAGCACCAGCACCAGCACCAGCACCAGGAAGATCGCCTCAGCTTGACGGCGGCGGACCGTTGCCCGGGCTACCGCTCGGCGGCACCGCGTACGAGCAGCAGGAGGGCGTCGACCAGGTCGTCCACCGGGCTGCCCGTGGCCAGCCGCCTGAGCTGCATGCCCATCACCAGGGCGACCGTGGTGGCGGCCAGGCGCTCCGCGTCCGGGACGCCCAGCGCGCTGAGGATCTGCGTGGCGAGGAGGTCGTAGGCCCGGAACGCCTCGGCCGCCGACTCCCGCAGCCGCTCGTCGCGCCCGGCGTGGAGATACAGCTCGAACGGGGCGAGACGGGCACTGTCGAGTGCCGCTCCGCAGGCGACCTGCCCGGCCAGGGACGCCGCGTCCTCGATGTCGATGCCGTCGGTGCGGCACTGGTCGGCCAGCTCGGTGAAGTACCGGGCCTCCTCGCGGACGAAGTACAGCAGGCTCTCGCGCAGCAGATCGTGCTGGGTCTCGAAGTGGTAGGTGACGGAGCCGAGTGACACCCCGGCCTCCTTGGCGATCCGCCGGTTGGTGACCGCGGCGACCCCGTCCTCGCCGATGATCCGCAGGACGGCTGTGATGATGCGCTGGCGCATCGGTGCGGGGGCGGGGGCGTTCGGCATGTCCGTCATTGTTCCACCAGTGCTCTCTCGCGGTGGATGCGGCCGGGGTCCTTACCCGCCACCGCTCCTGTCCGCCGGCGGCCGTGGTGGACAGGGCCGCCCCGGCCTCCCTATTGTTCGTTCGAACGAACGGGACTGGAGGATGGCCGTGCACATAGCTGGGGCAACTGTTCTGCTCACCGGGGTCACCGGCGGCATCGGCAGCGAACTCGCCGCCGAACTGTCCGCTCGAGGTGCTCGCCTCGTACTCACCGGACGGCGGCAGGAGGCGCTGGAACCCGTCGCCGACCGTTACGGCGCTCGCACGATCCTGGCCGATCTCGCCGACCCCGAGGACGTGCGGCGTCTCGCCGAGGAGGCGGCCGGCACGGAGATACTGATCGCCAACGCGGCCCTGCCCTCCAGCGGCGACGTGCTCGACTACACCCCGGCCCAGATCGATCGGGCGCTGGCGGTGAACCTGCGGGCGCCCGCGATGCTCGCGCGGTTGCTCGCACCGGGCATGGTGGCCGCCGGGCGCGGGCACATCTGTTTCGTCGGGTCGCTGTCAGGGATGGCGGCCACCAAGTCGTCGTCCCTGTACAACGCGTCGAAGTTCGGGCTGCGCGGCTTCTCGCTGGCCTTCCGCCAGGATCTGCACGGCACGGGTGTCGGCGTCTCGATCGTCCAGCCGGGCTTCGTACGTGACTTGGGCATGTTCGCGAAGACGGGCTCGCGGACGCCCGGCGGGGTCCGGACCGTTTCGCCGCAGCAGGTCGTCAAGGGCGTGACCCGGGCCGTCGAACGCGATGTGGCCGAGATCAACGTCGCTCCGATCGAGTTGCGGTTCCTCACCAAGATCGCGTCCCAGTTCCCGGGTTTCGCGGAGCGGGTGCAGCGGCTGGCCGGGGCGGAGTCGACCGTGAACGCGATCGTCGCGGCCCAGCGGTCGGCCCGCTGACGAACGCCGACGCCGGCGCCTGCACCGGGGCCTGCTCTCACGTCGCCGGTGCCGACGCGAACGCCGACGCCGACGCCCACGAGCAGCGTGTCCCACGGGTGTCCCACGGGCGGGTGGGGTCAGCGCCTCGTGGTTGTCAATTATCGTGCCGGCACGCATCGTTGGCGTATGGCGACGACGATGGCGAGCTGGCGGCGCGGGGACGTCGTCCTCGGCCTCTACGAAGTGCTCGACGTCCTCGACGGGGGCGGTATGGGCCTGGTGTACCGCGTCCGGCACCGCGGCTGGCACACGGACCTCGCCGTCAAGGTGTCGCGTCCCGAGCTGATGGCCACGGCGGCCGGGCGCAGCGCCTTCGAGACCGAGGCGGGTACCTGGGTCGGCCTCGCCCCGCACCCGCATGTCGTCGGCTGCGCCTACGTCCGCCGGGTCCAGGACCTGCCGTGCGTGTTCGCGGAGTGGGTCGAGGGCGGCTCCCTCGCCGAACTCGTGAGCGACGGGCGGCTGTACGAGGAGCCGGGGCCCGACGTGGGCGGCGTGATCGCGCGGATCCTGGATCTGGCCGTGCAGATCGCCTGGGGAATCGACCACGCGCACCGCCAGGGTGTGATCCACCAGGACGTCAAGCCGGCCAACGTCATGGTCGACACCGGCGCCGACTGGGTCGCGAAGGTCACCGACTTCGGTCTCGCGGGCGCCCGTGCCGCGGCCGGCGAGCGCTCCGTCGTGCCGCCCGGGAACAGCCTGCTGGCCGGTTTCGGCGGGATGACCCCGGCGTACTGCTCGCCGGAGCAGGCCGAGGCCGTGTACGACCCGACGGTCTCGCTCAGCCGCGCCACCGACGTCTGGTCCTGGGCCCTGTGCGTGCTGGAGATGTTCGTCGGGTCTCCGCCGTGCCGGCACGGGCAGTCGGCACCGGAGGTGTTCGCGAACTTCCTGGAGTACGGGCGCCCGGCTCCCGGGGCGCCTTTGCTGCCCCCGGCCCTCGTCGAGCTGCTGTGGTGGTGTTTCGAGGTCGATCCGGCCCGGCGCCCGCACCGCCTCGACGAGCCGGCCGACGCCGTGCTGCGGCTCTACGAGGAGACCGTGGGCGTGCCCTACCCGCGAGCGGCGCCGCAGGAGGCGCGACTGCTCGCCGACGGTCTGTCGAACCAGGCCCTCTCGCTCCTCGACCTCGGCCGGACGGACGAGGCCGAGGAGCTGTGGCGCACGGCCAAGGACGTGGACCCGCATCACCTGCCCACGGTCTACAACTGGGCCCTGTACCGCTGGCGGCGTGGCTCGCTCTCGGACCAGGACGTCGTCTCCGACCTGTGTACGACGCGTGCCTTGCACGACGAGCCCGCGCGGGTGGACGGGCTGCTCGGCCTGGTGCACCTCGAACGGGGCGCCGACGAGACGGCCCGCGCCCTGCTCGCGGATGCCCCCGATCTTCCCGAAGTTGCCGCCGGGCGGGCGGAGTTGGCGCGGCGCGAACTCTTGCGGCCGGGCGCGCGGCTCCCCGCCCACGCGGGTTCGGTGCGCGCCGCCGCTGTGAGTGCCGACGGCTCGGTGGCGGTGACCGGCGGCGAGGAGGGCCGCCTGCGGGTGTGGGAGCCGGCCGAGCACCGCTGCCGGTATGTGCTGCCGCCCGAACCGAGCGACGACCCGCGGGAGGCGGACGCCGGCCCCACCCCCACGCTCGCCCCGGTCACCGACCCCGCACCCGCCCCGGTCACCGCGCTCGCGCTCGCTCCCGACGGGCGCACCGCGCTGGTCGGGCGCAGTTCGGGACCGGCCGAACTGTGGGACGTGTCGGCCGGCACGCGGCTGGGCGTGCTAGGCAGCCGCCGTTCGGCGGTCTCCGCCGGCACCGCGGTCACCGCGGTCACCGCGGTCGCGCTGAACGGCTCCGGCGGTGCCGTGGTCGCCTACGCGGGCGGGCCGATCGAGGTCTGGGACACCGGGCCCGGGCCGACCGGGCAAGGCCTGCGGACCGGGCAGGCCCCGCAGACCGGACCGGGCGTGCAGAGCGCGCGGAGCGCTCCGGCCGGGCAGGGGGAAGGCGGTGGGCACGGCCGGCTGCCGAGGTGTGAACTCGAGCACCCGCCGTCGACGTTCCGGCGGCTCGATCCCGGCACCGGCCGGATCCTGCCCGAGATCCACAGCGAGCCATCGGTCGTGTCGGCCGTCGCGCTCTCCGCGGACGGACGGATCGCGGTGTCGGCGTCCGACGCGGAGGGCAGCGTGGTGGCCTGGGAGGTCGCCACCGGCCGGCCCGTGTCCCGGATCGTCAAGTCGGCGGACCTGCACCACACCGGGTTCGATCTGATCGCCCTGAGCGCCGACGGATCCCACGCGCTCCTGAGCGGCCGGCACAAGGCCATGGTGCAGATCTGGGAGCCGCGGACCGACCGGGTCCGTGACACCGTGCCCAACACGCTCGGCGCCTACCGCCGGGTGGCTCTGAACGGCGATGCCACCGTGGCCGTGTCGTCCTCGACCTCGGACGCCGGCCAGCCCGTGCGCGTGTGGGAGACACGCACCGGCCGCTGCGTCCGCTCCATCGAGCCCGAGTTCGAGAGCGGCCCCGAAGGCCTCCCGACCCCGCGGGCACGCCTGGACTGCGCGGCCCTCAGCGGTGACGGCCGGGTCCTCGTCCTGGGCGACACGTGGGGCGGTGTCCACTTCCATCACCTGGCCCCGGGCGGCTACCGGGCCCCCTGGAGCTATGCGCGTCCGCGGAGCGCGGTCGCCCTCACGGACGACGAGGCGCGGGTCGACGCCATGGTCGACCGCGCCGCCGCACTGGCCGAACAGGGACGGATGCGGGCCGCCTGCGAGCAGTTACGGGCCGCGCGCGCCGTGCCCGGTTTCGAACGCCACCCCGAACTGCGCGAGGCATGGGCCCACTTCGGCCGCCTTGCGGGCCGGCGCACCGATTTGCTGGGCATCTGGCAGCGGTACGACCTCCACGGGCCTTTGGTCCTCACACCGGAGGTGAGCCTCGGGCTGAGCCTGGACGCGGACCTCGCCGTGACCGGTGGGGCCGACGGGCACGTCCGGGTGTGGGACCTGCAGACCGGGGAGAACGTGCACACGTTCGCGGAAAAGGTGGCGAACACCCACACCGTGCTCATCCCGGAGGACTGCCGGTTCGCCGTCACGGCCGACTGGGGCGGGTCCGCGCACGTGTGGGACTTCGAGAGCGGCACGAGAAGCACCCGGTTGTACGGGGACCAGGGGCACGTGCGGGTGGTCGCCCTCGACCGGCAGGGCCGGCACGCGCTCGTCGGTGACCATGGTGGGGCGCTGTGCTTGTGGGAGTTGCGCTCCGGGCGCGACGGGACGGTCGCGCCCTGGCTGGTCCGCACCATGCTGGGACACGAAGGTCCGGTCGGGGTCGTCGAGTTGAGCCACGACGGGCGGTTCGCCGCGTCGGCCGGGTACGAGGACCGCACCGGACGCCTGTGGGCGACCGGCACCGGCGTCCCGGTGCTCGCGTTCCCCGCCGAGGGGTTCTTCGCCAAGCTGCGGTTCGCCCCGGACGACAGCCGGTTGTACGTCACCTCCTCCGAGGGGGTGACGGCATGGGACGTACGGACCCGGCGACGCCTCTACCAGCGCCAGGGCGGGGTCGACGCCCTGGCGCTCAGCGCGGACGGGCGCGTCGCCGCCAGTCCCGCGGGGACGACGGTCGAGGTGTGGGAGACCGGCTCGGGCCGCACGGTGTGCGCACTGCCCGTCTTCTCCTCGACGTTCGACGTGAGTCCGGACGGACACCAAGTGGTCACCGCCGACCGTGACCGGAATCTGCAGCTGTGGGACGGGCGGACGGGCCGGTGCGTCCACACCCTCGAGGGCCACCCCGAGCCCGTCACCCTGGTCACCTTCACCGCCGACGGCCGTAACCTCGTCTCCGCCGATCTCCGGCCGGGCATTCGCCTGTGGGAGCTGGACTACGACTACGACTTCACCGGCGCCGACTCGGCGGGCCACGCCCTCGACGCACGGGACGACGAGGAGGGCGGATGACAGCGCGGGTGACCGTGTCCGTGCACACCGGCACCGGGGTCGGCGAGTACGGGTTCAGCACGCCGGAGACGTGTGAGGTGGGACGGTCGGCCGAGTGCCGCATCCGTATCCCAGACGACCACCGGGCGGTATCCAGGCGGCACTGCCGGCTGGACGTCGATCCGCCGCTGCTGCGGGTCCGCGACCTGGGCAGCAGCTACGGTACCCACGTCAACGGCGAGCGCCTGGGCCCCCTGGTCGAGCGGCCGTTGACCGACGGCGATGAGGTCCGCATCGGAGACGTACGGCTGCTGATCACGGTCACCGGGCCGCCGGGGGCCGCCGCGGCGCGGCCCGCGACGTCCGCCCCGCTGCCGCCCGTGCGGATCCCCGGCTACGAACTCGTCCGGGAGCTGGGCCGCGGCTCGCAGGGGGTCGTCCACCTGGCCCGGCAGGCGTCGTCCGGTGACCTCGTCGCGCTGAAGCAGGTGCGGGCACCCCAACCGGTCGGCGACAGCGCGCGTTTCGCGTTCCGCCGCGAGCTGATGAGCATTCGCGCGCTGCGCCATCCCCACATCCTCGCCCTCCGGGCCGACGGCGAGGAACGGAACGCCTTCTACTTCGCCACGGAGTACTGCCCTGACGGCAGCCTGGAACGACTGGGCACCCGTCACGACGGTGCGGTGCCCGTGGAGCGGGCGCTGGCGGTCGTCCGGCAGGTGCTCGCCGCCCTGTCCTACGCCCACCATGCCGAACTGCCCTCCCCGAGCCAGTCGGACGCCGACGTCACGATGGCGCGCGGCCTGGTGCACCGGGACGTCAAGCCGGCGAACATCCTGTGCGCCGGGACGGCCGCCGACGGTCATCCCCTGGTCCGCCTCGCGGACTTCGGTCTGGCCAAGGCGTTCGAGCGCGCGGGCCTGTCCGGGCACACCAGGACCGGCGCGATGGGCGGGACGATTCCGTTCATGCCGCGTGCCCAGCTGATCGACTACAAGTACGCGGGGCCCGAGGTCGACGTCTGGGCCACGGCGGCCTGCCTGTACTGGATGCTCACCGGTGCCACACCCCGCGACTTCCCGCCCGGCCGGGATCCGGTCGCCGTCGCCCTTCGCGATCCGGTCGTCCCGGTCCGGGAGCGCGCCGCGTCGGTGCCGCGGCGCCTGGCGGAGGCGATCGACGAGGCACTGGTCGACACCCCGGGCATCCGGGTGCGCACGGCGTCCGCACTGGCCGAGTCCCTGGAACGAACCAGGTGACGTCGTACCGACTCGCCGTCCCACCGTCTTGTCGTCTTGTCGTCATGTCGTCGTGACGACGTGCCGGCACGACGACGTGACGGTCCGCCGTGCCGGGGCCGCCGTGCTTCAGCCGCCGGCATCCCGGATACGGGCTCCACCGGTGTTCATGGTGAACCCCGTGCGCCCCAGTCTCTCGAACCACTTCTCGTACGTGGCGGCGCGCAGGGCCGCGTCGTGCACCGCCCGCTGCTCGGCCGAGAATCCGCTCCGGTCGATGTCGAGCGTGGGGAGGACGGGTACGACCCGGTCGGGCGCCGAGGAGCGCGCCCGTTCGGCCTCGTAGGCGGGGTTGTCGGGGTAGCTCAGCGACAGCGTCAGGGGCGGTTCGCCGCCGAACCGGGCGGCGACGGCTCGCAGGGAGTGCGAGAGCATTTCGAGCGCCCTCAGGACCAACCCGGTCAGGTCCCATTCGCCGGGGGGCGCCACGTACACCGGTGGCGCGGCCTCCGGCACGACGTAGCGCACCAGCACACCGCTGTGCGGGAACCGCAGCAGCAGCGCGGGCCAGGGACCGCCCGCCTCGACCAGGAACCCGGGGCGTTCCGGGCTGTGGTACAGGTGCAGCTTGACCCAGTCGACCATCTCCATCGCCTCGGACGGCAGGTTCTCCTGGCTGTACGGCCCCCGGCTGCGCCGCCGCAGCGCGGTCTCGTCCATCATGGCCACGATGCGGGCGCTGTCGGCGTCGATCTCCAGCAGCAGCAGGTGGACCGCCAGCTCCGTCATGACGTTCCGGGCCGCGTCGATCCGCTGCGACACCGGCACTCCGCCGCCGTCCGCCGGGCCCCGGCCGAACCCGCTCACTCCGCGAGGGCGACGTAGAGCGGGCTGCCCAGGAGGACCGCCCGGTCCTGACCGGGATACAACTCGGGGTAGGGGTGCGGACCGTGCAGCATCCTCTTCGCCACGAACTCCACCAGCTGTACCGGGCCGCGCAGTGCGGAGTTGGCCTGTACGACGGCGCCCAGCGCGTCGGGTCCGGGATCGTCGTCGCCCGATGCCAGGGTGGCCAGCTGGGTCAGGAGGGCCGGCATCAGGGAGGCGCTCATCCGGTGTCCGGCGGGCGTCTCCCCGTGGGTCGTGCTCAGGACGTGCGTCGTCGAGCCCCCGAGGCCGACGATGGTCCGCTCGCTGTGCCCGCCGAAGTAGACGGCGTTCCCGTCCCCGATGGGGCCCCACTGCATGGGGAGCACCCCGTGCACGTACTGGCCGGGCTCGTCCACGTCCGCCAGGTCGCCGTGGTCCGACAGATGGTCCAGGACGCGCTCCAGCCGGGCGAACCGGTCCGGGCCCGCGCTCTCGACGCTGTGTCTGGCGCCGGCCATCTTCAGGCCGAGACTCAGCTCCGTGACGCGTTTGCGCGCCCACTTCGGGTCGATCTGTGACAGCAGCATGTCGACCTTGACATCGCTGACGTACAGGTAATAGCGGAAGGACACGTCCGCCCCTCTCCCCCGCGCCGACGTACTGATGCTACCCGCCCCGGCCTTCGCGCAGGGCGGGTGAGCGTCACCGAATCAGGCGCTGGCGCGGTCGGTCACGTGGTGCGTCCCGGCTCCGAGAGGGCCTTGCCGTAGACCGTCGCACTGCGCTGGACCGTCATGCCGATCCGCTCGTAGAGCGACAGCGCGCCGGTGTCCGTGTGCGTCCACAGTGTGCAGGTGCCCCTGCCCTGGTGGTGGAAGGTGCGGAACGCCTCCCGCAGCAGCGTGCGGGCGATCCCCCGGTTGCGGTGGTCGCGTCGGACGGCGACCCGCTCGACGTGCCCCTCGTCGCTGCCGGGGTCGTGCGAGGACAGCACCAAACCGACCATCTGGCCGCCGGCGAAGGCCAGGGGTGAGGCGGCCGGTTCGAACGTGGCCCGCTCGACCGTGAGGCGGGCCCACTCGGCGTAGGGTTTGCGCCGCGGCTGCCACTCGTCGAAGGCGTCCTCGGTCACCTCGTACGCCGCCTCCTCGTCGCCGGGGCGGAAGGTCCGTACGGTGACACCCGCCGGCGGCTCGGGCACCTCCCGTTCCGCGGGCAGCGCGATGGTCAGGAGCCACTCGGTGACGAGCGGGAAGTAGCCACGGGACCGCAGGAGCGCGGTCGCCGGACGGTCGCTGTCGGGGATCGACTGGGACAACCGGTCGGCCCCCAGTAGCCCCGCCCGTGTCTCGGCCCAGTCGAGGAGCGAACGGCCGAGCCCGCGCCCCAGGTGACCGGGGTGCACGTGGACCCTGGCGCGCCGTCCCCCGACCCAGCCCCAGCCGGCCGTCTCGCCCGCACCGTCGCGCACGAGCACCGAGTCGGACTCCGGTTGCCGGTCCGACAGGCCGAGGTCGGCGGCGACGCGGTCGAAGCCGGTGACCACGCGGCCGAGCAGCTTCCGCTCGCAGTCGCCGACCAAGCGGTGAACCACTCGTGCCTCGGCGGTGGTTGCCGCGCGGCTCCGGTAGCCGGCGGGCAACGGCATGGCGAATTCGGACATGAGGTGAACCCTGCGCCATTCCGTCCGCCGTGTCGACCCGGCCCCGCCGCCGGTCATCGGCAGTCACCGTGCCCAGGAGCCGATCGGCGGCGCGACCGGCCGGCCGGCCGACCACCGCAGCCCGTGGGGCCGGCCGCCGGTCACCGCAATCCCCGCGAGCCGGCCACCGCCGGCCGCCGCGGCCCGTGTGCCGGGACGCGAGTTGTGGAGGGGCCGGCGCGGCGCCGGCGGCGTCGCCTCAGCGGCCGGCGGCCGCTGTCACCTCGGCCGGGTCCTCGCCGGTGAGTTCTGCGATGCGGTGCGGTGCGACGCCCGCGGCCAGTGCTCGCGCGAGCAGTTCGCCGCGGCCGTCCGTGCAGTTCCGGTAGGCGAGCAGCTCGTTCTCGACCGCGGCCAGCGGTTCCGGAACCGTCTGGTGACGCAGTCGGCTCAGCTCCTCGTCGCTCAACGGCACAGGCAGCCGCTCGGCGTCCGCCGGGATGGCCGCGGTGGCCTCCGGGGACACCAGCCGAAGCCGCGGGGACGCCGCCGGCACGCCCTGCGCCTGCAGCCACGCGCGCACCGCGGCGGTCTGCATGCAGCCCAGTTCGCCCACGGCGGTCGGTGGCACGCCCAGCGGCGTGGCCGGGTCCTCCACGAGAAAGAGATACGCGTCGTCGGTCATCAGGGGCTCCTCGTGCCGGTTCGTCCACCCGTCGCGGTTCCGCTTACCCCGTGCGGGTCCGCATACCGCACATGTGGCTCGGCCCGGCTGCCGCGGCCCCGGTGGTTCCGGTGGCCCCGGCGGGGCGTCTGCATATGGCCGAGGTTGGTACGGCGGTGGAACGGGGGAACTGGTAATTCTCTACAGGGACGGCTGACGCCCACGGAGACGAGGGTCATGGCAACCAGCGTGAGTGGAATCAGGGCCGAGACCGCGCCGAAGAGCCTGCAGTTGCCCGGGATAGTGCTGGGGGTGGGCCTGGGCGGTTTCGTCGACGGCATTCTGCTGCACCAGCTCCTGCAGTGGCACCACATGCTCACCAGCACCAACCACGATCGCATCGGAGTGAGGTACTACGATCCGCACACCGTCTCCGGCCTGGAGATGAACACCGTCTGGGACGGCGTCTTCCACACGGTGTGCTGGCTCGCCGTCCTGACCGGTCTGGCGATCCTCTACGCGCGGGTGACTACCGAGCGGCGCCGGGTGTGGACCTCTCGGGTGCTGTGGGGCTGGATCCTGGCCGGCTGGGGCGTCTTCAACCTCGTCGAGGGCCTCCTGGACCACCAGATCCTGGGTATCCACCACGTCCACGGCGGGCCGCACCAGTTGTGGTGGGACATGGCCTTCCTCCTTCTCGGTGCGCTGCTGGTCGCGGGCGGCCGGCTCCTCCAGCGTGGCGGCCGGCCGATCGATCCCACCGCCCCTGACGCCGGGCGAGCAGGACACGTCTCCTGATGCACACGGGCACCCGGCACCCGCACGACACGCACGACATGCACGACATGCTGCATGCGCAGCACATGCAGCACATGCACATGCGGCATTCCGGGGACGGCAGCGCGCTGGAGATCGTGCTGCCGGCCGTGGCCCTGCTGGTCTGCGCCGGCGCCTACCTGGTCCTGGTACACCGCGCACGGCGGCGCAACCCCGTGCGGGCCTGGAGCCTCTGGCGCTGTGTCTGCTTCCTGACGGGACTGTGCCTGCTGGGCGTGGCGCTGCTGCCGCCCCTTGCCCCGTTCGCCCACAGCGACTTCCGCGGGCACATGGCCCAGCACCTGCTCGTCGGGATGTACGCCCCGCTCGCTCTCGTTCTCGGAGCCCCGGTCACCCTGCTGCTGCGTGCGCTTCCCGCGTCCCGGGCCCGCCGTCTGACCCGTGTCCTGCACAGCCGCGCGGCCGGGCTTCCGGCGCAGCCGGTCGTCGCCCTGCTGCTGTCCACGGGGAGTCTCGCGGTCCTCTACTTCACGCCGCTCTACGACTTCGCCATGGCCCACCCGGCCGGACACTGGCTGCTGCACGCGCACTTCCTGCTGTCGGGGTGCCTGTTCGCCCATGCCGTGGCGGGTCCCGATCCCGCCCCGCGCCGCCTCGGCGTACGGGCCCGGCTGATCTGCCTCGGCTGCGCCATCGCCGCGCACTCGGTCATGGCGCAGTTGATGTACGGCGGTTTCTGGGCCGACGTGCACGCTCCCATCCCGGAGGTCCGGGGCGGCGCGGAGATCATGTACTACGGAGGCGACATCGCCGAACTGCTCCTCGCCGCCGCCCTCGTAGCCACCTGGCGGCCCGAGCGCCGCACCCGCCCCACCCCGGCGGCCTCGGCCCCGGCCTCCTGCGATCCGGCAGGCGCCTGATCCGCGGCGACCGGTTGCTCATGCAGGAGAACCGCGGCTTCGACCACTACTTCGGCCGTCTGATGGGCGTCCGCGGCTTCGACGACCGCAGCGGCATCACCCTGAGCGGAGATCACGCGGTCTTCGCCCAGCCGAACGGCGCGGGCCGCCAGTACCCCTGGAAGCTGAGCGCGACCCCCGCCGCCGGCGGCAAGGACGGCGAGACGCTGGCCCAGTGCAGCGGCGACCTGCCCCACTCGTGGTCCTCGCAGCACGCGGCCTGGAACAAGGGCCGTATGGACAACTGGGTCCTGGGCGTGGGCAACGTCCGCTCGCTCGGCTATCTGGACCGCTCCGACATCCCGTTCCACTATGCGCTCGCCGACAACTACACCGTCTGCGACGCCTACTTCTGCTCCACCCTCAGCGCCACCGGCCCCAACCGCACCTATCCGTGGAGCGGCAAGGTCGACGCCGCCAGCTACGACGGCGGCGACGAGTCCGGCCTGACCTGGCAGAACTACGCGGAGGCGCTCCAGGCCGCCGGAGTGACCTGGAAGGTCTACCAGAACGCGGCGGACAACTACGGGGACAACGGCTGTGCCTACTTCGGGAAGTTCGCGAGCGCCAAGTCCGGAGATCCGCTGTACGACCGGGGCATGTCGTCCGTGCCGAAGGTCTCCGGTTCGACACCGGACGACATCGCCGCCGCCATCAAAGCCGACGTCTTCGCGGGCACACTGCCGCAGGTCTCCTGGATCGTCCCCAACCAGGCGTTCTCCGAGCACCCTTACGCCCCGCCCGGCGACGGCGCCCACTCCGTCAGCCTCGTGTACCGGGCCCTCGCCGCCGACCCGGACGTGTTCGACTCGGTCCTCTTCCTCAACTACGACGAGAACGACGGCTTCTTCGACCACGTGCCGCCGCAGGCGCCGCCCGCCGGAACGGCCGGGGAGTTCCTCAACGGGGTGCCGTACGGTTTCGGCTTCCGCGTCCCGATGATCGTCGTCTCGCCCTGGACGCGCGGCGGCTGGGTCTCCTCGGAGGTGTTCGAGCACACGTCGGTACTGCGCTTCCTGGAGACCTGGACGACCGCCCTCGGCAAGCCGGCCCGGTGCCCCAACATCAGCGACTGGCGCCGCAGGGTGAGCGGCGACCTCACATGGTCACGCCGGTTCACCGGACACCTGGAGACGGGCGCCGCCAGCGTCAGCGGCTGACCGCGCCGGGGGCGGACGCGGCTCGGCGCGCCCGGCCCCGGCCGCGGCTCGGCGCGCCCGGGCTCCGGGCCGGCCTCCGGCACGGCGATGACGGCGGTTCGGGCCCGCGGGGGCCCGCTGGGGGGTGCCGCGCCTCGAGCCTTGGTCACCGTCGTTCGGCGGCTACCCGCCGGTCACACACCCTTCCGGCCGTCGGCAACGGCGCTCGCCGCTTCCTGCCGGGTGGCCAGAGCCCAGATGATGAAGACGTCGATCAACATCATGATGATCGACCACAGGGGCGAGTACGGCAGGAAGAGGAACTGCGCGATCAGACTCAGCGAGACGAGGAAGAGTCCGGCGAAGCGGGCCCAGGTCATGTCCTTGAGCAGACCGATACCGGTCACGAGCACCAGGGCACCGATGATGATGTGGATCGTGCCCCAGCCGGTGAGGTTCAGTTTGTAGACGTACGCGCCGATGAGGGTGTACACGTCGTCCTTGGCGACGGCGGCGATCCCCTGCAGGATGGAGAGGATGCCGGTGCACAGCATCAGGACTCCGGCGAACGTGACTCCGCCGGCCGCCCACCCACCACCGTGGGCGGCCGACTGACGCGGCGGCCACGTGCCGTCCGAGGGATCCGGCCCGGTGGGCCTCGCTGCCTGCTGGCTCATGGCTTTTCCTTTCCGCTCTCCCTGGGGCTCCCCGGTTTCCCTGAATCTCCCGGCTCCCGCGGGCCCCTGGTCCGGCGGGCGCCGGAAACACGGGCCCTTCCGAGCCTCCGCGCGGCCACAACCGTCCGCCATGCGGCCTACTCCATTCGAGTGACGGGCCCCGCCGAGGGTCTTCATGACACTCTGTCGCATACTCATTACGCAGAGGAGCGCGTGTTGCCCGGCCCGGTCCGTGCTTCAGCCCTGCCGGATGCCGAACTTCGGCGCGCCGACGGGCTGGGGATGCATGGACAGCCGGACGGCGGCGGGATGGTGTTCGGCGATCCGCCGTCCCGTCCGCAGGCCGCCGGGTCCCTAGGATGTGCGGTGACCTTTCGGACGCGCGAAGGAGGCCCCACGATGTCCATCGCCGTCACGGCAGCGACCGGACACGTCGGCTCACGGGTGGTACGGCTGCTGGTCCAGGCCGGCGTCCGTCCCCGGGTACTCGTCCGGGATCCCGCCCGGCTGGACGCGCAGACCCGGGGCCTTGTCGAGGTGCGGCGCGGGGATCTCACCGACGCCGGATACGTGCGTGCGGCCACCGCCGGCGCCCGCACCGTGTTCTGGGTCGATCCCACACCGCACACCGCCGACGACCCGGTCGAAACCTCCCGGCGCACCGCGGCCGCGCTGGCCGCCGCCGCCCGCGACGGCGACGTGGCCCGGATCGTGTTCCTGAGCAGTGTGGGGGCGGAGCGGCGGCACGGCATGGGCCACATCGACGGCCTGGCCCGGATCGAGGAGCTGTTCGACGAGAGCGGCGCCGACGTCCTCCACCTGCGGTGCGGCTATTTCTTCAGCAATCTCCTGCTCAGCCTGGACGAGTTGCGCCAGGGGACGCTGACGACCGCGGCCGACCCCGATCAGCCGATCGCGTGGGTCGACCCCCGTGACATCGGCGAGGTCGTGGCGGCCCGCCTGCTGAACGAGGCGTGGCGGGGCAGGCTGGTCCAGGCCGTGCACGGCCCCGAGGACCTGACGTTCAGCCAGGTGGCACAGGTTCTCTCCGAGGTGCTCGGGCGCCCGGTCCGCCTGCGGTCCGTCGCCGACGACGACGTGCGCGCCACGCTCGGCTCGGCCGGTCTGCCGCCGAAGGCCGTGGAGGGCATCGTCGGCGTGATCGCCGGCACCCGGGGTCTCGTGCCGGAGCAGCCCCGGGCCCTGATCACCACCACCCCCACCCCGCTGAACGCCTGGGCTTACGCCTGCCTCCGGCCCCTGCTGGCCGGGTGAGACAGGGCGGCCGCCGAGGTGGCCGGAGCGAGCGAGCAGGGGATGGGACGGCGGCGGGCCGGCCTCCAGGGACGCCCGCGAGCGGCGCCGTACACGCACGAAGCCCGCCGCGGTGCGGCGGGCTCGGAGACGGACGGCCGGGTCAGTGGTTCGTCAGCAGGCCTTCACGCAGCCGCTTGAGCGTGCGGGAGAGCAGACGCGAGACATGCATCTGGGACACACCCAACCGCTCACCGATCTGCGCCTGCGTGCACTCCTCCACGAACCGCAGATGCAGGATCAACCGGTCCCGCTCGTCCAGCTCCGCGATCATCGGCGCCAACGCGTGGAAGTCCTCCACCAACCCCAACGCCGCGTCCTCCGCACCGATGAAGTCCTGCAGCGCACTCTCACCGTCCTCACTGCCACCGATCGCCGCGTCCAAAGAAGCGGAGTTGTACCCGTTCGCCGCCAACCGGGCCTCCACCACCTCCTCCTCGGACAGACACATCAGCTCCGACAACTCCCCCACCGTCGGCGTACGCCCCAACCGGCCACGCAACTCCTCCGTCGCCCGCGCCAACTGCACCCGCGCCTCCTGCAACCGCCGCGGCACATGCACCGCCCACGACGTGTCACGAAAGAACCGCTTGATCTCCCCCACGATGTAAGGCACCGCGAACGACGTGAACTCCACCTCACGCGTCAACTCGAACCGATCGATCGCCTTGATCAAACCGATCATGCCGACCTGAACGATGTCCTCCATCTCCTCCGGCCCACGACTACGAAACCGGGCCGCCGCAAAACGCACCAACGACATGTTCATCTCGATCAGCGTGTTCCGGGCGTACTGATACTCCGCCGTCCCCTCCTCCAGCACCGCCAGCTGATCGAAGAAGACCCTGGACAACTCCCGCGCATCCCTCGGCGCCACACCCGAAGGATCGGCGACCTCGGGCAACCCGACCGCCGTCCGCGTCTCCCGGCCCCCCACGGTCAGCGTCGTCATGGTGTTCCCCTCCCGGATCGGTGCTGATATCTGCCGGCGTCGTCGACCGTCCGCCGGCGCTGTGGAACGAACGCCGCCTACCCCGACACTCGGCGTGCATGCCTGCCGGTAGCGGGATTCGACGGCCGTCCCGGCTCGGCCCGCCCGAAGTCCCGCCGACATGGATGCGCGGGAAGAGGGCATCCGGTCGGTCAAGCGAAAACCAAGAAGAAACAAGTCCTTTCGGCCTGACAACCGTCAACATGGGAGCAGTCATGACGAGTTACGGCAGTTCCTCTGCCGCTTCTTCCCGTTCGCGCACCAATGGCCTGGCGGTCGCGAGCCTCTGCTGCGGCATCGTGGGCCTTTTCCTCCTGAACATCGTCCTGGGTCCGCTGGCCATCGTCTTCGGCGCCGTCGCCCGGCGTCAGGCGGCGGTCAAGAACGGCGCGGGCATGGCGAAGGCGGGCATCGTCCTCGGCATCGTCGACGTGGTCCTGTGGCTGGTGCTGTTCGCCGTCGCCGCGCACAACGGCGGGTTCAGCTGGCACGTGGGCGGCTGACGAACACGCCCGGCGTGCCTCTTCGGGGTGCGGCCCACCGGACGGTGGGCCGCACCCCGACGGCTGTGCCGCACAGCGGCGCCGCACGGCCGCCGGCCGCGGCCAGGCCTGAGGCCCCCACCTCGACCGCCTGTACGGCGCCCGGTCACCGCGCCGGCGCGGACGCCGTGCGAGGGTGCGCCGGGCGCGCGACCATGGCCGTGGAGGGTCGGTCCTCGATGCCGATCGGCGACGAAGGAGGACGCCGTGTGCCGCCTTTTCGGGCTGAGCAGCGCTCCCCTGCGCACCTACGCCACGTTCTGGCTGCTGGACGCCCCCGACAGTCTCAGCACACAGAGTCACCGCGAACCGGACGGTACGGGGCTGGGCTACTTCGCCGCCGACGGCACCCCACAGGTGCACAAGGCCCCGATCGCCGCCTACGAGGACCGTGACTTCGCCCGGGAGGCGCGGCAGCTGGAGTCGACCACCTTCCTCGCCCACATCCGCTACGCCTCCACCGGCGGCCTGGACGTGCGCAACACCCACCCCTTCGAGCAGGAGGGGCGGCTGTTCGCGCACAACGGCGTGATCGAAGGGCTCGACGTGCTCGACCGCCACCTGGGCGAGGACCGCTCCCTGGTGCACGGGGACACGGATTCCGAGCGCTTCTTCGCCCTGGTGACCCGGGAGGCCGCGGCACTCGGCGGCGACGTCTCCGCGGGCATCGTCTCCGCGGCACGCTGGACCGCCCAGAACCTCCCCCTGTACGCCCTCAACATCATCCTCGTCACCGCCGGCGACCTGTGGGCCCTGCGCTATCCCGCGACCCACGAGCTGTACGTCCTCCAGCGTCCCGCGGGCGGCCATCACGGATCGCGGCACCTCGACCACAGCGGCCGGAACGGCCGGATGCGCGTGCGTTCGGCCGAACTGGGCGATCGCCCCTCGGTCGTCGTGGCCAGCGAGCCCATGGACGAGAACCCGCACTGGCGGCTCATGGAACCCGGCGAGCTGCTGCACGTCGACCGGCGCCTGCACACCACCTCACGTCTCGTCCTTCCCGACCCTCCGGTCCATCCCCTCACCCTCGCCGATCTGCGCCCCAGCGCGGCCGCCTCGCAGCGGTCCGGATGACACGGCGCGCGAGGTCAGGGACGCCCGAGAGGTGTCGGACGGGCACCCGGGGGCATCGGCGTTGTATGCGCATACAGTCATCGGCACTGCAGGGACGGTTCCAGGCACGCCGCGCGGCCGACAGCACGGCGATGGCTGCCGCGGCCCGGGCGGGTTTCGCCGCCCGCGGGCTCATCTACATCCTCGTGAGCGTGATCTCTCTGCAGATCGCCTTCGGTGGTGACGGCGGGGGGCGCCAGGCGGATCGCGGCGGAGCCCTGAGCGAGCTGGCCGACAAGCCGTTCGGGTCGGTGATGCTGTGGATCGTGGGCATCGCGCTCGCCGGCATGGGCCTGTGGCGGCTCTCGGAGGCCGTCTTCGCCGGGACGGGTCCGAACGGTTCGAAGCTCACCGAACGGGCGGCCAACGCCGGTCGTTTCGTCTTCTACGTCTTCCTGGCGTTCTCGGTGCTGTCCTATGCGGCCGGGGACCGGGGCAGCGGCAGCGGCTCCTCCGACAAGCAGACCGACGACGTCACCGGCCTGATGCTCAAGTGGCCCGGCGGCCAGTGGATCGTCGGGATCGCGGGGGTGGCCGTGGTGGTCGCGGGGCTGTGGATCGCGGTCCGGGCGGCGCAGAAGAAGTTCCGGGACAACCTGCGGACCGCGGCCATGTCGCAGCGGGCGAAGCAGGTCACCGACGTCCTGGGGGTGACGGGCGGGACGGCGCGTGGGATCGTCTTCGCCGTCGCCGGTGTGTTCGCCGTCGTAGCGGCCGTGCAGCATCAGCCCGGCAAGGCCAAGGGCATGGACGACACCCTGCGCGCGTTCCGGGATCTGCCCGCCGGACCCTGGCTGCTCGCCCTGATCGCGATCGGCCTGGCCGCGTTCGGCCTCTTCTCGTGGTGCGTCGCGCGCTGGCGCGAGACCTGAGACGTTCGCCCGGTCACCGCGGCCGGTGGGCCTGTCCGTCGATCATGCCGGCCGGCCGCCGGCCCTGCCCTGCTTCCCTCTGCGGAATCCCCTTGGCGCCGTCTGAGGCCCTCCACCCCACCCGGCGCCACGGACCCGAAGCCGGTGCCGCCGGTGCTTACGGACCTGCGGTTCTTCCGGTCCCGCCGGTGCTTCCGGTTTTGCGGTTCTTCCGGTCCCGCCGGTGCTTCCGGTTTTGCGGTTCTTCCGGTCCCGCCGGTGCTTACGGACCTGCGGTTCTTCCGGTCCTGCCGGTTCTCAGTCGTCGGAGTCGGGCTTGCTCCGCGCCGCCGCGTACGCCTGGGACGGTGTCATGGAGACGCCGCCGAGGGTGACCGTCTTGTACGGGCTGACCTTGGCGCAGGTCTTGGCCTGGTCGGCGGTGGAGGCATGGGCGCCGGAGACCGCGGCCTTGGTGTCGGCGGGCGCGGGCGCGGAGCCGCCGCCCGTGAATCTGGTGCCGCCGGGCCAGTCGGCGCCGACCACGAGGGTCAGGCCGGTGCCGGTGCCCCGCTCGAGATGCGAGGCGGGCAGGCCGAGCGCCCGGGCGACCGTGCGCGCCTCTGCCTCCCGGCCGGTGCCGTAGGCGAGCATGGTGGTCGTCGCGGGGCTCGGGGCGTTGCCGGTGGTCGTGCCGGTGCTGAAGCCCTGTCCGGTGAGGGCGGCGGCGACGGCGGAGGCGCGGCCGGTGATGGGCGTCCCGTTCTCCACCGTCACGGCGATCTCGGAGGCGGGTACGGCGGCGGCGGTGGCCGTGGCCTTCGCGGTGGCCGAGGCCGCCGCGGACTTCTTCCCGGATCCGGTGGTCAGTGGCCGGTCGTGGGCGATCGTGGAGAACAGGGTCCTCGCGCCGGCTCCCACCACCACGCGGTCCTCGTCGGCCGGATCGGGGGCCGTCTGCATCGTCGCGAAGGTGATCCTCTTCGCAGGGACCTTGTTCACGTCGTCCGCGAGCGCGATCAGCTTCTTCACGCTGCCCAGGCCGTCGTCCACGGCCAGCGCCTTGGTGGCCGCGTCGGCGAGGCCGTAGACCGCGCCGGGATCGGTCAGCGTGCCCGCGCTCTTGAACTTGCGGATCATCGCGCTGAGGAAGATGTGCTGCGAGATGGTCCGGCCCAGGTCGCTGCCGTCACCGAAACCGTGCCGGGACCGGACGAACTCCAGGGCCGCGACGCCCTTCAGGGTGTGGGTGCCCTCGGACAGCTTCAGGTGCGAGTAGGTGTCGTAGACGTCGTCGCTGACGCACACCGGGACGCCGCCGACCGCGTCGGACATCTTGACCACGCCCGAGAAGTCCAGCTTGACGAAGTGGTCGATGGGGATGCCGGTGAGCTGGTGGACGGTGGCCACCTGGCAGGCGGGACCGTACTGCAGCGCACTGTTGATCTGCCCGTAGTAACCGTTCGTGGACTGGCCGGACGCGCTGTCCTTGCAGGCCGGGACCTTGGTCATGGTGTCGCGGGGGATGCTCATCACCGTGGCGTTGGAGCGGTCCGCCGATATGTGCATCACCATCTGCACGTCCGCGTTGCTGCCGGTCTGCACACCGGTGGCCGAGCAGCCGCCGCCGAGTTTGCAGTCCGTTTTGCTGGTGCGGCCGTCCGAGCCCATGACCAGGATGTTGATCGGGGTACGGCCGAAGGCGTCGGCCTTCTCGGTGCCGCCCTTGCCGTCGAGCGAGAAGCTGTGGATGTTGCCGTTCAGGTGCTGGTAGAACCACCAGCCGGCGCCGGCGGTGACGACGATGAGCGCGGACAGGCAGACCCCGAGGATCTTCAGCACGCGCCTGCCGCGGCCGGCGGGCCGGCTCCCGGGTGCCCGTCGGCCGGCGCCCGGGCGGGCGGCGGCACGGCTACCGGGCGGCCGCGCCCCGCCGGGCCCGGCGGCACGCTGTCCCGGCACCCGTGCGCCAGGGCTGCGCGTGACCTGCCCGGCAGGCCCGTCCCACGGGTCGCTCATCTCCCACTCCCATGAACGGTCGGGCCCGTCAGGCCTGGGCGTCGGAAGGGACGGCCGGACTCAGCGCGGCGGTGTACGGGCAGGTGAAGCGGCGGTTCACCTTGGTTGCTCAGTTGCGCAATGTAACAAACCCGGGGTCCGAACAGCACGGATCCGTACGCAATTCACAGGTGAGGGATCTCATGCAACCGTCTGCCCGAAGCCGCCCTCCGGGCGTCCGCCTACCTGACACGCCGTCACACCCCGGCCGCGGGTACGGGGCGCCCGACCGCGGAACCGGTCGGCGGCGGTGGCCCGGCCCGCCGTCCCGTGGGTCTCCCGCAGGCGGTCCGCGCACCCGTCGAGCGGCGGTGGTCACCCCGCCGGTACAACGGCCCGAGCAGCGCGGTGCCGAGCAGCGCCGTCTGACGTCCGCTCAGGTTCGCACCCGGTGCCGACAGGCGTGGCGCGATTTCGAACGGGCACACGTACGTCACCAACGACAGAGGGGTGGCCCACCAGTCATGGAGATTTCCGGGATCATCAGTGCGATCGTCATCGGCATCGTGATCGGCGTCCTCGGCCGGCTCGTCGTCCCCGGCCGCCAGCGCATCGGCATCCTGTGGACGATCGCGATCGGCATCATCGCCGCGTTCATCGGAAGCGCCGTGGCGGCCGGCTTCGGCGTCGCGGACACCAAGGGCGTCGACTGGATCGAATGGCTCATCCAGATCGCCCTCGCGGCCGTCGGCGTGGCCGCGCTGAGCCGGGTGAAGGTACGGCACTGACGACGCCGGGACGGCCCCAGGCACCATCCGCCCCGAACCAGCGCCCCACCTGACCACGTGGTCAGGTGGGGCGCTGGTGGTTGCACCGTACGGCTCGCCCGGGAGCCCGGCGACGGGGTCGGTTCAGTGGGACGCGGGGTCGGTCAGCCCGCCCACGGGGTCGTCCCAGAGGGCGATGCGGGCGGTGACGCACTTGCCGACCGGCTCCCTGCGCGCCTCGAAGCCCTGGACGACGGCCATCACGATCTCCAGACCGTGCTGGCCCACCCGGCCCGGGTCGGCGGCTCTGGCCAGCGGGAGGACGGGACCGCTGTCCCAGACCTCGACCTCCACCGCCCCGCCGGTGATCCCCACCCGCAGCAGCACCGGCCCCGGCGCGTACTTGCACGCGTTCGTGACCAGCTCGCTGACCACCAAGCGGGTCAGATGCATCGTGCGGGCCGTCACCGGCACACCGTGAGCCGCCTGCAGCCGGGTGAGGAACCACTCCGCCCGATCGCGGGCCTCGGCGATGCATCCGCCGTCCAGGCCGTCCAGCTCGAGCGTGGTGTGCAGCGGCCCGCGGCCCACCCCGACGAAGCCCTCGTCGAAGGCACCCGATTCCTCTGCGGCACGTTTCGTCACCCCGTTCACGCACGGGCGTATACCCGAGTTCGCGGCGGGCACGCCTGCCGAACGCGGATGCGAAACGCGGGCCCGGTCACGCATCGTCGGCGCGATCCTGGGCAACCACCGGAGAGGGGAAGCTCTGGTCAAGGATCGTCGAACGTTGTCGAGGAACTCGTGGCGGACACAGCAGACACCGAGGAAACGGCAGGACCGGACCGGTTGGGGATCGACCGGTCCGTCGTGGACGGCATCACCGTCGTCACGGTCACCGGGGAGATCGACCACCACACCTCCGGTCTCCTCCGTCTTGCCCTGGCGCCCGACGAGCCGGCGAAGCCGGCACGCACCATCGCCGACTTCGCCGGCGTGGACTTCATGGACTCCAGCGGCATCAACGCCCTCATCTCCGCCCATCAGGCACACGGTGACGCCGGCAGGCTCTCACTGGCGGCCGTGAGCAGGCCCGTCCTGCGCACCCTGGAGATCGTCGGCCTCACCACTCTCATCGACTGCTACCCGAGCGTCCGCGAGGCCCTGGAGGCCTGAGGGGCGCGCTCGGCGGCTCCGGCCCTGGTGGTCCGGGGGTTTTCGTGGTGTGCTGGGACTGGCGGGAAGGACTCCGGTACAGACGCGGAGAAGCGGTCGTGGAACCGTGCACCGCGCAATCAGGATCCGCGAGAAGTGGATGGCCCTTCCCGCCCTTCCCTGCCCCTCGCCAGCCGGCCCCTCACCACGCGCCCGTACGCCTTGCCGCCCGTTCGCCTTGCCGGCTGTCGGCAGTCGCCGTCCGGCCGCCGGGCCCGGTCGATCGCCGGGCGAGGACTTTCGGCGGGCGGGGACGTTTGCTGGGCCCGGACGTTCGCCTGATCCGGACGTTCGGCCTCACCGGCTGTCCTCCGTCGCCGTTCCCGGCGGACGCGGCCGTCGGTCAGGCGCCGCTGAGGTTCCCCCACCGGGGTCCGATCTGCTTCCACTCCTCGTCCCACTCGGCCATGCGCCGCCGGATGAGCCGGCCGCGTACGACCCAGCCCGCGCCCCAGACGGCAGCGGCGGCCGACGGGGCCACGAGGGCTCCGGTGAGGCCCGCCTGCAGGCCCGCCGAGGCTCCGGTGACGGGCGCCGGGACCACCCGGTGCGCCTGGTTCGTCCACACCGTCACCCCGCTTCCGGCGGGGGCGCCCGCGAAGACCTTCGTCCGGTCGGTGTGCACGGAACCGTCCGCCTCCGTCCAGCGCACCGCGGCCCACACCCGCCCGTCGTCGTAACCGGTCCCCGCGGGCGGGGTCTTCGCCGCGTCGTCGGTGAGGACCGCGGACACGGCGTGCAGCTGGGCCCGGCGCGCCGAGAACGCCGCGTCGGAGGCCTGCGCCGCCGCGAAGCCCGCGAGGGCACCGCCGAGGAGGGCCAGCACCCAGGTGGCCAGCACGATCCAGGCCTCGACGACGTCGCTGTGCCGACGCAGCGGGTTGCGCCGCCACCGCCACAGCCGTACCGGCGTGACAGTCGTGGAGGGTGTCCGGGTCATCGTCACCGCCTCCTCTCGTGCGCCGGTGGCTCCGCCCCACGGCGGGGCCCCTCCGCTCGGCGTCCGACGGTCCCGGGAGCCCGTCCGCTCGGCTCCGGCGGTTCCGGGAGCCGGTCAGCTCGGCTCCGGCGGTTCCGGGTGCCGGTCCCGCCGGGCGTCCGCGGTTCCGGGTGCCCGAGCCGGCCCGAACGGCGCACCGCTCGTCCGCGCCCGGCAGGTACCGCGCGGGGCGGACGGCGAACCGGACGGTCTCCCGTACCGAGCCACCGAGGCCCACAACTCCATCGTGCACCTCAGCCCGGATCGCGGCCGTGTGGGGCCGGGATCGCGTGCGAGGGCCACGCGCCGGCAGGTCGCCGGCAAGCCGGGCGCGCGCCCCCAGCAAGACCCGGCGGGCCGGGCCCAGGCGCCGGGCAGCGGGACCGTCCACTCCACAGTGGCACCGCCGCCGGCGCCCTAGCCGCCGTACACGGTGGTCCGATGCGACGGTCCGACGCGACGGGCGCGCGTCCGCGCCGACGCCGCCGCAGGCAGTCGGTATGACCGGATGGGCGGGGGCGGGAGGCCACCGGTCAGGACGGTCGCAGGGGAAGGTCGTCGGTGTAGGCGTTCACCGGTTGGGCGATGGGCCGGGTGTCCGTGACGTCGAGCGCCGCCTCGGCCGTCCTCGTTCCGAGGGCGCCTCGAGGATGCCAGGTGCCGGTCACCGCCAGCCACGTGTCGGCGGGTGGCGCCTCGGTGCCGTACATGCGCACCTTGACGGTCTGCGAGTCGGCGGCGCAGCAGGTGAAGATGATGCGTGTGAGGTACCAGCCGCCGTCGTCCTCGGACGGGGTCACGAAGCCGGTGAGCTGGACGGCGCGGCTCCGGACGGCCCCGCTGCGGTCCTGCCGGACGCGCTTGGTGAACTCCGTGAGGGTCAGCGGCAGCGGGGAGGTCGCGGGCAGCGGGGCGAATCCCTTCTGCGCGACGATCGGCTCGGTGTTCGAGCGTGCGGCCGTGTAGGCGCCGAGGGCGGGCGGGGCGTGCCAGAGCAGGCTCAGTGCCGGGAGGAACAGCAGCCAGGCGACGCGCGGGGTGACCGAATGGTCGTGCCCGTGCCCCTGCCCGGGGTCCGAGCCGTGCCCCTGCCCGGGGTCCGAGCCGTGCCCCTGCCCGGGGTCCGAATCGTGCCCGTGCCCGGTGTCCGGGTCGTGCCGTCCGACCCGGGCGGCCGCTCCGGCCAGTCCGAGCAGCAGCAGGACCACGCCGGAGACGACCAGCGGGACGCGCAGGCCGGCCTTGACGTAACGCAGGTAGACGTCGGTGAAGAGGGCCGCGTGCAGCAGGCCGAGACCGGACAGCGTCAGCAGCAGGCTCTGGACCGGGCGGTTCACAGCAGCGCACCTCCGGCCAGAACGCTCACGGTGACGGCCACGACGGTGGTCACCGTGGAGAACCGCCAGGCGAAGGCCCGGCCGAAGGTCCCCGCCTGCAGGGCGATGAGCTTCAGGTCGACCATCGGGCCGACGACCATGAAGGCGAGCCGGGCGGTGGAGGAGAATCCGGCGAGCGAGGCGGCGACGAACGCGTCGGCCTCGGAGCAGACCGCCAGCAGTACCGCGAGCCCGGCGAGGAAGAGCACGGACAGCCAGGGCGAGCCGGAGAAGGTGTCGAGGACGGCGCGCGGCACGGCGACGTTGAAGGTGGCGGCGGCCATGGCGCCGAGTACGAGGAAGCCGCCGGCGTGCAGGAAGTCGTGCTGGAAGCCGGTGCGGAACTCGTGCCAGCGGCTGTGGCCGCGGTGGTGGCCGGTGTGCCGGTGCCGCAGGACGGGCCGCAGCCACTTCTCCTTGCCGAGCCAGAGCCACAGCCAGCCCATCACGGCCGCCGTGACGAGCGAGGCGAGCAGCCGGGCGACCACCATGGCGGGATCGCCCGGGAAGGCGACGGCGGTGGCCGTCAGCACGACGGGGTTGATCGCGGGCGCGGAGAGCAGGAACGCGAAAGCGGCGGCCGGGGTGACACCTCTGCGGATCAGGCTGTTGGCGACCGGGACGGAGGCGCATTCGCAGCCCGGCAGTACCGCACCCGCCACGCCGGCGACCGGCACGGCGAGGGCGGGCCGCTTCGGCAGGACGCGGGTGAACAGGTCGGCCGGCACGAAGGCGTTGATGGCGCCGGACAGCGCGGTGCCGAGGAGGAGGAAGGGGAGGGCCTGGATGGTGATCGCCAGGCAGACGGTGCGCCAGGCCTGGACGGCCGGGCGGCTCAGCCACTCCGAGTCCGCGAGGAGGAGCAGGGCCGTGACACCGGCCACGATCGCGAGTACGGCGCCGAGGGGCCACTGCCGGATGCGGCGCAGGGGCGGAGCGACGGGTACGACCGCCACACCCTCGGCCACACCGACCAATTCATCCGATTTTTCCATTATCACTCCGGATGTCGGTGTCCGGCCGACGATAGGCGAGGGTGGCGGCTCCGGCCGCGTGTACACGCCGTCACGAAAGCGACCCTGCTCCCCAATGCGCCCCAACGGTGGCTCTTCTCACAATCGGCGCGGAACGGGCTCCGGAGTGACGGGAGCCACGTCGCGCCGGGCGCTTTTTGCCTACGTTCATGACCCATGTCGTCCCACCCCTCCCCCACAACACGCTCCAAGGCGGGCGCCCTCGTCGCCTCGGCCGCCGCACTGCTCCCCCTCGGCCTGCTGTCCCCGGCGCAGGCCGCCGCAGCCGACGCGCCGCCCGGCCAGGGCAGGGGGAAGGCGCACGCGACGGCGGCCGTGCTCGACCTGGACGGCGGCGGCCGCACGCCCGTGGTCCACGGCGCGGACACGGCGTACGACACCGCGAGCATCGTCAAGGTCGACATCCTCGCGGCGCTGCTGCTCAAGGCGCAGGACGCGAAACGGCACCTCACGGCCGAGGAACGCGGGCGGGCCGAGCCGATGATCCGGCACAGTGACAACGCGGCGGCCAACGCCCTGTGGCGGGAGATCGGCGGGGCCTCCGGGCTGGCCGCGGCCAACAAGCGGCTGGGACTGACCTCGACCACGCCCGGCACCGGCCCCAAGTGGGGGCTGACCCGCACGACCGCGAGCGACCAGATACGACTGCTCCGCGCCGTGTTCGACGGCGGCACGACGGCGAACGCGCACTCCCCGGCGCTCGACGCACGGTCCAGGGCCTACATCCGCGGCCTGATGAGCCATGTCGCACCCGAGCAGAGCTGGGGTGTCACCGCGGTGTCCGGCTCCGGATCCCCGCGGGCACTGAAGAACGGCTGGCTGCAGCGCAGCACGTCCGGCCTGTGGGACGTCAACAGCATCGGCCGGGTCACCGTGCAGGGGCACCGGTGTCTCGTCGCGGTCCTCTCGAACGGCAGCAGGTCCATGACCGACGGCGTCTCACTGGTGGAACGGACGGCGCGCGACGCGGTGGCGTGACGGCCGCTGGAGCCGACGGCACACCAGGCGGCACCACCGGAGGACCGGTGTGACACAGGGGCGGGGGGGGGGGGGGGGGGGGGGGGGGCCGCCCCGCGCGCGCGGGGGGGGGGGGGGGGGGGCGGGCCGCCCCCCCCCGGGGGGGGGGGGGGGGCGGGGCCCCCCGGGGCCCCCCCGGGGGGGGGGGGGGGGGGCGGGCCCGGCGCGCCCCCCCCCCCCCCCCCGCCCCCCCCCCCGGGGGGGCGGCCGCCCCGCCCCCCCCCCCCCCCCCCCCCCCCCCCCCCCCCCCCCCGCCCCTGTGACGTGCCTGTGACAGTCGGCGGACACCCTCAAGACGCTGGGCGCTCAATCTATTGAAACGAGGGCAAAACGCCCTAATCGGTCAGAGACCTTCCCCGCTGTCGCTTCACTGCGGCACCCCCGAGCCGTCCGCCGGAGGAAACCCCATGAGCGCCACTCTCGCCCTTCCGCACACCGAAGCCCCCGCCCCCGCGCTGGCTCCGCGCGAGCGGGAGACGCTCGGACACATCGCCGCCGGCCGCACCTACCTGCAGACGGCCCGCCACATGGGACTCTCCACGCACACCGTCGACGCCTACCTGCGCCGCATCCGGGCCAAGCTCAACATCACCAACACCGCCGAGCTGACCCGCACGGCCATCGCCCTGGGCCTGTGAGAACCGGGGCCCCGCCGGCCGGGGCCCCCTCCCGGTGAACGGGTACTTTTCGGACGCCGCCGACTGGGCACGCGGCCGGGGTACGACTTCCGACCGGAGGGGCGCTACGACCATGGCCGAGTACGAACGTTCCCGCACCATGCCCGCACAGCCCGAGCAGGTCTTCGACCAGGCGGCCGACGCGGCACGGTTCGACGCCTGGCTCCCCGACGCCCTGCACGTCCACGTGCAGGACCCGCCCGCCGTGACCGTCCACGAAGACCGCTCGGGCCAGGACCTGCCGGCCCTGCTGCGTGCCGAGCCGGACCAGATGCGCCTGGAATGGGGCACCCGGGAGCAGGGCGACTACACCGGCTGGCTCCAGGTTGCCGGCATCGGCAGCGGCACCAGTGAGGTGACCGTGCACCTGTCCTTCTTGGAAGAGGGGCACGACCCGGGCGAGCGGGCGGTGAACGACGCCCTCGACGGCAGTCTGTCGCGACTGGAGGAGCAGGTGCGGATGCGCGTCGACGACACGGCGGGCTGAGCCGGGAGCCGCCGGCGGTGTGCGCGGTCCTCGCCGGGAGAGGGACGGTCAGGGATCTTCGGTGCCCCTACAACCCGGTCGCCCCCGCCTTCGCCGACGCCCTGCGCGACGCGGGCGTGACCGATCGGCCCCGGAAGTGAGGCCTCGTGGCATCGGCCACCGGCGCCGTCGTTCCCCTCGGAGCGTCCCCGGCCCCTCAGCTCGCCGGCCGTGACCAGGACGTGTTCGAAGACCACGACGGCGCCTCGCGGACGTCCACCGGCCGACCGCGGGTCAGTACCCGGAGCCCAGGGTCTTCCTCGTGTAGGCGCACTCCGTGTAGACGTAGCCGGATCGCAGTTCGGCGGTGTCGGACGCCGGGGTCGCGCTGCCGGTGCCGTGCGGCTTGTGCACGAAGTACGTGGTGCCGACGGGCAGGCGGATGGTGCGCTGCGGATAGTCCTTGCGGCTGTCGCTGCACGGCTTGAAGCCGGTGACGAGCGTGTCGGCGAGCGAGTACGACGTGCAGCGGCCGCAGCCCTTCAGGCTGAAACTGCCGGTCACGGGACCGGTGTAGAGGACGGTGATGTCGTCCGGGCTGTCGTTCTTGACCGTGACGGAGATACTGCCGCCGGAGGCGGTGGTGGGCAGTTTCCGGCCGGCCGCCGGAAGCGTCCGGGCCACTTCGGCGGCTATGGCGATCTTCTCCGCGCGGTCCCGGTTCTTCGCGTGCCCGCTGCCGGCGGCGAACTGCTCCATCGTCTTCTGCGCGGCGTCGAAGTCGCCGTCCTCGTACTGGTCGACCCCGCAGGAGTACTCCCCCGCGTCCCCGCTGCTCCGGGCGCGCCCGGCCGCCTTCGCCAGTGCGCCGCCGCTGTCTCCCGCCGACGTCGACAGGTCGCTGATCCGGGTGTTGAGGTCGCGCAGCCGCTCGACGGCCGCGCAGGGTTCGTCGCCGCCGACCGCCTTGCGCTCCTCGGACACCGCCGCGTCGACCGCGGGTACGACCTTGGCCGCCGGTCCGGACTCGGGGAAGGTGTCCAGCAGGTCGCCGAAGCGCGTGACCCAGTCGGTGCCGCCCGTCCGCAGTTGTCGCGCGCCACACTCGTACAGCGAGGTGGCGAGCCGGTCGTCGGGCCAGCCCGTCAGCGATCCGAGCTGTTTCCTGGGCATGGTGCGCGGCACCGAGCGCAGGTACGTGAGCGGCGCTATCGCGTCGCAGTACTCGCGGTGGCCGTAGGCCGAGCCGACCGTCGTGTAGTAGGTCCGCAGGCTGTCGGGGAGCCGGCGGGCGGCGCGCGAGCCGGGGTGCTGCTCCGCGAGATCGCGGTAGACGTCCAAAGCCGTCCGGTAGCCGGAGGTGGCCTCGGTGAACGACTGCCGGCCGCTCTTCGCCACCAGCTGGTCGGCCCGGTCCAGCCGGTCCAGGAGCGCCTGCTCCACGGCTTCGTCGTGCGCGTCCTCGTACCAGACGGCGCCGCCGGCCGGTACGGCGAGCAGCAGCACCCCCAGCAGGGCGGCGAGCATCGCGCTTCCGGGCCGGACAAGCCGGGTGCGCAGGCCGACCAGACCGCCGTGGACGGCCGCCGCCGACAGGAACACGGCGTAAGCGACGACCGCGGCCCCCGGGACACCGTCGGCGTCGGCGGGCAGCGCCACGAACAGCAGGACGCCGGTCGCCACCCAGCAGACGGCCATCGGCAGCCGGCGCCGCACGAGCAGGTACCCGAGCCCCAGGCCGCTCAGGTTGAGCAGCGCGACCGCGACGGCCCGCAGGGCGTCCGGCGGCGCGGGTGGCGAGCTGGACGGCATGGGCGGTGGGCCCGACGGCATGGGTGGCGGGCTCGACGGCATGGGTGGCAGTGGCGGCCCGGCGAACGGCCGGCCGGGATGGTTCGGGTGGTTCGGGTCGTACGGACCTTGGGACATGACGGCTCCCCCCGTCGACCGCGCCCTCATGACCGCGGACCGGCAGTCTACGGGCAGGGGTCCGCACCCGACAGATGCCCGAACGCCCGTGCGGCCATTGAGGGTTGAACAGACCGCCCACACCGACGGGGCTCTCGCCGTCAGGGCCGTAGCTGCATATCTCTCCTTTGCGCCGTGCCCCATTCGCCCGATCACTCACGGCGGCCGTGCCGGGCCCCGCACCACGGGCCCCGGCGGCCGGACGGAGGGCGCACGGTTCGTTCGGTGATCGCGCGGTGGCGAAGGAATGCGGGCCGGTCGTGCACGGGGCGCGGATCCCCCGGCTGGCCATGTCGACGTGAACCTGCCGTCCCGCGCACGGCGGCGGCCGGCGCCGAACCTCGGGGCCGGACCGGCACCGATTCCCCTGACCGGCCCAATGACGGTGCGCCGGAGGGGCGCGGGCCGGTGACTGGTGTGACCGTGGTGGAAGTGATGCCCGGGTGCACCGATGGCGAGGAGGCGGCATGGCGGACGGAGCCGGCGCGGCAGGCGCGGCGAGCACTGCCGTGATGGAGGGCGCCGATGTGCCCCGGGATCGGCCCGGCGGCGCGTTCGAGCAGCTGGGTGCCGTCGCGGACGCCGTGCTGTACGAGGGCTACCTGCTGTATCCGTACCGCCGGTCCTCGGCGAAGAACCGGGTCCGCTGGCAGTTCGGTGTCCTGCTGCCGCGGAACTGGGTGGAGGTGGACGGCCCGGTCACGCCCGGGATCTCCGGCTCCGCCGACTCCTGGTACCAGCAGACGGAGTGCCTGCTGCGCGTCCGGAGCGACGACGCGGTCGTGCGGGTGCGGGTGCGGTATCTGCAGATGCAGGACAAGCAGGTGGAGGCGGCCGGCGGGGACGGTGGGCACCGCCCGGTCGAGTCCCTGCGGACGGCCGACGGTGTCGTCCATCTGACGTTCGAGGAGGCGGTGCCGCGCGAGACCGAGCTGGCGGTGCCGCTGGAGGAACTGCTGCGGGGCGGCCGAACCGCCGACGTCGGCGCGCCCGCAGGCGCGGAGTCCGAACCGCTGCCGGCGGGGGCGGGCCGGACGGTACGGCGGCGCCTCGAGGTGCGGGCCCGCACGACGGTCGTCGCCGAGCGGCTCGCACCGGACCTGTGCCGGCTGCGGGTGCGGACCGAGAACTCCGGGGAGGCGGTGGACGTCCGGGCGCCGCGCGGCGCGGCACTGCGGCAGGCGCTGATCGCCACGCACACCCTGGTCGGCGGGAGCGGCGTGGAGCTGGTCTCGCTGATCGACCCGCCCGCGGCCCTGGCCGACCGGGTGCGCGACTGCCGCAACGAGTTCACGTTCCCCGTGCTCGGCGGCGCGCCGCGGGAGAACGGGACGGCCTGTGCCCCGCGCGGGGCACAGGCAAGCGAGACGGCCTCGGTCGTAGGCGGGGCACAGACAAGCGGGACGGCCTCGGCCGTCCCCGGGACGCAGACAAGCGGGACACACGGCGACCCCGACGACGGCGACACCGGTGTCGTCATGCTGTCCGCGCCGATCATCCTGCCGGACCGACCGCAGGTGGCGCCCGAGAGCCCCGGTGATCTGCACGACGCGGCCGAGATCGACGAGATCCTCACGCTGCGCACGATGCTGCTCACCGACGAGGAGAAGGCCGAGGCGCGGGCCACCGATCCGCGCGCCGCGGAGATCCTCGACCGGGTGGAGACCATGCCCCGGGAGGTCCTCGCCCGGCTGCACGGCACCATCCGCTCCCTGGCCCCGGCACGGACCGGCTCGGCGGCCGCCGAGCGCTCCGGGCGAACCGGTTCCGTGGCCCCCCTTCGGGCTCAGGCCGCCGGGCGGCCCGCCTGGTGGCAGGAGGGCGGTGACGACGGGCTGTCCCCGACGACCGACACGGTGCTCGTGGACGGGGTGCCCGTCGGCGGCGGCAGCCGGGTGCGCCTGCGACCGCGCGGCCGGGGCGCCGACGCGCAGGACATGTTCCTCCAGGGGCGGACCGCTCAGGTCTCCGCCGTCTTCCACGACGTCGACGGCAGTGTGCATCTCGCCGTCACCGTGGACGACGATCCCGCGGCCGAACTGCACGGCTGGTACGGCCGCTTCCACTACTTCCGGCCCGACGAGGTCGAACCGCTGGCCGGTGCGGACGGGCCGGGTCCCCTCCGGTCGGCCGGGCCGCAGTCCCCGCGGCCCGCGCGGCCGGCCGACCGGCCGGAGGAAGGACGGTTCGATGGACGCACGTGAGGTGCCGGCGCACGACCTCCGGATGGTCGGGCGGCCGTTCCGGTCGAAGGGGGCGGTGCCGGCCCGTCCGCAGGAGGACGGTCCCGCCGAATTCCCCGTACCGACCCTCGCGGCCCCGACGGCCGCGACCCACGACCGACTCCGAGAACGGCTGCAACGGAGGCCGCAGACATGACCACACACAGCGGAACGAGCGAAGTCGGCTCCGAGCCCGGCAGGGCCGAGGCGCGCAAGGGGTTCGACGAGATCACCATCCTGTGGATCTCGGAGGGCATGAGCTGTGACGGTGACACCGTCTCGCTGACCGCCGCGGACCAGCCGTCCATCGAGGACGTGGTGCTCGGTCTGATCCCGGGCCTGCCGAAGGTGAACCTCGTCAACAAGGTGCTGTCGCCTAGCCTGGGCGGTGAGGACTTCCTGGCGCCCTACCGGGCGGCCGCGCGCGGCGAACTGGCCCCGTTCATCCTCGTCATCGAGGGGTCGATCCCGAACCAGAACATCATCGACGGCGACGGCTACTGGACGTCGTTCGGCAACGACCCGGAGACGGGCGAGCCGCAGACCCTGAACTGGTGGATCGACCAGCTCGCGCCGAAGGCCTGGGCGGTGGTGGCGGCCGGAACGTGTGCCACGTACGGCGGGATCCACGCCATGGCCGGCAACCCGACCGGCTGCATGGGGCTCGCGGACTACCTCGGCTGGGACTTCACGTCGCAGGCCGGACTCCCCGTGGTGAACGTGCCCGGCTGTCCCATCCAGCCGGAGAACTTCATGGAGACCCTGATCTGGGTACTTCAGCACGCGGCCGGTACCGCTCCCCCGCCGCCCCTGGACCACATGCTGCGCCCGCAGTGGCTGTTCGGGAAGACCGTGCACGAGGGCTGCGACCGGGGCTCGTACTACGAGCAGGCCGACTTCGGCCTCGACTACAACTCGCCCAAGTGCCTGGTGAAGACCGGCTGCTGGGGGCCCGTCGTGAACTGCAACGTGCCCAAGCGGGGCTGGATGGCCGGGATCGGCGGCTGCCCGAACGTGGGCGGCATCTGCATCGGCTGCACGATGCCGGGCTTCCCGGACGCGTTCATGCCGTTCATGGACGAGCCGCCGGGCGGCACGCTGTCGTCCCTCGTCATCAAGCCGTACGGCGCCGTCATCCGCCGGCTGCGCGGACTGACCAACGACATGGTCAACCACGAGCCGAAGTGGCGCCACAACAAGCAGAAGCTGACCAGCGGCTTCGACCCGCGCTGGCGCGCGTGACCTCACCCTTCCTCCGACCAGCCTCAGTCCCGAAGGACCCGAACAGCGAGGGGCACCACCGCACATGACCACAACCGACTCCCGGGGCACGGCGCGCAAACCGGCCCAGATCGTCGACATGTCCTGGGATCCGATCACCCGGATCATCGGCAACCTGGGCATCTACACGAAGATCGACTTCGCCAACCAGGAGGTCGTCGAGTGCCGCAGCACCTCGTCGCTCTTCCGCGGCTACTCGGTCTTCATGAAGGGCAAGGACCCGCGCGACGCCGGGTTCATCACCTCGCGCATCTGCGGGATCTGCGGCGACAACCACACCACCTGCTCCAACTACGCCCAGCAGATGGCCTACGGCGTCAAACCGCCGAAACTGGCCGAGCACATCACCAACCTCGGCGAGGCCGCCGAGTACATGTTCGACCACACGCTCTTCCAGGACAACCTGGTGTTCGTGGACTTCTGCGAGGCCATGGTCAAGGCGACCAACCCCGCTGTGCTGGCCCGCGCGGAGCGCACCGACGCGCCCCGCGGGGACATCCACGGCTACCGCACGATCGCCGACATCATGAAGGCCTTCAACCCCTTCGAGGGCGAGGTCTACAAGGAGGCGCTGAAGGTCAGCCGGGTCACCCGGGAGATGTTCTGCCTGATGGAGGGGCGGCACGTCCACCCGTCCACGCTGTACCCGGGCGGCGTCGGCACGATGCCGCAGCCCAACACCTTCACCGACTACCTGGCCCGGCTGATGCGTGTCATCGACTTCGTGAAGAAGGCGGTGGCGATGAACGACGACGTCTTCGACTTCTTCTACGAGGCTCTGCCGGGCTACGAGGAGGTCGGCAAGCGGCGCATCCTGCTCGGCTGCTGGGGTGCCTGGCAGGACCCGGACGTCGTCGACTACCGGTACGAGAACATGAACCGGTGGGGCAAGGCGATGTACGTCACCCCGGGCATCATCGTGGACGGCAAACTGGTCACCAACAACCTGATCGACATCAACCTCGGTCTGCGCATCATGCTGGGCAGCTCCTTCTACGAGGACTGGGTCAACGAGCAGCCGTTCGTCACCCACGACCCGCTCGGCAACCCCGTCGACATGCGCCACCCGTGGAACCAGACGACGGTCCCGGTGCCGCAGAAGCGTGACTTCGACGGCAACTACAGCTGGGTGATGAGCCCGCGCTGGCTTCACCCGGAGAGCGGCGAGCACCTGGCGCTGGACACCGGCGGCGGGCCCCTCGCCCGGCTGTGGTCGACCGCGCTGAGCGGCCTGGTCGACACGCCGTACGTGAAGGCCACCGGCAACAGCGTGCGCATCTCCCTGCCCAAGGGCGAGTCGCTGCCGGAGACCACGCTGGAGTGGCACATCCCGAAGTGGAGCAACACGATTGAGAGGGACCGTGCCCGGCCGTACTTCGTCGCCTACGCCGCCGCCATGGCCCTGCAGTTCCTGGAGGAGGCGATGGGCATGCTCCGCGACGGCGACACCAAGGTCTTCGAGAACTTCGAGGTGCCCGACGAGGCGATCGGCTGCGGGTTCCACGAGGCCGTGCGCGGGGTCCTCTCGCACCACCTGGTGATCAAGGACAAGAAGATCGCCAACTACCACCCGTACCCGCCCACCCCGTGGAACGCCAGCCCCCGGGACATCTACGGCACCCCGGGCCCCTACGAGGACGCCGTCCAGGGCCAGCCGATCTTCGAGGAGAACGGGCCCGACGACTTCAAGGGCGTCGACATCATGCGCACCGTGCGCAGCTTCGACCCGTGTCTGCCGTGCGGCGTGCACATGTACATGGGCAAGGGCAAGACCCTGACCACCGTGCACTCGCCCACGTACGGGGCGAATCATGGCTGACGCCGTCCGGCTGCCGGACCCGGCCGTGGAGGCCCGGCTGGCCCGGCTGGACGAGGTGCTGGCGGAGCTGGAGTCCGCGCCCGGCCCGGCGCTGGAAGCGGTGACCCTGCTGACCGAGGTCTACGGCGAGGCCCTGGGCCGCGTGCTGGACCACGCGGACGCGCCGCTGCGGGAGCGCCTCGTCGAGGACGAGCTGCTCGGGCACCTGCTGGTGCTGCACCAGGTCCACCCCGAGCCCGCGGAGCGGCGTGCGGCCCGGGCGGTCGAGCGGCTGCGGCCCGCGGTGCGCGAGCGCGGCGGCGACGTGGAGTGGGCCGGCGTCGACGGCCGGGTGGGCCGGGTGCGGCTGAGCACGGGCGGCGGCTGCGGGGGCGGGTGCGGCAGCGGGTCCGCCGATGTCGCCGGGGCGGTCGAGGCCGCGGTGCTGGCGGCCGCGCCGGAGCTGACGGCGGTGGAGACCGCGCCGCCGGACGCCGAGCGCCCGGCCCCGGCGTTCGTCCCGCTCACCACACTGACGCGCCGGACCGCGGCGCAGTCGCAGGAGGCGCGGTGACCGTGGACGGAGCCCTGGCCCGGGTCATCCGCTCCGCCGCCGACCGGGCGGCGGCGGCCGAGGAGGAGCGCTGCGAGCTGTGCGCCGCGCACGTGCCCGGCGAGCACCCGCACCTGTACGACGCCGAGGCAGCCGAGGTGCGGTGCGTGTGCCGGGCGTGCTCGGTGCTGTTCGCCGACGACGGGGCGGGCCGGTACCGGCTCGTGCCCCGGCGCCGGGTCCGGCTGCCGGCCGTGGACACGGCGCTGCTGGGCGTGCCGGTGGGGCTCGTGTTCTTCGTGCCACGTCCCGACGGCACGGTCACCGCGCAGGGACCGAGCCCGGCGGGGGCGATGCGCTGGGAGGTGGACGCGGCGGCCTGGCAGCGGATGGTCGCGACGTGTCCGCAGCTCGCGTCCGTGGCACCCGACGTGGAGGCGCTGCTGGTGAACACCGTGCGCGGCCTCGACGAACACTGGATCGTGCCGGTCGACGACTGCTACCGGATGGTCGCCCTGGTCCGCCGCGAGTGGCGGGGCCTGTCCGGTGGCGGCCGGGTGTGGCCGGCCGTGGAACGGTTCTTCGCGGAGCTCACCGAGCGGTCGTGAGGGCCTGGAAGGAGATCGATCATGGGCACCATCCGAGTGGGCCGTCCTCAGGCGAAGCCCGACATGCTCCGGCATGTGGCGGGGCTGCACCAGGGCAACAGGGGCCCGCACGACCATCAGACCGGATTCCACCGGGACGGCACCTCCGACGCCCGCCGCTCCACCGGGATCCACTGGAAGCGGCACGACGCCCTGCTGGACGTCATGCCGAACATCTCACCGGGATGAGAGGCGGGAAGTGACCGTGAAGAAGCGCTGCCGAAAGGCGAGGACGGCGAGGACGGTGACGACCGGACGCCAGGTGCTGATGGCACAGGCCGCCCTGGTGGGTGGCCTGGTGACGGCTCTCCTCATCAAGGAGCTGCCCGGAATGGTGCGCGAGCTGCGGATCTACCGGATGACCGGTGGGCTGCGCGCGAACCGCCGCTACCCCTGAGGGGCCGCCGTGCACGAGTTGTCGATCGCGACCGCGATCGTGGAGCAGGCCGAGGAGATCGCCCGCTCGGACGGCGCGGACGGTGTGTCGTCGGTGACCGTCCGGGTCGGCGAGCTGGCCGGCGTCGTGCCCGACGCGCTGCACTTCGCCTTCGAGGTGGCGCGCGACGGCACGGCGCTCGCCGGGGCGCGGCTAGTGGTGGAGCAGGTCACCGCGCTGGCGTGGTGCGGTGGGTGTGCCGAGGAGTTCGCGGTCGGCATGCCGCCGTTCTTCTGGTGTCCGGCCTGCGACCGGCCCTCGCGGGAGCTGCGCAGCGGCCGTGAGTTGGAGATCACGGACGTCGAGCCGGTCCCGGCCCCGACCTGACGGCGGGGCCGGGGGCCGGTTCAGCAGATCCTGGGCAGTTGCTCCCCGAGGGGCAGGTCCACCACCCGGGTGCCGCCGAGGCCGGTGGCGACGACGACCATGCCCGGGTGGTCCGGCACGCACTCCCCGATCAGGGCGGCGCCGGCGCCCTGGGGGTGGGCACGCATCGCCGCGAGGACGGCCTCGGCGTGCTGCGGGGGCACGAAGGCGACCAGCCGGCCTTCGTTTGCCACGTACAGCGGGTCCAGGCCGAGGAAGCCGCAGGCGTTCGCGACCTCGTCCGGGACCGGGACTGCACGCTCGCGCAGCCGCACACCGGTGCCCGAGGCGCGGGCGATCTCGTTGAGGGACGCCCCGAGGCCGCCCCGGGTGGGGTCGCGCAGGACGTGGATGTCCTTGGTGACCACCAGCATGGCCGCCACGAGGTCGGCCAGCGGCGCGGTGTCGGAGGCGATCTCGACCCCGAACTCCAGGCCCTCCCGCACGCTCATGATCGCCACGCCGTGCAGGCCGATCGGGCCGCTGACGATGACGGCGTCGCCCGGCCGGGCGCGCTGCGGGCGGATGTCGACTCCCTCGGGTACGAGGCCGACGCCGGCGGTGGTGATGTAGACACCGTCACCGTGCCCGCACTCCACGACCTTGGTGTCGCCGGTGGCGACGGTGACGCCGGCCGCCTCGGCCGCCGCGCCGAGGGCCCGCGCGACGCGCTCGACGACGGCCAGCTCCACGCCCTCCTCCAGGATGAAGGCGGTGGAGAGGTAGGCGGGCCGGGCACCGCTCATCGCCAGGTCGTTGACGGTGCCGTTGACGGCGAGGTCGCCGAGACTGCCACCGGGGAAGAACAGCGGCCGTACGACGTAGGAGTCGGTGGAGAAGGCGAGCCGTGCGCCGCCCAGTTCGAGGACGGCGGAGTCGGCGAGGGCGGCCAGGGTGGGGTTGCCGTAGGCGGGGGCGAAGACCTGGTCGATCAGCTCGGCGGAGAGGGCGCCGCCGCCGCCGTGGCCCATGACGACGACCGGCTGGTCACGCAGGGGTGCGGGGCAGGTCCAGCCGGCGGGGTCGACGGCCGTGGCGACGGCCCCCGCGGCGGTGCCGGCGGCCTCGACGAGCCCGGCAGCTCCCGCGGCTCCGGCGCCTCCGGTGGCTTCGGTGGCTTCGGTGGCTTCGGTGGCTTCGGTGGCTTCGGTGGCGAGATCAGCCAACGGGGTTCATCTCCTCACGCGGGATCCGGGATCCGTGCGGTGCCGGGTTGCTCATCCGGCGGTACAGGTAATAGGCCGCACAGGCGCCCTCGTTGGAGACCATGGTGGCGCCGAGCGGGGTGCGCGGAGTGCAGGCCGTACCGAACGCCTCGCACTCGGTCGGCTTGATCAGCCCCTGCAGGACCTCGCCGGCCCGGCACACGGCGGGTTCCTCGGTGCGGATGCCGGTGACGTCGAAGCGGTGCTCGGCGTCGTAGCCGCGGTAGGCGTCGGTCAGCCGCCAGCCGCTGGCCGGGATCCGGCCGATGCCGCGCCAGTTGCGGTCGGTGACCTCGAACACGTCCTCGATCATGCGTACGGCGGCCGGGTTGCCCTGGTCCCGCACGGCGCGCGCGTAGGCGTTCTCCACCCGATGCTCGCCGCGCTCCAGCTGATGGACGGCCCGGCGGATGCCTTCGAGGATGTCCAGCGGCTCGAAGCCGGTCACCACGACGGGCACCCGGTGCTTCTCGGCCAGCTCCGGGTACTCGGCGGTGCCCATGACGCTGCACACGTGCCCGGCGGCGAGGAAGCCCTGCACCCGGCAGCTGGGGGCCGTCATGATGGCCTCGATCGCCGGGGGGACCCGCACGTGGGACACCAGCAGGCTGAAGTTGTCCAGGCCGAGGCGGCGGGCCTGATGGACGGCCATGGCGTTGGCGGGGGCCGTCGTCTCGAAGCCGATGGCGAAGAACACGACCTGGCGGTCCGGGTTCCTCCGGGCGAGGTCGAGGGCGTCGAGCGGTGAGTACACCACCCGTACGTCACCGCCCTCGCCCTTGACCCGGAACAGGTCCCGGCCGGTGCCCGGGACGCGGAGCATGTCCCCGAAGGAACAGAAGATCACGTCGGGGCGGGCGGCGATCTCCAGGGCCTTGTCGATGACGTCGAGGGGGGTGACGCACACCGGACAGCCGGGACCGTGAATCAACTCCACTTTCTCCGGCAGGAGTTGGTCGATGCCGTGCCGGATGATGGAGTGGGTCTGGCCGCCGCACACCTCCATCAGGGCCCACGGCCGGGTGACCGTGGCGCTGATCTCGTCCAGCAGCCGGCGCGCCAGCCCTGGATCGTTGAACTCGTCGATGTACTTCACCGGGCCTCACTCCCGCTCTCCTGCCGCTCCGCCTGCTGCCAGGCGTCGCCGAACTCCTCCTCGAGGAGCCCGAGTTGCTCGAACAGTTCCAGGGACGCCCGGGCTGACTCCTCGTCGAGGCGCTGCAGCGCGAACCCGACGTGGACGATCACGTACTCCCCCACCCGTACGTCGGGCAGGTACTCGAGACACGCCTGTTTCTGTACGCCGCCGAAGTCGATCAGACCGGTCAGGGGATCGGCGCGATGATCGATGGACACGACCTTGCCGGGCACTGCCAGACACATGGGTCACTCCGTCTCTTGGTTGTTTGCTGTTCCCGCGACCATCAGCTGGCCGAGCGCCAACCCGCCGTCGTTCGGGGGTACTTCACCGTGCCGGAGCACCCTGAAGCCGTCCGCGGCGAGCAGGGCGGCGCTCTCCTCCTCCAGCAGGGCGTTGGCGAAGACGCCTCCCGTGAGGGCGACGGTCGTCGGGCCGCCGGCCGCGCGGGCCCGCCGGCACAGTTCGGCCACGGTCCGTGCCACGCCGCGGTGGAACCGGGCCGCGAGCACGGGGGCGGGGGTACCACGGAGGCGGTCCGCGAGCAGCGCCTCCAGCATCGGCGTGGGACTGCACACGAGGCCGCCCTCGTCGCCGAGACCGAACGGGTACGCCTGTGCGTCCGCCTCCCGCGCCCGGGTCGCCGCCGCCTCCAGTTCCATCGCGGCCTGGGCCTCGTATCCGGAGCGGTGACAGATCCCGACGAGGGACGACACGGCGTCGAAGAGCCGGCCCATGCTGGAGGTCGGGACGCAGGCCACCTGCCGCTCCAGTTGCCGGCGCAGCACCGCGCGTTCGGTGTCCGAGCAGGCGAGGACGCTCGGCACCGCCGGATCCCACGGCAGTCCCGCCGCCCACAGCCGGGCCAGCGCCAGCCGGCAGGGGTTGACCACACCGGCGTCACCACCGGGCAGCGGGGCGGGGGCCAGGCGGGCGAAGCGCCGGTAACCGGTGTAGTCGGCGAGCAGGATCTCGCCGCCCCAGACCGTCCCGTCGTCGCCGTACCCGGTGCCGTCGAAGGCGACGCCGATCACCGGCACGGTGCCGTCGAGGCCGTGTTCGGCCATGGAGGCGGCGATGTGGGCGTGGTGGTGCTGGACCAGAGCGGGGGGCGCCGGGCCGAGCCGGGCGGCGCGGGTGCGGGCCCGGGCGGTGGAGTGGTAGCCGGGGTGGCGGTCGGCGGCCACCAGCCGTGGGGTGACTCCGGTGAGGCGGATGAGGTGCCGCTCGGCCCGCTCGGCGGCCTCCAGCGTGGCCAGCTCGCCCATGTCGCCGATGTGCGGCCCGAACCAGGCGCGGTCGCCCTCGCCCAGGCAGGGCACGTTCTTGAGGTCGCCGCCGACGGCGAGGGTGGGGCGGACCGGGACCGGCAGGCGCAGCGGGCGGGGCACGTATCCGCGGGAACGGCGCAGCACCTGTTCGGTGCCGTCGGGGCGGACCCGGAGCAGGGAGTCGTCGCAGGGGGCGGCGATGGGCCGGTCGTGGCGAAGCCAGGCGTCCGCCAGGCCGGCCAGCCGGGTCAGTGCCTCGGTGTCGTCGGTGACGATGGGCTCGCCGGAGCGGTTGCCGCTCGTCATGACCAGCGTCCGGGGGCCCGGGGGATCGCCGGGCAGCCCGAACAGGAGGGTGTGGACCGGGGTGTAGGGGAGCATCACGCCGATGTGCGGGCTGCCGGGGCAGACCTCCCCCGCGAGGGCGGGGCCCGCTGCCGGTGAGCGGCGGCGCAGCAGGACGATCGGGCGGCGGGCGCTGGTGAGCGCGGCCCGTTCCGCGTCGGTGAGGACCGCGATCCGTTCGGCCGTGGGCAGGTCCGCGCACATCACAGCGAAGGCCTTGCCACCCCGCTCCTTACGGCCGCGCAGGGTGGTGACGGCCCGGGCGTCGGAGGCGTCGCAGGCCAGGTGGTAGCCGCCGACGCCCTTGACGGCGACGATCCGCCCGGCGGCGAGCAGGGCCCGGGCGGTGGCCAGGGCGTCCGCGTCGCGGGCCGGGCGCACGCCGAGGCCGTCGGCCGCGACCAGGGTGACCCGCGGGCCGCACTGGGGGCAGGCGACGGGCTGGGCGTGGAAGCGCCGGTCGACCGGATCGCCGTACTCCCGGGCGCAGGCGGGGCACATCGGGAAACCGGCCATGGTGGTGGCCACACGGTCGTAGGGCATACCGGTGGCGATGGTGAAGCGGGGGCCGCAGTGGGTGCAGGTGATGAAGGGGTGCCGGTGCCGGCGGTCGGCCGGATCGGACAGTTCGCGCAGGCAGTCGGCGCAGGTCGCGGTGTCGGGCGGGAGCTGGGTGCGGCCGGCGGCCCGGTCGGTGGAGCGGATGGCGAAGGGGCCGCTCTCGCCGGTGGCGGGCAGGGGCTCCCGGAGGATGCCGGTCACGGCGGCCAGGGGTGGCGGCTCCTGTGCGAGCCGGTCGCAGAAACTGTCCACCTCCCGCGCCGGTCCCTCGACCTCGATGAGCACCCCGTCGCCGGTGTTGCCGACGAATCCGGCGAGGCGGAGACCGGCGGCCAGGCGGTGCACGTGCGGCCGGAAACCGACCCCCTGCACGGTGCCGTGCACGGTGAGCCTGCGCCGGACCGGTCCGGCGGCCGGGGCGGTCATACGGCAGGGGTGGCGGAGGCGGGGTGGTGGTGACCGTGCGGGTGCGGGGCGAGGGGCGGCCGGTGCACCGGGGCCGCGTCCCGGGCGGCGAGGGCGCGGTCCAGGAGGGTGCCCACGCCGACGCCGGAGCGGGCGCAGGACCGTACGATCTCCACCCCCGGGTTGACCCGGTGCACGTTCGCCCGGAAGGCGGCCTCGTCGAAGCCGGCCGGCTCGGCGAGGTCGGTCTTGGTGATGACGACCAGATGGGCGGAGCCGAAGGCGGTGGGGTACTTCAGCGGTTTGTCCTCGCCCTCGGTGACGGCCATCAGCACGATCCGCAGGGTCTCACCCAGGTCGTAGGAGGCCGGGCAGACGAGGTTGCCGACGTTCTCCACGAAGAGCACGGAGGTGTCCGCGGGCAGCCAGCCCTCCAGCCGGGCGCGGACCTGGCGGGCCTCCAGGTGGCACAGTCCGTCGGTGAGCACCTGCTGGACGGGTGCGCCGGAACGGGCCAGCCGGACGGCGTCGTTCTCGGTGGCCAGGTCGGCGGTGAGCGCGGCCACCGCCACGCCGCGCTCCACCGCGCGGGCCAGGACGCGGCCGAGGAGTTCGGTCTTGCCGCTCCCGGGGCTGGACAGCAGGTTGACCACGGTCACGCCCTGGCGGGTGAGGTCGGCGCGCAGGTTCGCGGCCAGATCGTCGTTCTTCGCCAGGACGGCCTGTTTGACGTCGGACCGGCACATGGGGCTGCTCCTCGGATGCGGGGGCGGGGCCCGGGCCGCGTCGCGTGCGGCCCGGGTCCCACCGATCTTCGGCTCAGCCGGGCGCCGCGTCCGGCAGCGCAGCCGGGCGCGGGGCCTCTGATTCCATCGGGCGGCCCAATGCCGGCAGGGGGCCGGTGGGATCGGCGAGCAGCGCGGGTACGAGCGCGTGCAGGGCGTCCACGGCCCGGCCGACGGCTTCCCGGACCGGGGTGCTGAGGTCCGGGAAGAGGTCGTCGCCGCTGGGCAGCGTCTGGGGCTCGCACGCCAGGACGAGCACCCGGGGCAGGGGCTCGTCGCCCAGGTGGGTGGCCAGGGCCAGCACCTTCGCCGGGTCCATGCCGTGGGCCTCCGGCGCGACGGTGCCGTCGGGGGGCTCGGCCTCGATCAGGGAGAGGGTGCCGGGGCGGTGGCCGCGCGGGGCCGCGTCGACCAGCACGGCGGTGTGGCAGCCGGCCAGCAGGGCGTAGGCGAGGTCCATGCCGCGGATGCCGTAGTCGTGCACCCGGACCTCGGGCGGCAGCGGGCGGTGTTCGAGGGCACGGATCACCTCGGGGCCGAAGGCGTCGTCGGCGAGGAAGATGTTGCCGACGCCGGCCACCAGGATGCGCGGCGTCACCGGAGGTCTCCGGCCGGTGCGGCGAGGGGCCTGGGCGAGCCGCTCGGCGTCTTCCGGACGAAGGCCGACCGCAGGGCGTGGTAGGGGGCGCCGGCGTCGAAGAAGATGGCGTGCATGCGGGCGAGTTCGGTCCGCCGGTGGTCGGTGAGGGGGCATTGCCGTTCGTCGGCGGCGCGGGCCGCGGCCTTGGCGGCCACGCGCCGGTCCAGGCCGGGCTCGCCGGCGAGCCCGGCCGCCAGTCGCTCGGTCTCGGCCGTGAAGCCCTCGGGTGTGGCCGGCACCAGCCGGTCCACGAGGCCGAGTCGTTCGGCGGTGGCGGCGCTGACGGGCAGCGCCTCGGTGGTCAGTCGCTCGGCCTGCTCCGCACCGACCCGGCGGGGCAGGGTGTACGTCCAGAACTCCGAGCCGTACAGGCCCATGCGCCGGTAGTGCGGATTGAGGACGGTGCCGATACGGCACCAGACCTCGTCGGCGGCGAGGGCGAGCATGGCGCCGCCGGCGGCCGCGTTGCCGCCGAGCGCGGCCACCACCAGCCGGTCGGTGGTGCGCAGTACCGCCTCGACCAGGTCGTCCATGGCGTTGAGGTTGGTCCACGACTCCCCGGCCGGGTCGGGGGCCGCCTCGATGACGTTCAGGTGGATGCCGTTGGAGAAGAAGTCGCGGGCTCCACCGAGCACGAGGACCCGGGTGGGGCGGGTCAGCGCGAACTCGTACGCGGCGAGCAGCCGGCGGCACTGGCCGGTGCTCATCGCGCCGCCGGGGAAGGAGAAGCCGAGGAAGCCGACGTCACCGCGCTGCCGGTAGCGGACATCGGTCCAGGTGCGCCGGTCCGAGGGCAGTTCGAAGGGGACGGGGGCCTCCGGCAGGCGTGCGGCCGCGCTTTCGCCTGTGAGGTCTGTGAGGCCGGTCGAGTCTGTGGGATCCGTGAGGCCGGCGAGGACGGAGATGGCAGGGCGCCGGAAGGGTGCGGGGTCGCCGGAGTTCCGGCGCGGGCGCAGTTCCGGGATCCACACGGCGCCGTCCCGGGTGGCCCGGCAGACGGCGCCCGCACGGTGGGCGAGAAGTTCGCCGGCGCGGCCGCGCAGCCGGTCCTCGGCATGCCCGCCGTGCAGGAAGACCTCCCGGCCGAGAAGCTCGTCGAGGACGCCCGGCTGTGAGTCGGCGCCGCGCAGCTTGCGCAGGACCGTCGCGGTGTCGTCGCGTTCCCAGTCGATGCGCCGCCGCTCCTGCCGGAAGGCGTCGCGCCAGACGACGCCGATCGACTTGTCGGTCTGCGGGAGGGGCTTGTAGGAGCCGCCGGCGTAGCGTCGTACGGCCGTGAGGACGGCGGTCACGGCCGCGTCGGAGACCTCGCCCCGGTACAGGTCGCTCTTGCCGACGGGCGGTACCGGGAACTGCTCGGCCGCCCAGACCGCGCCCGCGTCCATGGCCGCCTCCGCCTGGAGCACGGTCACGCCCCACCGGGGTGCTTCTTCGGCGACCGCCCAGTCCAGCGCGGACGGGCCACGGTCGCCGGGCGGCCCGGGGTGCACGATCAGGCAGGTGTGCTCCCGCCACACGTCCTCCGGCAGGGCCGTCTTGAGCATCGGCGCGACGACCAGATCCGGACGCAGTTCGCGTACGGCGGCCCGGACCGGGTCGGGGCCGTGCGAGGCGAGTACGGCGTCCACGCGGTGCCCGTGGTCCGACAGGTCGGTGTACAGGCGCTGGGTGAGGCTGTTGAACGCGCTGGCGACGAGCAGAATGTCCATGACACGACATGTTCGTCCCTGTCCGGGACGCCGTGAAGAACCGTCGCGGCGTTTCGCCCGCCCGCCTCGGTTCCCTTGCTCCATCCGGAGCGCATCGGATCAGGCGGCGACGGCCCTGCCGGGCGCGAGCCGGTCGAGGAGCTGTTCGTGGTGGAGGCCCGTCACCGGCGCGAGGAGGTCTGGGTGGCGCAGCAGGGCGGCGGCCCGCCGGTCGCCGTCGCCGGGGGCGACCAGCCGCCGGAACTCGACCGGGGCTCCCGAGGCGTGCTCACCGTCGGCGAGAGCGGCGACGGCCAGTCCGGCCAGCTCGGGGTCGGTCAGCAGGCCCGCCGCCCAGCTGGCCACGACCTCGTCCACCCAGGTGCGCCAGGCCCACTCCTCGGCCGGCCGGTCGCCGGCCGGCTCGGCTCCGGTGATCCAGTCGAGGCGGGCGGCGCCCCCGGGGCCCGCCATGGTGACCAGAGCCGCGTCGACCTCGGTCGGGTAGCGCAGCCACGCGGCGACGGTCACGGCCTGCCGGGCCTGCGCCTCGCACAGGGCGGTGGCCAGTGCGCCGCCGCACGACGGATAGGCGCCGGTGAGCCAGCGCGCCGTCGCGGCGATGAGGGGGGACAGATCAGTGGGCACAGCCGGGCCGTCCGAAACACGTGGGGGTCAGGGCGCCACGCAACCGTAGCCCGGCATCCCGTCGGGCCGGGAGGGGATGCGCTCCAGGTCATATGTGGCTCCGCCCACGTCCGCCGCGCCCGGCGCCGGTCCCCCGGACGGCCGCCGCCACCCCGGACCACGCGCCGCCGCAACACCGGGCCCCACACCGGCCCACGCGCCGGCCCCCGCACCGCCGCAACGCCGGGCCCCACGCCGGCCCAAGCACCGCTGCCACGCCGGGCCCCCGCACGCCGGCCGACGCGCCGCGCCCCGCCTCGGTCCCACGTACCGCGCCCCACCCCGGTTCCCCGGGCCGCCGGTCACGTGTCGACCCGTCGCGCGGGGGAACTCGGTGCGGGCTGCTCGTGCCCGGACGGGGCGCGCATGCACCGCGGGGGGTCTGGGAGGTCTCATGACGACGGACGCCGCACACTACGACGACCAGGGCGACGTCCCGCTGGGCGGTTACGCCGTCCTCGCCTCCGTCTTCGTGGCGGGCGCCGGCGGCTTCGCGCTGGTGGCCCGGCAGCGGGGGGTCCGGCTGCCCCGGGAGGTGCCCGCGTGGGACGTGGCGTTGCTGGGGACCGCTTCCTACAGAGCGTCACGGCTGCTGACCCGGGACAAGGTCACGAGCTTCCTCCGGGCGCCGTTCACCCGTCGTACGGGTGCGGGCGAGGGCAGCGAGGTCCTGGACGACCCCCGGGGCAGCGGGGTCCGGCGGGCCGTCGGCGACCTGCTGGCCTGCCCGTTCTGTACGTCCGCCTGGGCGGCGGGGACTCTGATCTGCTCCTATGCGGCGGCGCCCCGGTTCACCCGGCTGGTCTGCGGCGGCTTCGGCGCCCTGACGGTGGCGGACTGGCTGCAGTACGCCTGGACGTGGACACAGCGGACGACCGAGAGCTGAACCCGGCCGCCGCGACACGCCGAGCGAGTCGTGACGGGCTCGACGGACAGCGACGCCACCGGTCATGCGCCGTCCGGCGCCGGGCCCACCGGTCACCATCGTCCGAACGCCGGGCCCGCCGGCCATTCGTCGTCCGGCGCCGGGCCCACCGCTCGCCATCGTCCGAACGCCGGGCCCGCCGGTCATTCGTCGTCCGCCGCCGGGATCAGCTCGATGTCGAGCACACCCTCGTCCTGGAACAGTTCCGCCGTCAGCCGCGCGGGGTCGTCGGTGCCCTCGAGCTCCAGCAGCACCCGTGCGGCGTCGTCCGTGCGGCCCGGCAGCCGTTCCACCTTGAACTGCACGATCCTGAATCCGCGCCGGGTGCATGTCTGCATCAGGCGCGGCAGCAGGGCGGTGCCGGTCCGGTAGGTCAGGCGCGCCTCGAAGACGGCCGCGGCCGTGCCGGGGATCAGGCGGGCCGAGAACCGGGGGTAGCCGCGCACCACCAGGAAGTGCAGTGCCGTCACGGCCAGGGCGAGCACGGGCAGCCCGCCCCCGCAGGCCATGCCGACGGCGCAGGTCAGCCAGACGGTGGCGGCCGTCGTCAGGCCCCGTACGGCGTCCCGGCGCACGAAGATCAGTCCGCCGCCGATGAAGCCGATCCCGGAGACGATCTGCGCCGCGACCCGGGAGGGGTCGAAGGAGACGTTCTCCAGGCCGAGCACCGCGGTGAACCCGTGCTGGGAGACCTCCATCATCAGCGCGCTCGCGATGCCGACGAGCGTGTGCGTGCGCATGCCGGCGCTCTTCTGCTGGGCCGCGCGTTCCCAGCCGATCAGGGTCGACAGCAGCAACGCCAGTCCCAGCTCGGCCAGCTGCCGTGGTCCCTGGCCGTTGTGGATGTCCCACAACGGTGCCGCCAGCCCCACTCCTGCCATGCACACCTCGCACGTCGCTCCGCCTGTGCTCGTCACGGCGTCTGCCCCGCGGCGAGGCCACGACGCCACCGGCTCGGGTGTCCGCCGGACTCCGGAACACCGGTGTCCGGAGTCCGGATCACCAGTAGACCGCCGTGTGCCGGGTACGGCGACCGGCCGGCGTGCCGGGCCGCGAGGGTGGGCGCGAGCGGGGTACTCGGCCGGGGCCGCCTCGCCCCGGCGCCCTCCGCCGGACCGCCGCGGGACGTACGGCGTCGAGAGGTGCTCCTGACGAAGGGACGGGTGTCATGCATCACGAGGAGCTGATCGGAAAGGTGCAGGTGCTTGCCCACCTGCCCGACCGGAATACCGCCGAGCGGGCCGCGCACGCGGTCGTGAGCACCCTGTCGGAGCGGCTGCCCGCCGGACTGGCCCGGCATGTGGCCGCTCAGCTGCCGCCCGACATGGCGGCGGCGATGCGGGAGGCGACCGGCCGGTCTGGGACCGGTTCGGGCGCGACGGGCGAGCGGTTCGGGCTGACCGCCTTCGCCGGCCGTGTCGCCGACCGGGCGGGCACCGACGAGGAGACAGCGCTGCGGGACGCCGTCGCCGTGCTGGAGGTGCTCGATGCCGCCCTCGCCCCGGAACTGACCGAGCGGATGGCCGGCGCGCTGCCCGCGGACATCCGCGAACTGCTGCCGGTGGGCCGCGCGGCCGAGTACACCTAGGAGCGGGCGAGTTCACCCGGCATCCCGGCCGGAGTGCGCCTGGGAGCGCGGGCGGGCACCACGGCACGAGCGTCACCGCACGGGCACCACGGCACGAGCGTCACCGCACGGGCATCGCGGCACGGCGTCGCCGCACGGCGCCGGAATGCCCGGCGTGACCGTGATCGGCGTTGCCGGTTCACTGCATGTGCACGTGCCTACCGGGCAGGCTATGCGGTGACGCCCCCTTCCGGAAAAGGTGCTCGATGGCCTTCTTCGCCCTCTCCCGGCATCAGCCGCTGGCCCTGCTCTCCAGTACCGATCTGGCGGCGGAGAACGCCCGGCTTGTGGAAGAGAATCAGCAGCTGCGGAAGGCCGTGACCTCGCACGCCGTCATCGATCAGGCCATCGGAGCCGTCGTCGTCCTCGGGCGGCTCGCGCCGGAAGAGGCCTGGCGGACGCTGCGGGAGGTCTCGCAGCGCACCAACGTCAAACTGCGTACGGTCGCCGAGCACCTCCTGGACTACGCCCAGGGCGGCACCCTGCCGGAGCGGGAGCGGATCGAACTCGGCAAGGCCGTCTCCCTCTACCGGCGGTGCGCCGACGGAGCGACGGCCGCACGGACGGACCGGTAGACGCCCCGCCCGCCCACGTGGCGCCCCGCGCGCGTACGCGGGTGCGGCCCGCACGCCCGCTCGCCCGCTCGCCCGCTCGCCCGCTCGCCCGCTCGCCGGGGGCTTGCCCGCATACCAGGCGGCCGCCCTTCCGCGTGCCCGGTGCTGACGCGCGCCCCCGCAAACCCGGTGCGAGCTGCCCGCCACTCAGGGACCGCCCGCCCGCGTACGGCGTTGCTTCCCGGGACGTGCGTGCCGGGAGCCGGGGCCCGGGGGCCGGGCGACCCACCGGTCCTCCACCTGGTCCAGTCCGTACAGCAGGACGCTGAGGACCGGAAGCAGCAGCACCGCGATGATGATCACAGGAGGTTCTCCCTCCGAACCGATGAGACCAGCCGGGTCCCCCGGTTCGCGCCCCCCAGCCTCGCCGCTCGTGAAATTCCTGTGACCGTCCCGCGCCCGGGAGCGCGGGCGCGTTGCCGGGGCGCTCCCCCGCCTTGCGCTTACCGTTCTCTGGATGTGACCGACCGTCAGCGACCGGGACGGAGACAGGCGGGAGCAGTGGTGGGCGATGCGCGTCGGCGGGCGGCCGGGCGGAGCGGCGGACGCCGGGCCAAGGGCGCGGTACTGGGCAGCCGGCCCGCGTACTCCGTGCGGCTGCCGGCCGCCGCACGCCCCGGCCCGCAGGGACTCGAGGCCGTACGGACGATGCCGTGGCTGCGGATCGCCGCGGCCTACGCCTGGCGGCTCATCGCCGTCGGCGTCGTCGTCTACGGCGTCTTCAGTGTCCTCGGCAGTTTCCAGCTCATCGCCGTCGCCCTGTTCCTCGCGCTGGTCGTCACCTCGGTGCTGCGCCCGCCGACCGATCTGCTCGCCCGGGTGCTGCCGAGGCCGCTGAGCGTGGCCGTGGTCCTGGTGGGCAGCCTGCTGTGCCTGCTGGCCCTGCTCGCACTGGTGGGCAACGCGGTGGCGGGCGAGTGGCCCCGGCTGGTGGACGACTTCCGGGGCGGTGTGCACCGTATCCAGGACTGGCTGCAGCGGCCGCCGTTCCGGCTCAGCCCCGGCAGACTCTCCGACCTCCAGGACCAGCTGACCCGCTATGTGTCCGCGCACCGGTCGTCCCTGCTGAGCAGCGCGGTCAACGAGTTCGGCCGGGTGGTCGAGCTGGTCACGGGCGGTGTGCTCGCACTGTTCGCCTCGGTGTTCTTCCTCCATTCGGGTGAGCACCTGTGGGGCTGGGCGCGCGACCGGCTGCTGCCGGGCGGCGCCCGGCCGTCCTGGGACCGCGCGGGGCAGGCGGCCTGGCGGACCTTCGCCGGGTACACGCGCGGCATCATCATCGTGGCCGCCACCAACGCCGTACTGGTCGGTGTCGCTCTGCTCGTGCTGCGGGTGCCGCTCGCGCTGCCGCTGGCACTGCTGGAGTTCTTCGCGGCGTTCGTGCCGCTGGTGGGCTCCCCGGTCGCGCTCGGTGTCGCCACGATCGTCGCGCTCGCCGGGCGCGGGCCGGTCACGGCCGCCGCGGTGCTGGTGCTCATCGTCGTGATCGGCCAGCTGGAAGGGCATGTGCTGCATCCACTGGTGCTGAGCTGGGCGGTGCGGCTGCACCCGCTCGTCGTTGCCGTGTCGGTCATCGCGGGCAGCATCGTGGCCGGGGTGATCGGCGCGGTGGTGGCCGTGCCGTTCGTCTCGGTCGTCTGGGCGGTGCTCAACGCCCTGCGCACGGCACCGTCGTGACGCACCGGCTCCGCCTCGGCCTCCGCGAGGGCCCGACGACCCGGCAGCCCGCCTGCCCGCCTGCTTGCCTGCCCTGATCGAACACGGGATCAGCTGTTCCCTGGAACAGGCGATCGTCGCTCGTATGACCATGGGCCCGGAGCGACGGGCGAATACTGACGGTGTGCGAACGACGGACTGCAGACCGTAGCAGCCCGCCGCCACGGGGCGTGTCCAGAAGGGCGGCGCCGCCTCCTCGTCCCAAGGAGACGGCGCCGCCGTCGTCGTACCCCTTCGACGCGAAGGCATTCACAACGGCGTGAGACGCAGGCCGGGGGCATGGACGGGGCCCGGGGTGGCACCCGGGCCGTGTGCGTGGGATACGAATGACGTGGCAGTCCTTGGGGCGTGATCTGCTCGACGCGGCGCGCTGGATACGAGCGGCCTGTGCCGGGCCCGGTCGCGAGCGCGACCTGACCGTGCAGGCATTGAAGGGGGCGCTGGCCGCATGGGTGGCCTGGGCGGTGGCGGGCTGGTGGCTGCACGCGCCGGTGGCGTTCGTGGCGCCGTGGGTGGCGGTGGTGCTGGTCGAGTCGACCGTGTACCGGTCGATCGCGCACGGCCTGCAGCAGCTGGCGGCGATCGCCGCCGGTACGGTCGTCGCCACCGTGATCGGTCTGCTCCTGCACGACACGGTCGTCGCGATGGCGGTGGTGCTGCCGCTCGCGATGCTGCTCGGCCAGTGGGGACGCCTCGGCAGCCATGGCATCTACGCGGCCACCGGTGCCCTGTTCGTCCTGACCAACGGCTCGGTCACCGTCGCCACGTCCGCGGCACGGCTCGGCGAGTCGCTGTTCGGCGCGGTGGTCGGGATCGCCGTCAACGCGCTGATCCGGCCGCCGCTGTATCTGCGGGACAGCAAGGCCGTGCTGCGGGACGCGACCGAGGAGGCCCACGACATCCTTCGGGCCGTGGCGGACGGGCTGGCCGAGGGGCGCTGGGACGCCGAGGAGGCCGGCGTCTGGCACGACCGGGCCCTGCGACTGCGCCAGCAGGTGGAGGAGGCCCACTCGGCGGTCGGCTGGAGCCGGGAGAGCCTGCGCGGGAACCTGCGGCTCCGCCGCACCGGCACCGTCCCGGCGATGGGCAAGGAGTACGACGACGCCGTCGTGGTCCTGGACTGCGCGGCCGTGCACACCGCGGGAGTGACCCGGACGGTGCTGGAGGCCGCCGCCGAGGGCCGCACGGCACCGCGCCCCGAACTCGCGCGCCGCTACGCCGAGTTCCTCTGCCGCACCGCCCACGCGCTGTGGCTCTACAGCCACAGCCGGTTCACCGACGAGCGCTACGACGAACTGCACGAGGCCGTGGCGGACCTACGGGAGACGCTGCAGGAACTGCGCCGGGACCTGGTCCGCTCCGTGACGGACGACCCCGACGAGCTGGCCACCTACGGCGCGCTCCTCGCACAGGCCCACCGGCTGGCCGACCAGCTGGCCGTCTCGGGCAGCTGACCCCAGCCGGCGCTCCGCATCGCAGCGGGAGCGTGGCCGCCGCCCGCCCACCGCCCGGGCCGGGCCCGGCCGGGCAGAGCGCGCACGGGCGGAGCGGATCGGCGCGCCACGCGGAAGCGTTCCCTCGAAGGGGTCAATCTCGCCGCCGAGTCGGGGCCCGGGCGCATGCCCGGG